>JAHEYB010000053.1:4520-20209 GCA_023251805.1 Bacteroidota bacterium | reverse complement strand
AGGAAATTATGTGCACTTTCCTGATGGCGTAAAAAAATACATTAAATATTGTCAAGAGGAAGACGATGCAACCAATCGTCCATATTCTTCTCGTTACATCGGCTCGGGTGTTGCGGATATTCATAGAAATTTAATTACAGGAGGCGTTTATATTTATCCAACAACCGCTAAATCCCCGAAAGGAAAATTACGCTTGTTGTATGAATGCAATCCTTTGGCATTTATATTAGAGCAAGCTGGTGGCAAAGCAACAGATGGATTTAAACGTATCATGGAACTAGATTTGAAAGAACTTCACCAACGTACTCCTTTGTTTTTAGGTTCTGCAGATATGGTTGATTTAGCTTGCGAATACATGAAGAAATATTCTTTGGCGGAGAAGGTGTAAGAATAAGTTTGGGCTAAAGCCCAATTATAAATACGAATTTAAATAACCACGGCTTAAAAGCCGTGGCTAATTTTTCCACAATAAATTACGCTTTACTCTGGCTTATTTCATTTTTAACTATAGTAGCCGTGGTCTTCAGACCGCGGTATATTTGAATCAAAAATAAATTTGGCTTTAGCCCAAACTCTCAAATACGAATTTTAATAACCATAGCTTGAAAGACGTAGCTAATTTTTTTCTACAATAAACTACTCTTTAATCTGACTTATTTCATTTGCAACTATAGTAGCCGTGGTCTTCAGACCGCGGTATATTTGAATCAAAACAAATTGGGCTTTAGCCCCAACTAATCCAAAACATTTTAACCCTCATTTATTCCACTAAATGAGGGTTTATTTTTTGTATTTTTGTAACCGAAAGGAGCAACATTGACGAAGGAAGACATTCTGCGGAAGTACGGAGAAGCCAAAAACAATTCTTCACTTATACAAGAATTGACTGGGAATGCTACGCGTGTTCAGCTCAAAAATGTGATCGGCTCCGGAATTTCTTTCATCGCTGCTTCAGCCTATCAGCACATTCACAAAACAAATTTATTTATTCTTCCCGACAAAGAAGAAGCGGCTTATTTTCTCAATGATTTAGAAAATTTACTGGGTGAACAAAATGTATTGTTCTTTCCTGCATCGTATCGTATGCCTTACGAACATGAAGAAATTGATAACGCAAATATTTTATTGCGTGCAGAAGTGTTGAATAAAATAAACACAGGAAACAAGCAAGTATGTGTTGTCACTTATCCTGAAGCACTCACCGAAAAAGTTGTTACAAAAGCTCATCTCAGCAAAAACACTCTTGAATTAAAACAAGGTGAAAAAATTTCTATCGACTTTATTACCGATGTTTTAAATGAATATGGTTTTGAGAGAGCGGATTATGTTGTAGAACCAGGACAGTATTCTATTCGCGGTGGAATTGTAGATGTTTTTTCATTCTCCAATGAATATCCTTATCGTATTGAATTTTTAGACAATGATGTGGATTCAATACGTAGCTTCGACCCTATCAGTCAATTATCGGTTCACAAAGTAGCTTATTGCAACATTATTCCAAATGTTCAAACAAAATTATTGCAGGAAAGCCGACAAACATTTTTTGAATTCATTCCTGAGAACTCTGTTATTTGGTTCAAACATTTTCAATTGACATTGGACAGAATCGAAAAGGCATTTACCTTGGCGGAAGATTCTTTTTCCAAACTCGATTCAGTGATTGCTCAATTACCTCCTGATGAATTATACATTCACAAGGATGTGTTCAGCAAACAAGCATTGGGATTTCCGGTGGTGGAATTCGGGAATCATTTTTCCTTGGCACCAACACAAACAATTACTTATAATTTTTCTCCTCAACCTAGCTTCAATAAAAATTTTAACTTTTTATTGGACAATTTAAACGCGAATACTAAAAACAAATACGAGAATATCATCTTTGCAGAAAACCACAAACAGATAGAACGACTGTATCAAATTTTCGAAGACATAAGTTCCATTTCTAAAAAAGAAAAAAGTAACAGCGACAGCTCCCCTCTCCTTTTGAGAGAGGCTGAGGGTGAGGCCTCGCTACCATTTATTGAAGGCTGGGCTCCTTTTCATGAAGGATTTATTGACAATGATTTAAAACTTGCTTGTTATACCGACCACCAAATATTTGACCGCTATCATCGTTTCCGTTTGAAAAGTAGTTTTTCAAAAAAGAATGAAGCCCTTACCTTAAAAGAACTCAAAGGGTTAAATCCTGGAGATTATATTACACACATCGATTATGGCGTAGGCAGATATGGTGGATTGGAAACCATTGAAGTAAATGGAAAAACACAAGAAACCATTCGACTCGTTTACAAAGATTATGATATTGTAAATATTAGCATTCATTCTTTACATCGCATTGCAAAATATTCGGGAAAAGAAGGTGCTGAACCAAAAATAAATAAACTCGGAACAAATACTTGGGCAACCTTAAAACAAAAGACCAAGAAAAAAGTAAAAGAGATTACCTACGATTTAATTCAATTGTATGCAAAACGAAAAGCATTGAAAGGTTTTCAATTTGCTCCCGACAATTATTTACAAAATGAATTGGAAGCTTCTTTCATTTATGAAGATACTCCCGACCAAATTAAATCCACTGCAGATGTCAAAAAAGACATGGAGAGTGAATGGCCAATGGATAGATTGGTTTGCGGAGATGTAGGTTTTGGAAAAACAGAAGTTGCCATAAGAGCTGCTTTCAAAGCCGTTTGTGACAGTAAGCAAGTTGCAATTTTAGTTCCAACTACCATTCTTGCTTTACAACATTTTAAAACATTTAAAGAACGTTTGAAAGATTTGCCTTGCACTGTTGATTATATCAATCGCTATCGATCAGCAAAACAACAAAAAGAAACATTGGAAAAAGTTGCTCAGGGCAAAGTGGATATTTTAATTGGCACACATGGTATTGTAGGAAAAGGGGTAAAATTCAAAGACCTTGGATTAATTATTATTGATGAAGAACAAAAGTTTGGTGTGGGAGTGAAAGACAAATTGAAAACGATTAAAACAAATGTAGATACACTTACATTAACTGCTACTCCTATTCCGCGCACCCTGCAATTTTCCATGATGGGTGCAAGGGATTTATCTGTCATCAATACACCTCCACCCAATCGTTATCCTGTGCAAACAGAGTTGAATACATTTAACGAAGAAATTATTCGCGATGCCATTTCGTTTGAAATTTCCCGTGGCGGACAAGTATTTTTTGTACACAACAGAGTACAAAATATTTTAGAAGTAGCAGGAATGATTCGGAGATTATGTCCGGATGCAAAAGTGGCGATTGGTCACGGACAATTAGAAGGCGATAAATTAGAACAAGTGATGATGGATTTTGTAGATGGCGAATACGATGTATTAGTAGCAACTACAATTATTGAAGCAGGATTAGATATTTCAAATGCAAACACCATTATTATTAATCAAGCACACATGTTTGGCTTGAGTGATTTGCATCAGATGCGTGGCCGTGTTGGTCGTTCTAACAAAAAAGCATTTTGTTATTTATTAACAACACCAGTATCACTTTTAACTCCTGAAGCACGAAAAAGATTAAAGGCAATTGAAGAATTTTCTGATTTAGGAAGTGGATTTAGTATCGCCATGCGCGATTTGGATATTCGTGGAGCAGGAAATTTATTAGGTGGCGAACAAAGTGGTTTCATTAATGAAATTGGTTTTGAGATGTATCAAAAGATTTTGGATGAAGCTATTATTGAACTGAGAATGGAGCATGAAGAGTTAAACATAGAACAGTCCTTCAATCAAAAAATCAACAATTCAAGAAATCTAAAATTTATTACCGATTGCGCAATTGACACAGATATGGAAATTTTAATTCCAGATGAGTACGTAAACAACATTACGGAGCGATTCAATTTGTATCGTGAGTTGGATGATTCCAATACCGAAGAACAATTGTTAAAATTTGAAACTTCTTTGCGCGACCGCTTTGGCCCCGTTCCCGAACAAGCCATTGAATTAATTCATACTATTCGATTGAGATGGTTAGCGATGGAAATTGGCTTTGAAAAATTATTATTGAAAAACAATCGAATGGTTGGTTATTTTATTCAAAATCAAAAATCAGCATACTACCAAAGTGAAGTCTTTACAAAAGTGTTAAAGTTTGTTCAACACAATGCCCGACTTTGTAAAATGAAAGAAAATAATGGAAAACTGAGCCTTTCATTTGAACACATCAAAACCATTGATGACGCAATTATGGTTTTGAGACAAGTAGTAAACTAAAAATGACTTACAAATGTTTCGAAATAGGAGACAAATAGTAATAAAATAGAAAATATATACTAAAACAGCATATTAATTTCAAATCGTTTCTGAATTAATCCAATTTATTGTATTTTTAATTTCAAGAAAATTATTACTCGTGCTTAACACTATATATCAAGCAAGAGAATTGTGTCTGCCAATTAATACTATAAAAGTAAATGAAGAAAATAATTGTACTTTTTTTATTTTTTGTTTTTGCCGGCTGTAGCAATATTGATTCTGACCAAAGAATTGTGGATAATAATTCCACAAATTATCCAACAATAAAATATCCTTTGCCTGTTGCAGAAGATTCTCTTCTCTTTCTTTTGAAAAAAATTCCTGATGACACCAACAAAGTAAATGTATTAAACGAATTAGGCTGGACACTTAAATACAACAATCCCGACACTGCTGTGATTCTTAGCATGCAAGCATTGTCAATTGCAAAAAAAATTAGCCTCTCATCTCAAAAAAATATTTCCCTTGGAGGTAAAAAAGGTATTTCTTCATCTTTAGGAAATCTTGGGGCTTACAATTTTCTCAAAGGCGATTATGCAAAGGCGCTGGATTACTATTTCATGGCGATGAAAGTGGATGAAGGACTGAATAACAAAAAACGGATTGCCAGTCATTATGGCAACATTGGAATTGTCTATCGCAATCAAGCTGATTATTCAAAAGCGCTTGAGTACTATTTTAAAGCATTGAAAATTGATGAAGAACTTCGAAGGTCGCCCGACAAAACTTTATCGCTTGCAGGTAAAAAAGGAATGGCAACGCGACTAGGAAACATTGGAATTGTTTACGATGAGCAAGCCGATTATCAAAAGGCGCTTGACTATTATCTAAAAGCATTAAAAATTGATGAGGACCTAAGTAATAAAAATGGAATTGCAATCCGCTTAGGGAATATTGGTGTTGCCTACTATAACAAGGCTGAACAATCCCGAAAGTTTTCTGACACATCACAAACAGGCCGTTATTATGCAAAAGCGTTGAACTACATTCAACAAGCATTAAAAATGGATGAAATCATCGAAAATAAAAACAGAATCTCATACGATCTTGGCAACATTGGTACTGTCTTTCATAGTCAAGGAGACCTATTGCGCGTGCGCGGAGATATTGTAGCAGCTAATGAGAATTATTCCATTGCGTTGGACAATTATCGAAAGGCATTTAAAATAGCTCAAGAGCTTGAAAACAAAAACGGTATGGCACTGCATCTAAGTAATATCGGATCATTATGTACTTCTCAGGAAAATTATACTGGCGCTTACGAAAACCTATATCGCGCACTCGCTATTTCAGACAGTATCGGGGCTCAGGATTTAGTTAAAGATAATTATAAAAAATTAACCACGCTCTACGAAAATGCCGTCACACCTCTGTATGATACGATTGGAGGAAGAATTTTAAGCAGGGAAGAAATGCGACTTCGGGCTTTGTATTATTATAAAAGATACATGAACTTAAGCGATACAATTTATAGTGCAGAGAATAAAAAGCAAATGGTTCGGAAAGAAATGAATTTTGAATTTGAAAAAAAAGAGGCTTTAGCAAAAGCTGAGCAAGTAAAAAAAGATGTGCTGGCAAAAGAGGAATTGAGGCAAAAAGAACAGGAACGAAATTACTTTATCTTAGGCTTTGTGCTTGTTGCATTACTGGTTGTGTTTGTTTTCAGAGGTTATCGTCAGAAGCAAAAAGCAAACGAAATTATTACTAAACAAAAAATGCTGGTGGAGGAAAAACAGAAAGAAATTCTTGATAGTATTTATTACGCAAAAAGAATTCAACATTCACTTCTTCCTACTGAAAAATATATTGCTAAAACACTTAAACGAATGATACAAAAATAATTTCTTTTGGTGAGAAAAGTCAAATACATATTTCTTTTTATCTGTCTATCTTCTAGTATGATGGTCGGCACAACTGTGTTTTCTCAAGACAAAAGGATTGATTCTCTATTAACCATACTCAAAAAAAACAAATTCCGAGAGCCAAATTCAAGTTCTGTTTCAGGGACAGACACAATGAATGTACAACTATTTAGTTCTCTATGTTCATTATATTATCGTTCGGGAAAATCCGATTCATCATTGCACTATGGAACTGCTGCTTATAAGCTAGCAACCACGATTGTGGACTTAGCTGAAAATAAAGTAAAGACAGATAAAAATTCACTGACTATTTTGAAAACTCTACAAAAAGAAATTACAGAGGTCTGCAATGATATCGGTAATATCTATCAAGATAATGGAGATTTTATCAAAGCACAGGAATACTATTTCTTAGCTTTAAAAACAAGTGAAAAGATTGGAAATAAAAAAGGAATCTCAGCATCGTACAACTATATCGCTACCGTCTATCAGGATCAGGCAAACTATGTACAATCATTGGAATACAATTTCAAAGCATTAAAAATAGATGAGGAAATAGGGAATAAAAAAGGAATGGCCGTGCGTTACACCAACATTGGAAATGTTTATAATAGTCAGGGCACCTACACTAAAGCCTTAGACTACTATTTTAAGGCTTTAAAAATAAATAAAGAAATTGATAGAAAAAACAGCATTGCGATTAACCTTGGCAACATTGGGAATCTTTATCACAAACAACAGAATTATGTAAAAGCTTTGACATATTATTTTGAAGCATTAAAAATGTTTGAGAAATTAAAAAACAGTGATGGCAGAGCAATCTCACTGGGAAATATTGGTAGTGCTTATAAAGATCAAATTGATTCAAAAAAAAATAGCGGGCTAAGCAAGGACTCTATTCAAAATGGGTACTACAAAGCATTGGATTATTATCTAAAGGCACTGAAAATAGATGAAAAACTGGGAAACAAAACCAGTATTGGCATTCGTCTTGTAAATATTGGTTCGCTTTGGACTTCTCTAGGAAAATATAATGCTGCGCATGCAAACATATATAAAGCCCTTGCTATTTCTGATAGTATTGGTTCAATGGATATTGTTAAGGAAAGCTATGAACAATTGAGCAAACTATACGAAAAATCAAATATTTCTCTGCCAGATTCTGTTGGTGGGAAAATGCTAAATAAAGAAGAAATGCGTCTCAAGGCTTTATATTATTTTAAAAATTATATAGCTGTACGAGATAGCATTTTCAGCGAAGAAAATCAAAAACAACTCGTTCGTAAAGAAATGAACTTTGAATTTGAGAAAAAAGAAGCCCTAGCAAAAGCTGAACAAGTTAAAAAAGATGCACTGGCTAGCGAGGAATTGAGACAAAAAGAGCGGGAACGGAATTACTTTATCTTAGGGTTTGTATTAGTGGCATTATTGGCAATTTTTATTTTCAGAGGATACAAGCAAAAGCAAAAAACAAACGCAATCATTTCAATTCAAAAATCTTTAGTTGAAGAAAAACAAAAAGAAATTATTGACAGTATTTATTATGCGAAGCGAATTCAACAATCGCTTTTACCACCCGAAAAATATATAGAAAAAACATTTAAACGTCTTTTAAAAAAATAATTTATTTAATGTTCGTACTATATTTATCGACTTGTTATTATGAATATTCCAATTTATTAAAATTGTTTGCCTTCATTCCTCTAGCGTGTTGATGCCAGTGATTAGTTAAAATAAAATAACTGGATTATATTTGACTGGCATACTTTAAAACTAAATGAAAAAGTCATTTTATTTTATATTCTTAAATTTTGTTTTCCTTTTTGGTTGCACAACTGAGCACTACTATTACATCCAAAATGTGCAACAAGTTCCCTTGTTCAAAGAAAAAAAAGAAGTTAGACTATCTGGTTCAATTGGCGGAGGAAATGTTCTTAAAACAACCGGAGCTCAAGCCGCTTATTCGATTACCAATCATCTTGCTGTGTCAACCAACATGATGTTTAGCAAAATGACAGGTGGAAACACACCGGATTGGTCAAAAGGAGAATACTATGACGGAGCGGCAGGCTACTTCAAAGATTTTAAAAAATATGGGGTGTTTGAGTTATATGCAGGCGTAGGAAGCAGTAGTCAACACCATGTTTATAATGAGGAAGAGCTTCTTGGTTTTACGCCTTTCTTTCTCATCCCGATTACCAGATTGGAATACCGAGGGACGGCAGACGTCTCTTATTTAAAATATTTTGCCCAAGCGAATTATGGTCTTTCCTATAATTCATATGATGTAGCCCTATCTACCAAAATAAGTGATTTGTATTTTAATAAAGTTAACAATCATATAGTAGATACCTTGTATGCCCATTCTGAAATTGAGAGAATGAAAGGTAGCAGACACTCAATTGTTATTGAGCCAGCTATTACGATACGCGGAGGTTGGAAATATGTAAAAGCACAATTGCAATTTGCTTATACTGGAATGATTAACAATTCCAGTTTTCGTTTCGATAGCTATAATTTAAGCCTAGGCATAAACATTGCCATCGCCAAACGCTACTGGTATACTCCTCCCAAAGGGTAAATTCCTCCCTTTTAAAAATTTTTTTTTCTTTTCTGTATCTTTCTCCAAGCTGCTGCATTAAGAGTCCATAAATGTTATTCACCTTTAAAACTTAACGGTATGAAAAAAAGTTTAAACATCGTGGGATTCATTGCAGCATTGCTGATGTTCACCACCGTAGTTATGAAAATCAATCATCTTCCCGGAGCTGGGCCAGCCATGGTTTTGGCTGGAGTCGGTTTAAGCATTTATCTCCCTTTCTTTTTACTATATAAACCGGGAGAGGAATCAAATTCAGGGAAAAACAGAATTGGAATTATAGGGGCTATTTCTGCTTCTGTTGTTAATTTAGGAATAACATTCAAGTTTCAACATTGGCCGGGAGCAGGAGTAATGCTGGTATTGGGACTAACATGTTTCGCTTTGGTTTTTATTCCTTTGCTTTTAAGAAAAAAATTGAAAGGAGAAGCCTCCGAACGCAAAACAGTAATGAATACATTGGGAGCAAGCGGATTAACTATGTTTACCTTAGGTATTTTATTTAAATTACAACATTGGCCTGGTGCAGCAATTATGTTGAGTTTAAGTATCTTTTTTCTGTTCTTCGGATATTTCTTAATATACATGACTGATAAGTCGATTAACGAAGAAGTAAAAACAACTTATTTACGAAAAGCTTTTATTTCGGTAATCATTGGTTGTGTTGTTACTTCATTAATTATGGTAGCATTAAACAAACCTTATTTTCCTCAGCCAGAAAAGGAAATGGCGCTAAATAAATAGCCCACAGTTTAACCGCTGAGAACGCAGAAGAGACGCAGAGTATCGCAAAGAAATAAAAAGGTCGAGCATTGGGCTCGACCTTTTAAATCTGTGAAAATCTTTGTTTTCCGCGTCACCTGCCTACCGGCAGGCAAGATCCGCGTTCCAATTACCCCATACTATTAGCAATAGCGCTAAAAGTCACATCATTTTTTCCTAATTTGGAAATGATACTCATGTGTGATTTAAATGCTTTTCCAATCGTATCATTATAGATATAAGGAACATCAAATTCTTTTGCAGTTGCTTCAACAATGGATGCAATTTTTGGATAGTGAACGTGACAAATACGCGGAAATAAATGGTGCTCTGTTTGATAATTCAATCCACCAACATAATAGGTAATCAACCAACTTCCTCTTGAAAAATCGGCTGTGGTTTCCATTTGGTGAATAGCCCATTCGTTTTGTATGTTTCCTTTTTCATCCGGCTCCGGAAATTTTGCTTCTTCTACCACATGCGCCAATTGAAAGACAATACTCAAGATAAGTCCAGCGATGGCATGCATAATTAAGAAACCAACAAATAAATGTAGGAAAGACATATTCAAAAACATCATCGGCAACACAAACATATAGGTAAAGTAAACTGCTTTCCAGAAAATAAGACGAAGTAAGATAAATACTTTTTGAGAGCCGCTATCACGGTGTTGCCCTTCTTTATTAAATTGAATGTACTGTACAAAATCTTTTGCCGTTGTCCAGTATAAAGACATGATTGCATAAAACACAAAAACATAAACCACCTGAACACGTTGAATTTTTTTATACTCTCCGGCAGGAGAAAAACGCATAATTACTTTATTGTCAATATCTCTGTCGTGTTCGTGAATATTTGTATACGTATGGTGAAGGACATTGTGCTGCGTTCTCCAGTTTTTATTATCTCCTCCAACAATGGTTAAAGCCTGAGCCATCATTTTATTGATGAAAGGATTAGCTGAATAAGCATCGTGGTTGGCATCGTGCATCACACTCATTCCAATTCCGGCCAAACCTAAGCCCATCACACAATAACAAAGCAAAACACCCCAATAACTAAAGTCTTGGGTCCACATTAATGCATAAGGAACAAAATAAAGGGAAAGCATGACAACCGATTTGAAAACCATATTGGCATTGGCATGCTGGGAAATATTGTTATCTATAAAGTATTGGTCAACACGGGTTTTTAAAGTACTATAAAATTGCGTTTTGTCTTTATTGATAAATTTAATCTTTTGTTTTACTGCTTGGCTCATTCTAATCTAATTTGATTGCAAATTTACTCAAAATAATGTTAATTCTTCAAACTTTCGACCAACGGGCTGAATATCAGTCTATAAGTTCAAATCCATACGTTTATAAAACACCATCATGGGCACAATAAAAAGTATCGAAAAGAAAATTCCCATAAAATTCACATCCTGAACCACCACTAAAATTGTTTCTTTAATAAAAAAAGTAATGAGGAATAATTGCACTCCCCAGCGTTTCATATGCCATAATCCAATATAGGAAATGAAGCTACTTGCCACTATCAAACCGAACAAGGCAGGATACCAATCTCCCATTTTTTTGATAGAAGGAGAAAATACGGACGGAAAGCTAAATACAATCCAAATAAAGCCTAAAATACAGACAATGCTGAGTAGGACAGGACGTTTAAATGTTGATTGCATGGTCTAATTTGCTGATTTAATGAATTGGAGAATTGGAGAATTAAATGTTTACTGTCACCCAAACCCATTCCTCTATTACATGAAATATGCTTCTTCTAATAATTCGGTTCATTTTGTTTAATTTCAAATTCCCAATTTTCAAATCCTTCTTTTCCTTCTACAACTCAACAAATCTCTAATTCTCTAATTAGAGCGAATCGCTTCCACCGGATCCAGCTGAGATGCACCATAAGCCGGAACAAAACCCGAAACCACTCCTATTAATATAGAAATGGTGAATCCTAAAATAACATTGGATTTACTCAGTACAATCTCCATTCCTACTGAATCTCCTGCTACCAAAGTAAGCAGGAACACGAAGAACAAACCAATCGTTCCTCCCAACAACGACAAAAATATTGCTTCAAATAAAAACTGAGAGAGGATAAAATAATTTTTTGCTCCTAAAGATTTTTGAATCCCAATAATATTGGTACGCTCCTTCACCGAAACAAACATGATATTGGCAATTCCGAATCCCCCAACAAGAATAGAAAATCCTCCAATTACCCAACCTACAATACCTACTACTCCAAACAAACTGTCAAATTGGTTAGAAATTAAACTCGTTTGATTCAGTGCAAAATTATCATCCGAACGCGGCTTTAGTTTACGTACAGAACGCATCAAACCTGTCAATTCATCAATTAAATCATCGTTGCTTATTCCTGGTTTTGCTCTCACTAATATTTGCGGGTCCAAATCTTCATTCCTTATGTCTACCAAACTGCGCGCATAATTGATAGGAACCAACACTTCGGTATCCACACTTCCGCCTAAAATACTTTCGCCTTCTTTTTTGAAAACACCTATCACCATTACCTTTGCTCCGTTTATTTTCACCATTTCACCTATCGGATTTTGGTTGGGGAACAAGGCTTTTGCAAGCACATCGCCAATAACAGCAACCGGTCGTCCGGATGCCGACTCGATATCAGTAAAATAGCGACCATCGGCAATTTCAAAATTCTTTACTCTGTCGTACTGATGAGAAGCGCAATTGATATTTACACGTTCGATGCTATTACTTTTATATTTAATTGTGATTCTTGCACTCACTAAAAATGCTGCAGATTGAGCACCATCGCACTTTTCAAGAATCTGACTCAACTCAGGATAATCGGGAACAGGACGGTTCATGTATTTCCACCAAGGGTAATCGGGACCAAAAGTCCATGGCCATTTTTGGACAAATACCACATCATCGCCCAAGCTTTGAACACTTTTACGAAGGTTTTGCTCCAATGAATCCACAATCGTAAATACAATGATAATGGCAAAAATCCCAATGGTAATACCCAAGAGCGAGAGAAAGGTGCGTAATTTATTTGTCGCCAAAGAAACTAAGGCAAACGAAACACTTTCACGTAATAAACCAAAAATAATCATCAAAAAAAGGTTTTGAACGATACAAATGTACCAAAAAAATTGTGGGAGAAATTTAAAAAATTTCAGTTCCAAAAAGCTCGGAAATCGGCTTTATTAACAAAAAAAACATTTATCAACAAAGTACGTATAAGACTTTAAAGCGCTTAAAAATTAATACTTTTGCTAAACAAAATTCACATCGTTTATGAGTGGTACAAAAAAAATAAAAAATGCACTTGTTTCGGTGTATTACAAAGATAATTTAGAACCTGTAATAAATCAATTGAGTGCGTTGGGTGTAAAAATATTCAGCACCGGTGGCACACAAGAGTTTATTGAAAAGCTTGGTGTTGCTGTTACTCCCGTTGAATCGCTTACTTCATATCCTTCTATTTTAGGCGGACGTGTAAAAACATTGCATCCAAAAATTTTTGGTGGAATTTTAAGTAGAAGAGAATTACAAAGCGATATCGATCAATTAGAAGAATACGAAATTCCGGAAATTGATTTAGTAATTGTTGATTTATATCCTTTCGAAGAGACTGTTAAATCAGGAGCTGCAGAGCAAGCAATCATCGAGAAAATTGATATCGGAGGAATTTCTTTAATTCGTGCTGCTGCAAAAAATTTCAAAGACGTAATTATTATTTCTTCAAAAAATGATTACACTTTTTTACACGATACTATTTTAGTTTCACAAAAAGGGGAGTCGACTTTAGAAAACAGAAGACAACTTGCAGCAAATGCATTTAATATTTCTTCTCACTACGACACAGCCATTTTTAATTATTTTAACGGAGAAAATACTGCAGCATTTAAACAAAGTATTCAGGATGCGCAAGTATTACGTTATGGAGAAAATCCACATCAAAAAGGAGTTTTCTATGGCAACTTGGATGAAATGTTTACGAAATGGAATGGAAAAGAATTATCGTACAACAATTTGTTAGATGTGGATGCGGCCGTTAGTTTAATTTCCGAATTTACAGATACCACCTTTGCTATTTTAAAACACAACAACGCTTGCGGAATTGCATCGCGACCAAAATTAGTAGATGCATATCTTGCTGCATTGGCTGGTGACCCAACAAGTGCATTTGGTGGCGTATTAATCACCAACAAAGAAATTGATTTAGCAACAGCAGAAGAAATTCATAAATTATTTTGCGAAGTAATCATTGCTCCCGCTTATGATGTAAAGGCTATTGAATTATTAAAATCAAAACCAAACAGAATTATACTTCAACAAAAAATTGTTGCACTTGCAGCAAAATCTTTCCGTACATTATTGAACGGAGTAATTGAGCAAGACAAAGATTTAAAAACAGAAACGAACAGCGACATGCAAACAGCAACAAAAACAAGTCCGTCAAAAGATGAGTTGCGTGATTTGGAATTTGCAAATAAAATAGTAAAACATACAAAATCAAATACCATTGTGCTAGCAAAAAATAATCAGTTGCTTGCAAGTGGCGTTGGACAAACATCTAGAGTAGATGCATTACAACAAGCAATTGTAAAAGCAAACAATTTCGGTTTCGATTTAAAAGGTTCGGTAATGGCATCCGATGCGTTTTTCCCGTTTCCGGATTGTGTAGAAATTGCTCACAAAGCTGGAGTAACAGCTGTAATTCAACCGGGTGGCTCTATCAAAGATAAAGATTCAATTGCGTATTGCGATGCAAATGGAGTTAGCATGGTGATGACAGGGACAAGACATTTTAAACATTAAAAAAAATGATGATTGTCGAATGATGATTGTCGAATTAAAAAAAATAATATTTAAATCGTTGGTTGATGTATTCAACATTCCTCAATCAACATTCAACATTCAACTATGGGTTTATTTAACTTTTTAACACAAGAAATTGCGATTGACTTAGGAACAGCCAACACGCTTATTATTCACAATGATAAAGTGGTGGTGGATGAACCAAGTATTGTTGCAGTGGACCGTATGAGCGGAAAAGTAATTGCCGTTGGAAAGCAAGCGATGCAGATGCACGGTAAAACGCACGAAAATATCAAAACCATTCGTCCGCTTAAAGACGGAGTAATTGCGGATTTCCACGCTGCCGAACACATGATTCGTGGAATGATAAAAATGATTAACCCCGGAAGAAGATTGTTTCAACCTTCTTTGAAAATGGTTATTTGTATTCCTTCCGGAATTACCGAGGTAGAAAAACGTGCCGTACGTGACAGTGCTGAACATGCAGGAGGAAAAGAAGTGTATTTAATTCACGAACCAATGGCTGCAGCAATTGGAATTGGAATTGATGTTGAAGAACCAATGGGAAACATGATTATTGATATTGGTGGTGGTACCAGTGAAATTGCGGTTATCGCTTTGGGTGGAATCGTTTGTGACAAATCCATTCGTATTGCCGGTGATGAATTTACTTCCAACATTGAAGAGTATATGCGTAGACAACACAATATTTTAATTGGTGAGCGTTCGGCTGAACGTGTAAAAATTGAAGTAGGTGCTGCCATGACAGAAATAGATAATCCTCCCCCCGATTATGCCGTTCACGGAAGAGATTTGATGACAGGTATTCCTAAAGAAATTTATGTTTCTTATGTTGAAATTGCTCATGCATTGGATAAATCCATTTCAAAAGTGGAAGAAGCAATTTTAAATGCATTGGAAATGACACCGCCCGAACTTTCTGCAGATATTTTTAGAACAGGAATTTATTTAGCAGGTGGTGGTTCCATGTTACGCGGATTGGATAAACGTATTTCATTAAAAACAAAATTGCCTGTCCACATAGCTGAAGATCCACTTAGAGCTGTTGCCCGCGGAACAGGTATCGCGCTGAAGAACGTAACGAAGTTCCCTTTCTTAATGAAATAGAGAGTTAGTGAATTGGAGAAATAGAGAAGGGAAAAAATTAAATAATTAAAGGAAAAACTTATACAAAACGAATCAATAATTCTTACATTAATTAAATCAACAAATCACAAATTCTCTAATTCCTAAATTCTCAATTTTTTTTGAATGCGTAACCTAGTAGAATTTTTTGTTAAAAATTATTTTTTCTTTTTGTTTCTTCTGCTAGAAACATTTTGCTTTTATTTAGTTGTGCAGAATAAT
>JAHEYB010000053.1:0-4420 GCA_023251805.1 Bacteroidota bacterium | reverse complement strand
TTCCTAAATTCTCAATTTTTTTTGAATGCGTAACCTAGTAGAATTTTTTGTTAAAAATTATTTTTTCTTTTTGTTTCTTCTGCTAGAAACATTTTGCTTTTATTTAGTTGTGCAGAATAATAAATTTCAACGTGCCAGCTTTGTTAATTCATCCAATCAAATTTCAGCCTCCGTTTTAAGCACTTCCGAAAACATTCAACAATATTTTTATTTAAAGAGCGAAAACGAAAGACTCGCAAAAGAAAATGCGGAATTGCATTCGCACGACCTACTCTCTTTTTCTAAAATAGTAAATGGTGAATACTTAGTAAATGATACCGTTTACAAACAAAAATACACTTACACCAACGCAAAAGTGGTTAACAATTCAACCAACCGAAGAAACAACTATTTAACACTCAACAAAGGTTCAAAGCAAGGAATAACTAATACCATGGGAGTTATTACAAGCGATGGCGTGGTTGGAATAGTAGAAAACGTTTCTGAAAATTTTTGTACCGTAAAATCATTGTTGCACAGTAATACCATCATCAATTCCAAATTAAAAAAAGATGGCTCTTTCGGTCCGCTTAACTGGGATGGAACAGATTATGAATTTGCAACACTCAATGACATTCCAACACATGTGCGCTTATTTAAAGGCGACACAGTTGTTACAAGTCAGTACACCAAATTTTTTCCCGAAAATATTTTGATTGGAACAGTTGAAAGCTATTATCGCGAATCCACAAAACCTTTTTACACCGTTAAAGTAAAACTCTCAACAGATTTCAAAAAAGTATCCTTCGTTTATATTGTTGACAATAAATTAAGAAAAGAGCAGGAAGAATTAGAAAAACTAACCGAGGCCGGAGTAAAATAAAATGACGAATACCATCATCCGAAATATCATCCGCTTTTTTGCACTCGTTTTAGTGCAAGTGCTTATTGTAAAAAATATTGAACTCGGACGTTTTATAAATCCTTTTTTATATGTGCTTTTTATTCTTATTCTTCCTTTTGAAACACCAAAATGGTTGTTACTTTTGTCGGCATTTGTTTTAGGAATAACTGTTGACATGTTTTACGATACATCCGGAATGCATGCTGCTGCCTGCGTTGTAATGGCTTATATCCGTCCGGGAGTATTAAAATTATTTTCTCCTCGTGATGGGTATGAATTTGGAACACAACCCAGCATACAATATTTAGGAATTCCATGGTTCTTATCTTATGCAGGAATTTTAGTGTTTGTTCATCACCTCATTTTATTCTACATCGAAATTTTTCGTTTAAACGAATTTTTCTCTACCTTCTTCAGAGTAATCGTCAGCTCTATTTTCACTTTACTTTTAGTTGTAATCAGTCAGTACTTATTTCAACGTAAAAAAGAGCAAGAATGAACCAGCTATCCGACAGAAAATTTATTATTATCGGAGTTTTTATATTGGTTGGACTCGCCTATATCTCCCGTTTATTTTATATCCAAGTGGTGGACGACAGCTATAAGTTAGATGCGCGAAATCAAGCATTCCGTTACACTACCGAGTTTCCAATCAGAGGATATATTTATGACAGAAACAATAAATTATTAGTTTACAACGAAGCTGCTTACGATTTAATGGTGCTTCCTAAAAATGTAAAAAATATCGACACGCTGGATTTGTGCGGTTTGTTAGGTATCACAAAAGAACAGTTTCTGAAAAAAATGAAGAAAGCTGTACAAGCACCCAATTCGCCACGTAAAGAATCCGTTTTTGAAAAACAACTTTCACCAAAAGATTATGCTTCACTCCAAGAAGTATTGTACCGCTTCCCGGGATTTTTTGTGCAATCACGAACCCTAAGAAAATATCCTAGAAAAATTGCTGCTCACATGTTGGGGTACATTGGTGAAGCAGATAAAAAAACAACAGAAAAAGATGCTTATTACAAAGAGGGTGATTATTTAGGGATAAGCGGAATAGAAAAAAGTTACGAAAAAGTATTGCGCGGAAAAAAAGGAATGCACATCATCATGAAAGATGTAAATAACCGCGACATGGGAAGTTACATGAATGGCTTGTACGATACCACAGCAATTTCCGGAAAACCGCTAACAACCACTATTGACGCTGATTTACAAGAGTATGCCGAACAACTGATGCAAAATAAATTGGGAAGCGTTGTTGCCATCGACCCATCAACCGGGGAAATTTTAGCCATCGTAACAAGTCCCACTTACGACCCCAATTTATTTGTTGGAAGAGCAAGAAATAAAAATTTCGCGGAACTATCATTGGATTCAATTGGAAAACCATTGTTCAATCGCTCAACAATGGCATCCTATCCTCCCGGTTCTACATTCAAATTAATTATGGCATTAATAGGATTGAATGAAGGTGTCTTAACTCCCGAAACACGTTATCCTTGCGCCAGAGGATTTCCTCCTTTAGGTGGAAAACCAAAATGCCATCCACACGGTTCTCCTATGAATTTAGAAGGTGCTATCGGAACTTCATGTAATTCCTATTTTTCGTATGTGTTTAAAAGTGTGATAGAAGATAAAAAATATCACGACACGTATAAAGCCTATGCTAATTGGAAAGCTATCGCAAATAGTTTTTGTTTAGGTACAAAAACCGGCTCCGATTTAGCAAACGAATTACGAGGAAATGTTCCAAGTATTGGCTACTACGATAAAATTTTTGGAAAAGGAAGTTGGAAAGCAAGTACCGTTATTTCTTTGGGTATCGGACAAAATGAATTGGGAATTACTCCTTTACAAAATGCAAACTTGGTTGCAATTATTGCAAACAAAGGTTGGTATTATACTCCTCATATTGTAAAAGCAATTGATGGAAATCCCAACGATACTATTTTAGATAAATTTAAAGTGAAACATTATACTCTCATAAAAGATACTGCTATTTACAACATGGTAATTGCGGGCATGGCAAAAGCGGTGGAAGGTGGGACAGCCGCTGCATTAAAAATTGAAGGCATTCCTTATTGCGCAAAAACAGGAACAGCACAAAACTCCGGAAAAGATCACTCGGTATTCGTTTGTTTTGCACCAAAAGACAATCCCAAAATTGCGATAGGAATACTTATCGAAAATGCAGGATTTGGAGCAACCTATGCCGGACCAATTGCCCGTTTGATGATGGAGAAATATTTAAAAGGAAAAATCACTCGCCCCGATTTAGAAAAAAGAATGCTGGAAACCGACTTAATCCACAAAACAAAAAATGCAGCGGTCGCTCAACAACACTAATATTTTTTATAATGTGGACTGGATAACAGTTCTCACATACCTCCTGTTGATTCTGATGGGTTGGTTAAATATTTATGCAGCTGTATATAACGAAGAACATTATGTAATTACTGATATTAGTCAAAAATATGGTAAACAATTAATTTGGATTGGCTCCTCTTTATTAATTGCCTTAGTGATTTTAATTATTGATGAAAATTTTTATACCGCATTTGCTTATTTTATTTTTGGAGCAATCCTACTTGCCAATATTACCGTTCCCTTTTTAGGAAGAGAAGTAAAAGGAAGCCGCTCCTGGTTTCGTTTTGGCGACTTTGGAATTCAGCCTGCTGAGTTTATGAAATTTGCTGCCAACCTTGCTCTGGCAAAATTTTTAAGTAATCAAAATATAAAAATTGCCGATTATAAAAATACTGCTGTCTCACTTTTAATTATTGGAATTCCTGCTATCATCATTATGAAATTGCAGGATGAAACAGGATTGGCCATTGTATTTGCTGCTTTTATTTTTACACTTTATCGTGAAGGGCTTTCAGTAAATTATTTGTTATTAGGATTTTTAGCTGTGGTATTATTTATTCTTGCTTTGCTAATAAACAATTTATATTTATTTGTGATAATTGCATCGCTTTGTACTATTGCACTTTTATTTATTAAGCGTAACGGAAAAAATTTATTCATCATCGCCTTGATTGGATTAACCGCTTGTAGTATGGTGAGGGGAACAACCTATGTGTACGACCACATGGAAGACCATCAAAGAATACGCATTGATGTATTATTGGGAAGAGGTACCGTGAATTTAAAAGATGAAGGATATAATGTGAACCAGGCAAAAATTGCAATTGGCTCCGGAGGGTTTGCAGGAAAAGGTTATTTACAGGGCACACAAACGAAATACAATTTTGTGCCCGAACAGGATACCGATTTTATTTTTTGCACTGTTGGAGAAGAATGGGGATTTCTTGGCAGTACCATAGTAATTATTCTGCAACTATTTTTAATCATCCGATTAATTTTTATGGCAGAGCGACAACGTTCCTCTTTTAGCAGAGTTTATGGATATGGTGTCGCCTCTGTTTTATTTTTTCACTTAACAGTAAATATTGGAATGACCATTGGACTTGCTCCTGTTATTGGAATTCCATTGCCATTTTTTAGTTATGGTGGTTCTTCATTGTGGTC
>JAHEYB010000052.1 GCA_023251805.1 Bacteroidota bacterium | reverse complement strand
CTAGCTACCAAGATCCCAGTAAAGTCCATTTCGGATTGTTGAGAGTATTAAACGATGATATTGTTGCACCTGGAATGGGTTTTGGTATGCACCCGCACGACAACATGGAAATTGTAACTATTCCTTTAAGCGGAACATTGGAACATCGCGATAGTATGGGAAATATCGGAACAATCAAACCAAATGAGATACAAGCCATGAGTGCCGGCTCCGGTTTGATGCATAGCGAATACAATCATTCGAAGACGGAAGCAATTAACCTTTTACAAATTTGGGTGTTCCCAAAAGAAAGAAACATTACGCCTCGTTACGAGCAACGCATTTTTTCTGAAAATGATAAAAATGGAAAATTTAAAACCATTGTAGCACCCGTAAAAGCTAATGATGTTATGTGGATTAATCAAGATGCTTATTTTTCTATCGGCAAATTTAAGATAGGAACTTCGCTAGATTATTCTATTCAACACAAAGGAAATGGTGCTTACATTTTTATAATTGAAGGACAAGCAAACATTGAAGGTAATACCGCGAGCAAAAGAGATGCGATAGGAATTTGGGAAACCAATACCATTAAAATGGATGTCAGTGCTGATTCTGAAATTCTTGTGATTGAAGTGCCAATGAATTAGTATAAAAAGTGCTCTTATGCTTCAACTGCGCTCAGCATGACGATAACGTCACACTGAGCTCAGTCGAAGTGTATGAGTGATTAAATTTTAAATGCCAGCAGTAACACATCATCTACTTGCCCAAGCTCACCCTTCCAATCATTGAAAATTTGATTTAATTTCAGTTCTTGCTCCGGCATAGGCATTTCGTGAATATCGATTAATGTTTGTTTTAATTGCTTTGACATATATTTCTTTTTATCAGGTCCGCCAAACTGGTCCACAAACCCATCTGAAAAAACATAAATAATATCATCCTCTTCCATCTGTATTTTATGCCCAATGTATTCTTGGTAGTCCTCCACATATCCTCCAATTGAAGCTTTCGTAGGTTTATACTCAATGATTTCTCTGTTTCTTAAAATCCATAGCGGACGATTTGCTCCCGCATAATGTAAAATTTTTGTTTTATTGTTTAACGAACAAATAGCGATGTCCATTCCGTCTTTCGAAGAATGAGAATCTTTTTTTTGTTTTAAGGACTTTTTTATACTAATGTTTAATAATGATAATATCTGGGGAAGGATTTCAACTTTTTTATCGATGAAACTATTCAATTTATCAATCCCAATCATACTCATAAAAGCACCGGGTACACCATGTCCTGTACAATCGGCCGCAGCAAAATAAACAGTGTCATTTAATTCATTAAACCAATAAAAGTCCCCACTCACCACATCTTTTGGAAGATACAAGCCAAATCCTCCTTTTGGAAAATGGTTGGCAAGGATACTAACATCGGGAAGCATCGACTCCTGAATTTTTTTTGCATAATTGATACTGTCTTGAATCTCTTTCTTTTTCTCAGCTAATTCTATATTTGTTTTTTTAATCTGTTTGTATGCTTTATAAATAAAAAATGACATTACTAACACTAATAATAATATTCCGGCAACAAAATAAATAATTGCCCTGCTTTGCTTTAATTTTTCCGACTGTGATTTAACTTTTAAGGATTGTATTTCTTGTTTTTGTTTTAATATTTCTATTTCCTTTTCCTGCTTCTCATTCTCAATTCTTTTTTCTATTTCTGCTACTTCCCTCATTCCTTGCTCATCTGCTACCGAATCTTTTAATGCCAGATGACGCAGCTTATACATATAAGCTAATTCATAATTTTTTAAGTTCGCATAAACCTTTGACAGTCCATCATAAGCATCTTGCCGAAATCCATTGTTGTTATATGTATTTGCAAATTTCAACCCCTTTAGATAATATTCTAAGGCCTTTTTATACTCCTTTTTATCATTATAAAGCTCTCCTACATTAGTCCATATTCCACTTTCGCTTGCTGTGTCTTTTAATTCACGAAAAGTATTAATAGAAATATCATAATATTTTAATGCGGCTTCATCATCTTTTAAAATATGACTAATAATTCCTAGATTACTGGAAACAGAAGCAATGCCTCTTTTAAAATTCGATTTTTCAAATTCGGCCAAGGCTTTTATATAATAACCTTTTGCCTGTGTATATCTCCCCATTCCTTTATATGCAATACCAATGTTGTTATAAGCAACTGCCACTCGTTGAGGGTTATTCATTTTTTCGGCTGCTTCTGCTACTTTTAAAAAATATTTTAATGACAAATCTCCTTTATCTTGATTTGAATAAATTATCCCGATTAAATTATAAATACGTGAAAGACTAGCATACATTTTCTCTTTTTCTCCTGCTTGAGAAGCTGTCAAAAAATGTTTGATGGCTAAAGAATAATTCAACTGATTGTAATAGTATTCTCCAATTTGTCGATTAGCAATACAAATCCCCCTATTGTATTTTATCCTACTCGAAAGTTCAAGTGCTTCTCTAGCATATGGCAAACCTTGCACTTCATTCACATCCTCATAAGCAGTACACAATTCGGTCAATAAATTAATCTTAGTAGTATCAATAGTTGTTTTTAAGTATAAATTATAAAGACTGTCCACCTTTGTTTGTTGCGCATTCATATGAAACGTGCAAAAAAACAAAACCATACTTAAAAAAAATAAGGTGAATCGTTTCATCGTTAAATCCTAATTCCAATAATTAAAATATCATCAATTTGCTCCAAATTACCTTGCCAATCCACAATCGATTTTTCCAAAACCTCTTTCTGCTGCACCATTGAAAGTTTTGCAACTGAAATTAAAATGTTTTGCAACTGCTTGTATTTGAATTTTTTTCCTTTAGGACCACCAAACTGATCAGCATAACCATCCGTAAACACATATAGTAAGTCCCCTTTTTTTAACTCAAATTCATTGCTAGCAAATTGTTTTAGCTCTTCATTCAGAAAGGCACCAACAGGGTGCTTGTCTCCCTTGATTTCTATTAAATTATCATCTCTCACAATCCACAAAGGATTAAAGGCTCCGGCAAATTCAACTATATTTTTTGTTTTATCAATGCTTATCAAAGCAATGTCCATTCCGTCTTTTACTGCTGATGTCTCTTCTGACTGATGCAACATTCTTGAAATATTTTTATTGACATTGTTTAAAATTAAAAACGGTTTTGATAAACCATAATTAAAAACTGCTTGCTGTAAAAGATTATTCCCAACAATACTCATAAAGGCTCCAGGCACACCATGTCCGGTGCAATCTGCAGCTGCAACCAACACTTGACTTCCCCACTCTTCTATCCAATAAAAATCCCCACTCACAATATCTTTTGGTTTATATAAAATAAAATTATCTGGCAACAACTTTTTTACTTGATTAGTTGGAGGAAGCATTGCTAATTGCAAATGTTTCGCATATTTAATACTATCTGTAATTTCTTTATTTTTGTACTCCAACTGGGAATGCTGAATATGTATTTGCTCCTTTTGTTCCTCAATATTTTTATTTTTTTCAGCTAAAGCATTATTTGCTTTCTGTTTAACCTGGTTTCTGTTGTATAGTACCACTACCAATATCAATACAAACAAACAACCAACTATCAATAAATTTCTAACCATTGCACTCCTGCTTTTTTCAGCCTCTTGATTCAACAACTGAATTTCACTTTCCTTTTTAAGTAATTCTATTTCTCTGTTTTTTTTATCCGTATCGTATTTCGTATTCATTTCTGCAATTTGTTGGCTACTTTCTTTTGAAAAAATAGAATCTTTTGTATTAGCATATTGTTCGTGCACTTCATATGCTTGCTTATATTTTCCAATACTATAATATGCCTGTGCCGTCATCAAATAAGCCTGACTCAATTGTTTTTGCGCATTTATTTTTTTCGATAACTCAATGACTTCATTCAACTTTTCTATCGCTTTATCATACTGTTTTTTATAAGTATAAATTTTAGCAACTGCCAACAAACCATATGTTAAATCCGATTTATTTCCTAATTGCTCATTAATTTGATTTGACTCAAGTGCGTATTTCATCGCTTCATCATACTTTGCTTGTTCAGTCAATATCTCTGAAATATTGGTTAATGCTGTGCCGCAACCAGTCTTAAAATTTATTTCTTTATAAAAATCGTATGATTTCTTAAAATACAAAATTGCAACATCGGAATTTCCTTTATAATAAGCCACTCCACCAATATTGCTATATGCACCACCTAATCCCTTTTTATCATTTAATTGAGCATAAATGGCAACTGCTTTTTGAAAATATTCATGCGCTTTATCAAAATTGCTTTGCGCCCAATAAATCAATCCCACATTATTATAAGAGCTGGCCATTCCCTTTTGTTCGTTTAGCAGCTCATCAATTTCAAGCGAAATCAAATAAAATTTTAATGCCTTTTCGTAATTTCCTTGATGAAAATAAACAGAACCAATATTATTGTAGGAAGTTGACATCGCTCGTTTGTCACCTCGCTCTTCATTCATTTTTAACGACAGCATATAATATTCCATTGCTTTGTCGTTGTTGGAAAGACTAGAGTGAATCATTCCCAGCAAATGATATGCATTAGCAGTTCCTTTTTTATAATTTAATTGTTGAGAGAGGGTAAGTGCTTTTTCGACAAAGCTTTTTGCCTTTTCAGGCTCATTACTTTTATATTCAGATGCTAAGCGATTTAAGCTATTTACTGCAGATGTATCCTGTAAATTTTTTTTTAACACTAATTGAAGACTATCAATTGCATGCTGGTTTTGACCAAATGAAAATCCAAAAGAAAATAAAAAAATAAATAAAAAAACCTTGCAATACGTCATAATCAAGGGTTGCTTCGTGTTTAAATCCTATGCAATATACCCAATATAAATTCTTTTCCAAAAAAGGCAGAAAAATTCAACCTTTAAAGCCAAAAAGTCATTCAATATCAATCAAATAAGACAAATAGTCCTGATGTTAATCATTTTTTATTTTGGACTATTTTTTGACATTTGACTCATATAAATTAAAAATGATGAACTTAAACAACTATACCATCAAATCGCAAGAAGCCGTTCAACAAGCCGTGCAAATTGCAACGGTAAACGGTCAACAATCTATTGAAAATGGGCATCTTCTGAAAGGAATTTTGGAAGTAGATGAAAATGTTACGCCTTTTATTTTAAAAAAACTAAATGTAAACTTTTCTATTTTTTCTAAGGCCTTGGATAAAATAATAGAAGGTTATCCGAAAGTTTCGGGTGGACAACCATTTTTATCAAACAATGCTAACCAGGTCATTTCAAAAGCGTCCACTTATTTAAAGGAATTTGCTGACGAATATGTGTCCATCGAACATTTATTGCTTGCACTATTATCTACTAAAGATACCATTTCACAGTTGTTGAAAGACAATGGTGTAACAGAAAAAGATTTAAAAGCAGCAATTAACGAATTGCGCAAAGGCGCTAAAGTAACCAGTCAAACTGCAGAAGAAACATACAACGCATTAAATAAATTTGCAATTAATTTAAATGAGCAAGCAAAAAAGGGGAAGCTTGATCCGGTAATTGGTAGAGATGAAGAAATTCGTAGAGTTTTACAAATTCTTTCTCGTAGAACAAAAAATAATCCAATTTTAGTTGGAGAACCCGGAGTTGGAAAAACAGCTATTGCTGAAGGTTTGGCCCATCGCATCATCAATGGTGATGTTCCTGAAAATTTAAAATCCAAACAAATTTTTTCTTTAGACATGGGCTCACTCATTGCAGGAGCTAAATTTAAAGGTGAATTTGAGGAACGATTAAAATCAGTTGTGAAAGAAGTCATTTCGGCTGAAGGAGAAATTATTTTATTCATCGATGAGATTCATACACTTGTTGGTGCTGGTGCTGGCGAAGGCGCAATGGATGCTGCCAACATTTTAAAGCCTGCTCTGGCTCGAGGCGAATTGCGCGCTATTGGTGCCACTACTTTAAATGAATTTCAAAAATATTTTGAAAAAGACAAAGCACTGGAAAGAAGATTTCAAAAAGTGATGGTGGATGAACCAAATGCTGAAGATGCCATCTCTATTTTACGCGGTATAAAAGAAAAATACGAAACACACCATAAAGTTCGTATTAAAGATGAAGCAATAATTGCTGCTGTGGAATTATCCCAGCGTTACATAAGCGACCGATTTTTACCTGATAAAGCTATCGACTTGATGGACGAAGCAGCATCTAAATTGAGAATGCAAATAAACTCCATGCCAATAGAATTGGATGAAGTAGAACGCAAAATTCGTCAACTGGAAATTGAGCGTGAAGCTATAAAACGTGAACAAGACAAGCATAAATTAGAAGAACTTCACAAAGAAATTGCTGAACTATCTGATAAAAGAAGCGATTTACGTGCTAAATGGCAAGGTGAAAAAGAAGTTGTTGAAGGAATTCAAAAAGTAAAAGAACAAATCGAAAATTTTAAATTCGAAGCTGAACAAGCCGAACGAAATGGCGATTACGGAAAAGTTGCTGAAATTCGTTATGGAAAAATTAAGGACGCTGAATTGCAATTAAAATCATTTGAAAGTAAACTCGCTGGAATGCAAAAAAGCGGTTCGCAAATGATAAAAGAAGAGGTTGGAAGTGAAGACATAGCCGAAGTGATTGCTGCTTGGACAGGAATACCTGTAGCACGAATGCTACAGAGTGAAAGAGAAAAATTGCTTCACTTAGAGGATGAATTACATCATCGTGTTGTTGGTCAAGAAGATGCTATAGAAGCTATAAGCGATGCTGTGAGAAGAAGTCGTGCCGGATTACAAGACAGCAAACGTCCTATTGGTTCTTTCATTTTTTTAGGAACTACTGGAGTTGGAAAAACAGAATTAGCAAAAGCGCTGGCAGACTTCTTATTCAACAATGAAAATAGTATGACTCGTATAGATATGAGTGAATACCAAGAACGCCATTCAGTTAGTCGCTTAGTGGGTGCTCCTCCGGGATATGTTGGATATGATGAAGGCGGACAACTAACCGAAGCTGTTCGCAGAAAACCATACATTGTTGTTTTGTTGGATGAAATTGAAAAAGCACATCCTGATGTTTTTAATATACTTCTTCAAGTATTGGATGATGGTAGATTGACAGATAATAAAGGACGAGTAGTGAATTTCAAAAATACGATTATCATAATGACTTCCAATATTGGTTCGCATATTATTCAAGAAAATTTTGAAAAACTGACAGACAAAAACCGGAGCGAAATATTGGCGAAAACCAAAGTGGAGGTTTTTGATTTGCTGAAAAAATCGGTAAGACCAGAATTTTTGAATCGTATTGATGAAACAATTATGTTCACACCATTAAGCCGAACAGAGGTTCATCGAATAGTTGAATTGCAATTTGAGGGAATAGCAAAAATGCTGTTAGAAAGTGATATTCACATCTCTGCTACTCCAGAGGCAATAGATTGGCTGGCACAGCTTGGTTTCGACCCTCAATTTGGTGCTAGACCAATAAAAAGAGTTATTCAAAAACGTGTTCTCAATGAACTTTCTAAACAAATTTTGGCAGGAAAAGTGACAAAAGATGCCACTATTGTCTTAGATGTGTTTAACAAGGAGTTTGTGTTTAGAAACCCTATTGATGCAGACAAAAAAGTAAAAAAAGACAAAATAAAGTAAATGCTTGTTAAAATATGTTAAGCATAAAACAATTGGCAGAGATATTGTGTTATATGAATAAAACAAAATGAAAAATACCATGAAAACGAAAAAAGAAGTTATAGATAACCGCCCGAAATTCAAATTGCAAGTAGATAATAGAACTACAATCACTGTTAGGTCGGAAGGAGCCTTAAAAGCTTGGAGAGAAAAGTACCCCGAAGCCAAATTAATTGACTAATCGGGTAAAAACAACAGCATCCCCTCTATTGTAAGTGCTTTCATTCTATGAATGGAAGCACTTTTTATTTCCTCCACGCAAAACTTCAGCCCCTTTTTTATGCCATTTATCTAAAAACTTGCAATTGGTTTTATGAAAGGACTATATTTGTGCTCAAATTAAAAACAAGTATGAAAAAGTTACTTTTTGCGATTGCTTTCCTTTTAGCATTTGTTACAGGATTTTCTAAGGAAATCCCTGATGAAGGGGTTGAAATTGTTGACAATTCAGTTGTGATTGACCGCGTAACAAATAGCGACATAGAAGTTACCTTGCCTTCTATGATATTCACTTTTAAAGATGTAGTAGTTAAATTGAAATTTGTTAACCCCAATCATACAAAGCTATTGTTGAATAAGGGAAAGATTAACTTTATTATTAATGGGGAAGACAAAGAATTGGAGTTTGTGAATGGAGAAGCGAGTTTTATCCAAAAATTTGATACGAGAAAAACCTTAAGCATATTTACAGAAGACTTCAGCTACAATACAACTGTAACAGCTTATCCTTTATGGGCATTTTTTGTCCCTCTTGGCTTTATAGTATTGTGGATTATCAAAAGAATGATGAAAAAATAGTTATAGTAGTGGTAGAGCAAAAACGCCAAAAGATTTAAAATCTTTTGGCGTTTTTGTTTGTTTTAAGCTTAGTGTCAATTTTTCCATCTGCCTAATCGTTTCAATCCTCTGCTAAACAGCCAGGCAAAAAATTTATTGTGCCCCCCTTCTATCATCATTTTTCTACTATGCTCCTGAAACTCTTTTACATCTGTTCCTTTAAATTTAAATTCCCCATTTTCATAGCAATAGCCACAATATGTTGAACTTCTTGAACCGTCCTTTTCAGAACCCCCACCCAATGGATCTTTTTTTAAGGGGATGCCACAGCTTTGGCACATTTTATTTGTTGTAGCAGTCATTTGATTAAATTTTAAAAACTATCTTAAATCTTCTATTGAAATTCCCTTATGTGCTTTTGAATCAAAAACAAAATCAGTATCCGCTATCACTGCACTGCATGCAAACGTTTTAATAGTATATGTTTGAGTTGTACCGTCTTTCATAAACATTTTAACGCTATTAATTTGCTTTTTGGCTTTATCAATATAAAGCTTAATGGTGTGAAATTTCTTCTTATCAGGATTAGTAGGAAACAAACTAATGATTTGGGTACTTGCATCTTCGCTTTCAAATTTATATTTGAATCCTTTTTCATAAATCGTAAAAATATTGGATGGGCTCACAGCATCGTCTCCTCCTACTTCAACATCTTTTATTTGAACTTCATTCGCATCTTTAATATAATCCCAAACCGTTTTGCCATCGCAATAAATTTCATGACCGGGAATTTCTAATTTATACTTTGCCCCTTTTGTTTGAATTTTACCAACTTGTGAATCTTTGGATTTATCCTTTTTTTCGATTACCCAAGAAAACTCTGCTTTGATGGTGGTACAAGCTTTTGTTTTGGTGCTTAATTCATCTAATATTTTTTTTGCCTTTGGATCTTGGTCTTGTGCATTCACACTATAACATCCGAAAGCGAAAAAAGCTAAAATTGTCAATTTTTTAGTTAGCATAATAATTGATTTTTTAATTGATGTATGCTTCGACTACGCTCAGCATGACGGCTCTTTGTTTTTTCCTTCGTTTCCTAATAACTTAGTCAAAAAATCACCTTTTCACTCCTGCTTATTCAAAAACTGTTCCAAAGATAACATATCTTTTATTAGTACTTCACGGGCTTTTGAACCTTCAAAAGGGCCAATCACTCCTGCTGATTCAAGTTGATCAACTATTCTTCCAGCTCTGTTATATCCTAATTTTAGTCTGCGTTGCAATAATGAAGCAGAACCCTGCTGAGTCGAAACCACAATTTCAGCGGCCTGATTGAACAAAGCATCCCTTTCTGAAGGATCATCCATTTTACCACTTCCTTCACCGGTTTCGTCCACATATTCGGGTAACATGAATGCTGTGGGATAACTCCGCTGACTACCAATAAAGTCGCAAATTTTGTCCACCTCCGGTGTATCAACAAAAGCACACTGCAAGCGTATTAAATCGTTTCCAGTGGAAAGCAACATATCACCTCTACCGATTAGTTGGTCGGCACCACCCGAATCTAAAATAGTGCGTGAATCAATTTTTGATGTAACCCTAAAAGCGATGCGGGCCGGGAAGTTGGCTTTAATAGTTCCCGTAATAATATTAACGGATGGTCGCTGTGTTGCAATAATTAAGTGAATACCAATAGCACGAGCAAGTTGAGCCAAGCGGGCAATTGGGGTTTCCACTTCTTTACCTGCAGTCATAATTAAATCGGCAAACTCATCTACTACCAATACGATGTACGGAAGAAACTTGTGTCCATTGTTGGGATTTAATTTACGAGCAATGAATTTAGTATTGTATTCTTTTAAGTTACGTACTTGTGCATCTTTCAATAAATCGTAACGTTGATCCATTTCAATGCACAAGGAATTAAGCGTATGAATTACTTTCTTGGTATCAGTAATAATTGCTTCGGCACTATCCGGAAGTTTTGCTAAAAAGTGACGTTCAATTTTATTAAATAAAGTCAATTCCACCTTTTTAGGGTCAACTAATACAAATTTGATTTGCGAAGGATGTTTTTTATACAGCAAAGAAACCAATACTGCATTCAATCCAACCGATTTACCTTGTCCGGTTGCTCCTGCCATCAACAAGTGCGGCATTTTTGCTAAATCGGTAATAAACGTTTCATTACTGATGGTTTTACCCAATGCAATTGGTAAATCCATGGTTGTATTTTGAAATTTTTCGGACGCAATAAGTGTTCTCATCGGAACCATTTCAGGATTCAAGTTTGGAACTTCAATACCAACCGTTCCTTTTCCCGGGATTGGCGCAATGATACGGATACCCAAAGCAGAAAGGGAAAGTGCGATATCGTCTTCTAAGTTTTTAATTTTAGAAATACGCACACCTGCAGCAGGAATAATTTCATACAATGTAACGGTTGGACCAACAGTGGCTTTTATTTTTTCAATTTCAATTCCGTAATCGCTGAGTGTTTTAAGGATTCGGTCTTTGTTGGCATTCAGCTCTTCAGTATTGATAACAATATCTTTTGAACCACCATAATTTTCCAATAAATCCAATGGAGGAAATTGATAGTTACCTAAATCCAAGGTTGGATCGTATTCACCCACTTGTTCCACCAAAGCAGCTGCAATTTGTTCGGGCGTCAATTCTTCTTCTTTTCCTTCTATCTTTTCAACTGTAAATTGCACCCCATTTTCTTCGGTAGAAAGCACAACAGGTTCTACTTCTATCGGTTTTACAACTTCTTCAACTATGTCATGTTTTTCTTCGTTTGTTATTTCCAATTCTTGCACAACGGGCTCTACCTCTGTGGTTACAATTTCCATTTCCTTAAAAGTGTTCAGAGGCATTTCTTTTTCTTCCACCTCTTCCGTCACACTGAGTGCAGTCGAAGTGTCATCACTTATAGGATCTTTTTTACTTAAGTCGAAAGAGACATTGAATGCTGCAACTAGGTAAACCAAAAGAACAAAACACAAGAGTACGCCCGTTCCAACAAATCCGATAATAGAATTTAACTGATTGCTAATGGTAAATCCAAATGCACCACCAAGATAAAAAAGTGCATCATGAAAAACATATCCAAGGGCAACAGAAACAAAAATCAAAAAGAAAAAACTATTGATGTATGTTTTTCTAAGATTTAATAGCTCGATGTTAAACGTGATTCTCAGTCCCGTAACTAAAGCAATAAAGGAAAAGATATAAGAAGCAACTCCAAACCATTTATGAATAAAAATATGAGACAGCAGTGCTCCTATTTTCCCCAACCAGTTTACCACCACCACATCTGCTGAAAACAAATTCCCCAGCACTTTATCCTGATCGGTTTGCCAGGAAAATAAAAAGGAAGTAAAAGCAATGGCAGTGTATATCGAAATAAGCAAAAGAGAAAGTCCGACAATTTTTTGAAATCGTTCGTTACGTGCAAAAGCAAAAAGATTATTTATTTTTTCGAAAAAAGAAACGTTACCTGAATCAGTTGCATTTTTTTCCTTTTTAGCTTTTGGCTCCTTAGGGGATTTGCCATCAACAACTTCTTCTTTTTCTTTTAAAGTATTTTTAACAGTATTTTTTTTAGGCTCAGCCATTTAATGAATTTCAAATTGCAAATTTCAAATTTCAGGTTGTTGCAACAAATCTAAATATGCTTACTAACAACCCATTTGTTCTCTCAAAATTACTAAATGAGAAAGGGTGTAGTTGCTATAAGCTAAAATCTTATAAACGTGAGATTGTGGATAACGGAGATGAAAATGCTTGATTAGGTTAACAGGTAAAATAAGGTAATTGGGGAGATTGATTTAATAATATCAGCCCCCTTTCCTAAATCAACCTATTTAACCTAATTAACCTATTTAACTTATTAACCTACCTACTGCCCACCCATCATGGATTTCTGAAGTTCTTCCAGAGTTGTTTCCTTGAAGCCTTCTTTTGGCAAATCAAATTTGGCATCTGGAACAGGCGACTTATCTATGTTTTTGGTCGTGAAAGTCATTGTAATTCCACCTTGGGCTATGCCGTATTCCAGCGGAAAGCCTTTTAATCCTTCAAAAGTATTTTTTGTATCATTCGTAGGTATTTCATCGGTATAAAAAACAATAAACGTTTGTTCTTTACCATCAGCCATTTTCATTGACACCTCAGCCTTTTTACATTTGTATCCTGCAATTACTTTGGTTTCATCAAGGTATTTAATTTTTGTTTCCGGAGCTTCTGCTTTCTCTTTTTTCAGGTCTGCTTCAGTCATTTTAATCAAATATTTCTGCCCCATAACATCCATGGTCATTGTGACTGTTTTAGATTTAGCATCTACAAGAGTAGCAGTACTTTGCATCGCCATATTCATATCTATTCTTCGTTTATCACCTTTGATATAAACAACAGATTCAGCGCCTTTTAGCATAGCAAGAGCTTCGGGAGGTAAACCGGAGTTCTCGAAAGAGACAGAATACGTAATAATGCCTTCAAAATTCTTTTGAGCAGCAGCATTAACAACAGTTGCAAGGGCAACACTTATTGCCAAGATTATTTTTTTCATAACTAATTATGTTATTGTAATTGTTCGAATAGGATGTTCATTTCTTCTGCAGAAATGGCTTTGTAATCGGCAGGCAGTTCAAAGGTGGAATCATCAATGTCTTCCTTTTTTACTGCTTTAGCAGTAAATTTCATTTCTAATCCAAATTTTTTCATCTGATACTCCATCAATACACCGTCAATCATATGAAAAGGGTTAGCAAAATTGGGATTCTCGATTTTCAATTCTGTTGTATAAAAAATATCAAATTCGGTTTCAAAATCATCTTGCATTTTAACGTGTGCACTTTGACATTTATAACCGGCAATTGTTTTAATTGTTTTTAATGGAGTTAATTCAAACTTATAATTGGCATTCTCCTTTTCAATTGCATCGGCATTTAAAACAAGGGAGAGCTTTTTGTTCAAAAGCTTAACCAGTTGAGTCAAGGTTTTTTTCTCCGGATCGGAGATGAAAGAAGTGCTAAAAAGTCCCATTCCGGCACTCATTTCGGCACACGATTTATTGTTTTTGAATTTGATAATCATCTTGCTGGGAGCAAGACCTGCCATGGGATTGTTTTGATCAACAACGGAAGCAGTATATTCGATTGTTCCTTCATCAGCAGCTTTCCCATTATCTCCTCCACTGCACGAGCTAATAATTAGCGCCACCACTATTCCAAAAGCACCTTGAATAAATCTATTTTTCATTAAAATAATCTAGGAGTAACTTATGCTTTAATTTCTTCAACAAGCAATTTTTGCCGATTAAGTTGCTAAAGATAACGATAAAATAGTCACGGCAAAAAAAAAATCCTTTTTTGTAAAAATCCTAATATCCTAAGGTTTTTAGCATCGATTTAAAGCTCTGTTCTTTTGCAAATAGATGCGTATGCATTTCTCCATCATCATCCACATCAATTATAACATGCTTAGGAGCCGGAATTAAACAATGCTGAATTCCACCATATCCACCCAAGGATTCTTGATATGCACCCGTGTGAAAGAATCCCAGGTACAAAGGCTCTTTCTGTTTTTCTACAACAATAGGCATATATACCTGATTCAGATGTGATTCGGCATTATAATAATCTTCACTATCACATGTTAAACCTCCTAAATTCACTCTTTGATATTCTTTATCCCAATGGTTTACTGCCAGTAAAATAAACTTTTGTTTAATCCCCCAAGTGTCGGGTAAAGTAGTTATAAAAGAACTATCAATCATATACCATAACTCATTGTCGTTCTGCTTCTTAATGTCGACTATCGAATATAAAGCTGCACCACTTTCACCAACCGTAAAACTTCCAAATTCTGTAAAAATATGTGGCTCATCTACCTCTCGTTCCTCGCAGATATTTTTAATCTTTTGAATAATCTCATCCGCCATATATGCATAGTCGTAATTAAAGCTTAAAGATGTACGGATTGGAAAGCCTCCACCAATATCCAAAGAGTCTAAAGAAGGGCAAACTTTCTTCAAATCGCAATATACATTGATGCACTTTGTTAACTCCGACCAGTAATAAGTAGTATCTTTAATACCTGTATTGATAAAGAAATGAAGCATTTTAAGCTCACATTTTGAGCTATTTTCGATGCTTTTATGATAATAATCTATGATAGAAGCCTGACGAATACCTAAGCGCGAAGTGTAAAATTCGAACTTCGGTTCTTCATCTGTTGCTACCCGAATACCTATCTTAAACTTGTTTTTGCAGAGCTTTTCCAGCAAAGGGAGCTCATTTATATTGTCCAAAATAGGAATAGAATTCACAAATCCATCGTTCACCAACTCACTTATATACTTTAAATAGTTGGGACGTTTATAGCCATTATTAATAATATATGTGTCTTTGCTTATTTTACCGGAATCGTATAAGGACCTTACCAGAGGCACGTCAAAGGCTGATGATGTTTCTAAATGGATATCGTTTTGAAGCACTTCTTCCAATACAAATTGAAAGTGAGAGCTCTTGGTACAATAACAATATGTATATTTGCCCTTGTAATCGGCTTTGGCCATTGCCACATTGAATATTTTTTTGGCTTTTTGGATCTGAGCACTAATCTTGGGTAAATAAGAGATTTTAAGGGGAGTACCGTATTGTTTAATAATATCCATTAAAGGTATATCATTAAAATGAAGGCTATCTTCTTCTACATTAAACCCTTCCTGAGGGAAATCAAAGGTTTGTTGAATTAAATCGCGGTAGGTATTTTCCATCTGGTTTGCTTATTTAGGTCAATATTTAAAATGAAAGCAAATGTAAGTAACTTACATTGATAAATTTTAATCAAAGTAAGTAATTTAAACTAACAATTTATCAAGAATCGGCTAAAGGCCTATAAAAACTTCAACCGGTTCTTTTAATACCAATTATGATGAAAAATTTAAAATTTATAGAGGTGAAATCCGAAATAGGTGCCGGAACCCGAGGCGCAAGTATGGGTGTGGATGCCATTAAAATTGCTGCTTTAGACTATGGTAGCAATATGTTCAAACAAATTGAATCCATTGAGATTAAGGTGGAAAACCAGCTCCTTTTTGAACCACCTAAAACACAGTATGCTAAGCGTATTGGTGGTATTTTAGCCATTTATGAGCGTTTGGCTACCCAAATTTCTCAAACCTTAAAGAAAAATAACTTCCCGATTGTCCTTGCCGGAGATCACAGTACCGCAGGAGGAACCATAGCCGGAATCAAAATGGCCTATCCTAAAAGTAAATTAGGGGTTATTTGGATTGATGCCCATGCCGATATTCATAGTCCCTATACTTCTCCTTCCGGGAACATGCACGGAATGCCGATTGCCGTTTCATTAAACGAAGACAATATGGCAAATAAGATGAATAAACCCGACAAAGACACGATTGAATTGTGGACCAGATTGAAGAGAATTGGCGGTTTTGCACCCAAAATTGATTATAGCGACTTGGTATATATAGGTGTTAGAGATGTAGAACCGGAAGAAACCTATTTACTTAAAAAACATAAGATAAAGACCTTTACCACTGCAGAGGTGAAGCGAAACGGAGTAGAAAAGATTGCCCGTGATGCCCTGGCGCACCTTTCAAGTTGCAACTTAATTTACATTTCCTTTGATGTGGATAGCATGGATTCCTCTATTTCAAAAGGAACAGGCACACCCGTTCGTAACGGAATTACCGAAAAGGAAGCCGGAAGTTTATGCGTACGACTCATCCAAAACCAAAAAGTTTGTTGTTTTGAGATTTGTGAAGTGAACCCTACGCTTGATAAAGAGAACTTAATGGCAGAAAACACTTTTGAGATTTTACAGAAGGTGGTGAGTCAGTTGACTTATTAAGGGAATTGCTCCGAAGGAGCCCCTTCGGTGGAGAGTTGGAGAATTAAAAATTTAGGAGAATTCTTTAAAGATTTTTATTCTCTATTAAGCTAAAAAAAGCGTTCTGAAAATTCAGAACGCTTTTTTTGTGAGGGTAAGCAAATATTTACTACATTTGACTTTTGATAGTAAATAGTAAAATGAGTATAAAAACAGACCTACTAACACTCTTTGAAACTCAGAACGAACTGAGTATAAAAGAAATTACCGATCGGCTAAGTGCGTCAAAACAAATGGTTCACATTGTTATGCGGCAATTGCTTGACAATGGTTTTGTAGAAAAATATGGACGAACACCAAAAACAGTTTACAGATTTCAATCAAAAAATAAAGTAGAAAAGGCTTCTACACCGCTTATTTCAGAAAAAGAAAGAAGATTTTTGGCGGAAGAATTTTTAGTTGTAACCGAGACAGGAAAGCTATTGGAAAGCATTGAAGGCTTTGATTATTGGTGCAAAAAAAGAAATTTGAACACTCAAAAAACATTGAAAGAATTTATTGACACAAAGAAAAAACAGCAATCAAATTACAACAAACAAGGAAACATTAATGGATTTGAAAAACTAAAAAACACAAAAGGCTATGACAAAATACATCTGGATTATCTCTTCTATCTTGATTTTTATGCTATTGAGCGCTATGGAAAAACTCGGCTCGGCACTCTCCTCCACTTCGCGAAGCAAGGGCAAAACAAATTCTTAATGAAATTAATGATGGATGAAATTCGGGAACGAATTATTTCATTTGTAAAGCATTCAGGAGCCGATTCGATAGGATTTGTGCCTCCAACCATTAGACGAGAAGTACAAATAATGAAATTTATTCAAAACAATTTGCAAATACCCCTCCCCATTATTGAAATAAAAAAATTAAGCGGAATCATTCCAATTCCACAAAAGTCGCTTTCCAAATTGGATGAACGCATTGTAAATGCAGAAAACACATTTATGATTAGCGACAAACGTACCTTCAAACACATCATTTTGATTGATGATGCCATTGGTTCGGGCGCAACGTTGAATCAAATTGCAGGAAAAATAAAGAATAAAAAAGTAGCCGAAAAAGTCACAGGATTGGCTATTGTTGGGAGTTTAAAAGGTTTTGATGTTTTAACGGATGTGTAAGGGAAGTTGAAAGAGGAAAAATCGCGATGTTTTATTCGCGATGGAGAGCAAGCCTCTCCAGTCAAAAGCCAGAAAAATTGTATACTTATTTTTCAAAAAAACTCTGTGAGACTTTTCTTACATTTGCGTTGAATTTCAGAATTGACGATGAACAAGAAATCTCCAACTCTAAAATTCTAAAAATCAACAACTATTTTAAATGACCTTAGAACAAAAACTGACTGAAAAAACTGCTGAAGCATTACAATCGCTTTACGGTGCTTCGTCTGATAAAATAGCTTTTGAAAAAACCAATCCCGATTTTACGGGCGACTTAACCTTTGTTGTTTTTAATTTTCTGAAAATTTCAAAGAAAAAACCAGAAGATACTGCGAACGATATTGGGACATATCTTAAAGCAAATGTTACTGAAATAGCCGATTTTAATGTTGTAAAAGGTTTTTTGAATTTAGTGATTGCCGATTCGTTTTGGTTAAACTATTTTAAATCGATTAATGGCAAACCATTCTTCACCTCTACTCCATCCGCAAATGCAAAAACAGTGATGGTGGAATATTGTTCGCCCAATACCAACAAACCCATTCACTTGGGCCATGTTCGTAATAATCTCTTAGGATTTTCGGTTGCAGAAATATTAAAAGCGACAGGGAATAAAGTCATCAAAACCAATATAGTAAACGATCGTGGAATTCACATTTGCAAAAGCATGATTGCCTGGCAAAAATGGGGAAATGGGGAAACGCCTGAATTGTCAGGTATCAAAGGCGATCATTTGGTTGGGAAATATTATGTAGAATTTGATAAACATTATAAGACAGAAGTTGCACGTCTGATGACGGATGGCACTTCGACTCCGCTCAGTGTGACAGAAGAAGAAGCGAAAAAGAATGCGCCACTGATGTTGGAAGCACAAGAGATGTTGTTGAAATGGGAAGCAAACGACAAAGATGTAAGAGCTTTGTGGGAAATGATGAATAGCTGGGTATACAAAGGTTTTGAGGAAACCTACAAAATGATGGGTGTCGACTTTGATAGCATCTATTATGAAAGCAATACCTATTTATTAGGAAAAGAAATTATTGATACAGGATTAGCAAAAGGTGTTTTAAAAACACGTCCCGATAAATCCATTTACATCGATTTAACTGCTGATGGCTTGGATGAAAAAACATTGCTACGTTCTGATGGAACATCCGTTTACATGACACAAGATTTGGGGACTGCCTTATTGCGTCAGCAGCAAGTGAATTTTTCTAAAATGATTTATACCGTTGGAAACGAACAAGATTATCATTTTAAAGTATTGTTTCTAATTCTTAAAAAATTAGGTTACGAATGGGCAAACGACTTACACCACTTATCATACGGAATGGTTGAATTACCAGAAGGCAAAATGAAATCGCGGGAAGGAACAGTAGTGGATGCAGATGATTTAATGCAAGTGATGATTGATACTGCTGCTGAAACAACAAAAGCATTAGGAAAAGTAGAAGGTTTGACAGAAGATGAAGCCAATCATCTTTACAAAACAATCGGGTTGGGAGCATTAAAATATTTTATGCTCAAAATTGATCCGAAAAAGAAAATGCTTTTCAATCCTGCTGAATCGATTGACTTTAATGGAAACACAGCACCTTTCATACAATTTAATTATGTGAGAATTCAAGCCTTGCTAAGAAAAGCAAAAGAGGGATGGAACTTTGAGGACATTGATGTATTTACTCATAACGTAACATTGTTACCAAAGGAAAAAGAATTAATTATTAAACTTTATAGCTTCAATCCTATTTTGCAACAGGCAGCAAATGAATTGAGTCCGGCACTTATCGCCAACTACGTTTATGATTTAGCTAAGGAATTCAGTCAATATTATCATGAAACCCCGATTTTAAAAGAAGAGCAAAAAGATTTGATACTTTTCCGTTTGCAATTGGCCAAAACAATTGGTATTGCAATCAAAGCGAGTATGGGTTTATTGGGTATTGAAGTTCCTGAGAGGATGTAGATTTATTTTACTGCATCGTAAATCACTCCGTGTATTTTTCCTCGTATTCCTGATTTCGAAAGTTTGTTTTCATCTGCATCTGGATACACTCTGTTGGATAGAAATACATAAATCAATCCTGTCTTTGGATCTGCCCAAGCCATTGTTCCTGTAAAACCTGTATGTCCAAAGCTTTCCGGAGAGGCACCAGAAACCACTGGGTTTTCTTTGTCTTTGTTTGTCTCCGGTTTATCAAATCCAATTGCTCGTCTATTATCCTTACAATACTGGCATTTTGTAAATTCGGCAATCGTCATTGAGTCGATGTAACGTTTTCCACCATAGGTTCCACCATTTAAATACAGCTGCATCATCACAGCCAAATCGTTTGCATCAGAAAACAATCCGGCATGGCCACCCACTCCACCAAGCATAGCAGCACCTTGGTCATGCACATCGCCATGTATTTGTTGCTTTCTGAATTTTGCATCAAACTCTGTGGGAACAATTCTGTTTAAATCGAATTTCGCCAAGGGCTTATAACCCATTGTAGTTAATCCAAGCGGTGCATAAAACGAGTTTTGAACATATACATTCAAAGCTGCTTGCGTTTCTTTTTCAATAATTTTTTTCAAAAAATAATATCCTAAATCGCTGTACACATATTTGCCCACATCTTTTATTGGTGACTCAATAATGCGTTTATATATTGTGTCTTCATAATTTTTATTGATGTACATATCATTTGCCACACGCTTTAAATATAAATCGTTGGGCGTTTTATTGTAAATTCCTTCCTTATAGCTTCCATCTTTGTTCTCAGTCTTTATCCAAAACGGAATCCAGTCTTTTAATCCCGCCTGATGTGTCATCATTTCACGAATGACAATATTTTGTTTGTTGCTTCCTTCCAATTGCGGCAAATAATAGCATAAAGGGTTGTCCAAATTCACTTTCCCTTCATCCACCAATTTCATGAGTGAAGCGGTGGATGCTACTATTTTAGTAATGGAAGCAATATCATACAAATCATCGTTCTTCACTTTTATTTTTGTATCGTAGGTATGATATCCAAATGATTTCTGATAAATTACTTTTC
>JAHEYB010000051.1:2832-21050 GCA_023251805.1 Bacteroidota bacterium | reverse complement strand
CCCTGAGCGGAGTCGAAGGGTACATTATTGTTACACTAAAGCAATATTTTGAAATCAATTTTTTTATGAAAATTATGTACGTTTATATTTTGTTATGTTCTGATAAGTCATATTACACAGGAGTTACGAATAATTTGGAATTTAGACTTTTGCAACATCACAAAGGTGTTATCCTAGGTTGTTATACTTATTCTAGAAGACCATTGGAGCTTGTGTATTATGAAATCTTTGATGGTCCAATAAATGCCATTGCTTTTGAAAAAAAATTAAAAGGTTGGAGTAGAAAGAAAAAGCAAGCATTAATTGATCAAAATTGGTCTCGAATTCAAGAATTAGCGATTTGTAAAAATGAAACAAATTATGAGTTGCAATAATACGCCCTTCTACTTCGCTCAGGGTGACGAAGGAACGTGAAATTGTCCTATGAGCTATATTCGTACTCCCATAACCAATATATCGTCAACCTGACTGATATCTTTTTTCCACTCTTCCAGCGACTTTTCGAGAATGGCTTCCTGCTCCGCAGCAGTCTTATGATGGATGTTTAATAATAAATCTTTGAAACGTTTTGTCATGTATTTTTTTCCACTCTCTCCTCCAAACTGATCAGCAAAACCATCGGTGAAAACATAAATCATGTCATTTTTTTGTAAATCTATTGTATGGCTTTTAAATTCTTGGTCATTGGTTGTGGTGCCACCAATTGCTGCTTTAGTTGGAGCAATTTCATGTAATTTGTTGTCACGGACATAATATAAAGGACGATTTGCTCCGGCATATTCCAAGGTTTTATTTTTTAAATCAAATATGCAAAGTGCAATGTCCATTCCATCGCGCGACATTGAATTTTGTTCATTTTGACGCAATGCTTTTTTTACACCTTTGTTTAAAGACGAAATAATAGATGAAGTATCGGAAAGACGCTTTTCTAACACCGCGTGATTCAATTCATCGATACCAATCAAACTCATGAATGCTCCGGGAATTCCATGTCCTGTACAATCTGCCGCAGCTAATAAAAGTTTTCCATTTTCATGTTCGGCAAACCAATAAAAATCTCCACTCACCACATCTTTTGGTTTGTACAAGCCAAAGGATTCGGGTAAATGACTTAAAATAATAGAAGGATTTGGAAGCCTTGCTCTTTGAATTTGTTTGGCATAATTAATACTGTCATTGATATCTTTGTTTTGTACTTCAATTTCTTTGTAAGCAAGAGATAGGGAATTATTCGCCTTTTTCTTTTGTAAAAATCCTCTGAATAAAAAGAGCGTAAAAATGGCTATCATTATTGAGAAAATAATCAGGAAAATTTTAAATTTTTTATCCTGAGCAGATTTTTCATCAGATAATAATTTGTTTTTTTCTAATGAACTAATCATTAATTCCTTTTTTTCAGATTCGTATTTTGCCGACATTTCATTGATTTGTCGGCTGTTTTTTTCGTTATAAGTTGAATCGCGTAAGTCGGCAAACAACTCCAAATATTTATACGCTTTCTGATAATTTTTTTGAAGCGAATAAATTTCTCCCAACAATCTGTAAGCAGAAGTTGCTGTTGTTTTGAAATCTAATTTTTTTGAAATTTCAGCTGCCTTTTCAGCATATTCAACCGCCTTGTAATAATTTTTTACATGATAATAACATTCTGCTAAACCCACATACCCTTCAGCACAATTATAAGTATCTTCAATGCTTTCATGATGTTTATTTGAGATTTGAAAGTTTTCAATGGCATAATCAAATTCTCCCATTGCAACGTAAATAATTGCCAAATTTCCATAGCCGGTGGCCAATCCTTTGGTGCTATTTTGTTCTTCTGATAATTTAATTGTTTTTTTACAGTATTTCAATGCTTCCTCATAGTTTCCCATCAGTTTATTTACAATTCCCAAATCATCATAATTTGCAATTATTTTTTTTGTCAAACCCAACGACAAATTTATTTGCAACGATTTATTATAGTACTCTATAGTTTCTTTGTATCGTTGTTGGCCTTGATAAATCCAACCAATGTTTCGATAGCATTCTCCCATTCCTTCTTTATCTTTTAGCTCTTCAAATAATTTTAGTGCTTTGTAGTAGCAATCGGAAGCAGAAGCATAGTCTCCCGAAAACCAATTCAAGTCGCCTAAATAATTGAGGCACTCGCCAATTTTCTTTTTGTTATTTGATTTTTGTGATAGTGCATACGCAATGTTTGCGTAGTCAAACGCTTGCATTCTATCTCTGGTTTCGTGAGCTTTTGCTACTTTAAGTAAGTAAGTAATTTTATCTTCATCCTTAGAAGCAGTGGTCACCAATGATTCTAAAGAGTCAATTTTTTTTTGAAATTGACTCGAATCTTTTTTCTGAGCAGAAACTGAGTTGGATAAAAACAATAGCAATAAACAAGCTATTAAGGTGTAGATGACTTTCAGAAAGACTATTTGGGTGTTCGTTTTCAAATTATATTTTTATTCCAATTACTAAAATGTCGTCAATTTGTTCTCTGCTGCCTTTCCATTTTTCAATAGTATCGTCAAGAATTTGTTTTTGTTCCAACATCGATTTATTTTGCAAGGTCAAAAGTAACTCTTTAAAGTTTTTAGTCATCATTTTTTTTCCATTTTTTCCTCCAAACTGATCAGCATAACCATCGGAAGTTAAATAAAAGGAAGAGTTTTTTTCAATTGTAAATTCCTGTGTAGTAAATACGCGCTTTTCTTCACTTTGGATTCCTCCAATCGAAAATTTATTCGCTTTTATTTCAGTAAGGTTATTATCCTTGATAATCCACAAAGGTCGCTGTGCACCTGCATATTGAAGCGTGTCATTTGAGATGCAAATAATGGCCACATCCATTCCATCACGTGTTTGTGATTTTGTTTCGTTTTGTTTCAATGCTTTTCTAACCTCTAGGTGCAATGCATTTAAAATTTCACCCGGATTAGTAATACCATTTTCTGTTATTAGTTTGTTTAATGTATTGCTTCCAATCATGCTCATTAAGGCTCCGGGAACACCATGACCTGTACAATCAGCAGCAACTACAATTTTTTTATGGCCGTATTCTGTAAACCAATAAAAATCGCCACTAACAATGTCTTTTGGTTTGAATAATATAAATGATTCGGGAAGAATAGAACTTAATAATGCCTGTTCAGGAAGTAAGGCGTCCTGAATTCGTTTTGCATAGTTTATGCTGTCGGTGATATCTTTGTTTTTTTCTTCAATTAATTTTTTCTGCTCTTCTATTTCCCATGTTCGCTCTTTTACCTGAACTTCTAGGCGATCATTTTGTGTCGATAATATTTTTTGTTTTTCTTTTTCTTGCTCTATTGATTTTGTAGAAAGTTCTTCTACTTCAATTAATTTTTTCGAAAGATTTTTATTTGTTTTAGAAAAATCTCTGGCCAGATAAATGGTCATAGATAATGGAATACTCAATGTTACATATATTGTAAGTATGCCAACAAGAAATCCGGCCCAGCCATTTGTATTAAAATGCGATTGTATATTAAACATGGCTAAAATAGCAAACAAGGCAAAAAATGCTACGGTTGTAATTATCCCGGAACCCAATATCCATGCTCCGTCCAATTTTTTATAGATCGCTGCAATAATAATTCGCAGGGCCTCTATCATAAAAGTAAAAAAGAGCAAATATCCAAACGCACGAGAGTCAACATAAAATATGTTAGTGATTAAATCAATCGCAAAAAGTATAAACCATAACCAAAATATTTTTGGAATCTTTTTGTAAAAAATGCTGTACAGCATGGCGATTAATGCAGGAAGGTAAAAGTCGGAAAGCATGGATGCTAAATGATTTACGGTCGCCACAAAATCGGGTGTCATAAAATTTCCGCTTATCATTATCGACAAAAAATAAGTGCCAAAAGCTCCTGCAAATATGCTGTAATATAAATTGGATTTATTTGCTTTGTAATAAAGGAAAATCACAAAATGTAAAAAACTAAGAGCAAGGAAAAAAGTGAAATAAAATGTGAAAATACCGGTAAGAACATTTGAATTCAAATATTTGTAAATGGTGCTATCACGCAATTTTGCAAATTTTAAATTGAAACCGCCAAGTTTAATTCCCTTTTTATAATCGCTCAGCGCAACAGAATTGGCATAACGAATAGCCAAAATATGCTTTCTGGTTTTTTCGAAACGAATGTCCATCGGAACAAATTGCGGGTCGTAACGCACTTCATTTGTTGTATTCTTTTGATCGATTACTCCAAAGGTGTGAATCAGTTTTCCATCCAAATAAACTTCCGAAGCCCCCGATTGAGTTATTAGTAAGGCAATGGTTTGGTCAATCAATGTGGTATCTACTTCAATGTGTATACGAAACCAGCCAATGTTTTCGAAAGTGCCAACTGGAATCGAATCAAAATTAAGTTCAGGCGCCACAAATTTCCAACTTCTATCATCAAAATTATACTCCACCCATTTTTTATCATCGCCTTTGTGATATTTCCAAGCAGTTAATACAATTACTCCAGGATCATTTATTTGATATTCTTGTGTGGCTGGTAGTGAATCTAAATGAAAAACGGTATCTGTTTGTCCGAAACAAACAAATCCACTCAAAAGAAAAAATAGTAGAAAATAATTTTTCATTATTCAAAGATAGAACATCTATCGTTAAAGCTAAAAGAAATACTCAATTGCTATGTAAGTGATAATTCCAGCAAAATATCCGATAAGGGCAAGCCCAGAAATTTTCTTTATATACCAGATAAAATTGATTTTCTCCATTCCCATCGCAGCAACGCCTGCAGCAGAGCCAATTATTAAAATACTTCCGCCTGTTCCGGAGCAAAAAGCTAAAAATTCCCACAAGTAGGAATCCATTGGATAAGCTGCCAAATCATACATTCCCATACTTGCCGCTACCAGTGGAACATTGTCGATGATTGCAGATAATAAACCAATCGCTGGGACAATTATATTCAAGTTGCCAATTTGTTCATTCATCAGCTCCGACAATTGCAATAAGATACCCGTTGATTGAAGAGCTGCTATTGCGATAAGTATTCCTAAGAAAAATAAAATACTGGGAACATCAATTTTTCGAAGTGCATGAACAACTGACAAGGAATTTTTATCTTCATCATCTTTACTGCTGTGAATAATTTCGGTTACAACCCATAAAATACCTAACCCGAAAAGTACTCCCATAAAAGGTGGTAAGTGAGTGATGCTTTTAAAAATAGGAACAAATAATAATGCTCCTAAGCCTAGAAAGAAAACAACATTGCGTTCGATTAAAGTGGTTGGATTAGCAGAGGTTTCTTCTTTTATAGCCGGACGAATGACATTTCCTTTTAACCGAAAAGCAAGAATAAACATAGGAAATGCTATGCACACTATACTTGGAATAAATAATTTTAAAACAATGTTTTTTGCAGAAATTTGTCCGCCAATCCAAAGCATTGTTGTGGTTACATCTCCAATCGGACTCCATGCTCCTCCTGCATTTGCAGCAATAACAACCATTCCGATAAATAACCATCTGTCGTTTTTATTTTCAATAAGTTTTCTTAGTAAGGAAACCATTACAATTGTAGTAGTAAGATTATCCAAAATGGCAGATAAAAAAAACGTGATAATACAAATGATAAATAATAGTGAGCGCTTTTTTGTTGTTTTTATTCGGGAGGTAATTACATCAAATCCATCGTGAGCATCTATCAGTTCCACAATGGTCATTGCACCCATCAAGAAAAAAAGTATTCCTGATAAATCTGCTAAGTGAGTATTTAAGGTTTCGGAAATAATGTGTTTTTCTCCGCTAAACAATACATACACCGTCCAACACAATACACCTGTAAGAAGTGCCGATGCCGATTTGTTTATTTTTATTGGATGTTCAAATGCAATGGCAATGTATCCAACAATAAAGATGCAGATTATAAGGATATTCATATTGTTTGTAAAAATAGCAAAACGGAATTTATATATTTGGATTTATAAGCAAAACTTATATATATTTGGAACTCATTCAAAATAATAAAATATGGCAAATCTTTGGGTAAAAAAATCAATTAGTTCGCTTCAAGGTGAAGCAGAAGGAGAGTCTGGTGGATTGAAGCGTACGTTGGGAGCTCGTTCTCTTGTTGCCCTTGGTATTGGAGCAATTATCGGTGCGGGTCTTTTTTCTATTACAGGAAGTGCTGCTGCAAACAATGCCGGTCCTGCTATTACCATCTCTTTTGTAATTGCAGCTGTTGCTTGTGCTTTTGCTGGGTTGTGTTATGCTGAATTTGCTTCGATGATTCCAGTAGCAGGAAGTGCATATACTTATTCATATGCTACGATGGGTGAGTTTATTGCTTGGATTATAGGATGGGATTTGGTGTTGGAATATGCAGTAGGTGCCGCCACAGTTTCTATTAGCTGGTCACGCTACTTTGTGAAATTTTTAGGATATTATGATATTCATCTCCCAGCGGCAATGACTTTATCCCCTTTTGATACAGCAACATTAGCCGATGGAACGGTTGTTCATGGAATGATTAATCTTCCTGCAATATTTATTGTTGTTTTAATGTCTCTCCTATTAGTTAAAGGAACAAAAGAATCTGCTTTTGTAAACGGAGTTATTGTTGCTTTAAAAGTTTCTGTTGTGTTAATTTTTATTGCTTTAGGTTGGGGATATATTCATTCAGAAAACTATACACCTTATATTCCTGAAAACACCGGAACCTTTGGTAGTTTTGGTATGAGCGGAATTGTAAGAGCTGCTGCAATTGTCTTCTTTGCATACATTGGTTTTGATGCTGTTTCAACTGCTGCGCAAGAAGCAAAAAATCCCAAACGTGATATGCCTATTGGTATTTTGGCTTCGTTAGCTATTTGTACAATATTGTATCTCTTGTTTGCACATGTTATGACTGGTGTAACCAGCTATACTAGTTTTCAAGGTGCGGATGGAATTGCTCCGGTTGCTGTAGCAATTGATCACATGGGCGAAGTTGGAGCAAATGGCGTTATTGTGCCCGCTTATCCATGGTTAAATAAAGCAATTATTCTTGCTATTCTTGCAGGTTATTCTTCTGTAATAATGGTAATGTTGATGGGGCAATCTCGCGTATTTTTCTCAATGAGTAAAGACGGTTTATTGCCAAAAGTATTTTCTTCCGTTCACCCTAAATTTAAAACACCTTCAAAATCTAACTTGTTGTTTATGTTGTTTGTGAGTTTGTTTGCTGCATTTGTTCCTGCTCGTATTGTTGGGGAAATGACAAGTATCGGAACACTATTAGCATTTATATTAGTGTGTGTTGGAGTGTTAGTTTTACGTAAAACACAGCCTGATTTACCGCGTGCTTTTAAAACACCCTTAGTGCCATTGGTGCCAATTTTAGGAATTGCAGCTTGTTTATTTATGATGGTGTTTTTACCGGGTGATACTTGGTTGCGATTAATTATATGGTTAGCGGTTGGTTTTGTAATCTATTTTGGATATAGCATCAAAAATAGTAAACTCAATAACCCTAATAAAGACAAAAAATAAATCAATAGATAAAATATTTTAAAAGGACGGGCAAACCGTCCTTTTTTTTAAGTCCTTCTCCCGTCATCCTGAGCGTATTCGAAGGATAGGGATTTAGGAAGAAGTAATAGATATGTCACACAATCAACCCGAATTAAAACGTACACTTGGATTAATTGATGCTACCAGCATTGTTGCTGGCTCAATGATTGGCTCCGGAATTTTTATTGTTACTTCTGCAATGGCGCGTGATGTGGGTTCTGCAGGTTGGTTGCTGGTTGTTTGGTTGCTCACCGGATTAATTACTGTTTTCGCTGCTTTGAGCTATGGTGAATTGGCCGGAATGATGCCCAATGCTGGCGGACAATACATTTATATACAGCGTGCTTATGGAAGAATGGTTTCGTTTCTTTATGGGTGGACCGTTTTTACTGTTATACAAACTGGTGTAATTGCTGCCGTTGCTGTGGCTTTTGCAAAATACACCTCCGTTTTTTTTCCTGAATTAAACAACCCGATTATAGCAATTGGCACTTCTTTTAAAATTACGTTTGCGCAATTAGTTGGAATGGCAAGCGTTATTTTTCTCACGTATATTAATAGTAGAGGAGTGCAAAATGGAAAAACCATTCAACTCATTTTTACATCAGCAAAACTGTTTGCATTGTTTGCTCTTATTATTTTAGGAATTGCTATCGGAATAAAAGGTGATGTGCTCGTTCAAAATTTTGAGCATATGTGGGAAGCAAGTAAAACAACAGTGAATGCCGATGGAACACTTAGTATTCTTCCATTAGCTGGTTCGGCCTTGCTTGGCGCGATGGGTGCGACTATCATTAATTCACTTTTTTCTAGTGATGCTTGGAACAATGTTACTTTTATTGCTTCTGAAATTAAAGACCCTAAAAAAAATATTCCACGCAGTTTATTTTTAGGAACACTCATTGTCACCATCATTTATATTTTAGCAAACGTAGCGTATTTGTCCTTACTTCCTATGCATGGCGATCCCAACGGAACCGATGCAATGAGTCAAGGGATTATGTTTCCCAGCAACGATAGAGTTGGAGCAGCTGCAGCATCCATGATTTTTGGTGCTCCTGCAGCATACATTATGGCCATCTTGATTATGGTTTCTACTTTCGGTTGTAATAATGGATTGGTTTTGTCAGGAGCTCGATTGTTTTATGCAATGGCAAAAGATGGATTGTTTTTTAAAGGAGCAGCTACACTTAACGAAAAACAAGTGCCTTCAAAAGCATTATGGTTACAATGTGTGTGGGCTTGTGTGTTGTGTATGTCAGGCAAGTATGGCGATTTGCTTACCTATGCTACTTTTGCATCTTTGTTGTTTTATATTTTAACAATTGCTGGAATATTTATTCTTAGAAAAAAAGAACCGGATACCGAACGACCTTATAAAGCTTTTGGTTATCCAATTGTTCCGGCATTATACATTTTAGTAACAACAGCTATTTGCGTTGATTTATTAATTTACGATACTATAAACACAGGATTAGGTTTATTGATTGTGTTTTTAGGAATTCCTGTTTACTATTTGACACAGAAGCGGCCAGCGCTCAACTAAACATATTTACTACTCCAAATTTTACTACTCTAATACTAATACTTAGTAAGAAATAGTCCAAAGGCTATTTCATGCCTAGTATTGTAAATGCCGATACCTGCCTGCCGGCTAGGCAGGGAGAAGCTGTTAGAGGCCATCCGATTTTTTTCGGATTGGACTATTACAGATTCCGTATCGCTATAACACGTCTGTACAAAATGCCCTTGATGGCGTTTGTAAAATGTAGTACAAATTAATTTAAACAATTTTATGAAAAACATTTTTCGCGATTTTCTTACGTTCAACAAACGTGAACGTAATGGCGTATTTATTTTATTAAGCATTATTGCCACATTGGTGCTTTATCTCAACATCTCATCTAATTTTGTTAGTAAGGAAGATGTTGATTTTACTAAGTTTGATAACGATATAAAAGAATTTGAATCGGCCATTGAAGAAAAAACAGAGTATTCAAATTATTCCGAAAAACAGGCAAACCGAGAGGAAAGATTGAGTGGGATAGAAAACAAATCCGAACGATTTAATTTTAATCCAAATAATTTATCGGAAGAAAATTGGAAACGATTAGGCTTGACCGATAAACAAATTAAGTCCATCAAAAAATACGAATCCAAAGGTGGAAAATTCAGAACAAAAGAAGATGTGAAAAAAATGTATTGTTTAAGCAAAGAGCAATATGAAACCCTAGAGCCATTTATTGAAATTAGTTCTCCCGCAGAAATCGTACGTTCTGTAGAAAAACCGACATCCATTTTTAAAGATGGAAAAGTGGAAGCCGCTAGCAATTTAACTTCTGCTAAAATGGAACGATTAACACTTGTTGAATTAAATACAGCCGACTCCGCAATGCTAACTACAATTAAAGGAATAGGCCCTTTCTACGCAAAAAACATTATTAAATATCGAAATTCAATTGGAGGATTTGTTGCCAAAGAACAACTTTTAGAAATATGGAAGTTTGATCAAGAAAAATTAAATGAGATTGAAAAGTATATCAATATAGATGTATCAAAAATTAAAAAAATAAATATCAATACCTGCGAAACAGCTGATTTTAAAAATACTTACATCAAATGGAACGTAGCCAATGGGATTGTAAATTATCGTAAGAATCATGGGAAATTCAAAACTGTTGATGAAATCAAGGAAACAGATTTGGTAGATGAGGAAACATACCGTAAAATTGTACCCTATTTAATTTTAGATTTTTAGATTTTTTGAATTGGAGAATTTGAAAAGAACTATAACTCTAAAATTCTAGAAATCTAAAAATCAAAAATTTGCACAATGTTAGAAACTAAAATAAAATCTACAATACGAGACGTTCCGGATTTCCCAAAACCTGGAATTCTTTTCAAAGACATTACACCCATTTTTCACAACCAACAATTGTGTAATGAAATTGTTGCTGAATTTGCAAATCGTGTTGCCGATAAAAAAATAAATGCCATAGTTGGTGTCGAGAGTAGAGGATTTTTATTCGGATTTGCCTTGGCGAATAAAATGAACATCCCTTTTATTTTGGTTCGCAAAGCGGGAAAGCTACCCTACAAAAAAATTGCCTATGAGTACGATTTGGAATATGGGAGCGCAAAAGTAGAAATGCAAGTAGATGAAATTCAACCGGGCTGGAATGTATTGATACACGATGATTTGCTTGCTACAGGCGGAACAGCAGAAGCAGCAGTGAAACTCATCGAAATGCAAAAAGGCAAAGTAGCCGGATTTGCGTTTGTAGTGGAACTGGATTTTTTAAAAGGAAGAGAAAAATTAAGTCCTTATTCTAATAATATTATTAGTCTGGTGAATTATTAATGTCCAAACCATTTATAATTTTAGTTTCATTAGCCACGGCCTTTAGGCCGTGGATGAAATGATTCCGAATTTACTGGGCTTTAGCCCAACTTTTGCATAATTTTCATTTTCATTTGCCCCGTCCTCTAGGTCGGGGGAGACTAAATAATTCTAATTTTTTGGCTTTAGCCTAAACTATTATAATTTACATCATACCTCTAATTATTTTAATAATTAATACAATAAAAATGATATTTTTGTCTACTCATTAAAACTACAACAATGGATTTTAGCATAAATGAAAATCAGCGAATGATTGCTGATATGATAAAAAAGTTTGGAGATGATCACATTCGTCCAAAAATGATGGAATGGGATGAGTCCCAAGAATTTCCTGTCCCAGTTTTTAAAAAGTTGGGGGAATTAGGATTGATGGGTGTTTTGGTGCCGGAAGAATATGGTGGGTCAGGATTTTCTTATACCGAATATGTAACGGCAATTGTTGAATTATCAAAAATTTGTGGATCAATAGGTTTGTCGATGGCGGCTCATAATTCTTTGTGCACAGGACACATTCTTGCATTTGGTAATGAAGAACAAAAGAAAAAATACCTCCCAAAATTGGCAACTGCAGAGTGGATTGGTGCTTGGGGCTTGACAGAAACAGGAACTGGTTCCGATTCAGGTGGGATGACTACCACAGCTAAAAAAGATGGGGATTACTTTGTAATCAATGGGTCTAAAAATTTTATCACACATGCTATTTCTGGAAATGTGGCAGTAGTGATTGTTCGTACTGGTGAGAAAGGTGATTCTAAAGGAATGTCCGCTTTTATTATTGAAAAAGGAACACCGGGTTTTAGCTCTGGAAAGAAAGAAAATAAATTGGGAATGCGTGCATCTGAAACAGCAGAATTGATATTTACAGACTGCCGAGTTCACAAAGATCAAATGTTAGGAAAAGAAGGAGAAGGATTTGTGCAAGCGATGAAAGTCCTGGATGGCGGTAGAATCTCTATTGCTTCATTAGCAGTGGGCATTGCAAAAGGAGCATTTGAGTGTTCATTGAAATATTCAAAAGAACGCGAACAATTTGGAAAACCAATTTCTCAGTTTCAAGGAATAGCTTTCAAATTAGCTGACATGGCTACCGAAATTGAAGCAGCAGAATTGTTGACGTATTATGCAGCTGATAAAAAGAACAAAGGAGAGAAAATGACTAAAGAAGGGGCGTATGCAAAATACTATGCTTCTGAAGTGGCAGTTAGAGCGGGAACTGAAGCGGTACAAATATTTGGCGGATATGGCTATACAAAGGATTTTCCGGCTGAAAAATACTATCGTGATAGTAAGCTTTGTACCATCGGAGAAGGAACTTCAGAGGTTCAAAAAATGGTAATTGCTCGGGAAATAATGAAATAAAATTGTGTTTACGGAGCGTCACACTGAGCGTAGTCGAAGTGTTTTCTCTGAATTTTTGGTCAATTTTTCAATATTTAATTTTCCAATTCCCAATTTTTAATTATATTTGCATCCCGAATTTAAAATTCTGGAATTCAACAATTCAACAAATCTAAAATTTAAAAGATGTTAATAGTACCAGTAAAAGAAGGAGAAGCAATCGAAAAAGCACTAAAAAAATTCAAAAAGAAATTTGAAAAAACAGGTGTTGTAAAAGAATTACGTGAACGTTCAAAATTCACTAAACCTTCTGTTGTATATCGCGAAGCTAGAATCAAAGCTATCTATAAAGAGAAATTACAACGCAACGAAGAAGCATAATTTCTTACGTTTGTTAAATATTCCCAAGAAGGGAAAGATTTGAATCGTGTATTCAGGTCTTTCCCTTTTTTAGTTTAGAGTTGCGCAATTTTTTTGTTAAATAAGATAAGAATGTGTTCTTAAGTCGTCAGGCTGAGCGGAGTCGAAGCCTTCACCCAAACGAAGCTAAATCTCTATAGCCGATTTTGAAATTTCTGAAAAATTTCTCATCTTTCTCACAACTTAGAAAGAAAAATGCCGTAAAACTCATTATCTATTTTTCTCTTTTATGAACGCTAGCCGGGATAGTTTCTTACAATACCTTCAATTCGAAAAACGATTGTCAAGCCATACCATTTTGGCTTATTCAGGTGATTTAGATCAGTTTTTTCTTTACCTCGAGCAGATTTACCAAATAAAGTCCCTTCCCGAAATCAATCATACTGTTATCCGTTCATGGATTGTGGAAATGATGGACAAAAAAATCAGCCCCCGCTCCGTAAACCGCAAAATTACTACTCTTAAAACCTTTTATAAATATTTATTGCGTCAAGGCATCGTCACAGAAAACCCAATGTTAAAAATTATGTCGCCAAAAACATCCAAACGATTACCCGTTTTTGTTGAAAAGGACAACATGAATGAATTGATTGATAACATTGAATTTGGTGATGATTTGGAGGGAATTCGCAATAAATTAATTATAGAACTTTTTTATGCAAGCGGCATACGTTTGTCGGAATTAATCAACCTAAAACAGCAAAATGTAGATTTACACGCTTGTCAAATAAAGGTTTTAGGTAAACGGAATAAGGAGCGCATTATCCCCTTTAACAATGAAATAAAAAACAGTATCGAAAATTATATTTCCCAAAAACCAAGCATTCCCAGCGAATTCCTTTTCCAAATGAAAAGTGGAAAAAAAATGTACGAAAAATTTGTTTACCGTTTGGTGAATGAGTACCTTTCAATGATTACAACAATCGACAAAACAAGTCCGCATGTTTTGCGCCACACTTTTGCAACACATATGCTTAATAATGGTGCCGACTTAAACGCAATCAAAGAACTGCTAGGGCACTCAAGCTTGGCTGCAACGCAAGTATACACGCACAACACAGTAGAAAAACTAAAAAGTATTCACAAACAAGCACATCCAAAAGGATAATAAAATTATCAATCAACAATTTAAAAAATAGGAGGAAAGTATCATGACAGTTAAAATTCAATCAGTGCATTTTAATGCAGACAAAAAATTATTGGCTTTTGTAGAAGAGCGAGTTGATAAATTAACCACTTTCTATGGTGGAATACTAAAAAGTGAAGTTATTTTAAAATTGGATAAAGGCGATGCTGCTGAAAATAAAATTGCAGAAATAAAATTACATATTGCCGGTAACGATTTGTTTGCTAAAAAACAATGCAAAAGTTTTGAAGAAGCTGTAGATACTAGCATTGACGCCTTAAAAGCGCAAGTAAAAAAACACAAAGAAAAAGTAAAAGGATTGTAATTTTTTAAGCCTCTCCCATCATCCTGAGCGTAGTCGAAGGACAGGGAGAGGACTTGAAAAGGCTTAATTCTTTACCAATACCGGGACTTTTCTGCTATAAACAGAAGAGTCCTTTTCATTTCCTACTATATTCTTCCCCATTGTTCCCTTAAACCGTTTGAAACGATTTTCGCGATCAATAATGGAAACAAAAAGATCCGCATATGCTGATTCAGCATCAATTTCAGGCCAATCCGCTTTCATATTAATTTTTTTATAACTGATAGGAATAATTTCTACATCCGGAAATTTTTTCTTGATATATCCTCGCAAAAGCACTGCTTGATAATAATCTGTTGCCAAAGCAATCCTTTTGAAACCAAGCTCTCTAGCCATTTTTACAGAGTAAAAAATATTTTCAGTACTATGCTCCGCTTCTTCTTCTGCAAACGTATTTTCAAATGGAATGCCCAATGAATCGGCATAAATTTTCATCACTTTACCTTCTGTATAGGGTGTGTATACTGCTGAACCCGAGAAAATAATATTTTTTGTTATTCCTCTTTCAAACAAATATTTGGCCCATAAAAGCCTTGCTTTTAATACAGATTTTAAGGATGGTTCCTGATACGGGACACCCGGAACAATAATCACATCATAGGGATTATCTATTTTGTCGTTCAGTTCATTTGATTCCTTTTTGGTTTTATCGTAGCTGCAAAGTAAGAACAATGCACAGCTAAGAAAAGCAGGTGTTTTGAGAGAGCGTTTCATAGGCCTGGGTTTTTAGTTTAGCCCTACCTTTTTTCGCATACATTTTCTTAATTTTTAGAAAATAAAAAAGCTAATAAACGGTAGAGTGTAGCTTCAAACCATGGCTTTGGGGATATTTTGTTTGATTCAAAACGAGAGGCGCATCTCCATATTGTTCGAACTATGGTTTTCCCACTAAAATTGAGGTAAAGAGTAGGTTTGTATCTATCAATGGCAGGAGCCACAACCATTTTGACGCTAAAAAGCGGTAAAAGGCCTTTAAATTCAAAATTTTGATAAATTTGCTGGCTCAAAATCAAGGAAGATGCATTTTTTTTGAAAAAAACCTCTAAAACTTTTGTTACTCCGCAAATGTTTTCTAAATTTGCAATCCTTTTTCAAGGGGGTTAGTATTTTGTCCACTTTAAAATCGGCTGAAGTTCTTTTAAAATATAGTATTACAAGGTATTGCCGATGTAGCTCAGTTGGCCAGAGCAGCTGATTTGTAATCAGCTGGTCGGGGGTTCGAATCCCTCCATCGGCTCTTTTTAAATGTGATACTGTCGGGGAGATACCAGAGTGGCCAAATGGGACAGACTGTAAATCTGTTGTTTCGACTTCGAAGGTTCGAATCCTTCTCTCCCCACTTGGCTTCCGAAGCTTTGGCGAAGGGAAGCAAAACAGAGAGAGAAGAGTTAAAAATAGAATAAAATAGTTCTTTAAAATAGTATAGGTTATTAAAAAGCGAAAGTAGCTCATTTGGTAGAGCGTCAGCCTTCCAAGCTGAGGGTGGCCGGTTCGAGCCCGGTCTTTCGCTCATTGAAAAAGAACGGGCGAGAAGTTTATGCACAGCGTAGACGAAGTAAGCCCGGTCTTTCGCTCCAAAGAGTTGGATTTTAGAATTTTCTAAAATCCACTCTTTAAAAAAAACATTAAATGCCACTAAATCAGCTGTTGTAGCTCAGTGGTAGAGCACTTCCTTGGTAAGGAAGAGGTCGGCAGTTCAATCCTGCTCAACAGCTCTGATTTTTTGAAAAGAATTTTTGACAAGTAAATAAATATAAAATAACAATTTAAATAATAACTAGCAATGGCTAAAGAAAAATTCGACCGTTCCAAACCACACGTAAACATCGGAACAATTGGTCACGTTGACCACGGTAAAACTACCTTAACCGCAGCAATCACTGTTGTATTGGCTGAAAAAGGTTTATCTGAAGTAAGAGACTTCTCTTCTATCGATAATGCTCCTGAAGAAAAAGAACGTGGTATCACGATCAATACTTCTCACGTTGAGTATTCTACCGCTAGCCGTCACTATGCTCACGTTGACTGTCCAGGTCACGCGGATTATGTGAAGAACATGGTTACTGGTGCTGCTCAAATGGACGGTGCTATCCTAGTTGTTGCTGCTACTGATGGTCCAATGCCACAAACTCGTGAACATATCCTTTTAGCTCGCCAGGTTGGTGTGCCTAAAATTGTTGTTTTCATGAACAAAGTGGATATGGTGGACGATCCTGAATTATTAGAACTTGTTGAAATGGAAATCCGTGAATTGTTGACGTTCTATCAATTTGATGGCGACAATACTCCTATCATTCAAGGTTCTGCTTTAGGTGGTCTTAACAAAGATGCTAAGTGGATGCCGAAAATTATGGAATTGATGGATGCTGTTGATACATATATTCCTATTCCTGTTCGCGAAACTGATAAAGCATTCTTAATGCCGGTTGAAGACGTGTTTACAATTACTGGTCGTGGTACAGTTGCGACAGGTAAAATTGAAACAGGTGTTATCAACTCAGGTGATGAGGTTGAAATCATTGGTATGCAACAAGAAAAATTAAAATCTACAATCACAGGTGTTGAGATGTTCAGAAAAATTCTTGACCGTGGTGAAGCAGGTGATAACGTTGGTTTATTGTTGCGTGGTATCGATAAAAAAGATATCCGTAGAGGTATGGTTGTTGTTCGTCCTGGTACGATTACTCCTCATACTGAATTCAAAGCTGAAATCTACGTTTTGAAAAAAGAAGAAGGTGGACGTCACACTCCATTCCACAATAAATACCGTCCTCAGTTCTACTTACGTACAACTGACGTAACTGGAGAAATTGAATTACCAGCAGGACGCGATATGGTTATGCCTGGTGATAACGTAACAATTACAGTTAAATTAATTGTTCCGGTTGCTATGGACAAAGGTTTACGTTTCGCTATCCGTGAGGGTGGAAGAACTGTTGGAGCTGGTCAGGTAACTGAAATCATTAAGTAATAAATAATACAATATTAGTAACAGACAGTGCCCCGAAATATCGGGGTGCTGTTTTCTACTAATATAAGGGTGATGTTAAAAGCGGTGTTTTTAACATTTGAATAACACAGTTTGGAGGATTTACAGGTGTGGTGCAATGGTAGCATACGGGTCTCCAAAACCTTTGATGGGGGTTCGAATCCCTCCACCTGTGCACAGTTAAGTTAAAAGTAAAAAAGTTAAAAGTTAAAAGTTAAAAGGGCTATCCCAAATAACTAATAACCAATAACCAATAACTAAAATTATGAGCAAATTAAAAGCATACATCGATGAAACAACAAACGAGCTTTTTCATAAAGTTAGTTGGCCATCGTGGAGCGAATTACAAAGCAGTGCTATTGTTGTTGCTATCGCTTCAATAATTATTGCATTGATTGTTTTTGCAATGGATTTTACATTCAACAAGGGAATGGAAGCTATTTACCATTTATTTTAATAAATAAGAGTTTAAAAAAATGAGCGAGCAAACAAAAACCGACACTGTTAAAAAATGGTATGTGGTAAGAGCTATCAGTGGTCAGGAGAAAAAAGTGAAGCAGTACATTGAAGTAGAGATTAATCGTTTGGGACTAAGCAATTTTGTATCTCAAATTTTAATTCCTACCGAAAAAATTTATCAAATCCGCAATGGAAAAAAGGTAAGTAAAGAACGCCCTTTTTATGGTGGATATATTTTGGTTGAAGCAGCATTGGTGGGTGAAGTTGCTCACGTTATTAAAAATATTACCGGTGTTATCGGATTTTTAGGTGAAACTAAAGGCGGTGCTCCTGTTCCAATGCGTTTGGCTGAAGTGAATCGTATCTTAGGAACAGTTGACGATTTAGCAGAAACAGATGCGCAAATAAGCATTCCTTTTATTGTTGGCGAAACAGTAAAAGTAATCAACGGCCCATTCAACGGTTTCACTGGAACTATTGAAAGGGTGATTGAAGAGAAAAAGAAATTAGAAGTAATGGTAAAAATCTTTGGAAGAAAAACTCCATTGGAATTAGGTTACCTAGAAGTAGAGAAAGAAAATTAAT
>JAHEYB010000051.1:0-2732 GCA_023251805.1 Bacteroidota bacterium | reverse complement strand
TTTTGTAAGCAATTTAATGCTAGAACTCAAGATAGAGCAGGAAAAGTAACTCCTGTGATTATCACAGTTTACAATGATAAATCATTTGAATTTATCTTAAAACATCCACCAGTTGCAGTTTCATTATTGGAAATCACAAAAATTAAAGCAGGTTCAAAAGAATCAAACCGCTTAAAAGTAGGTAACGTTTCTTGGGACCAAATCCGCACAGTTGCTGAAGGCAAAATGCCCGATTTAAATTGTTTTACAATTGAATCAGCAATGAGTATGGTAGCCGGAACAGCTCGTAGTTTAGGGATGAACATTACGGGTCAGTCTCCTCTGAAAAAAAAGTAAGATTTTTTGATTTGTAGATTTTTAGAATTAATTCAACAACTCTAAAATTCAACAACTCTAAAATTAAAATAGTAAACCAGATGGAGCACGCCTAGGCGTGCGTTTGCACATCATAATTTTAATAAAATGACAAAAATTTCAAAAAACAGAAAGCTCGCGCTTTCTAAATACGACCCAACAAAGGCGTATTCTTTAGCAGATGCTGCTAAAATCGTTAAAGAAATCACAACAACAAAATTCGATGCTTCTATCGATATCAGCGTTCGTTTAGGCGTTGATCCGCGTAAAGCAAATCAAATGGTTCGCGGATCTGTTTCCTTGCCTCATGGCTCAGGTAAAACAATGCGAGTGCTAGCTATTGTTACTCCTGATAAAGAAGCAGAAGCAAAAGCTGCTGGAGCTGATTTTGTTGGATTGGATGAGTACATCGAAAAAATTAAAGGTGGTTGGACCGATGTTGACGTAATCATTACTATGCCTTCAGTTATGGGTAAAGTTGGTGCTTTGGGTCGCGTATTAGGACCACGTGGATTAATGCCTAACCCGAAAACAGGAACCGTTACTATGGAAATTGGTAAAGCAGTTACTGAATCAAAAGGTGGCAAAATAGATTTTAAAGTAGATAAAGCGGGTATTGTTCAAGCCCTTGTTGCTAAAGCATCTTTTGATAGCAGCAAAATTGCGGATAACGCAAATGAATTGTTACAAACAATTATGAAATTAAAGCCTTCATCAGCAAAAGGACAGTATGTTAGAAGTATTTATTTGAGTTCAACAATGAGCCCAAGTATTGAAATTGACAGCAAATTCTTAGGGCAATAATTTTAAAAACAAAACCATCACTTGCCTTGGCTTCCACTAAGCAGTGAAAAACTAAATTAAAATGAAAAGAGAAGATAAAACAAAGATTATCGAATCGCTGGTAGAAAAGTTAAATGCAAATAACAAAATCTATTTGGCAGATTGTTCTTCTTTAAGTGTTGAAAAAGTAAATCAGTTGAGAAGATCTTGCTTCGAAAAAAACATTTCAATGACAGTGGTAAAAAATTCCTTGCTTCAAAAAGCATTGGAACAAGCTACTGATAGTCGCTTAACAGGATTAATTCCTGCACTAAAAGGCGCTACCGCATTAATGTTTACCGAAGTTGGAAATGCTCCAGCTAAATTAATTAAGGAGTTTAGAAAGAAAAATGATAAGCCAATTTTGAAAGCGGCTTTCATTGAAGAAAACATTTACATTGGCGATAACGAATTGGATGCTCTTGCAAACATTAAGAGCAAAAATGAACTTATTGCTGAAGTTATTGGATTACTTCAATCTCCGGCTAAACGAGTTATCGGTGCTTTGCAGGCAAATGCAGAGAAAAAAGATGCAGCTTAATTAAGCAACATTAAAAGAAAACAAAAAAATGGAGAAATAGAAAATTTGAGAAATAGAGAACAGAAAGTTGGAGGAATTTAAATTCAACAACTGAAAAATCACTAGGTCTCCAATTCACTAAATCTCCCCCGAAGGGGTTCCTTCGGAATAAGTAAACAATTAAACTAGTAATTAAATTTAAAAATCAAATACAATGGCAGACGTAAAAGCAATTGCTGAACAGTTAGTAAACTTAACTGTGAAAGAAGTGCAAGAATTATCGACAATCCTTAAGGACGAGTATGGTATCGAACCAGCAGCAGCAGCAGTAGCTGTAGCAGGTGGTGGTGCAGCTGGCGGAGAAGCAGCAGCAGCTAAAACATCTTTTGATGTTATTTTAGTTGAAGCAGGTGCCGCTAAATTAGGTGTTGTAAAAGTTGTGAAAGACTTAACAGGATTAGGTTTGAAAGAATCTAAAGACCTTGTTGACGGTGCACCAAAACCACTTAAAGAAGGTGTTTCTAAAGAAGAAGCAGAAGCAATTAAAAAACAATTAGAAGAAGCAGGAGCTAAAGTTGAGATTAAATAAGCTGTTTCTAATACACAATTTATAGTCATAAACCTCATCCAGACTTTACAGTTTGGATGGGGTACTTGACTTTAATCGTGATTATAATCGTTTTTCTTATTAACCTCGTTCAAATACAAGCACATCTTGAAAATTGAACCTAATACTTAAGCACCTTGGCTCAGACTAAAAAACCGCAAAGAATAAGTTTCGCATCTATTAAAAGTCAGATCGATTATCCTGATTTTTTAGATATTCAACTTCAATCGTTCCAAGACTTTTTTCAGTTAGAAACAACTTCTGAAAATCGTCAAAACGAAGGATTATTCAAAGTTTTCGCAGAAAACTTTCCAATATCCGATGCACGAAATAATTTCGTGCTTGAATTCTTAGATTATTTTATTGACCCGCCTCGTTATTCTCTTGATGAATGTATCGAGCGTGGTTTAACATACAGCGTTCCGCTTA
>JAHEYB010000050.1 GCA_023251805.1 Bacteroidota bacterium | reverse complement strand
ACGCCTGATAGTATCTATGGAAGGGATTATGCATTTGGAGGAGTTGGTCGCCCGCTGAGTTACAAGAATAGCAGCATGGATACAACTGATAATGTTTTGAAATACCGGTTTAAACACATGGCAAAAGCGGATGTGGAAATGAAGTTGAGTAAAATTAAAATAGGTGTGAGCTATCGCTACTATAGCAAAATGCAAAATATTGATAAAGCCATTGAAGACATCGAAACCTTAACTGCAAGCGACAACGATGCACCCGTGCAATTTTTAGATGATATTAAAGCGACACATTATTGGAAAACACATAATGGCTACAATATTTTTGATGCCAGAATAAGTTATCAGTTGAATGAGAAGATGAAACTATCTTTAGTTTGCAACAATATAATGAATGTTGACTATTCACTTCGCCCACTAAAAATAGAATCACCTCGAACAACTGCCTTGCAATACGTTCTCACATTCTGATTTGATATTCCGTCCCTACGGGACTTGGTGTTTTTTTGTATTTTAATTTTGCTACTATAGATATTATGTCCCTACGTGACAATAATAGTTGTATCATAAATTTAACTTAAAAATTTTTAAATCTCGGAGGGATTAAATATCGGTAGAATCAATATTTATATCAATTTTCCAAGTCCCGTAGAGACGGAATAATTTACGCTCCATCCAAACGGGTTTTATTCTCTAACAAAAATTTATTTTCCTTCTTTGTCTTTTAACTTTTGATATTCTTTCATGGTATCGGTTTCTTTATCGCTATGGTAGGCACCATAATAGCTGAATGCTAAACCAATTCCCCATCCTAGCGTGCACCATATCGGCCACGGAAAGTTGTGGTCGTTAACGTCATCAAAATCGCTGTGGCCTTGTGTGAAGTACCACATGCACCATAAAAATCCGTTTACAATAATATAAGAAGCTAGTTGCTTTTTAAAACCGGCACGTTTTTTTGCCATGCGCCATAATTGTTCGTCTCTGTCGTTCATGTTTTTAGTTGTTGGTTATTAGTTGTTAGTAGCTGTGTTTTCTAGTTGTTAGTGTTAATGTTTCGGAGCGTCATTGCGATCCGCTTAGGCGGAGTGGCAATCTCAGCTTTCCTAATTCTTCTTAATATAAGCTTGTATCGATTCTACATAATCTTCAAATGCTTTTATTCCTTTTTTTGTAACTAGACAGCTTGTTTGCGGATAGTTATCTTTAAATGTTTTTTTAATGGTGATGTAATCTGCCTCCGCCAGCTTGGATATTTGCACACTCAAATTCCCGGCTGTAGCAGTAGTTTTTTCTTTCAAAAAACTAAAGTCTGCTTCCTTCACACTTATCAATAAACTCATTATTGATAAGCGTAATTGAGAATGCAATAATGGATCTAAATCTTTAAACATTATATTTATTTTTTCTTTTAACTTTTAAATTTTTCTCTTTTTATTTATTTCTTATTATTCATTTGCAAAAGATACCCCGGAACAATGTACCCGCCAAAAACAGCAGTAGCAAGAATAAGCAACTGATAAATATTTTGAATTTCAAAACCTGCTATAGCACAAATCCAGCAAAATATTCCACCAAATATTAAGGGTTTAAACTTAATGGCTCCTCCTGATAAAAATAAGCCCATGCCATAAAGCACCATAATACAAGGCAATACTTGAAATAATTCCATAGAATTAAAAAACATAATGATGAGCATAGCTGCCCCAAATGCAATCCAAGTATATTTTAATGATTCGGTTACATTTGTTTTTGTTTTGTCTTTTTTATTTCTTTTAATAGAATAAATCGCAGTTATCAATCCTCCAATTGGCATTAGCCACCATACAATTGCATTCCATTCTTTATCCATGAGTATTAAAATGTATTGGCCAATACTGGCTACAAATACCAGCCAGCCCCATAGCAAGAAGATAAATGAATCAGCTTTTACATCATTTTTTGCAGCTGAAATCATTTCATGAATGATTCTTAAGCTTTCTTCTTGTGTTAATTCTTTTTCGTTTTCCATTGTTAGTTAATTTTTAAAATTAGTTCATCCCCCTGCCCCCTTCAAAGGGGGACATGCTCCGCAATTATTTTTTTTGAAACGTCATTGCGAGCGAAGCGCGGCAATCTCTCCTTTATTTCTTGTCACATTCTTTAATAAAATACTGTGTTGAATTTTTGCCCCAGTTTGGAGCAATGCTACTTGCCGGTTTAAAGGCTTCATACATGGTTGCTGCTTTTTCAAAAACAGGTTTTGCTTTGTCTTTTCCGCCACCAAACATAGGAGGAGTGTAGAAATAAGCTGTTCCTTCTAAATAATACGGACGAGGATTTGTTTTGTCCAATTCTTTTGCTTTTTCGCGAAACTCGCCCGACATGGTTCCATATTTTTGTCCGCGCGACATTGGATTCACACTTATTCTAGCAGAAGCAATTTGTGCTCTTAAGGTGTATATTTCTGAGTTATTCGGACTGATAGAATCAGCAACGTGAATAAATTTATCTGCTTTGTCGCAATACGTATCAATTGCATCACCTTTGGTTGAGTAGGTCATATTTACGTAACAATACGCAGCATAATAACACGGAAGCCATTCTGTTTTTTCGGCACTAGTGATTCGTTCGAAGTTATTTGCCAAAGCTTGTAATTTTAATCCATCGCGCGTGGTGTCCAATGCTGCTACATTTTTTTCCATTGCTGAAATGTATTTTGGATTTTGTGAGAAAGCGAAAACTGTTACGCTTAATAATGCTAAGAGTGATAAGATTTTTTTCATGTTGTTTGTTTTTTACCGCAGAGTTCGCAGAGTTTTACGCTGAGGACCGCGGAGGTTATTTTATTTATTGTCTATTTTTTTGAAAACACAGATTCGTATATTCGTTTTTTTTATTCGTAATTCGTATTAATTGTTATTATCAATCACTTCTTTCGAACGATTTTGCCCGAAGGATAAAAACACTCCTACGAAGAAAAATCTTTTTGCCGGTGGCGTTACTGCTGCGCTTTGTTTTCCATCATACGAATAACGGTATCCAAAAATTTGGTCGTTGCCAATAACGTTTGTTACTGAAAAAGCTAAAACCGCAAAACAATTTTTAATCTGACGCAAATACGCTCCATTTATTCCCAATGCATGATAGTCAATTGTTTTATCACTCATAAATTCAGGATTGTTGGGATTGTAGTAGGGGCGACCGCTTGCGTAGGTATACGTGAAGCCCGTACTTAAATTTAATTTCTCAAAGAATTTTTTGAAAACCAAAGAAGCTGTATGTTTTGCAGCAAATGGCGGTGTCACTTCTTTCGGATACGCTTGATATTTACGTTTTGTTTCTAAGTAAGTATACGAAATCCAATAGTCAACTCCTTCGATGGTTTTTTTATCTCTCCAAAAAATATCCAATCCTTGTGCGTATCCAAATCCATTGTTTGTCGAATCCAATGCATTGGTAAGGTTGTCGTATTTTTTATAATATACTTCAGCACGTAAAGTATGTAAATCATCCACACGTTGAATGTTTGCAATGTAATGCGTTGCTTTGTTGTAACCCGGAACTTGGGGGTAAAACATATAATCTCTGTCAGGTTTTTGATAGAACTGTCCGTATGCCAATGAAATTTGACTTTTATCTCCAAGTTTTAATGCAACGGATGTACGGGGAGAAATAACATATTCTTTTTCTAGCGTGGTATATTCACCTCTTGCTCCTGCGCGCCACACTAATTTGGGAGTGATGTAAATATCTGCTTCCACAAATTCGGCAGAGTAGTTATCATAGATGGCATTTTTTATATGATAATTATAACCATTTTTTGCTCCGTCTAATTTAAATTCATCAAAAGTGTATTGATATTCTCCTCCAATTCGAATGATGGATAATTTTCCTATTCCTCTGCTCAATACAATTCTTCCTTGTGTCATATCACTTTGGGAGCGAATAGAATCTGTCCATGTTTTAATATTGTCAACGTTTGTGCTGTAGGATGCTCCAATGTTTAATAATAATTTTTCTCCCAAGCGTTCTTTATAAGTGAGATTGGTATATACATCGCTATTATTTAGTTCAAACAAATTTTTGAATCCGTTGGTGCTATCGATGCTCAATGTTTTTATGCCTAAGTCGGAAAGATTTACGTAGGCATAAAATTTTAGCATTCCGCTGCTGGACGTTTTTTTGCGGAAGTTCACTGAGCCCCCTGAAAATTGCGGAGCACGTGTATATTCAGGAGTTTGTTTTACTGTTTTAAAATAGGGAAGAAGGTTGGCATAATTTAAATCAAAACCGGCACTTGCATTTTTTTCTTTCCACAGTTTATTATAACCGCCCCCCAAACCAACAGAAGAAATTGCTAAAGTAGAAGAAGTTCTATCAGGTAAATCCTGTGTTTCCAATGCCAACACCGATGACATGCCTTGCCCGTATTGTGCCGAATAACCACCCGTACTAAAAACCGTTCCTTTAAATAAGAAAGGGGAGAATCTACCGCGAGAAGCGATATCCGGAGCGGAGCTGAAAAATGGTTTGTTGACTACCATTCCATCGATGATGGTTTTTGTTTCGCTTCCTTCGCCACCGCGAACAAATAATCCTTCTGATTCACCAATTTGTTGAGCGCCTGGTAATGTTTTTAATGCACCCACAATATCACCTTGTGCTCCTGCTGTTGTAACAATATCTAATGGTTTTAATACGGTGGTTTTCTTTTCATCACTGGCTTCTATGGTTCCCGCGGAGATAGTTACCACTTTCAATTCATTTAAAGCTTCTTTCATGGTCGGACTAAATGAAAAGTCTTTTGAACCCAAATGCACTTTCTTTTCAATTTTATCGAAGCCAATAAAGCTAAATACCAAAATAACATCACCGGTATCGGCAGCAGCAAAAGAATAATTTCCATCCACATCGGTTGATACTCCATCATAGGTATCTTTAATAAAAACGTTTACGCCCGGGATGGGTTGTTTCTTCTGATCGAGTACTTTTCCCGAAACTTTGGTTTGAGCCCAAATTGCTGTAGAACTCAATAAAATCAATGTAAATAAGCTAAAAATTCGTTTCATAAAGAGGCTTAATGTTATAAATATGGCACAAATATAAATTAGTTTATACTATAAACCAAATATATTTTGAATTATTTTTTCTCTATTCGACAAAATCTGAAATATTTACTAATTTTAATACCTTGATTATTACATAATCGTTATGAATATAGAAGAAACAGGAAAGCTGATAGAAAACAGCATAGTCGGACTGAAAATGGATGTAGCTGCTAGTCGCGGTGCAAAACCGGGACAATGGTCTATTAAAATTAAAGATGCAAGTGTATGGATAGATGTTTTTGATTTTCCAACTACCCCCGGGAAATTTTATTTACAGGTGATGAGTCCTTTGTGTGCTATACCGGATAAAAAGAAAGATGAGTTTAGTTGGGATCTTTTGGAAATCAATTACAAAATGTATGGCTCTTGGATGTGTAAAAAAGAAAACTGGATATATGTGTTGAGTTTGCGTGAAACCGCAGGATTGGATCAATCGGAAATTGATGCTACATTGGATAGAGTGGGTTTTTACAGTAGCGATTATTATAGTAAATTGACATTTAAGTACGAAGGTTGTTGGTTGCCAAAAGCGCCAACTACTGTTACACCGGGAACTCCGCAATAGTCTCTCAGCTACGCTCGGGATGACAAAATTGGCTACGCTCAAAATGATAATCGGCTAGGGTTTGGATGACGAAAAAAGAAAACAAATAATTAATAAAAACATGAAATTCCCAAAAATCAGTTTAGTTCGTTTTGTATTACTCCTTACGCTTAGTTTAATTGTTGTTGCAGATAGCGGTTGTGTTCAGGAAAAGCCGGGTTGCGGCAACAAACGCGATCATAGAAGAAGAAAAAAGAGCGTTAAGAAATTTGCTCCAAGTATGAGTTATCAGCAAAATGTAAAAACGAAAGTTCTTTTTGCTTAGAATAAAATAGAAGAATGAGGCTGTTTCTCGACAAGCTCGAAATGACAGCCAAAAAAATCCATCCAGATCGAAGCATCTGGATGGATTTTTTATTTCTCATCCCAAGAGTAGCCGATTTTGTCATTTCGAGCATTCTGCGTTGAAGCAGACACTCCGAGAAATTATTTAGTAGTTCTGATATCTCCCTCTTTAATAGGACGGAATGCTGTTCTTCTGTTTTTCTGATGTTCTTCTTCGGTTGTTGCATGTTCAATCAACAACTTAGTTTCACCATATCCTTGAGGCAATAAACGTTCGGGAGCAATTCCTTTTGAAATTAAATAATCCACACATGACTTAGCTCTTTCTTGAGAAAGTTTCATGTTGTATTTATCACTACCTCGTTCATCGGTATGTGAATTTATCTCAACTGTTAAGTTGTTATTCAAATTCAAGAAGTCGGTTAAGTCATCCAAAATCTTTTTAGAAGCAGGACGCAATGTGGCTTTATCCAAATCGTACTCGATACCAGGAATTACGATATCTCCGGAAGGAATAGGAGATAAGAAGAAATCTTTTACCAAGTGAGTAGATTCTGTTAACCCTAAAGTAGTAACGTTTCCGGCATCCCCAAAGAATTTGTTTTTCTGAGCTTTTAAGTACAATTCCATCCCTTCATCCAAAGTGGTAAAATAGTTACCATCAGCATCGGTAAACATAAAAAATGGTTCCTTATCACCACGAATATCTTTTACCGTAATCATGGAGTTTGCTATTACTTGATTGGTTTCGGCATTGTAAACGGTTCCTTTTAAATCGAACACCAAAGGATCTTTTTCAATTGAATAAATCTTCAAGCAAGCACCTCCTGTGCAATCTTTACATTCTTCTCTGTCGGATGTTAAGAAACCTGCCCTTTGGCTACGCTCCAATACAAAATATTCGTCATCCTTACTTGAATTAAAAGGAGAACCTAAATTTTTAGGAGCCGACCACAATGAATCACTATTAAAAGAAGATTTAAAAATATCCAATCCACCAAATCCCGGATGTCCGTTTGAACTGAAATACAAAGTAGAGGTATAGTAATGAAAGAATGGTGTTACTTCATCTTCCGAAGTATTGAATAGTGGACCCATATTAATAGGTGGACCGGTAGGGCGACTATCATCATCCAAATTCACATACCACAAATCCATTTTTCCTAAACCACCGGGGCGGTTAGAAGAGAAATACAAAACACTTCCATCGGGTGAAAGGGAAGGATGCATGGTTTTGTAACCTGCAAGATTAATATTGTCGTTTAATTTTTCTGCGCCTAACCATTTATCGTTCATTGATTTTGAAAGATAAATAGAACATTCATTTTTATTTGTTGTGGACCAACGCGTAAAAAAATAATTACTTCTGTCCAATGTCAAAAATCCCGCTCCTTCATGCATTTCTGTGTTTGCCGGTCCCGATACTTTACTTAAATCATTCCATCCACTATTTGTTTTCTTTAAGGTATAAATATCACAAACATATCTAGGGTCTTGTTTTTTCGGGTCAAGTACAGTGTTGCCATCGCGGGCAGTAGTAAATTGAATGGTATTTGGATCACCATAATAGTTTACGGCAAAACTAGCAGTACCTGAATTTAAAATTGAATCAAGCACTTTAGCAACCGTTACACCTGATTTATTATTTGCGGTATCGGTAGCCAAATAACATCCTGCAATTTTTAATTTAGCTTGCTTGAACATCACCGAGTCCTTTCCTTCTGCATCGGTCATTACTTGTTCAAAATTAAATGCAGCACCGGGATAACGTTTGTTTTTCATCAAAGCATCGCCCAACCAATATTTTTCGTAAGGATAATCTGCCGGTTTATTATCTACCGATTTTTTGAACCAAATTTCAGCATTTGCATAATCGCTATTTAGTCGATAACTATCAGCAATTTGGTGAATGGCGTATTGTTCAGTAGGGTCATTAGTCACAATTTTTGTTGTATCAACTGCAACTTTTGCGCTGTCTTTTATTTTTTTAGGAGGAGCGTAATAAGGTTTTGCCTCATAGGGACGAGTAATGTCAATGGAAGTTCCTTTATCAACTACTTTTAAATAAAATGCAATGGCAGATTTATAATCTCCATTTTTATAAGCCGCATCGGCATATTCCATCCATTCTCTTCGGCTTTGAGCAAAGGTAGATGCAGTTACAAATAAAAGTAATAGTGTAAAAATATTTTTCGTACTTCTCATAACTACAATCTTGGGCAATTAGCTAAAGGGTTAGGTTTGCTTCTGCGAGCAACGTAGGTTAATGAAATTTCGAAACCACCACGGTGATTTGAAACTTCTTTTAAAGAAGATGTATTAATGTCGTAGCTCAGACGAGCCGTGTAATTTCCTTTTTTAATTCCACCTTCAATAATTGCAGCATCTTTATTTCTATATGTTGGCCCGAATATCAAATATGTGTCGGAGCTTTTTAAGAAGTAGTGTAATAATAATGTAGCAGTAAATTCTTGGTCGTTGATTTGCTTCATATAAATGAATTTTGGCAACAACTGAATTTTTTCATTGACATTTACTTTCACACCACCATGAGCATAATAACGCAATGGTAATTTATTGTCTTTATCAAAAAAAGTTTCTTGAGGTTGTGTTAAGTGAAAGGCAGAAAATCCAACAAAAGGATTTAGTCGTGAATTATCTTTAGCAAAATAATATAAAAATCCTGCATTGATATCATGAATCATAAAATGCGAATTCGAAAATGTTTCACCATTTGGTAAACCGGTATCAAAACCACCATCGTAAGCAGTAGTGTATTGATTTCCGAAAGATAATTTACTTTGGTCAACACTTTTTTGAACGATGCCACCTTGAACACCTAATGCTATATGATGATTTTTTTTGTGGTCGAGTACCACATCGTAACCTACAGAAAGTAAAGCACTCAAAACATTATATGTTCCGGCTCCGGCACGATAATTAAATATTTGAATTCCGGCACCGAATTTTTTAATGGGCATATCAAAAGAAATTCCAGCAGTAGTGAAAGGCTTTGTTGCAACAGCCATCCACTGCGTTCGATAATGTCCGTGCACACGATATTTTCCATCAAACATTCCGGTCATAGCCGGATTTAAAAACATTGGAGGAGCATCGTATTGCGACAAGTGAAAATCCTGAGCAGAAGCAACCTTCACTGAAACAAAAAGTATCAGGGCAAGAATTGATTTGTTCATTGTTTTTGAAATAGAAGTATTTAAAAAGTGTTTCATAAAATTTGTTTCCTAAATAAATTAGCGAAGTAAAGTAACATCACCCGAAAGCTTGTGCTCTTTGTCGTCTTCGGTAATTCCTGATACTGTCCATACATAAACGCCTATTGCTTGATCAACGCCTTTGCGTTTTCCATCCCAGCCAGTACATGTATGACCACCACAATAAGTAGCATCAGTAGTTTCAAAAATTAATTCTCCCCAGTTATTGTAAATTTTAAATTGTAATTCTTTGAATGGTCCACCATACACATAGAATACATCATTTTCGCCATCGCCATTCGGGCTGAATCCTGTTGGAACATCCGGAGGCATAGAAATAATTTCTGTTTTACAAATGGTATCGGAACAACCATTGATATCTGTTACAATTAAACATACATCGTATGGTCCACCTTGTCCGTAAATATGCGTTGGGTTTTGTAAAGTAGAAGTAGAATCAGAAGCACCATCTCCAAAATCCCAGAACCAAGAAATAGGGCCGTTGGTAGATTGGTCACTAAATGATATTAACTGATTTACATTTCCGGTAAAATCGTCTGCTGTGAAATTAGCAGTTGGCCCAGGCAAAACAGTAACCGCCTGCACGATGGTATCCACACAACCTTGCGATGAGGTTACAATTAATTGAGTATTGTAACTTGCTGCCGAAGGAAAATTGTGCGAAGGATTTTGAATGGTACTGTTAGTGCTACCATCACCAAATGTCCAATCCCAAGTTGTAATGGTTGCTCCACCGCCAACGGTAGATAAATCAGTATAAACTGTTCCGTCCGACAAACAAATTCCGTTTGCATTGAAATTCGCAACAGGTTTTTCAAACACGTTTACGATTTGTGTCATTGTATCCACACAACCATTTGTTGAAGTAACAATTAAGCTTACGGTGTATGGCCCGCCTGTTCCATAAATATGTGTTGGATCTTGCAAGGCACTTGTTCCTGCATCACCAAAATTCCAGCTCCAGCTAACAATAGAACCAACAGAAGCAGAAGAGGCATCGGTAAATGAAACGGTGTCTTGCGGACAAGCACTAACGCTTGAGTAGGCAGCAGTGGGTGAAGGAATAAGAGTTATACCAATAGTATCTGCATTTGAACGACAGCCTCCATTATTGGTAGAAGTAAAAATTAAAATTACACCTCCGGCAGTATCATCAGCACCACTTGGTAAATACACCCCGTTGATAGTAGTATCGCTAGGAGAAAAAGTTCCTGTTCCGCTGCTCGTCCAGATTCCGCTACCTGTAGTAACTGTAGCATTTAAGTTAACAGGATTTCCGGCACAAGAGCTATCTGCTGAAGTAATAACAGCAACAGGTGTTCCTGTGAATGTAACAATAACCGTATCTGCTGCGGCAATACAATTTCCATTTCCTGTAGTGGTGATGTACAAATTCACAACACCTGCAGTGGTATCAGCTGTGCTAGGAATATAATTCGTGCAAAGAGATGTAGGACTAACAAAAGTTCCGGAGCCTGATGTGGTCCAGATGCCTCCGCTGGCAACTGTGATAGTACCGCACACAGGAACGCTAACAGTATCCTTACAAACAAAAATATCCGGACCGCCATTAGCAGTTGGTCCAGCATAAAAACTAATAATTACTTGGTCGGTATCAGCAGGACAGAATCCATTTGTGTATGTGTATAGAGTAAGTGTATCGGCACCTAAAGCAATAGCTCCGGCAGTGGGAGTATAGGTTGCATTGAGTGTGCTATCAGTAGGATTAAACGCACCAGTTCCAAGCCAAATTCCGCCTCCGGCATTTAAAACTGTTCCACCCAAAGTGATAGTAGAATTATTAGTACAACTAATAGTGTCACCACCAGCATTTGCAATTGGATTTCCTTGAATAAAAACAGGATAAATAATAGTATCCTTACAACCAGCAGCAGTGGTGGTAATCAAGCTAACGTTATATGTTCCGCCTGCTCCATAAACGTGAGTAGGGTCTTGCAACGAACTCGTTCCTGCATCCCCAAAATTCCAGCTCCAAGCAACAATTGTGCTTCCGGGATCCACTGTAGATGTATCCGTAAAATTGATTGGTAAGCCCATACAATTAGGAGCATCACTAACAAAGTCGGAAATGACATAAGAAATATTTACTATTTGTATAGAAGTATCGGCACAAGGCGTTCCATCATTGATAATTAAAGTTGCAGTATAGGTTCCTAATCCCGGGTAAGTGTGCGTTGGGCTTGTTACTGTTGATGTAGGAGAGCCATCACCAAAATCCCACAAATAAGTATTTGCGGAAGGAGTTGTTGTGTTGGTAAAGGTGATAGTAGTTCCGTTACAAGCTCCACCGGATGTAAAACTAGCAACAGCAACAGGTGGACAGTTTACAACGTTGAATTGAAAATCTCGTAAAATCTCTCCAATCTTCACACCGTTTCTGTATTCTTCGCATCTAACGCCAGCAGTGAATTGTCCAATTATAGGTGGAATACCATTGATAATACCCGTAGGACTTATTGTCAAGGAGCCAGGAGTGGAAGCATCTAAAGGGTTATTAGCGCCATAGGTACTCGACCAAGTAATAGGAGTAGGAGTGAAAACGCATCCTGGCCATGATAAAGCAGCATCTGAATAAGGTGTGTACAATGAATATACTAATGAATCTCCGTCCGCATCTGTTGCTGCATGGTTCACAACCATGCTAAGGCCTTGACAAACAAACACAGGTGGTGGTTTTATCCATTTAGGACTGCTGTTAGCAATTACAACACCATTATCCGGAATGTGGGCATACCATGTATCTCCGGTTGTCAACGGGCTCACCATATTTAATAAGGTGGAATTATGACAACAATATTGATAGTAAAGATCATATCCTCCAACTCTAGGCGGAAGACCACTCACTACTTTTGTATAAGTTGCTTCTTCTAAACAAATACCCGGATTTACAGCACATGTATCAATGTTTGGCGGAACTACAGTTGCTCCTGGAAAAGGAATGTTGAAACTTGTTATTCCTCCTCCGCAATTGTTAGTGACAGTAATTGTTACTGGATTAGGGAACGCAGCACTTCCTGGCTTACAGTCACGGTACAAATGTAAAGTAATACGATAGGTTGAGCCACCTAATTGTTCGTACGTCAGCGATCCACCAACAATGTGAGTAGCATTTGAAACAAATGGTAGAAAGAAGATGAAAATAATTAGGAGGAGTAATTTATTCTTCATTCAATTCGATGTTTAAGTCCGTATAAATTAGAAATGTAAATATAAGAAAAATTCTTTTAACCCAAATTTTTATCTCTAAAATTGTCATATTTATAATAAAAAAGCTTAGTTTTGACTAAACATATTTCATAGAAACATGAAAAAAATACTACTATCTATTTTTATTTCGGGAAGTTCCATTTTTGCGATTAATGCTCAGATAAATATTCAATGGCAAACACGTTACACCAGTGCTGGAAGCTTTTCAGACAGGGCAGAGGACTTGTTTTTAGATGCATCAGGAAATACCTATGTAACAGGCCTTGGACGTGGTGTAAGCGGAGGTTTTGATTATGTTACTATAAAATACGATGCTTTAGGAGCTCAGGTTTGGCGCACAGAATACAATGGTCCGGGAAACGGCTTGGATGAAGCGCATTCGATTACAGTAGATGGCTCTGGTAACGTATATGTTACTGGCTGGAGCTTAGGTGCAGGTGGATATGATTATGCAACAGTAAAATATAATTCAGCAGGTGTGCAACAATGGGCATCTCGTTATACAAATACAGCAGCGGGAACGGATGAAGCATGGGATGTAGGAGTAGATAACGCAGGAAATGTTTTTGTGACAGGAACCAGTGATGGAGCAGGAAGTAACAGTGCGTGTACTACTGTAAGATACAACTCTGCAGGGGTTCAGCAATTCGCAAATCGCTTTGAAGGAGCTGGTGGAGATATTGATGCAGGTTATGCTATTTATGTAGATGCAGTTACTGGAACATCTTATGTTACTGGTTATACCTTCCGCAGTACTGCTGCTGATTTCAATTACATTACTATTAAATACAATTTAGCGGGTGCTCAGCAATGGGCAACAGAATATAATAGTCCGGATGCAAACTATGACGAAGCACATGCTATTGCTGTGGATGCTGCGGGCAATGTATATGTAACAGGCATTACTCAAACCTTGGTATTATTGAATTACGATTATGGAACTGTCATGTATAATTCGGCAGGAGTTCAGCAATGGGCAACTCGATACAACGGAACAGGAAATGATGTAGATCGTGCAAATGCTATAGCGTTGGATGTATCAGGCAACGTATATATAACAGGAAGAAGTGTTGGTGCAGGAAGTGATGCAGAAGATGCGGTTACGATTAAATATAATAGCACAGGTGTTTCACAATGGACGGCTCGTTACAACGGTCCTTCCGCTGATTACGATGAAGGAAAAGCAATAGCTGTTGATGCAGGAGGAAATGTTTACATTACAGGTTATAGCTTAACCACTGCTAGCAATAACGATTATATGACCATTAAATATGATCCAACGGGAGCACAGGAGTGGATAACAAAATATAATGGTACAGGTAACAATTCCGACCAGGCTGCAGCAATTGCTGTTGATGGAATTGGAAATGTTTTTGTCACTGGTTTGAGTAGAGGTGCTGGTTCTTTTGAAGATTATGAAACTATAAAGTACTGTCAACTAAAATCGGATGCAGGAAATGATACATCCATTTGTAATGGTAGTTCGGTTCAATTAAATTCATCGGCCCCCGGAGCAGTAAGTTATGCTTGGACTCCGGCAACAGGATTAAATTTCACAAATATTGCTAACCCAATTGCAAATCCTACAGTTACCACAACTTATGTAGTTGCAATTACAAATGGAAGTGGTTGTGTTGACAATGATACAATTGTTGTTACTGTTGTTCCTTTGCCTTCACCTAGTATTACTCCGAGTGGTCCAACATCTTTTTGTATCGGTGGCTCCGTTACTTTAACTGCTGCCGCTGCCACTTCTTATTTGTGGAGCACAACTGACACCACAGCTTCAATAACAGTATCAACTTCAGGAACATATACCGTTACCATTACAAATGGTACAGGTTGTTCTTCAACAGCTACGCAAACTGTTACCGTATTTTCATTGCCACCAATTAATGCCGGGCCGGATGACAGTACATGCTTGAGTACAAATATTCCATTATTAGCTACTGGAGGCGTATCGTATGTGTGGACCCCTGCTGCATCTTTAAGCGATCCAAATATTGCGAACCCCATTGCAGGACCAACAGTTAATACATGTTATGTTGTTGTTGGAACAGCTGCAGGTGGTTGTCAAAATTCAGATACTGTTTGTATTTTTGTTTTAGGAAATCCGGGTTTGCCTTCTGTTGCTGAAGTGTTAGATTCACTGATGTGTACCCCTTCTTATTATGCATATCAATGGTATTATAATGGTTCACCAATTGCAGGGGCAACTACTCAAAATTATAATTTTACGTTGAATGGTAATTATTATGTTGAAGTATTTAATTCACTTGGTTGCTCAACCGTTTCGGCTGTGATTACAATAAATGATGTTGGTGTGAATGAAAATACAAATACATTGATGCTAAGCGTTTATCCAAATCCTACATCGGCTGATTTCACATTGGAATATGTTCTTGAAAAATCAAGCGAGGTAAAAATAAATGTGATGAATGTTACAGGACAATTAATTCTTTCAGAAGAAATAATTGGAGTGGTTGGAAAAAACACAAAACGTATTGGCCTAGATAAAAATGCAAGCGGAATTTATTATTTGCAAATCATCACAGATGAAAATGTGGTAACTAAGAAGATAATTAAGAACTAGTTAGAAGGTTACAAGGTTGGAAAGTTAAAAGGTTCTAGCCGCTTAAAATAAAAAAAGTCCAATTTGTTCAAGCAAATTGGACTTTTAATTTTTGGATATTCAACGTTACAACTTTGTAACCTTTCAACTTTAAAACATACTACACAGCTTCCGAAACAACTTCCTTTACTTCAGGAATCATTCGTTTTAATAATCCTTCAATTCCGGCTTTTAAAGTTATTGTAGAAGAAGGACAACCACTGCATGCTCCGCGTAATTGTACAGTTACAATTCCATCAATAAAACTTTTGAAGGTAATGCTTCCTCCATCGCCTTCAACAGCCGGACGAATATATTGTTCCAATGCTTCCACAATTTTCACTTCAATTTCAGTTGTAGGTGCGCTGTGTTCTGTAAATACTTCTTTTTTTTCTGTGAACGTATTGTCAATAGCAACTTCTGTTTTTGGTAATTCGGTAACTACAGGTTTCCCTTCGCTCAAATAAATGCGAATAAAATCGCGTAACTCCAATGTTACTTCTTCCCATTGTATTGCATCTATTTTTGTAATCGTTACAAAATTCGCAGCCATAAAAACGGCTTTCACAAAGGGAAATTCAAAAAGTTTTGCAGCAAGTGGTGATCCTTTTGTTTCTGCTTTTGATAAATATTGTGCAGTAGCACCATCATGAACCATTAACTGATTGGCAACAAATTTCATGGAGGAAGGGTTGGGTGTGCTCTCCGCATATATGATGATTGGTTTTTTAACTATGGTGTCCATCTTTTCTGTAATTTTGAATAGCAAAGATACGAAAAAGTATCATCGCTTATTTCAAACAATGAAAGTCTTCGACTCCGCTCAGACTGACGTTCTAAGGATTAAGGTCATAAGGGACTAAGCCGTCACACTGAGCGGAGTCGAAGTGAAGGCAGAAAAATGAAAAGAAAAACAGATTTTTTAATTATTGGTTCCGGAATAGCAGGATTGAGTTATGCACTGAAAGTGGCAGAGCATGGGAAGGTATGTATGATTACCAAAGCGAACGAAGACGAGAGCAATACAAAATATGCGCAAGGCGGAATAGCTGCTGTGATGTACAGTCCGGATAGCTACGAAAAACACATTCTAGATACCTTGATTGCTGGCGATGGAATTTGTGATGAAGAAATTGTGCGCATGGTGATTACCGAATCCACCGAACGCGTGAATGAATTGATTGAGTGGGGAGCAAAATTTGATAAAACAAAAAGTGGAGAATATGATTTAGCAAAAGAAGGAGGTCATTCGGAGCATCGCATTTTACACCATAAGGATAATACAGGATATGAAATTGAACGGGCCTTGTTAGCAGCAGTTCACAAACATTCCAACATCGAAATACTGGATCATCATTTCGCGATTGATGTATTAACGCAACATCATTTGGGAAAAGAAGTCAACAGTCGTACACCCGATATAGAATGTTACGGAGCGTATGTGCTGAACTTGCGCACCAACAAAATTGAAACTGTTTTGGCCAAAACCATTTTGATGGCAACGGGTGGAGCGGGACACGTGTATAGCACAACTACCAATTCAACGATTGCCACTGGTGACGGTGTTGCAATGGTATATCGTGCAAAAGGTAGAGTGGAAGGAATGGAGTTTTATCAATTTCATCCCACTTCGTTATATAATCCGGAAGAACGTCCTTCTTTTTTAGTTTCGGAAGCAGTGCGTGGTTTTGGAGGAGTTTTAAAAACATTGGACGGAAAAGAGTTCATGCAAAAATACGATGCTAGAAAATCGTTGGCGCCTCGTGATATTGTTGCGCGAGCAATCGACAATGAAATGAAAACACGTGGTGATGATTATGTGTATTTGGATTGTCGTCATTTGGATAAAGAAGAATTGATAAAACACTTTCCGAATATTTATCAGAAATGTTTATCGTTAGGAATCGACATCACGAAAGATTTTATTCCGGTTGTTCCCGCAGCGCATTATATGTGTGGTGGAATTAAAGTAGATAAAGTAGGAAGAAGTAATCTCAAAAATTTATATGCCATTGGCGAATGTTCATCAACAGGATTGCATGGAGCAAACCGTTTGGCATCAAATTCATTGTTAGAAGCAATTGTGTATGCGCATCGTGCAGCATTGGATGCAATTGAAAAATCAAAATCGATAGTTTATTGTGAATCCATTCCTGATTGGGATGCAGAGGGAACGGCACATCCTGAAGAAATGGTTTTGTTGATACAAAGTTTGAGGGAAGTGCAAGCGATTATGACCAACTATGTAGGTATTGTTCGTTCGGATATTCGTTTACAACGTGCATTTGATCGTTTGGAAATATTGTACAAAGAGAATGAAGCATTGTATTTAACAACCATCATCTCGCCAAAATTATGTGAACTAAGGAACATCATCAACGTAGCGTACATTATTATCAAACAGGCGAGAGAAAGGAAAGAAAGTAAAGGATTGCATTACACTATTACGAATCGCTAATTATTTACGAATTTATGCCCTTCTATGTGTCTGCTTAAACGCAGAATGCTCAGGGTGACGGGTGAATTTATTTTGTAGTTTCAGGGAAGAATGCATTCCCCTCTATAGAGGGGTTAGGGGTGTGTTTTTATTCGTAATCTGTAAATTATCGTCCCGTAGTACGTTGCAAGCTATTTCCCAAAGCATAAGCCGTTACAACACCTTCATCGTTATAAGTAGGTTTTACTTCCAAATCTCTTCCGGTAACTTTGCTAATTCCCTTAGTAACAATTTGTGCTAGGTCCCAACCAGTAAATCGTTTTGCGCGACCATTCTTTTTTTGCATCGCCATTGTCTCATCATCCAAGGTTTTTTCTTTGAACTTTTTAGCAGCTAATTCGCGCAACGAAAGAAATTCGGAAGATTGTTGCCCTTCGACTACGCTCTGGGTGACATTAGTTGCTGGTTTTTGGTTGCTAGCTAAGGTTTGATTATTCGTTATTGGTTGTTGCCCTTCGACAACGCTCAGGGTGACATTGTTTTTAGGTAGCTCTTTGTTTTCGATCGGTTGAGGTGTGTTTTCGATGTTGTTTGCAATCGGTTGTTCCTCTTTGATATTAGGTATTACAATGATATTGTCCTTTTTAAAAGCAACAGTATTTTGTTTTTTATTTTTTGACGTTGTTTTAATAGAAGTGTTTGTTTCAGCAATGTTTTTTTCTTGTTTCTCTATTTCTTTTTCTTTTTGTCCTGATACTTGTGTCTTGATACTTGTATCTGTTTTATCTGCTAAATTTTCTCCTTTATCAGTTTTGTTGTTGAACAAGAAAAACAATCCGAACAGCAATAACATACCAGCAGCAATTGCAGAAGCGTAGTAATAGAAAGGAATGATTTTTCTTTCTTTACGTTTGAGCTCTTCTTTGTCTTCATACACGATAGAAGCATCAGCAACAAGTTTTGTTTGTTTGTACAAACCATAGTTGTGTTGCATTTCTGCATCAACAGCAATTTGCTGATTTAATAAAGCGGTTTCTTGTTTGCTTAATAATCCTTCTACAGAAGCAATTAATAAATCATCTGTGGTAACAGCAATTCTTTTTAATGATTCTTTGTTTTCAAAAATCACAGAAGTATCAGCAAATACTTTTGTCTTTTTAAACAATTCAAGTTCAGGTAAAAACTGGGGATGTTGTTTTACAAAATTTTCTAATAAGTTATTTTCAGCAGGTGTTAAGGTATTTTCTACAGCACGAATAAAGTATTCTTCTTTATTGTCGAGTGTAATTTCTTTTTTGAGAATTGATTTATTTTCAAATGGGATAGCAGAAAGTTCATCCAAGGTTACATTTTCAAAACTTTCAAATTCTTCTTTTAATTCAGGATGTTGTTCAACAAACAATAACAAATCGGCCACCTCTTGAGGCGACAAATTTCCCTCGTGATAGTCGAGAAAAAATGCTTCGTAGTTATGTTTGTTAATACTCATTTGGTCTTATATTCAACATTTGTTGCCATCCCCTTGCCCCCTTCAAAGGGGGACATCGTCCTAAATTACATTTTCGAGTGCGCCAATATAATTTTTCAAAAATCCTCTTGCTCTGAAGATGTAGACTTTTACTTGTGATTCAGTCAAATTTGTTATTTCGCCAATTTCAGCGTAATTGTATCCTTCGTAATCGCGTAATAAAATTACGGAGCGTTGTATTTCAGGTAATTTATTTAAAGCTTCATTCAATATTTCTTTTAAATCGCTGTACTGACGGTTTGAACTTAAGCTGTGCATGTTAGCTTCGGTCATATCGCCCTGTTTCTTATCTCTTCTGATTCGGTCAATCATGGTGCGATAAGCAGTGGTAAACATGTAGGATTTGGCGTTGGTGCTTTCCACTTCCGACACTTTTAACCACATTTTCTCGTACGTATCCTGCACAATGTCGCGCGCCTTTTCCGAATCCTTAATGTTCTTAAGGATAAACCGGTAAAGGTTATCTGCATGTAAATCAACAGTTTTGTTGAATTCTTCGACAGTCATTGTAGCGTTTTTTGTTCGATTTCAGGTATAAGACGACTAAGGATTGGTAAAGTTACAGGGTTTTTGAGATTTTTTACCGCAGAGAACGCGGAGAAAACGCAGAGAGAAAAAAATTTTCGAAAATAAATGGTTGTAACTAATTGATATACATTGTATTGTGTTCAAATAAACACAGATTTTTAATTAGTATGTCACCCTGAGCGGAGTCGAAGGGCGTAATTCGTAGTGTTTAATCGTTCAACTTCAACACCGCCATAAATGCACTTTGAGGAATTTCAACACTACCCACTGAACGCATTCGCTTCTTTCCTTCTTTTTGTTTCTCCAACAGTTTACGTTTACGGGAAATATCACCACCATAACATTTAGCAGTAACATCTTTACGCATGGCTTTGATGGTTTCACGAGCAATAATTTTCGCTCCGATTGCAGCTTGAATAGGAATTTCGAATTGCTGACGTGGAATTAACTCTTTTAATTTCTCACACATCTTTTTACCAAATTCATACGCATTGTCGCGATGAATCAAGGATGATAATGCATCCACAGGTTCTGCATTTAATAAAATATCCAATTTCACTAAATAACTTTGACGGTAATCCAATGGTTGATAATCAAAAGAAGCATATCCTTTTGAAATTGTTTTTAGTCGGTCGTAAAAATCAAATACAATTTCACCCAGTGGCATATCAAACATTAATTCAACTCTATCAGTTGTTAAATAAATTTGATTGGTAATAATTCCGCGTTTGCCAATACACAAACTCATGATGTTGCCAACGTATTCCGATTTGGTAATGATTTGTGCTTTGATGTATGGTTCTTCTACACGGTCCAGTTTACTTGGATCTGGTAAATCGGCAGGATTGTTTACAATTTGTAATTCGTTTTTTGTGTTGTATGCATGGTAGGAAACGTTGGGAACGGTGGTGATAACGGTCATGTTAAATTCACGTTCCAATCGTTCTTGAATAATTTCCATGTGTAACATTCCAAGAAATCCGCAACGGAATCCAAAGCCCAATGCAGCCGATGATTCAGGTTCCCATGTTAACGATGCATCATTTAATTGAAGTTTCTCCATGGAGTAGCGCAGCTCTTCAAAATCTTCAGTATCTACAGGATAAATTCCGGCAAACACCATTGGTTTCACCTCTTCAAAGCCTTGAATTCCTGCTGCACAAGGGTTGGCAACAGTAGTAATTGTATCTCCCACTTTTACTTCACGCGCATCTTTAATTCCCGAAATGATATAGCCTACATCACCTGTTTTTACTTCGTTACGAGGTTCTTGTTTCAAACGTAACACTCCAATTTCATCGGCATTGTATTCTTTATCGGTGGCCATAAATTTTACTTTATCACCTTTTTTAATGGTACCGTTTGTTACTTTATAATAAGCGATAATTCCTCTGAAAGAATTATAAACCGAATCAAAAACTAAAGCTTGCAAAGGTGCATTAGAGCCTCCTTTCGGAGCGGGAATACGAGCAACAATCGCTTCTAAAATATCATGAACGCCCATTCCCGTTTTTCCGGATGCAGGAATAATTTCTTCTCGTTTACAACCTAATAATTCAACAATTTGGTCTTTTACCACTTCTGGTTCGGCACTGGGTAAATCAATTTTATTGAGAATAGGAATAATCTCTAAATCATTTCCTAAAGCAAGGTATAAGTTGGAAATGGTTTGTGCCTGAATTCCTTGTGCGGCATCTACAATGAGCAAAGCACCTTCGCAAGCAGCAATGGAACGCGACACTTCATAAGAAAAATCAACGTGTCCGGGTGTATCAATTAAATTCAGTACATATTTCTTTCCATTCAATTCATAATCCATTTGAATGGCGTGACTTTTAATGGTAATTCCGCGCTCTTTCTCCAATTCCATATCATCCAACACCTGAGCTTGCATATCGCGTTTACTAATGGTATTGGTATATTCAAGTAAGCGGTCGGCAAGCGTACTTTTCCCGTGATCGATGTGGGCAATGATGCAAAAATTTCTAATGTTCTCCATTTATTCCTTGATAGTTGTTGGTTATTAGTTGTTAGACTGTTCTAATA
>JAHEYB010000071.1 GCA_023251805.1 Bacteroidota bacterium | reverse complement strand
AGCCAACCATGGTCAGTATGTCCGCGCTCTGAGGCTTTGTGAAAAATCGTTTTCATACTATTTTTAGTTTAATAAAATATGTCTCATACTTAAAGTGGCGTGTTGCCAGCTCATGTGTGGGAATGTGACTTTGTCTTCACTACTTTTCAAACCCATTAAGTAGAGTAGTGGAAGGTAGTGGTCGTTGCTCGGATGATTCATTCGAAATACATTGCTTACTGTCTCAATATTCACTAGTGTGTCCACTTCATTTTTTAGAAATGCATTTTTGATAGTTTCATCAAATTCTAGTGCCCAATCAACAGGCTTCGCATCGATGTTTCTAAAATCAGCATTCGATATATTGTGAGTAAGATTTCCACTCAATAAAATCAAAACATTTTGTTCTCGTAAAGGAATTAATTTTTTTGCAAGTTCATAATGCTCGGCAAATGATTTTCTTCTATCCAAGCTTAATTGAAGAATTGGAATGTCAGCTTTCGGAAATAAATGTTTGAGCATGCTCCAGGCTCCGTGATCCAGTCCACGTGTCGCATCTTTGTTTATCGGCTCTGCAATCAACTTTTCTACTTCCGGAATCAAATATAAGGCTCCTTTTGCAGGATATTCAACATCAAACAATTCTTGTGGAAATCCACCAAAATCGTGATAGGTAGAAATGTTTTCTGAATTGGTAACAGAAATTCCATTCGTTTCCCAATGCGCTGAAATGACTAAAATAGCGCTGACATTTTTTAAGCTGTCACCTATGTTATTCAAATCAGCTGTATAAGCATTTTGGGCAATCGCATTCAGAGGTGAGCCGTGGCTTACAAACAATGCCGGTGTAAGATACTTTTCTAAGGGTTTCATGTTTATAAAGATAATTTATTTTGAAGTAGTCAATTCAATTTCTGCTTCTAGTTTAATGATTTTTCCAACCATTGCTCCGCCAGTTTCAATCAATGCATTCCATGTTAATCCAAAATCGAAACGATCGATGCTACTTTCTAGGGTAAAACCGGAGCGGATGTTTCCCCATGGATCAATTACTTGTCCACCATAATTCACACTGAAGTTAATGTTTTTTGTTACGTCTCTAATGGTAATATCGCCATTTAAAATATAATCTTCTTCATTTACTTTTTTAAACGATTTTGATACAAATTTGATAGTAGGAAATTGCTCAACATTAAAAAAGTCGGGCGATTTTAAATGGTTATCTCTGTCGGGCATATTTGTGTTAATGCTTTTTGCTTCAATCTCTAATTCGATTTTTGCGTTCTCAAAATCCAATCCATTTGTTTCTACATTTAGTTTATAGACATCAAATGAACCTTTTGTTTTAGCAATTACCATGTGTTTTGCTGCGAAGTGTATGCTAGAGTGACTTGCATCTACGTTCCATACTTTTACTTCATTTTTAGTTTTTGTTTCCATTTTGTTTATTGTTTTTTAATTGTTAATTTATAGATTATAACATTTAATGTATATACATATATTATTTTAAATTTTTTTATCCTCTCATTTTATCTAAAAGTTGGTTGATGATAGCTGCTTCTTTTTCGGATATGTTTTTCATGTCTTTTAATAAAGAAAGTTCCTCTTTATCCAATTCTTCTAATAAGTCTAACCCTTTCTGAGTAATGATTACATTCACTGCTCTACGGTCTTCAGGACAAATAGCCCTTTCTACTAATTTTTTCAATCTTAATTTTTCTACTAGGCGAGAAGCGTTTGAATTTTTATCCAACATTCTATCAATTAACAAATTTACTGTCGCTGGATTTGGATATTGCCCTCTTAAAATGCGTAATAAATTATATTGTTGAGAAGAAATGCCAAATGGCTTTAAATTGCTATTGTGTTTTGAACTCAGCCAACCACTCGTAAACAAAATATTGATAAGCACTTTTTGATACTCATTTTTAAATTTCGATTGCTTAATTTCTTTTCCTATTTCCATCTTGTTCTAATTACAATACAAAGATACGTAAAATTTAAATACAAATACATTATATGTATATACATTTAATTTATAAAAAATGTTAAATAATATTATTTGCCACAATCCATGCGTTACTCCAAGCATTTTGAAAGTTAAATCCGCCTGTAACGCCATCTATATCTATTACCTCACCTGCAAAGTATAGTCCAGGCAATACTTTGCTCTCCATTGTACTAAGGTCAATTTCTTTCAAAAGAATGCCACCGCAGGTCACAAATTCTTCTTTAAAAGTGGTTTTGCCTTCAATTTTATATTCATCGTTGATTAAAAAATGAGCCAAGAGGTTGGCACTTTTCTTAGGTAAATCTGCCCATCTGGTTGTTTCTAAGATTCCTGCCCTTAAAACTAAATGTTCCCAAAGCCTTTTAGGGAGCTCAAACGGACAGCTATTAAAGATAATTTTTGCTGGATTTTCTTCTCTTTGGTTATTGAATTCGATTTTGGCTTTTTCTTCTGTATACATCGGTAGCCAAGAGAGGAATGCTGTGAAATTATAATTCATTTCATTCAGCAGGCGTGCGCCCCATGCTGAAGCTTTTAACACTGCCGGTCCGCTCATTCCCCAATGTGTTATCATCAATGGTCCTTCTGTTTCCAATTTTGTGCTTGCAATTTTAACTTTCACATGTGGAACGGCAACGCCCATTAATTTAGTGATATCATTGTTCGGGATATTGAATGTAAATAGCGATGGAACAGGTTTTGAAATAGAATGGCGCAATTTTTTTAACCAATTATAAGCTTCTTCTTTTGCATTTCCACCGGTTGCAATCACTAATTTGTTGCAAGTGAAACTGCCGCCACCATTGGCATTTAGAGTAAAAGTGCCGTCTTCATTTTTAATAATTTCTTCGATAGAAACATTTAATTTGATAGTCACTTTGTTTTTTTCTGCTTCACGCATCAAGCAGTTTATAATTGTTTCAGAATTATCGGTAATCGGAAACATTCGTCCATCGGCCTCTGTTTTTAATTCCACTCCCTTTTCTTTGAACCAGTTGATGGTATCGGAGGTACTAAATCGACTAAATGTATTTCTCAATTCTTTTTCACCGCGGGGATAATTTTTGATAAGTAAATTGTTATCAAAACAGGCATGTGTGACATTGCATCTTCCTCCGCCAGAAACACGGACTTTTGATAATAATTTTGAACTTTTTTCCAGCAAAGTGACAGTAATATCAGGGGAAGTAGGGCAATTTATTGCAGTGAAAAAACCTGCTGCTCCTCCGCCAATTACTATAATATGAGTTGATTTCATTATCTGCTGATATTTTTTGTAAGTATAACCATTTTCTGTATATATTTGAAATGACAATAAAACTGTATTCATAAAAAAGTTTTCCTATGCAAAAAATTTCTTTCGCTCAAAAATTCCGATACAAGTTTGATAATTTGATGAGTAAGGGGCCAATAGCCATGATTTCATTATTGGCAGTGATGTCATTGTTGGTTGTGATAATAGCTGGTATTGTTCTGTCGTTTTTTAATATCAGTCCCGAAGGTTCAGAGCCAATGGGTTTTATTGAGAGTGTTTGGCAAAGTTTAATGCGCACACTCGATTCGGGAACGATGGGAGGAGATAATGGTTGGGGCTTTCGTATTGTTGCTTTTCTAATTACATTGGGTGGAATTTTTATTATTTCCACTTTAATTGGTGTTTTAGGAAGTGGTATAGAAGAAAAATTAGAACAACTGCGCAAAGGAAGGAGTTTTGTAATTGAAAAAAATCATACGCTTATTTTAGGTTGGTCATCAAAAGTATTCACCATCATTTCTGAATTGGTTATTTCAAATGAAAATCAAAAAAATCCACGCATTGTTATTCTTGCTGATAAGGATAAAGTGGAGATGGAAGATGAAATTCGCGACAAACTAGGTGATTTAAAAAACACCAAAGTGATTTGTAGAAGTGGAAGCCCAAACGATTTATCAGATTTAGCAATTTCTAACCCTCAAGATTCTCGTTCCATCATTATTCTTGCACCGGAAGAAGGAAATGCAGACCCACAGACCATCAAAACAATTTTGGCCATAACAAATAATCCCGATAGAAGAGAGGCGGCTTATCATATTGTTGCGGAAATAAAAGATGAAAAAAATCTGGAAGTAGCGAAGATGGTTGGAAAAGATGAAGTGGAGTTGGTGTTGACAGATGATGTGATTGCTCGCATTATGGTTCAAACATCCCGTCAAAGTGGCTTGAGTATCGTTTACACAGAGTTGATGGATTTTGACGGAGCGGAAATTTATTTCAATGAAGAAAAAGAATTGGTTGGAAAAACATTTTACGATGCAATTGTTTCTTATGAAGATTCAACTGTGATTGGTTTGCAATACGCTGATGGAACAGTGAAAATAAATCCTGCAATGGATTATAAATTAGTGAAGGGAGATAAAGTAATTGCGATTACGGAAGATGATGATACAATGGTTGTTTCAAAAAGCAACAAATTAATTGTGAATCCAACAGCGATTGTCAATTTGGATTCTTCAAAAGTAGTTTCTGAAAAAGTATTATTGTTGGGCTGGAACAGAAGAGCGATTACGATTATTCGTGAAATGGACAATTATGTTGGCTCTGGTTCATATATGAAGGTGGTTTCTTCTTATGACCATGCCGATGAAGTGAAAGAAGCTGCTGAAAATTTGAAAAATATAAAATTAGAATTTGCTTGCGCAGATACCACAGCAAGAAATGTAATTGATGAATTAAATGTTACCTCATACGATAGTGTGCAATTACTTTGCTATAAAGAAGAATTGGAATTGCAAGATGCAGATGCTCAAACATTAATTAGTTTGCTTCACTTACGAAGAGTGATGGAGGAAACGGGAAAAGATATTAAAGTGGTGAGCGAAATGTTAGATTTAAAAAACAGAGATTTAGCTGAAGTAACAAAGGCAGACGATTTTATTGTAAGTGATAAATTAATTAGTTTATTAATGTCACAAGTTTCAGAAAACAAATACTTGATGCGCGTATTTGAAGATTTGTTTGATGCCGATGGAAGTGAGATTTATTTGAAACCGATGAATGATTATATTAAACCGGGTGAAGAAGTGAATTTTTATACGATTATAGAAAGTGCGAAACAAAAAGGTGAAACGGCAATTGGTTACCGTATTGCTGCATTGTCGCACGATAACTCCAAAGCATACGGAATAAATTGTAATCCGGTAAAATCGAAAACGCTTCGTTTTGCAGAAGAGGACAGATTGATTGTTTTAGCAGAAAATTAATAATTTTTGTTGCCAATTCTAAGGAATTGGTTTATGTTTGAATATCCAATAACTAACTACTAACAACCAATAACTAATAACTAAATAAGATGGGATTATTTGATAAATTAAAAGGCGAATTTGTAGATATCATTGAGTGGACAGATAGCTCAAATGATACAATGGTATGGCGTTTTCCACGCTACCAAAACGAAATTAAAATGGGAGCAAAGCTTACTGTGAGAGAATCGCAAGTAGCAGTTTTTGTGAACGAAGGAAAAATGGCGGATGAATACAAGCCGGGAATGTATGAGCTTCAAACACAAAACATGCCCATCATGTCAACGTTGCGTGGATGGAAATACGGATTTAACAGTCCGTTTAAAGCGGAAGTATACTTTGTAAACACAAAGCAATTCACAAACCAAAAATGGGGAACAAAAAACCCAATTATGTTGCGTGATGCTGAATTTGGACCAATTCGTATTCGTGCGTTTGGAAACTATGCGATTCGTATTGTGGATGCGAGCAAGTTTTTAAAAGAGATTGCCGGGACCGACCAACATTTCACCACAGAGGAAGTTACGGAGCAATTGCGCAATTTGGTAGTCACTCGTTTTACAGATGCGATTGCTGAAAGTAAAATTCCTGTGTTGGATATGGCATCTAATTATGATGAGATGTCGAAATTGATTGGTGATAAAATCAATCCTGAGTTCAAAGAAATGGGAATTGAAGTTACCAAATTGTTGATTGAAAATATTTCATTGCCTCCTGAAGTAGAAGCAGCATTAGATAAAAGAAGTAGCATGGGAATTATTGGAAACTTAAATGCATACACACAATTTCAAGGAGCAAACGCTATGGAAAAAGCTGCTGAAAATGGGAATAGCATGATGGGCGCAGGTTTAGGAATGGGTATGGGAATGGGTATGGGAAATCAAATGAATAATATGATGAACCAGAACAACAATACCAACCAAAATA
>JAHEYB010000049.1:19557-22146 GCA_023251805.1 Bacteroidota bacterium | reverse complement strand
ATACCAATACTAAGCATGAAATAGCCTTTGGACTATTTCATGCTTAGTATTGTAAATGCCGATACCTGCCTGCCGACTAGGCAGGGAGAAGCTGTTAGAGGCCATCCGATTTTTTTTCGGATTGGACTATTACAGCTTCCGTATCGGTATTATTGCATATCCTTTTTCAGATATTGCTTTAATAAGCCATTTCCAAAAATGGTCGCCAATATAATTAGTGTTCCTAAATAGAACCCAGGAGTCATTGCTTCATCTTTTTTCCATAAAATATAGGCAATGATAATTCCATAAACAGTTTCTAAATTTACAGTAAGTGTAACGGTATACGGACTGATTTTTTTCATCAAGTTTACACTTGCAATAAATGGAAAAGCGGTTCCTAAAATGGATAATATACCCAACCAGCCCCAAGCTCCAGGTGAAATGGAGAAGAATTTGGGAGTAAATTCTCCGGTAAAAAATAAGTAAACAGTAAGCACTAAAAAACCACCGGTTAATTCATAAATAGCAATTACAGGTGAAGGAATTCTTCTCACTAACAAACCATTAAACACTGTAAAAAAAGAAGAAGTAAGTGCTGCCAACATACCAAATATAATTCCCAAAGTGTATTGGGTTTCAACCTGAAAAATTAAGGCAATCGCTCCGATAATTACCATACCGAATGCTATTTCATAGCGAATGATTTTTCGCTTATAAAAAATGGGTTCAACAATAGAAGTGAATAAAGTCCCTGTTGCAAACGCAACCAATGTTACGGAGACGTTGGAAACATTTATTGCATTGTAAAAGCAAAACCAATGAAATGCAATGATTGCACCTATTCCAATTAGTTGGTAAACATCCTTTCTGGGAAGTTTTATGTTTTGCTTTGTTAGAATTAAGTAAGATGCAACAGTGGCGACTGTAATCAACATTCGGAACCAAACCAATTGAAAGGCAACAACCCCTTCAATATTGATTAATTTACCAAGAATTGGCGACCAACCCCAGATGAGAACTATAAAATGTAATAAAAGAAGATTTTTATTTTTGAAAAGCATAAATTATTTCAATTTCTTCTTGGGGTGCTGTCGTGTATCAAATAAATTAACAATAATTAATCTATTTTTTTCAATTCTATAAAATATCTTCAATTGCCTTTTAATTAAAAAACCTCTAATGCCTTTATCTTTTATTTCAACTGTGCCAACATCAGGAAATTCAGATATTAATTCGATACAAGAAAATATTTTTTTGGTTATTTTAATTGTGGTGCTTTCACCAAATTCAGAGTGAATATAGGCGAGGATTTTACCCAAATTTTTGTCCGCTCTTTTAGAGACAACTACTTGGAGAGCCATTTTTTATATTTCTCCTTCACATCACTTAGTGCAATCAAATTATTTTCATCTAAACTTTCTTCGTAAGAAATCAATAGCTCTTCTTGTTCCTTTTTGGTTAAAGTATTCCAAAGTTTTCCTTCTTTATTAGTAGAAAACAATAAAGCCTGATAAAATTGCTTCAACAGACTTTCGTTCTCAATTTTATCAATAAGTTTATGGAAATTCGATTTGATTGCCGTGCTTGACATAACTGATTGTTTATACAAAAATACGAAAATTTGTTTATTCGAATCGTTTTGAAATTTTTGTTTCTACATATTCACGCAAAGCATCAATCTTAATAGTATCTACCACTTCTGAAGCAAATGCGCGCATCAATAATTTTTTAGCACTTGCTTCACTCAAACCTCTTGCTCTAAGATAAAATACTTTATCGGCATCCAATTTTCCTGTAGATGTTCCGTGCGAACATTTTACATCGTCTGCGTAAATTTCCAATTGTGGTTTTGTGTTGATGGTTCCATCATCACTCAATAGAATGTTTTTGTTGGACTGAAATGCATTTGTTTTTTGTGCATCCTTTCTAACATATATTTTTCCATTAAATGTTGCAGCTGATTTATCTTCAATAATTCCTTTATAAAGCTCATTGCTATTACAATTTGGCTTTTGATGATCCACCAAGGTGTGATTGTCCACCACTTGATTCCCATTTGTCAAATACAAGCCATTCAAATGTGATTCGATGTATTCACCATCCAACACCATCGTTAAATTGTTACGAACCAATGCTCCACTTAAAGTAAATGTATGCGTTGAAAATGTACTTTGTTTTTTCTGAACCGACTGTGTTGTAGCAACTAAGTTGCCATAATCACCTTCATCCTGAATTTTATAATGATCTACAATCGCATTTGCTTTTACCACAATTTCAGTCAATGTATTGTTAAATCCTTTCGCAGATGAATCAATCGTTAAATATGATTCTACAATTTTTACTTGTGCGTTTTCTTCTACCACAATTAAATTACGAGAATTTAAAATAGTGTTTTCAGAAACAGAAGAAATATGAAGAATGTGAATGGGAGTTTCAATCATTGCATTTTTTTGCACTTGAACAAAAACGCCTCCTGCTGCCAATACTGTGTTTAAAGCAATAAATGGGTCAGAATTTACATCCGCATATTTTGAATAATGCGTTGTATTTGCCTCAGAAATGTTTTTAATTTCTAATCCTTTGGGAAGTGAATTTAGTTTTGAAAGA
>JAHEYB010000049.1:0-19457 GCA_023251805.1 Bacteroidota bacterium | reverse complement strand
TACTGGGCCTATATCCCAACTTCTTCTTTTATAAAATCATATCCTTTTTCTTCCAGCTCCAAAGCCAATTCTTTTGTCCCCGATTTTACAATTTGTCCATTATATAAAATGTGCACAAAATCCGGAACGATATAATCCAACAAACGTTGGTAGTGTGTAATCACAATGGTTGCATTGTCTTTCGACTTTAATTTATTTACTCCCGCAGCTACAATTCTTAAGGCATCAATATCTAAACCGCTATCTGTTTCATCCAATATCGCCAACTTTGGTTCCAACATCGCCATTTGAAAAATTTCGTTACGTTTTTTTTCACCACCACTAAATCCTTCGTTCACACTTCTGTTTGCTAATTTACCATCCAACTCCACCAATTTTTGTTTTTCTTTTACCATAGCTAAAAAGTCTTTCGCTTCCATAGAATTTTGTCCTTTGTATGCACGAATTTCATTAATAGCTGTTTTCAAAAAGTTGATATTACTAACTCCTGGAATTTCTACAGGATATTGAAATGCTAAAAACACACCTTCTCTTGCCCTATCTTCCGGAGACAATTCCAACAATTCTTTTCCATTAAAAGTTACGGAGCCTTCGGTTACTTCATAGTCTTCACGACCAGCAAGTACAGCCGACAATGTGCTTTTCCCAGAACCATTCGGTCCCATAATAGCATGAATTTCTCCTGCTTTAATTTCTAAATTAATTCCTCTCAGAATTTCTTTCCCGTCAATGGACGCATGTAGATTTTTAATTGATAACATTTTAAAAGTTGTAAGGTTCTAATGTTGCAAGGTTTTAAGGTTTGCTTTTGATTTAAATTCTTTCAAATAAGTTATGAAGGAGCCTAATTTTTTGCTTACCTCTAATGCCTCTTTATTTATTTTTTCAAATTTTACTTCTTCTATATAATTCTGATTTTTCGCAATCAATAATTGTGTTCTTAATTCTCCTGCTGATCCTTTCGCAATTACTAAAAAGTATAAAAACTGATTAGTGCTATTCCGCTCAAACCCTTCTGCAATATTAGAAGGTACTGAAATTGCTGACTTCCTAATCTGGTCTCTTAAAGCAAAATCTCTGTTAAATGAACTATTGTTTGTTATTTTATAAATTGAATTTGTTAATTCAATCGCTAATTGCCAAACTACCAACTCCTCAATCTTTTCGACTTTTGCCATACAACTTTTAAACTTTCTAACTTTTCAACTAATATTACCCCACACTTCCTTCTAAACTAACAGCCAATAGTTTTTGTGCTTCAACCGCAAATTCCATCGGTAATTTATTTAATACTTCTTTGCAATATCCGTTTACGATTAAACCAATCGCTTTTTCGTTGTCAATTCCTCTCGACTTGCAATAAAACAATTGATCTTCACCAATTTTTGAAGTTGTTGCTTCATGTTCTACTACTGCCGATTTATCTTTTATCTCGATGTAAGGAAAAGTATGCGCTCCGCATTTATCTCCCATCAATAAACTATCACACTGAGAAAAATTTCTTGCGTTAGTTGCTCCTTTTGAAATACGAACCAATCCTCTGTAACTGTTGTTACTAAAGCCTGCTGAGATTCCTTTTGAAATAATTGTGCTTCTTGTATTTTTTCCAAGATGCATCATTTTTGTTCCAGTATCTGCTTGTTGATAATTATTGGTTACTGCTACAGAATAAAATTCTCCAACCGAATTATCTCCTTTTAAAATAACGGATGGATATTTCCACGTTATTGCAGAACCTGTTTCTACTTGTGTCCAGGAAATTTTTGAATTGTCTTCTAAACAAATTCCACGCTTTGTCACAAAATTGAAAATTCCACCTTTGCCATCTTTATCTCCCGGATACCAATTTTGAACGGTAGAATATTTTACCTCTGCATTTTTATGTGTTACAATTTCTACAACTGCGGCATGCAATTGATTTTCATCACGCATCGGAGCAGTACATCCTTCGAGGTAACTAACATACGCATCTTCATCAGCAATAATTAAGGTACGCTCAAATTGACCGGTACCCGAAGCATTGATTCGGAAGTAGGTTGAAAGTTCCATCGGACAACGAACGCCTTTGGGAATGTAACAGAATGAACCATCTGTGAAAACAGCAGAATTTAAAGCTGCATAAAAATTATCGGTATAAGGAACAACCGAGCCCATGTATTTTTTTACGAGTTCAGGATGCTCTTGAACTGCTTCTCCGAACGAACAAAAAATAATTCCTTTTTCAGAAAGTGTTTCTTTAAATGTTGTTTTTACAGAAACGCTATCCATTACAATGTCAACAGCAATTCTACTTTCTACTCCACTCAATCGTTTTTGTTCTTCGATAGAAATTCCCAACTTCTCAAATGTTTTCAATAATTCGGGATCTACTTCATCCAAACTATTTAATTGCACTTTTGGTTTTGGTGCAGAATAATAAATGATGTCTTGAAAATTTGGTTTTGAGTAGGAAACATGTGCCCAGTGTGGCTCTTCCAATGTTTGCCAATAACGAAATGCTTTTAATCGGTATTCCAACATCCATTCCGGTTCGTTTTTCTTTTTGGAAATAAAACGAATAATTTCTTCATTTAAACCTTTTGGGGCATTATCAGCCTCGATATCAGTAACGAAACCGTACTTATATTCCCCGCTTATCTGCTCTGCTAAAATCTCGTTTGCCATTTTATTAAGTTGTAATGTTTAAAGGTTAGAATGTTTAAAAGTTAAGGAAATAGTGAATTTTCGTCCAACAGCTTTTCAACTTTAAAACCTTTCAACTTTGTAACATTTTACACACCAAATGATTCTCCGCAACCACAAGTTCTACTTGCATTCGGATTATTAAATACAAAACCTTTTCCGTTCAAACCACCGGTATAATCCAATTCAGTTCCTATTAAGTACAGGAAACTTTTTTTGTCGACCGCTATCTTTATTCCTTTATCCTCAAAAACCTGATCGCCTTCCTTCATTTGACTATCAAATTCCAATTTATAGGTAAGTCCCGAACATCCACCACCATCAACACCTACACGAATAAAAGTGCCTTCCGGATGATTTTCGCTTTTTATTAAGTTTAATGCATGCTGCTTTGCATTTTCTGATACTGTTATCATTTTATATAGTATTGATAATGAATTAGTTACGTCTTATTCTTATTTAGATTGAATCTAATCTGAGTACAAAAATACCTAATTTTAGGTATCAAAACAAGTATTTAGCTCTAAATAATTTATCCATAAAATAAAGGGGATGGCCGATTACTTTTTCTACTTTTGAGGGATAGTTTATCAATCAAATTTTTAAAAAATGTTTTATTATAAAAAGTGGGCAATCGTTATCCCGATGGCAAATGAAGAACAGGATTTCAAACCTTTTATTGAAATGCTCAACTTTGTAATAGATGAACTTCAACCCGGAAACATCTATTTTATTATTGATAAAGCATCCACTGATAAAACATTAGAGCTCTCGCAGGCACTTTCTGCAAAAGACCCAAGATATATTACGGTATGGGCACCTGAAAATAAAAATGTGGTGGATGCATATGTAAAAGGATTGCGCGTTGCTTATGAAGCTGGACATGATATTATTGTTGAAATGGATGCTGGACTTTCTCATGATCCTCGTGCTATCCCAATGTTTTTACGTGTTTTAAATGAAGGGAATGAATGTGCTTTTGGTAGTCGTTTCATCAATGGTGGCTCCATGGGCGACTCTCCTTTTAAAAGAAGAATGCTCTCAAAAACTGGAACCGTTTTAGCAAACATGTTACTGGGGACAAAATTACGTGACATGACCTCCGGATTTCAAGGGTTTCATCGCGATGTAGTTGGGAAAATTATCAACCATGAATTTAAATCTAAAGCACATTTTTATCAAACCGAATTACGTTACTTATTAAGGAAACACCGAACAGTTGAAGTTCCCATTCACTACCAAGCTCCTTCACCTCGCGTTTCAAAAAATGCTATTAAAAATGCATACCAAACGTTGTTCTATTACTTCTTTCAACGAATTACATCCAAACCAAAGGAATTATAATGCAAAAGCGAGTGGTTGTAACCGGTGCATCCGGACATATTGGTTATCATGTGGCATTACAACTAGTTGAACTCGGGTTTGATACCACACTTTTACTTCGCAAGGAAAATCAAAATACAGCTGAGCTAAAAAACAAAGGGGCAAAAATTTATTTTGCTGATTTGTTATCTCCAAACTCTTATCAATCTACTCTTGAAAATTGCGATGTATTATTTCACATCGCCTCCGAAAATACTACCAACACAAACGATGAAAAACGTGTAATTCAAAATACTTTTGAACTTTCAAAAATTGTTATCGATACTGCTATTTCTAAAAATGTAAAAACAATTGTTTATACCAGCTCCGTAGTAGTCTTAGGGCGATCATCCAATTCTGCAATTCTAATTAACGAAAACAATAAAACCAATTATTTAGAAAGCCCTTACGTAAAAGGAAAATTTTTGGCAGAAGAATATTGCGACAACCTAATAAAAGAAAATAATATAGACATCCGCAGACTTTACCCCTCTTGGGTGGTTGGTAACAATGATTTAAAATTAACTCCCCCGCATAAAATCATCAAAAATTATTTTGACAAGGGTCAAAAAATTTATTTTTCAGGAGGGATTTCTGTTGCTTCTGCAAATGAAGTAGCAAAAGCTCATATTAATGCCTGGCTAATTGGGAAAGCAAATGAAAAATACATTGTTGGAGGAAATAATATCTCTTTCAAAGAATTTTACTCAACACTTTCAAAATATTCAGGACACAAAGCTCCTTCCATATTTATTCCTAAAGTATTTATTTATTTAGGAGCCATCGCTGCCAAACTAATTTTAGGAAAGAAAAGTTCGGTTGATCCCCAATACATTAAAACCGTTATTGGCAATTACAGTTGGTATGATTCACAAAAAGCAAAAAAAGAATTAAACTATTCTATTCCGGCAATTGACAAAATACTTTCTGAAGCAATCATCGACACGCAGAAAAAAGTGTTGGGTGTAAATAAACTAGTTAAAAAAAACAATCCTGAAGTCAACAAATTAAAATACGATGAGTCGGATATCCTATTAATTACTGGATTTCCGGGTTGGCTGGGAAACAGAATGGTAGATGTTTTAATGAATGGAGATAGATTTGGGAGCAATGCTGTAGAAAGAACAATTAGATTGCTTGTTCAGCCTAAATACAAAAATTTAATTTCTCTTCCTGCAAATTTTGAAATCGTTTATGGAGACCTTACTGATGAAGTAAGTTTAAAAAATGCCTTGGAAAATGTAAAAACTGTTTATCATTTAGCAGGCGTTATTTACCCTAAAAAGGTTAAAGCATTTAATGAAATTAATTTTATCGGGACAAAAATCCTAGTAGATAGTTGTATAGAAAAGGGAATTCGTAGAATTGTATTTATGGGAACCGATAGCATTTGCGGTTATGGACGAAAAAACAAAATCTTTAATGAAACCACAACTCCTAAGCCATATAAGAACTACGGAAAATCGAAATACGCTGCCGAAAAATACATATTTGACAAAACGACTGAAGGATTAATAGATGGAACATCACTAAGAGGATTTTGGTTCTTTGGCCCATTTATGCCGGATAGGAACAAAGGTTTTTTCAAAATGTTTTATTGGAAAAAACAAATCGTATTTGGCAATGGGAAAAATTTCAGAAGCATTTCTCATGTAGATAATATTACCCAAGCTTTTTTAAGTGCTGAAAAAAATAAAAATACTTTTGGAAAATGGTATTGGATTGGGGATAAAACCGCCCTGCCGAATAGACAGGGCGCACCAACAGTAGATGATATATATAAGATGATTGCTGAAGGGCTTGATGTAAAATATAACCCTTTTTATATTCCACGCTGGATGTGTGAATTGTTTGCTATACTTGATAGCTTTTTAAGTATTTTTGGAATATTAAATGCCACTATTCATGCCGCAGGTAAATTTCATAAAAACATTGCTGGTGAAATTACAGCTGCAGAAAAAGATTTTAATTATAAACCAAATGTAGGTTTTGAAGAAATAAAAAAGGAACTGAACGAACTTATAAATTAATATGACAGCAAAAAAAACACTTATCATTACTTCTATTGCAGATGATAAACATCCCATTTTAAAGCAGTTTGCTATTGAATGCAAAGCTCAAAATTTTGATTACATAGTAATTGGTGACACCAAATCTCCTGCTGATTTCAAAATGGATGGTTGCGATTATTGGAGCGTGGAACGTCAACAAACCTTACCTTTTGAATTAGCAAAAATTACTCCTACACGTCACTATTCCAGAAAAAATCTTGGTTACTTATTGGCCATTAAAAGTGGCTCTACAGAACTCGTAGAAACTGATGATGATAATATTCCAAGAGCTGAATTCTGGGACAAAAAAAACAGAGAAGTAAAAAGTTTCGCTTTCCAAAATACAGGTTGGGTAAATGTATATCATTACTTTACTAAAAACATGATTTGGCCTCGCGGTTTCCCTTTAGAAGAATTACAAAATAAACAGATTGAACTTTCCACTTTAAAAAACGAGTCCGTCAACTGCCCAATCCAACAAGGTTTGGCAGATGAAAATCCGGATGTGGATGCTGTTTATCGTTTGACATATCCTTTACCAATGAATTTTGAAATCAAAACAAAATTAGCTTTAGGAAAAAATGCATGGAGTCCGTTTAACAGTCAAAATACCTATTGGTTTAAAGAAGCATTTCCATTAATGTATCTGCCTTCATTTTGTAGTTTCAGAATGACCGATATTTGGCGCAGCTATGTGGCGCAACGCATTGCTTGGGAATGTGGTTGGAGCATTTTATACCACGAACCAACCGTTTGGCAAGAACGCAATGCACATAACTTAATGAAAGATTTTGAAGATGAAATTCCCGGTTATTCCAACAACTTTACTATCTGCAAAGAATTACAAAGCCTGACTTTAAAACCCGGACAAGAAAATATTTGTGAGAATTTAATTACTTGTTATCAAAAATTAATTGATATAAATGTAATTGGCAAAGAGGAAATGGGATTGCTAAAAGCGTGGATTGGGGATATAAAAAAATTACTTTAATAAACTATTTCATACAACTCACATTTTTCTTTTGTTCCAATCGATTTTACCAATCGTATTTTATTCTTATATTTTTGATACACCGGTCCAATCATTCTGTGAATGGTATTGATAACCCTTCCGTTATTTTTTTTTGGATTCATTCGTAAATTTCCTAAAATTACATACTGAATATTTTCTTTTTTCCATCCCATTAATACAGTATCGGCATCTGTTGAGGTAGTCACAAACTGGCCAACAAACTTTTTACCATTACCATACAAAAACGACATGGATGGCTTTCTGGAAAGCACTTTCGCACTATCGGGTAAACTATCGGAGCAATATTTACTCATCTTCAAAAAGTTTTCCCAATCTGGTGTATATCCATAATAAATATCTCCACTCAAATTTTTCTTGAATGCTGTAATTTTACTTTTGTCGACCACCGATACCTTAACGGTATACAACAACATTCCACCTGCAAAAAGTATAAAAATAGTTTGCAATAATGAATAGCGTTTAATGAGTTCGTAAATTCCGTAAAAAAATAAAAGAAAAATCATAGGCATCGCAATAATAATCAATCGATCCTGCATGTTTTGTGCTTGAATACCAAAAAATATTCCGCCACAAAGCATGATCAAATAAATACTTGAAAAGAAAACAAATTTATTTTTTTTATAACTTAAGAAAGTAAAAACTCCCATTACTAAAGCCGTGATAAAAGCAAACTGCGGAATGATACTAGTCAGTTCATATGCTTCGCGTCTTAAATTCATAATGCGGTAAATGTGGAGCGACATGTATAAATTAAAATTATTAAAAAATCTGTCGATCATCCCGCCAAAATCTTCATAACCCAATTCGGGTTTATACAACTCCTTTCGTAAAATCATTTCAAATTGATCGGAGGTAGAAGCACCATACATTGCCGTAGTAATAAATTGATATGTCAACCGAATAGCGACAAAAGCAACAATTGCCAATAGCACTTGTTTGTAATTTTTATTCAGAGCGAAATAAACCAAAACAGCAACTATTCCAACAATGGCAACACTTTTTGAAATGCTCAACAACACAAACAAAAATCCAAATAACAGCCACTTTGAATAATTTGCTTTTAAATCATCTAAAAGACTTTGGTCTTTTTTAATCGAATCGATGATTTTAAATACAATGTAAAAACACAAGGCTTGAATAAAAAGAAAAAATGTTTCTGTAAATGTTTGGCTGGAATAATATTGCATGTAAGAGTTAAGCGATATGAAAGCAATCAACGCCACTAAAACAGTATATGGAATTCTTTTTACAAATGCTTTGTAGGTGAACCAAACAAATCCAAACTGACATACCACCGAAAACATTTTTAGCGCTATGACATTCAATCCAAAAAGTTTTACAACTAAGGATAAAAAAATAGGATATCCCGGTCCTTGAAAATAAGGAAACTTCCCTTCCATTAATAATGACCAAGCTCTTTCAATATATGACGAATCATCGCCACCATCCGAAACCTTTGCATCAAACAAAATAAATGAAAACAACGTAGAAAGAAATAACAATGTATAAAATACTTTTTTATCGTGTTTCTCAAACCACGTATTTAAAGTATCGAAAAGAGTAGATGCATTCGCATTTTTTGTAGCACTCGATTTTACAGATGCTTGTGCTTTTATTGGATGCTTTTCTTTTTTGGACATAGAATCATTAACTTTTGACATCCTAAAATTAATTAAAAAACGCTTAAATCAAAATAATACATTGTTTACAGCGTTTAGTCTTGTTGCATTCGCAGATAAGCCTTACTTTTACTCTATAATTTTACGTTTATGTTAGAAAATACAGGCCGAACAGAATTGAGCAGTTTAGGTGAATTTGGATTAATCAAACACCTCACTCAGTTTATTGAAATAAAAAACGAAAGCACCATCAAAGGAATAGGCGATGATGCAGCTGTTATAGATTATAAAAACAAGCAAATAGTTATTTCTACCGACATGCTTGTAGAAGGAGTGCATTTTGATTTGGCATACATGCCTCTTAAACATTTAGGTTTTAAATCCGTCTCCGTAAATCTCTCCGACATATACGCAATGAACGCCACTCCGAAACAAATTACTGTTTCGCTTGCAATTTCTAATCGTTTTTCGGTTGAAGCAATGGAAGAATTATATTCTGGCTTAATGATGGCTTGCAGAAAACACAACGTTGATATTGTTGGAGGCGATACCACCACTTCCAAATCGGGCTTGGTGATAAGCATTACCGCTATTGGTGAAGCCGACAAGGAAGATATTGTATATAGAAACACTGCAAAAGAAGGAGATTTGCTTTGTGTAACCGGTGATTTGGGTGCTGCATATGTTGGCCTTCAATTGCTCGAAAGAGAAAAGAAAATTTTTATGGAATCTCCAGGAGTACAACCCGATTTAGAAGGAAACGATTATATTTTGGAACGCCAGCTGAAACCCGAAGCAAGAAAAGATATTCCTGTTTTATTAAAAAAATTGGAAGTAAAACCAACCGCAATGATTGACATCTCCGATGGCTTGTCTTCCGAAATATTACACATTTGCACACAATCAGAACTGGGTTGTAACGTGTATGAAGAAAAAATTCCGATTGATCCATCTACATACAACATGGCTCGCGAATTTAATTTAGATCCAACCATCTGCGCATTAAGTGGTGGAGAAGATTATGAACTATTGTTTACCATCGATTCTGCTGATTTTCCAAAAATAAAAGCCAATCCCGATATTACTGTTATTGGACATTTAACTCATGCTAAAGAAGGTGTCAATTTAATTACAAAAGCCGGAACCTCCGTAACTTTAACTGCACAAGGTTGGGATTCCCTTTTAAAAAAATAAAAATTTCCATTTGATGAAAATAAAACATTTTTTTAATTGTTTTTTCATCTTGCTCACCTTAACAGGTGCTGCACAATCCACTTTTTTTCGAAATTATTCGGTGGAGGACGGACTCCCATTTATTAATGTTTCAACTATTTTTCAAGATAGCAAAGGAAACCTTTGGAGTGGCGGATATGGCGGTTTGAGTAAGTTTGACGGAATTGCTTTTACCAATTTTGCTCCAAAAGATGGACTACTCAATCACTTTGTAACCACTATTTGTGAAGACAACCAAGGAAATCTTTGGATTGGAACCATAAGTGGTATCAATAAATACAATCAAAAAACATTTGTTGGATACACCACAAAAAATGGACTCATCAACAATGCTGTCACTTCTTCTTTAAAAGACTCCAAAGGAAATGTTTGGTTTGGTACAGAAAAAGGTGTGAGTAAATTAGTGGATGGAACTTTTATAAATTTTTCGTCAAAAGATGGTTTGGTGGGCGACTTTGTAAAATGCCTGTTTCAAGACAAAGAAGGAAAAATTTGGATTGGTACAACAGATGGAATAAGTGTTTTTGATGGTAAAAAATTTATTCCAATTACCATGTCAAATGGATTACTTTCCAATTCGGTAACCGCCATCACACAAGACAAAGAAAATAATTTTTGGATAGGAACATCAAATGGCATCTGTAAAATCAGCAACAACATTTTTACTTCCTATACCGATGAACAAGGCTTAGTAGATAACAATGTTACTTCCCTCATTTGCGATTTCAAAAACACCATTTGGATTGGAACGGGAAAAGGTCTAATGAAATTGAAAGACGGAAAGTTTACAAAATACTCCATCAAGAGAGATCAAAACAGCAATTTAGTTAGTTACTTATACGAAGACTTCGAGCACAACCTATGGATAGGAACCTATTCAGGATTATTTAAATACCGAGGAAATCCATTTATCACCTACGGAATTCATGATGGGCTCAACAATAATTTTATTTTTGGAATCACGCGCGACTCAAAAGATAATTTGTGGGTAGGCTCACAAGGTGGTGGATTATTCAACTATAGCAAGGGAGAATTTTTTCAATACAATAAAGAAAATGGGCTGAATGCTAATGCAGTTAATATTATTTATGAATTCAAACCAGGGATATTGTGGCTTGGAACCGACAATGGGTTGACCGTTTATGACGGGAAAAATTTTAGCAAACAAAAAGATACATCATCTGTATGGTCCACTCCTGTTAATTGTATCTATAAAGATTCAAAAAATAATATTTGGCTAACCGGAAAAGAAAAAGCATTTAAATATGACGGAGAAAAATTTATTTACTATCCTTTAAAAGGCCTATCTGAAAAATGTGATGCATGGACAATTATAGAAGATAAAAAAGGCAGTATTTGGATAGGAAGTTATCTGGGTGGCTTATTTAAATATGATGCCCGCCTGAATGATGAAGTCGGGCAGGGAACAAAATTTAATGAATGTAGTGAGTCTTTAGGATTGAAAAACGATTCCTATTTGACATCTCTTTGTGATGATGAAGGAAATTTATATTTCGGAGCACTGGATGGTTTATGGATGCTCAATCCTAGTACAGATAAAGCTCCCGTCAATTTTAATGAAAAGGATGGAATGAGCTCCGATTTAGTCTATTCCTTAACATTTGGAACATCTCAAAAAGAAATTTGGGTAGGAACAAATCAGGGTGTGAACAAATTGGATATTGAGGCATACAAAAAAAACAAAGAAAAAAATATTATCCAGTTTGGTAAACAGGAAGGTTTTTCCGGGGTAGAATGTAATAGCAATGGAACTTTTATTGATACAGATGGTTCGATTTGGTTTGGAACTGTTAACGGAGTGATCAAATATGATCCTCATGAATACATTCCAAATCCATTTGAATCGAGAATTAGCATTACAAAATATCGCTTGTTTTACGATGATACATTGTTTACAAATAACATGCATTTGAATTATGATGATAACAGCATCACTTTTAATTATTCCGGAATTTGTTTAACAAACCCGTCAAAAGTAAAATACTCACACATTTTGGAAGGCTTTGATACCAAATGGTCGCCAGCATCTAAGGACAGATTCACTACTTATTCCAATTTACCTCCGGGCACCTATACCTTTAAGGTAATTTCTTCTAACAACGAAGGAGTCTGGAACAAAATTCCGGCAGAATTTACCTTTACAATCGACCGACCATTTTGGAAAACTTGGGCTTTTATGGTTTTCACTACAACCATTTTTATTCTTGCCCTCATTTTTTCCATACGATTCCGAATCCGCAGAATTAAACTTCGTGAAAAGCGCAAAACCGAACTCAATAAAAAAATTGCAAATATTGAGTCGCAAGCATTACGGGCTCAAATGAACCCACATTTTATTTTTAACACGTTAAGTTCCATTCAGCACTATATTTCAAATAATGATACGGATGCTGCTTTAAAATACTTGTCGAAATTCGCCAAATTAATGCGCAGAATAATGGATAACTCCAAACAACAAATGATTTCAGTTGCAGAGGAAATAAATGCCTTGGAACTTTATTTGGAATTGGAAACAATGCGTTTTGATAAAAAATTCATTTATTCCATTTCGGTCGACAAAGAAATTGATCAAACCTATGATCGTATTCCTTCCATGTTAATACAACCATATGTAGAAAATGCTATTCTACACGGACTGCTTCCTTTAGAAGGAAATGGAAGAATAACCATTACCATGGAAAAACAAGATGATACTATTTTATGTACCATCGAAGATAATGGTATTGGAAGAGAGAAATCAATGGAATTTAAAAAGAACAGAGTTCAACAACACAAATCAATGGGAATGAGTATCACCAAAGAACGTTTGAACATATTAAACTCCAGCTTAAACAGTAATATCAATGCCGAAATAATCGATTTATTTGAGAACGGGAAAGCCTCCGGAACTAAAATCAGATTGATTATACCTTTGGAAGCAAATGAAAATTAATCGTTTTTCTAACATTTAATTGATACTTTAGTAATTAAATTATAACAACACGACTTGAATGTCACCCCAAGCTGTCACTTCGAGCTTGTCGAGAAGCCTGGGACCTAAAATTTTATATTCGTAATGATAAAAGCAATTATAGTAGATGATGAATTAGGCGCACGCGAATCATTATCAAAAATGTTAGAAAAAAACTGCAAGCAAATTGAGGTGATAGCAAAAGTAGATTCGATGCTGAGTGCATTTGAAGCTATCACAAATAAAGAACCGGAGCTGGTATTTTTAGACATTGAAATGCCTAACGGAAATGCCTTCGACCTACTGGAAAAATTCAAACACATCAATTTCAATATCATTTTCACTACCGCCTACGATCACTATGCTATAAAAGCCATTAAGTTCAGTGCCATCGATTATATTCTAAAACCCATTGATCCCGAAGAATTGATAAATGCTGTAAAACGCTTTGAAGAACATCGCGGACAAAAAGATTCGCTCGACAAACAATTTAAAACACTTTTATCTAACGTAAGACCCGAAAATAAACTTAAAAAAGTAGGGATTCCTGATGGAGATGGACTCATTTTCATTAACCTATCCGACATTATCCGTTGCGATTCTGACGGAAATTACACCTTTTTTATCCTTACCAGCGGTAAAAAAATCATTGCCTCTCGTACATTAGGCGAATACGAACAAATGTTTGCCGATGACAACTTTTTCCGCATCCATCGCTCCCATTTAATCAATCTGGAGCATGTAAAAAAGTACATAAAAGGGGAAGGTGGATACGTTGTAATGACCGACAATTCACAGGTTGAGGTCTCCAGGCGAAATAAAACCGACTTTCTGGAAAAACTGTCCCATTTATAGAAAGCCACTTACATCCTATTTCCTACCATTAAATAAGTGAACCTGCCATTTGCTCATTATGGGTATACTTATGCCTTTTTGTGTCGTAATATTGGTCAGAAGTTCATTCAAATATTGATTTGCAAAACAAGAGCAGGTGTTGGGAGGTTTGTAACAAAATTAATTGGCACATGGGGATGTTGTTTTATTAATTGGCAAACCAACCACACCTTACTTTAAAAACAAAAATCCCAAAAAGGGATACGACATATAAAATAATAATTTAAAAACTTTAATAAGATGGCCACAACACTACTCGATTTTAACAACTTAAATTCAAAAGCCATGAACAGAAAAACATCAATCCGCCACGGACAAAATTACCACCAAGATGGTATCGGAACCGTAACTATTTTGTTAGCGATTGCTACCGTATCAATTATATTTTTTAGCATCTATAACGCATTCTAGAATTTCATTTTTGTTTGTTTAGTTTAGTTTAGACCCCCGAGAGCGGTACCTTTGAGAGCAGGTATCGCTCTCACTTTTTACCTCTACTTCATCTCCTGCTTTTCTTCCACAATTACTCTAAATGGCACTCTCTGTACTTTACTTTCTGCCCAAGATATAAAATCAAAATATTCAAATGCTGCCATTTCAAACGAATCTGCTTTTAAACCAAGCAAGGCATTTTTCAATTCTTTATAATATTTGTTTTGCTCTTCCCTCTTAGTTGTTTTCAAGATTTTCCCAATAAAATCCAACATCACCGTTTCAAACTTATAAACCCTGTTTCTTGAACTTAAATAACGATGTACACTCTTAAACGCATGCGGCACAAAATCATCGTGCTTTAATTCAATGTGAATAATTAAACTCATAATTTGCGCAAAACAGTAAATGTTCTCACTCTCTTCGAAATTCGGACTGTTCAATAATTTATTAATCCACTTTAATGCCTGAGAATATTTTTCGGCACCAAAAAACATGGCCGACATGTTAAAATAAAAATAAGCTTCCCGTAACTTCGTAAATTTTCCGGGATACTTTGCCAACTTCTGCTCTATTTTCGGAGCTAATTCTAAGCCTTTTTCAAATTCCCCCGTTTGCATGTATATAGATAGCTCAATACTGGTTGCGCTGGAAAACAATTTCACCTCCAAATCCTCATTTTTCCCATTTTCAAACTGCACCAATGCCAAACGCAACTTTTTTAAACTAGCATACACTTCGTTGAACTTTTTTAACTGACTTCCTACATATATTTCATTGGTTAATACCGAAAAATAAATATTTGGCTCCTCTTTAAAAATATCAGGATGTTGTTCTATTAGCTGCACATTTTTTACCAAATTTTCGTGACTCTTTTTATAATCTCCTATTCCAAAATAATACGCGCTATAAATATGAAAAAAGAGGTAACGTGTTTCGGTAGATAATGCCTTATGTTCCCCTTTCAATAATGTATTATCAATAATTTTTTTAAACTGAAGCAACTCTTCATTATTACGAACTTTTCCTTGCTTATTTAAAATAGTGAAAAACCGACTCTTGATATTCCAGTAGTCGTTAAAGTTTTTAATTTTTTCACTTACCAGTTCATCAGCTGTGAGCATTTCTAAAATATCAGCATCTCTTTTTCCGGAATAATTTTCAGTCTCCATCAATTTCTTTTCCCACAAACTTATTTCCAACAAAGAAGAATGTCTTTCAAAACGAGTTGCTACTTTCTTAGTACTCATCAGCATTTTTGCACATTGCTCATACAATGTTTTTTTGTACAAAATTTCGGCACAATGTAAATCTCGTTTCAATTGAGCATCAATGGAACTGGATGAATGAAATGCAGTTAAACTATTTAAAACAACATCGTACAAACGCGCTTTGGTAATCGAAAATTTATTTATGAAAGCTTCTTTTTTAAATTGTTTCAAGATAGCCGCTTCATCATACTCCGTTTGTTTATCAATTGCCTCAAACAAAATCGCATAGTTATTTTTTTCTCCGAGGGTATGACGAGAAGCATACAAACTAAAATACCTTTTCTCCGATTTATTGAGGGATTTTATCAGTTTAAATAAGTGGTCGGATGCTACGTTTGACATGTATATTTTTGAGATAATTTATTTATTCCTGCTGGTCTGTATTCTTTTACTAGAATATGAAACGATATTACTGTAAAAATTTACAATAACAATATATTTCCTTTATTTACAATACACACAACACATTTAAATAGTATAACTATCTCTAAATTACTTATAATTTATCAGAAAACATAGTTGTTTGCAGATTATTTAATGAAATTATAGCTATTTAGACATGTATATAAATACAAAAAGATAAAAAAACGCTTCACTTGTATAATTATAAGGATAGAGCCATCAATAAAAACAACACTTACAGACATAATTTGCTTGCAATTTACATTTTTGACATGTATATAATTGGTCTAATCTATGAAAGCAAGCCTGTTTTTATGAAATAGATTTGTATTAGTTAAATGCTTTGGCTCGGCTTGTTGCAAGAAACATGGGGATGTTGTTCGGCAACAAGCTAAGCTAGGGCAAATTTAAAAAGACAAAAATAACACTTACTGAAACAATTGTTAATTTGGTAGTTAAAAACCCCAAATTCGTCTAATATGTAGAACCAAATGGGGCCGCAATAGGTATAATTAAGCCTATGACAACAGCTACTTTGGATATGATTTCATCTGTAAATAATACCGCTTTAGAATTAAATTATCAGTGTAAAACCACTCATGTAACCTTTTCTATAGCCGACTTTGTTGGAAATGTGATGAAACGAGGCGATTATATTTGCATCGTCAATAACAAACTGATAATTGAAGAATTGCCGAAGGGAACTTACACACTGTGTATCATCGATGGCGATCAACTTTGCAAATCGCGCTTTCAAAAAAATTAATACTTATTGCGATAGGTTCTAATCGCAAATAATTCCAACTCCTTCAAACTTTCTTTTGGTGCTTCGTAAAAAGCCATGTGTCCCGAATTTTCCAACATCAATACCGATGGATGTTTACACAATGCCATTTGTGCATACATGCTTTCATAATTAATCACACTGTCTTTTTTTCCAATAATAAATAATATCGGGAACTCGGCAAATTTCAAAATTAAATCTCTGCTCTTACGTTCCTTCATTCCTTCCAAACTATTAATAATAGATTGCTGAGAAATTTTTGTTGCAATTTTTGTTACCTTCTCAACTTCATTCGGAATTTTCAACAAGTTTTCTGGCGCAAATAAATTTGTGACCACCTCAGCTACATAATGCTTGTGTTCTTTTTTCACCAAGCGAATAACTTTATCGCGTTCCCTTTTCTTTTCTTCTGAATCGGCATAGGAAGTAGAATTAAACATACAAAGACCACTTACATTTTCAGGATACAACTCTGCAAATGTTAATGCCACATAACCGCCCATTGAATGTCCCGTAATAATATAGCGCCTAACTCCGGCTTTATCCAACACTGCTTTTACACTTTGTGCCAGCAACTCCATGCTGTGATAATATCCAATAGAAGGTGTTTGTCCGTGCCCGGGCAAATCAATTGTTATGACTCTAAATTTTTTGGAAAGTTTTTTTACGAATTCTGTCCACACTTCATGCGAACCTAAAAATCCGTGCAACAAAACCAATACACGACCTTTGCCGGTATCGGTATAATGGATTTTTGATTTTTTAAATTCCGCGTGTAACATTAATTCTAGTTCCTAGTCTTCGACTTTAGTTTATACTGAGCGGAGCGAAGTACTCAGACTGACGGAAGCGTCACACTGGGCTCTGCGCTGAAGCAGACACATCGAAGTGTGCTTATTACGTTTAAGATTAATTCATGAGCTCTTCAATTGCCTCTGCTTCCAAAGGAATATTTTTCATTAAATCATCCGGACCATTTGCTGTTACCAGAATATCATTTTCTAAACGAATACCTAAATTTTCTTCCGGGATATAAATTCCCGGCTCACAGGTAAACACCATTCCCGCTTCTAGCTTACGGTTGAAATCTCCAACGTCATGCACGTCCAATCCTAAAAAGTGAGAAGTGCCGTGCATGAAATATTTTTTGTATGCAGGCCATTCCGGATTTTGTTTTTTAATGTCATCCATTGTAATCAATCCCAAATCCACCAATTCTTTTTCCATTAAAGCACCAACTGCTTTGTGATATTCAGGAATAGTATTTCCAACAGTTAACATAGCCGTTGCTCCTTTCATCACGCGTAACACTGCATTGTAAACTTGTTTTTGTCGTGCAGTAAATTTTCCACTCACCGGCAAACAACGTGTTAAGTCGCTGGCATAATTTGCATATTCAGCAGCAACGTCTAACAAAATAACATCACCCGCTTTACACTCTTTATTGTTTTCTACATAATGCAAAACACAAGCATTAGCTCCGGAAGCAATAATTGGTCCGTATGCAAATCCTCGCGAACGATTGGAAATGAATTCGTGTACGAGCTCTGCTTCTATTTGATATTCCATTACACCCGGTTTCACAAATTTCAATAGTCTGCGTAAACCTTTTTCAGTAATGTTACAAGCTTGTTGAATCAAATCAACTTCGTATTTCGACTTGATTGCGCGTAATTTATGCATCACAGGAGCAGCACGTTCTACTTTGTGCAAAGGAAATTTTGAAATAATTGTTTTGTTGAAACGCATTTCTGCCGTTTCAGTATTAATATGTCTTCTGGTATGTTCGTTGCTATTTAAATAAATATTTTCTGCCTGAAAAATCACCGCTTGCAGAAACATATCAAACCCATTGTTCCAAAGCACTTTTTTAATTCCTGAAGTTGCTGTTGCTTGAGCCATATTTAATTTTGCACCTTCCCAAATAGCAATTAACTCACTTGTTTCTTTTACAAAAAGTACTTCTCTGAATTCAGGATTTGGCGCATCAGGATAGATAAATAAGATGGTTTCTTCTTGGTCAACACCACTCAAATAAAACAAATCCGAATTTTGCACAAAACCCATCGAGCCATCAGCATTGGTTGGCATAATATCATTACTGGTAAATAAGGCAATGGAATTGGGTTTTAAACTCGCTGCTAAACGTTTACGATTTTCAATAAATAATTTGTTGTCGATAGCTGAATATTTCATAATACTATTTATGTTGATTATTTCGTAAATATACTAAACTCTTTCAAGCTCTCCTCAATCATCAGTTCGAAAAAAGGAAAGCAATAAAAAGAAAAAACCTCCGCGTGAGCAGAGGTTTTTCAGTAATACTAATGGGTAAGTTCTTTTTATTTCACAATGGTAACATGGCCAATGTATTGATGCCTTTTGCCTGCCCAATCTTTGAGCACAACTTTATAAACGTATACATCTTCCTGAACCAATGCTCCTGAATTATTTTTTGCGCCATTCCAACCTGTATGCAAATCAGTTGATTTAAAGATGCGCTCACCCCAACGGTCGAATATCAACATTTCGAAATTATTTGGATCAATACCTTCACCTTCTACCATAAATACATCATTTAATCCATCTCCATTTGGCGTAAACGCATTTGGTGCATACATCAAATAAACAGGATCTACCGTGACATAATTTTGTACAGTATCCTTACAACCAAATACGTTGGTGATTGTTAATTCTACCGGATACAATCCTGCATCATTAAA
>JAHEYB010000003.1 GCA_023251805.1 Bacteroidota bacterium | reverse complement strand
TGGCATAAGGAATTGGTCTCAAACTATCTCCTTCAACAACTACTCCTGAAAATTGCACTAAATCATGTTTCCCGTCTTGCCAAGCAACTGCTTTTTTTTGTGCCAATGAAAAAAGTGGAATAAAAAAAGTAAGCACTAAAATGTATATAATCCGTTTCATTTCTTTTAATAGATATAAGTACTCAAAAGTACACATTTATTATGCTATTCAGGTACAATTTTTAACAACGAAAAAGTATGCTTTTTATTGCCAATAAAGCACAAAAAAACCTCCCCGAAAATCAGAGAGGTTTCAATATTTTTGATGTTTTTTTTAGTTTTTGATTGGTATCAATCCTCTGATTCCCATGTCTACAACTGCCTCACCAATGCTCGGCTCAAAATAGCCATCCGGAGTAGAATCAACCCACTCAAAACTTTTATTTGTGGATAAAGAAACCGTAATTACAATGTCAGCAGTCTCCAGTCCTGTTATAACTAAAGGAGAATTCACAAGTGTGTTGTCTACAAACTGACCAGTGACTAAACAACTTCCTGCAGGAATAGGGGATGTAGCAAACAGTGGATTAGGTACTGTTGTACCAGCGGATTGTCCATCTATGAAATAATTGGTGCCTGCAACATTTGTTTGAAAACCCCAATATCCCTGGTTGTGATTGCCTTGTCCACCTGTTGCTGCCGTTGGATTGTAGCTCACACCATTCATTTGATATCCGGTAATATAGGTTCTAAAGCCTATAAAAGAAGCAATGGTTCCTGTCCCAAATCCGCCCGGTACCGAAGTAGATTTATAAGAAATGGTATAGTTTTGATAAGCCAAAGAAACTCTTAACCATTTGTATGAACCCGGATTGATAGAATCGATAGGAATAGAAAAGAAAGTAGCATTTTCAGCCGTTTGTACGGATGCACAATAATCAATTGCCGTTAGTCCACCCGCTGTTGTTTGTTGTCCTATGTGCAAAACTTCTCCGGCTCCTACTAAATCCAAATCTCCTGCTAATTCAATATAATGCTGACTCATAAAATTAAAAATAGGTGATTGAGCAGCATTTCCCGCAGGAACAGTAGATGGATTTCCAATATTGTCTAATCTTACCTGAGTGGAATCAAATTTGAATTGGAAAATCAATTTTGGAGAAGTTCCACTTGGCGGAGTATAAACCGTTGCAGGAGCACAAGCTGTATAAGGAGGTGTGGTTGTGGTAGTACTCGTTGGCTCTTCGTCCTTATCTTTTTTACAAGAATTAAAAGCCAAAACACTTGTCAATACAAGTGATACAAATAATGGAGTTTTTAATTGTTTCATAGTTCTGATTTTTGAGATACGAAGGTACTAAAAAAATGGAGCTTAATTGCTTGAATTTTAATACATTTGATACCGAATGTTTTACTAAAATAAGATAATGAAAAAATATATACTCTTTTTTGCAAGTCTCCTTACAGGTTATTTAAATGCTCAAATAACTATCAACTCTTCGGATATGCCCAATGCAGGTGATTCCGTTTTGATTAGTGTAACCATCAATATAGACACCAACGATGTTACTTTAACGGGTGCAAATTATACTTGGGACTATTCAACTTTGGCTCCGGACTTTCAACGGTACGAAAAATTTGATTCACCTCTTACTTTTCCCACTCCTTTTAATTTGATTTTTAATATTTTCAATACCTCATACGGGAATGAAAATAATATTTTAACCTCTTTACCAATTCCGGGTGTTACCTTGGATATGGCTTATGATTTTCTAAAAGAATCATCATCTAAATTTCGCCAAATTGGTGCAGGATATACTATAAATGGTATTCCTTTGCCATTTTTATACTCGTCAGATGATGTGATTTATCGTTTTCCTATGGATTATTTAAATACGGATTCGTGCGACTACCAATTTGGTTTGCCTATTCCAACTATTGGGTATTACGGACAAACAGGGCATCGTGTGAATGTGGTTGATGGTTGGGGAACAGTTACTACTCCTTATGGAACATTTAACGCTTTGCGTGTAAAGTCTACCATTTCTGCCGTTGATACCGTTGAATTAGATATTATTGGAATAGGAACAAATATTCCTCGTCCCCTACGTTATGAATATAAATGGTTGGCTACGGGAATGCAAATCCCCGTTTTAAAAGTAGATGCTTCTGATGTTTTTGGAACAATGGCCATCACCAATGTTGAATACATTGATACCGTTATTGCCGGTGTTCCTCAATTGGGAATTGCAGAAAATGGACACACTAATTTTAACTCTTCTGTTTATCCAAATCCATTTGTAGATAATATGTCGGTTCAATATAACCTAAGTACAAAAACACATTTGAAAATGAGTTTGACTGATATTTTTGGTAAAACTATTGCAATTGTTTTAGATGAAACACAAACTGCAGGAACTCATCATCAAGAAGTAACTGTTTCTGATTTGGATTTAGCCTCAGGAGTTTATTTCTTTATCATTCAATCCGACTCCAGTAGAGAGGTACACAAGATTGTCGTTTCGAAGTAAAACTTTCAAACATAAAAAAGCCCGGAGATTTCTCTGGGCTTTTTTTATTCGCTCACTCTGAGCATTATGCTTTGAAGCATATACGATGTTTCGTCACCCTGAGCGTAGTCGAAGGGTAAGAGTTCTATTTTCCTATTCCCGTTCTATAAAACTAAATCTATTCTTCAATCTCAAAAAGAACGATTCATAATAATGATAACTCAATTCCGCAACCAATATCGTTGAGAAAAAGGAAACGAATACAATAAACAAAAATGTGTATTTGCTCATGCTTTGGATATCAATACCCATCAAATGAAAGATGAATAAGGTTGAGAAAAATACAATCATGTGATAACAATACATTCCGTAAGTATACTTTCCAAAAGATGAAATCAACTTCCAGTTTTTTATTTTATAAAAGGAGTTTGTGGCATAATTCTGTTCCATTATTATAAAAGCAAAAATGGAAGAGAAAACTAAAGGCATAATAGAGGAAGCGTGATTGTAATACACGCCAAATTTCCAGGAATAAAATCGAAGAGGAACCAAAACAATTAATAAAAGATAAACAAAAATTATTTTTCTTTTCGAAATCTTCTCCATCCAAGTAATAACATTTTTTTGAAAAGCCAAATAAGCAATCACCGCTCCGGAAGCTAAATCCGAAATACATGAAAGTGAATGATATTTAATGATCATTGAATTTCCCTGTGCGTAAAAAAAACGAAAAGCAATTGAGCCAATAATAATTAGTAGAAATGTTTTTAATAAATATTTGTTAGGAATAAATGCAATAATTAATGGCCAAAACAAATAAAATTGTTCCTCAATAGAAACTGACCACAAAACCCCAATCAAAACATTGGTTATTCCATTATAGATATAATCAAAATTTCCTGTGAATGTTAAATAAAACCACTTATTTAGATCAGCAATATTTACTCCAATAGGAAACCATTTTGGTAATGTGTTGTCAAGCATCGGAAAAACAAATAAACACATCACCACAATCAAAAAATACAATGGCCAAATTCGTAATACTCTTCTTATATAAAAGTTTTTAATATTAATTCTTCCACTCAGTTCTTTTTCCTTTAATAAAAGATAGGTGATCAAAAATCCGCTCAATACAAAAAAGAAACTCACTCCTAAATCTCCACTCCAAAAAAAGTGAGAACGGATAAAGTCAAATTTGGCTGATTGATTATTATAGCCCAGACAGCCCGTTGCGTGATTGATGAAAACTAAAAAAAACGCAAAAAAGCGCAAGCCTTCTAGATTTGGGAAAAATACCTTGTTGGAATCCGACATTGATACTATAATATAGCTCGCAATTTATATATTTTTATGCAACTTTGTCTGTTTCTATATTAATTGTAAATTTGCGCCCTAAAATCTATTTTAAAAAATGTCGAAATTCCATTCATTAAAAGTTGTTGATGTTGTGCGTGAAACTGCTGATGCCGTTTCTGTTGCTTTTGAAGTACCTGCAAATCTGAAACAAGACTATAAATACAAACAAGGGCAATACCTTACTTTAAAGTTAAATGTAAAAGGGGAAGAATTAAGACGCTCTTATTCTATTTGTAGCAGTCCGGTTGATGAAAATGAATTGCGTGTGGCAATAAAAAAGGTGAAAGATGGTCGTGTTTCTACATTTATAAATGATACACTTAAAGTTGGTGATGTGTTTGAAGTGATGACGCCAATGGGAAATTTCTTTACGGAGATGAATCCCTCAAATAAAAAGAACTACATTCTTTTTGGCGGTGGAAGTGGAATCACACCAATGTTTTCTATCTTGAAAACGGTGTTGAAAGCAGAACCAAATAGTAGAATCACTTTATTCTATGGAAATAATGACGAGGCATCTATCATTTTTCAAAAACAAATAGAACAGCTATCTGTAGCAAATGCTGATAGATTAAATGTAGTACACGTTTTAAACAATGCTCCTGCTGCTCATCCTGCTAACCTAAAAGGCTTGATGACCAAAGAAAAGGACATTGAATTGATAAATGACTATGTAGATAAAAATGCTGACAATGAATATTTTATTTGCGGTCCAGGCCCAATGATGGAGAACGTGGTTGCTGCATTAAAAGAATTAAACATCAAAGAATCTCAAATTCACATCGAATATTTTACTGCGCCAGTTACAGCGGATGAAATTAAACCTAGCGGAAATACTGCTTCCGGAGCTTCTGCAACTATTATTATTGATGGAGATGAGTACCCAGTTGTATTAGAAGAAAATGAAACCATTTTAGAAGCAGCTATCCGTATCGGATTAGATGCTCCTTATGCTTGTCAAGGTGGTTCTTGTTGTACATGTCGTGCTTTATTACAAGATGGTAAAGTAGAAATGGCAGTGAACTACGCGCTTTCTGCTTCTGAGGTAAAACAAGGATTTATTTTAACTTGTCAGAGCCGCCCAACTACTGATAAAGTAGTGGTGAATTACGATAAGGGTTTATAGGGTTTAGCCGCAGAGGTACGCAGAGAAAAATTTAAGGGATGCTATTCATAACATCTTTTTTTATTAAATGTTGTCACAACAAATACATATGTCTACCGCCTTAAAACAATAAATCTCCGCGACTCTCTGCGCTCTCTGCGGTTAAGTTAACCTTATTTTCCCAAACAAATCAGCCCTAAAACTGCTGTATTTATTGGAATTTTATGCCCAATTTTGTAAAAACTGATTAAATCCCTATTTTTATAGTCTATTAGATAGACCCAACACGATGGATGATGCAAAACAAGTAGAAGCCTTTGAAGCAAAAATTGCTTCGGGACAAAAAATAGAGCCTAAGGATTGGATGCCGGAAGCTTACCGTAAGCAATTGATTCGTATGATGAGTCAGCATGCGCATTCCGAAATTGTTGGGATGCTACCAGAAGGAAACTGGATCACCCGCGCACCGAACCTTCGCAGAAAAGCAATTCTTTTAGCGAAAGTACAAGATGAAGCCGGACACGGTTTATATTTATACAGCGCTACCGAAACATTGGGTATCGACAGAACCGAATTATTATCTCAACTACATACCGGAAAAGCAAAATATTCCAGCATCTTTAATTATCCAACTTTAACATGGGCTGATATCGGAGCGATTGGTTGGTTAGTAGATGGTGCAGCAATTATGAATCAAACAGCCTTGGCTCGTGGTTCATACGGACCATATTGCCGTGCGATGGTGCGTATTTGTAAAGAAGAAAGTTTCCACAACCGTCAAGGATATGAAATCATGATGCATTTGGCACAAGGAACTCCTGAGCAAAAAGCATTGGCGCAAGATGCGTTGAACCGTTGGTGGTGGCCATCTATCATGATGTTAGGGCCAAGTGATGATCAATCACCAAACTCCGATCAGTTGATGCGTTGGAAAGTAAAGATGGAAAGTAACGATGCAATTCGTCAACGTTTCATTGATAGAACAGTTCCTCAAGCAGATTTTATTGGATTAACTATTCCTGATAAGGATATGAAGTTGGATGAAAAAACAGGAAGCTATACTCACGGACCAATTAACTGGGATGAATTTTTTGATGTGATAAAAGGAAATGGTCCATGCAATGCAAAACGTTTAAAAGCAAGAGTAGATGCAGATAAAGAAGGTGCATGGGTACGTGAAGCAGCAGCAGCATACGCAGCAAAACAATCAAAACAAAAACAAGTAGCTTAAATTTTAGTTGTTAGTTTTTGGTTGTTTGTTTTTTGATAACACAGCCAGCAACTAATAACCAACAACAAATAACTAAATAATTATGACAGATTCACAATGGCCGGTATGGGAAGTATTTGTGCAAGCAAACCCCGGAATATCTCACAAACATGTTGGTAACGTTCATGCTGTAGATGCTGAAATGGCAATACAAAATGCACGTGATGTGTATACGCGCAGAAGCGAAGGAATTAGTATTTGGGTAGTTCCTGCAAATGCAATTTCTGCTTCAAGTCCCGAAGATCAAGGGGCATTTTTTGAACCTTCAAACGATAAACCATATCGTCACCCAACGTTTTATAAAATTCCGGAAGGAGTTAAGTATCTATAATTTCAAGTTTAATGTTTCAAGTTTGCTAAACCTGAAATAATTAAACCTTAAACCTGAAACTAATTTTAAAATGACATTACAAGAAGCAAAATTTGAATACCTATTACGTTTGGGCGATAGCAGTTTGATTATCGGTCACCGTTTGTCGGAGTGGTGCGGACATGGTCCTATCTTGGAAGAAGACATTGCATTAATTAATATCGCTTTGGATTTTGTGGGAAATGCAACATCACTATTAGAGTACGCAGGAAAAGTGGAAGGCAAAGGTCGCAATGAAGATGATTTAGCGTTTATGCGTGGCGAACGCGAATACAGAAATTTATTAATTACTGAACAACCAAATGGTGATTATGCAAATACTATTGCTCGTCAGTTTTTATTTGATGCTCATATGTTTTTTCTTTACGAAGAATTAAAAAATAGTAAAGATGAAACGATTGCTGCCATTGCTGTAAAATCCCATAAAGAAATTACGTACCACTTGCGTCACACATCACAATGGATGTTGCGTTTAGGCGATGGAACGGCAGAAAGTCATACGCGTTTACAAAATGCTGTGAATGAATTGTGGATGTTTACTTCTGAATTATTTGACATGGATGAGGTGGATGCTATCTTAATTAAAGAAGGAATTGTTCCTGATTTAACAAAAGTAAAAGCTGCTTGGGAAAAACAAGTGAACGAAGTTTTTGCAGAAGCAACATTAACTGTTCCTGAAACAAAATTCAAACAAAAAGGTAGCAAAGAAGGAAAACATAGTGAGCATTTAGGATTTCTGTTAGCAGAAATGCAATATGTTCATCGTTCGTTCCCGGATGCCAAATGGTAATACGAATTACGCCCTTCGACTACGCTCAGGGTGACAACGAATTACAAATCTGTATTTGCTAAAAATAAAGCCCATTTCGGAGCATGTCCCCCTTTGAAGGGGGCAGGGGGATGAACTAATACTATTCCAATGCCAATTACTTTTTCCAAAGACGAAATTTTCAAACTCCTTTCAGAAATTCCTGATCCAGAAATTCCTGTAATCAATATTATTGAACTAGGAATTTTACGAGAAGTGAAATTTATAGATGACGAGTGTGTGGTTGTCATCACTCCAACATATACTGGTTGTCCTGCAATGAAAGTGATTGAGGACGACATCAAAATCAAACTCAAAGAAATTGGTATTGAAAAAGTAAAAGTGGAGTTGGTTTTAACTCCTGCGTGGACGACTGATTGGATTTCGGATGAAGCAAAAGAAAAATTAAGAGCATATGGAATTGCTCCTCCTGATCACTCTTCAGTAGATAAAAAAGTACTATTAGGCAAAGCTCGCGATTTAAAATGTCCGCTTTGTGGCTCCAAACGTACAGAGATGATTTCTCAATTTGGCTCAACAGCCTGTAAGGCATTGTATCGTTGTTTGGATTGTAAAGAGCCGTTCGACTATTTTAAGTGCTTGTAGACTTTCAGAACTTGTCTTAGTTTGATGAGGCGGAGACTAGTTATAATTTTATATATTTACTTAAATAAATTTGTATGGCTTTCATTAAATCAGAAATCGAAGGAAGTGTTTTGAAAATCACACTCAGTCGCCCCGATAAGTTCAATAGTTTTAATCGTGAAATGGCTTTGGAACTTCAAGGCGCTTTGGATAAAGCCGCTTCCGACCATTCTATTCGTGCCGTTTTATTAACGGGAGAAGGAAAAGCATTTTGTGCCGGACAAGATTTAGCAGAAGCAATGGATGTAAATGGTCCTGGTATTGAAAAAATTGTTCGGGAACATTATAATCCAATTATTTTAAAAATAAGGAAACTTGAAAAGCCGGTTGTTTGTGCTGTGAATGGTGTTGCAGCCGGAGCGGGAGCAAACATTGCTTTGGCTTGTGATGTTGTTGTTGCAGGAAGTTCGGTGTCTTTTATTCAAGCATTTAGTAAAATCGGACTTATTCCTGACAGCGGTGGAACATTTTTTTTACCACGATTAATTGGTTTTGGAAAAGCATCTGCTTTGATGATGTTGGGAGATAAAGTATCAGCATTGGATGCTGAAAGAATGGGAATGATTTACAAAGTGATAGATGACGCAACTCTTATTGCAGAAGCAAGTTTAATTGCAAAAACATTAAGCGAAATGCCAACAAAAGCAATGGGCTTAACAAAAAGGTTGTTGAATGAATCTTTAGAGAATACAATAGATAAACAATTGTCTTACGAAGCAGATGTTCAAGTACAAGCAACTTTAACTTATGATTATACCGAAGGCGTAAATGCATTTTTGGAAAAAAGAAAAGCAATATTCAAAGGCGAATAATAGGTTGGTTGATAGTTGTTAGTTTTTGGTTGTTAGAAGGAAAATAAAATATGAGTTACAAAGTATACAATGATTTAGATGTTTGGAGAGAAAGCAGAACCTTAGTGAAGACGGTTTATGATGTTACAAAAGGTTTTCCAAAAGAAGAATTATATGGTTTGTCTAATCAGATTAGAAGATGTGCTGTATCAATACCTTCTAATATTGCTGAAGGGTGCGGTCGAAACCATACAAAGGATTCGATACAATTTTTTTATATCAGCAGAGGTTCATTGTTTGAATTAGAAACTCAATTATATCTTTCTTTTGATCAAAACTATATTGATGAACAAACTTTAAAGTTGCTAATTGAAAGAACAACAACGTGCAAAAAATTATTAAACGGATTTATTAACTACTACCAAACGCTTAATTAGGAGATGTCTATCAACCAAAAACTAACAACTAATAACATTATTGGAATTATAGGTTCAGGGGCTATGGGTGCCGGAATTGCACAAGTGGCAGCAACAGCCGGACATCAAGTAATTGTTTATGATAACAATCAAGCAGCTCTTGATAAAGCAAAAGTAAATTTAAATGCAACTTTAAAAAAGTTGGTGGAGAAGCAAAAGTTAACAGATGAAAAAGCAAAAACAATTTCGGCTAATACTCAATTTGCATCTGATTTAAATCAATTTAAAAACTGCGGACTCATCATTGAAGCAATCGTTGAGAATATTGATGTGAAACAAAAATTGTTTTCGGATTTGGAGGCAATCGTTGCAGCAGATTGTGTTTTGGCAAGTAATACTTCTTCTTTATCCATCGCATCTATTGCATCTGCTTGTAAAAAAGCAGAACGTGTAATTGGAATTCATTTCTTTAATCCAGCTCCTATAATGCCATTGGTGGAAATTATTCCAGGTATCATGACGGATGTAGCAATTACGGTTGAGTCAAAAAAATTAATTGATAGCTGGGGGAAAGTAACGGTGCTTGCAAAAGATACTCCCGGTTTTATTGTAAATAGGGTAGCACGAAGCTTTTATGGTGAGTCGATTCGTATTTACGAAGAAGGAATGGCGGATTTTGCAACCATAGATTGGGCTTTGAAAACATACGGTGGTTTTAAAATGGGTCCGTTTGAATTAATGGATTTTATTGGTAACGATATTAATTTCAAAGTGACAGAAAGTGTGTGGACACAATTTTTCTTCGAGCCTCGTTTTAAACCATCCTTGACTCAAAAACGCTTATACGAAGCAAAATTATTCGGAAAAAAATCGGGGAGAGGATATTATAATTATGCGGAAGGTGTTACTATGCCTCAGCCAAAACAAGACGAAACACTTGGGAAATATATTTTCAACCGTGTAATTTGTATGCTCATCAATGAAGCAATCGATTCCTTGTACTTGCAGTTAGCAACAAAGGAAGATTTGGATTTAGCCATGACCAAAGGAGTAAACTATCCAAAAGGCTTACTAAAATGGGCAGATGAAATTGGCTTGAAGAATGTCTATACGTCTTTAGATGTATTGTATGAGCTTTACAACGAAGACCGCTACCGACCTTCTATTCTATTGAAGATGATGGTGAGAGATGAGAAAACATTCTTCTAGAGTCATTTCGAGCGGAGTCGAGAAATCTTTCTTTAAGGATGAGATTTCTCCTTGCAGTTGAAATGACAATCTTAAAGAAAATTTGCAATTGAATTAAATTCTTTACTACATTTGCCCCATGCATAAAATGAACAATACAAATTATTATCAAATTCGTAGCTCCCGCTCCGGAATGGTAATCTATTGTTCATAGTCTAAGAAACTTATAAAAATCAATATACAAGCCCATTCCGAAAGGAGTGGGCTTTTTTGTTGCCTGACTTTGCGAAGCTTAGTCGGACACATCCAGCCCCGAGTACTCGGGGCGGGATCTTATAGCGGAAAACGAAATGAATATGAATTGCTCAGCCATTTAAATTTAAAACAAACAACTAATAACTAAAAACCAACAACCATTATGAGACCAACAAAACAGATTTACAAGAATTACACAGAAAATGATTTTCTAGTTTGGAAAACATTATTCAACCGTCAAATGGAAATTTTGAAACCAATTGCTTCATCAGAATTCCTAAAAGCTTTGGAAGAAGTAAAATTTTCTTCAGAAAAAATACCCGACTTTCTGGAAGTGGATGCGTTATTAAAGCCATCGACTGGCTGGAGCATAGAAACGGTTCCTAACATCAGCCCACAAAAAATATTTTTTGAATTTCTTTCTAAGAAAAAATTTACATCGACTTGCTGGTTAAGAACCATGGAGCAATTGGATTATTTAGAAGAACCGGATATGTTTCACGATGTGTTTGCTCACGTTCCTTTGTTAAGCAACCAAAACTATGTGAACTTTTTCAAAGGATTAAGTGATATCGCATTAAAAAACATCGATAATCCAAAAGCTGTTGAGCTGTTGGGTAGAATCTACTGGTTCACTATCGAATTTGGATTAATCTTAGAGAACGATGAGATCAAAGTATACGGTGCTGGAATCATCTCATCAAAAGGAGAGTCGGAATTTTGTATGAGCAAGCAAGCAGTTCTCATCGAATTTGATGTGGATTTGATATTGCATACCGATTTTAGGACAGATGTGATACAGGACAAGTATTTTGTGGTGGAATCCTTTGAACAGCTCTATAATTCACTGGCAGAGATAGAAAAAGAGCTAGAAAAGGTGCTTGAAAAAGACATGGATTTTGTTCTGTAGAACAATTCTTTTGGTAACTTTGTTACATGTCTAAAGAACTCGCAAATAAGATTGTCAATAAGATGATGGCTGAAGATAAATTCAGTCAATGGCTTGGTATCGAAACCGTTTTGGTGGAGCAGGGTCATTGTATTTTAAAGATGAAAGTGCGTGACGAAATGGTCAATGGTTTTGGAATTGCCCATGGAGGAATTGCATTTTCATTTGCAGATAGTGCTCTTGCTTTTGCATCTAATGCATACGGACGATTAAGTGTTGCGCTTGAATGTTCTATTTCATTTGCAGTGGCAGTAAATGTAAACGATGAATTAACTTGCGAAGCGAGAGAATTAAGTTTGACAAACAAAACGGGAACCTATCACATTGAGATAAGTAATCAGAAAAAAGAAAAAGTAGCTTTTTTTAAAGGAACTGTTTATCGCACAAGTAAAAATTGGGAAGTATAAATTAATCTCAGATAATTGAGACCTCGGAGCTCTCTGTGAAACTCTGCAAACTCTGTTTCTCTGTGTTGAAAAATACCATGATATGAAAAACGCATACATCATTAATGGAGTTCGTACTCCAATCGGAAATTTCGGAGGAACTTTGTCAACCGTTCGTACAGACGATTTAGCGGCTATTGTTTTAAAAGAATTAATTGCTCGTAATCCAAGCATAGATGCTAAACAAATTGGCGATGTGTTATTGGGTTGTGCAAATCAATCGGGTGAAGACAATCGTAACGTTGCTCGTATGGCATTGTTGCTTGCAGGTTTGCCTTATCAAGTTCCAGGTGAAACAGTAAATCGTTTATGTGCTTCTGGTTTGTCAGCTTCAATGGCTGCTGCTCGTAGTATTATGATTGGTGAAAGTGATTTGATGATTGCAGGAGGAGTAGAAAACATGACGCGCGGACCGTGGGTGATGTCGAAAGCAAGTTCTCCTTTTGGAAGAGATCAACAATTGTTTGATTCATCTTTTGGATGGAGATTTATCAATCCAAAGATGAAAGAACTTTATGGAGTGGATGCAATGGGCGAGACAGCAGAAAATTTAGCAGACAGAGATAAAATTTCTAGGGAAGATCAAGATGAATTTGCTTTTTGGTCTCAACAAAAAGCTGCTATAGCTCAAGCAAAAGGACGATTTGCAAAAGAAATTGTTGCGGTACAAATTCTACAGAAAAAAGGTGAGCCAAAGGTTTTTGATAAAGATGAATTTATGCGTGCAGATACTACCATGGAAGGATTATCAAAATTAAAAGGTGCATTTAAAAAAGAAGGCGGAACTGTAACTGCAGGAAATGCATCTGGATTAAATGATGGAGCAGCAGCTATTTTATTAGCTTCTGATGAAGGAGTAAAAAAATACAATCTAAGACCATTAGCAAGAATTGTTTCTTCAGGTGTTGCAGGTGTTGAACCGCGCATAATGGGAATCGGTCCGGTTGAAGCTACTAACATGGCCTTGAAACGTGCAGGTTTAACAATGAAAGATATTGATATCATCGAATTGAATGAAGCATTTGCTGCACAATCATTGGCGTGTACACGAGCACTTGGTTTAGCAGATAACGATTCAAGAATAAATCCAAACGGTGGAGCAATTGCATTAGGTCATCCATTAGGAATGAGTGGAGCACGTATTTTAAATTCTGCTGCAATTGAATTGCACGAACAAAATAAAAAGTATGCTTTGATAACAATGTGTATTGGAGTCGGACAAGGTTATGCAGTAATAATAGAAAAATGTTAAATGAGTTAATTTAGGTTAAGCCCAATTTAACCCATTTGACCAATTCCTTAATTAACTTATGATATACGAATTCAACGGCTATAAACCTGTCATTCATGAAAGTGCTTTCATTCATCCGAATGCAACCGTTACAGGTAACGTAATTATTGGAAAGGATGTTTATGTTGGTCCTGGTGCGGCTATTCGTGGCGATTGGGGACAAATCATTATTGAAGATGGATGTAATGTTCAGGAAAATTGTACGATTCACATGTTTCCCGGAACAACTGTTTTGTTAAAAGAAGCTGCACACATTGGTCATGGTGCAATTATTCATGGTGGAACAATTGGAAAAAATGTTTTGGTAGGAATGAATGCAGTGGTGATGGACAATGTGGTGATTGGCGATAATTGTATTGTAGGTGCTTTGTGTTTTGTTCCAGCGGATACGATTATAGAAGCAAGAAAAGTTGTAGTGGGAAATCCTGCGAAAATAGTGAAAGAGGTAAGTGATGAAATGATTGAATGGAAAACACAAGGAACAAAGTTGTATCAGCAACTGCCAGCCGATTGTAAAGCAACGTTGAAAGAGTGTGAGCCTTTAAGAGAAATTGAGAAAGGCCGCCCCAAACAACAAGATATTTATAAGACGTGGAAACAAACAAAATAATTTTTTGAATTTTAGATTTTTTGAATTTTAGAATAAATCAAAAAATAAAAAATTCTACAAATCAAGAATTTTAATATGAATTTACATCTACATTTTATACTGGTTAACTCCGAATTCAACAAAGGATTAGCCGATGATTTATACGAAGGGCAGGAGTCAGAAGACAATATCAAACATTTGTGGGAAGACGAATTTTTAGTTTCGGAGCCTGTGAAGGAATTCAAAATTAAAAACAACACGATTTATACTTTAGCTGGATTCTTTCCTGATGATAAACCTTTCAGTTTTGATATCTGGGATATGTCTGTTGTGGATTGCTTTACAGAAAGTGGGAAAACAATGCAATTTGCTGTTTCAAAAAAATTAGTGAAGAAAACAGAAAAAGTTGTAAAAGAAAAATCGGGCGACACGCATATGTATTTTTATTTGAGAGACGCTATGCCAATGGAAAACCCAATGAATGGAGTTTACATTTTAAAGACGGACTTTCCAAAAGAATTAAAAAAAATTAAGAATAATGAAAATTAAATTCAAGCTTTTTTTATTTTTGATATTTTTTATTGGGAACAGTTATGCTCAAACGTTGATAACAGATACACTTGCACGTAAGTATTACAAAAAATACGTTGTGGATGATGCTACCGGTGCTAAAAATGGTTCTTATGAAATGGTTTATTACGGAAAAACTTTAACAAAAGGATCATACAAAAATGGGAAGAGAAATGGTGTTTGGGAATTTACTGGATATAACGATAATCTTCAGCAGAAAGGCTCTTATGTGGATGATTTAAAAGATGGAGAATGGCGTTCGTATTATTTAGCTGGAGAATTGTCTTGCATAATGCCTTATAAAATGGGGAAGAATGATGGAGTTTTTAAAGGTTTTTATGAAAACGGAAATCTTTCTTTTGAAAAACCCTATGTGAATGATGTAGTACATGGCACTTTTACAGAATATTTTCCTGATGGAAAAGTTCATAAAATTACAACTTACTTAGGTGATACATTGAATGGCGTTTCAAAAGAATACTATGAGTCAGGAATACTTAAAGTAGAAAAGTATATGAAGGGCGATTTAAAGGACAGCATTTATACATCTTACTATGGAAATGCGGCCTTGCACGAAAAGTTGATGTACAAAAAAGGAAGCTTGTATAATGTTATTTCTTATTTAGGAGTAGACGGAAAAAAATTTGATTATGGCACTCTGAAAGATGGTACAGGGACTATCCGTTTTTTTGACGCTAACGGGAAATTAATAAGTGAAGAAATACTTAAAAATTCTTTTTTAGATGGGTATGCTAAGTATTATAAAGAAGGAATGGTGAGTAGAGAAGGAAACTACATGACCGGCAAAAGAGAGGGGCTTTGGATTACTAATTATCCCACCGGAGAGCTAAGTGCTAAAACAAATTATAAAAATGGATTGTTGGAAGGAGATGCCGTTGATTATTTAAAAAATGGTGGGATTCAAGGCAAAGGAAAGTATGAAAATGGCCAAAGATCTGGACTTTGGGTTTCTTATGATGAAAATGGTTTGCCTTACTCTGAAATAAATTATTCAGATGGGTTGATGAATGGAGAAGCGAAGTATTATAAAAAAGGAAAATTGTCGAGTGAAGGGAAGTATAACAAAGGAAGTAAAATTTATATTTGGAAAACCTATGATGAAAATGGATTAGAAACTACTTCCTACGACTATGGGTATGCTTTTGTAACAAAGGAAGAAGCAGATAAAAAGAAAGACACGCAAACGCCTTTTCCACCGCCACCGCCACCACCGCCTCCTCCTGGTACTAAACCTGCAACGAATCAAACCGAAGATATTTTTACAATTACTGAACAGATGCCTTCTTTCCCCGGAGGAAATGAAATGATGACAGAATTTGTTCAAAAAAATATTGTATATCCTCAAATGGAAAAGGAAGCCGGCATACAAGGAACTTGTTATGTTACTTTTGTGGTTGATCAAGTTGGAGAAATTAGAGATGTAAGAATATTGAGAGGAGTTGCAGGTGGAAAGGGTTGTGATATAGAAGCAAAAAGAATTGTTGAAATGATGCCTCGCTGGAACCCCGGAATGCAGTCAGGACAACCTGTATCTGTTCAATTCAATTTTCCAATTAAATATCATTTAAGATAAAAATAATGGACAAGCTAAATTTTTTAAAAACAGAATTTCCTAAATTGGTGGCAACTCTAAATCCTGAAACAAAAGGGGAGTGGGGAGTTTTAAAGGCACAACAAATGGTAGAACACATGGCTGATTCAATTAGCTATGCTACCGGAAGCAATAATCAAAAGTTGGTTACGGCTGTTGAATTGGTGGATAAATACAAGTCTTTCGCCATGAGCGATAAAGAATTTAAACCTTTAACTCCAAATGCTTTAATGCCGGATATTCCTAGTCCTGTTGTAAAATCGGGAATGAAAGAAGCAATTGCAGAATACAATTATCAAGTAACTGCTTTTATTAATTATTTTGAAGTAAATAAAGGTGAGAAAATTACGAATCCTTTTTTTGGAGATTTGAATTTTGAAGAATGGGTGCATTTACTTCACAAACATGCGATTCATCACTCGAAACAATTTAGATTGTTATAGTAAGGATTACCATTTGTAGCACACCGAATAGTTTGGTTTTGCCTTTTTAATTTTTGAATGTTTTATTTTGGCTCGGTAAATCTTTTTCATAATGTAATTACCCGTTTTCTTTTTCTTATTTCTTCCAGAACTTATTCCTAAGCCTAAAGAGCCATTACTTCGTCTCGGTTCAAAATGAAATTTGTTTTTAGTTGATTCATTGTCGTTGCCTAGATTGTCGTTCACTGGATTGAAATTTTGCTGAATGTTAATCTGATTGTCCACGTTGTCGTTCAGATCTATTTTGTTGAAGTTGGACACAAACTGATTTGTTCCATTTTGTTGACGATTATATTCATCGTCCGCCAGCTTCTGTAATTTGTGACAAGGACAATCGGGGTTTCTAGGGTCATTCAAATCGTATTGTTTATTGTTGAGCAGGTTTTGCGCAAATGCAGTGCTGCTTAAAAGGAAAAACAAAATGAATAATCGCAGAGCCCCGAATAATTTCGGTAATAAAGGTTGTTGAGCGCTACCTTCTCTTGAAACCTTTATTATCTCTCTAAACTCTCTGCGGTTATTCATAATGTTTTATGTTTTTAAAGATTTATGCTTCGACTACGCTCAGCATGACATTTGAGGCCGTCATACTGAGCGGAGTCGAGAAATTATATTACTGCTTTTTTAATTGTTACTTTATCCACACCACTCCAAGTTTTAAATTCGTTTGTGTAGTACAAATAAGCTGATGAAGCAGGTGCGTCATACACTCCAGGCATTTCTGCTTTCAAATCAAGATTGATTTCTTTCACAGCTTTTTTATCCATACCGCGGTAATACACCGCAATATTATTGCCAACTATTTCATAATAATCAAACACTTTCTTTTCTTGCAACTCTTTTAATTGCCAAGGTTGAACGGTGAATCCTGCAGGAATTCCAATGATTGCCATTGTACTTGGAACTTCTTCGTTCTTTTTGTTGGTGATGGTTGCTGTTAAGCGAACTGTTTCTCCAACATTAGCCGTTTTAGTAGACATTTTTGTTTTCAAATCAATTGCACAAGCTATATCACTCACAGGAAGTGTGGTGTTCCAGGTCATTGATACAGAATAAGGAAGTGGTGTTTTAACTCCCACATATTTCACTTTCACATCATGTTTTCCTTCTCCTTTTACAAATTCTTCCATACCATCAATTACAATGGCTCCTTTTTCTCCAGCTACATAAGATTTTTCTGCTACTTTTTTTCCATCAACATAAATCTCAACAGTTCCATTTTCACTTGTTTTCTTGCTCGATTTAGCATACTCTGTCAATGCTTTCAAAGCAAGTATCGTTCCTTGTGTGCTGCTGAATACGCCTGAACCACTTCTTGCACCTACCAAATATTTTACTGCATTTTGCATAGCTACTACATTTTTTCCTGTCTTTAATATCGCAAGAATACTTAGTGATGTTGTTTCGATGGTCAAAGAATTTCCTTGTGAATAGGTTATTGAATGTGTTGTGCCAGTGAAGCTTCCGTCTTTATCCTGTTTCGACAACAAAGCACTCATTGCGTCATCTCCTTTTGTGTTTTCATTCAATTTGTAAGAAGCATTTGCCATCATCGCCAGCATATATGGATCTTTTGTTTCCATTGCTTTTTTATAGGATGTTTCAAATTCTTTTTTGATATCGGTATAACCAGCTTCTGCTAATGCATAAACGGTATAAGCGTTTAAAATATCATCGCTGATTCTTCCGAAGTCGTGGTAAGCATGTGCTTCTCTTTGGAAACCTCCTTTACCATCTTTGTGACTCATTAACCATTGTGATGTTCTGTCAACCATTTTTTGATCTACATCAGCTCCTGCTTTTTTCATGTCAACAAATTCTAAAATTCCATATGCAGTTAATCCTTCATGTGCAGGCGATGCTCCAAACCACTCATATCCTTTATCTTTTGCTTCAAAAGTAGTTAGGCGTTTATAACCTCTGTTTAATAAATCACTTGCATAAGATATTGTTTTGGTGTCTTTGCTATCTGTTGATTTCAAATAATCCAATACCATAGCATTTGGATATGCTGTACAAGATGTTTGTTCAAAGCATCCGTAAGGCTCCGATAAAATTCCTTCTACACCTTTCATTAAATCATTTACAACATTTGGATAAGCTGTGAAACTTGCTTTTAATGAACCATTCACTACTTTATTCATCTCGAATGAAAAGTTTTTCTCGATGTCTTGTCCTGAGAAGGATGCTGTTACCGGGAATCCTTTTGGAGCAATTTTTATTTTTTGTGTGAATGCATCTCCTAAACCACAAGCACGGAATGCAATTGTGAATTCACCATAACCAATTTTATCCAGCACTTTATAATCTAGATAAATAGTTTTTGCTTTTCCTGGCATAATGATTTGAGCAGTTGGGATTTCGACAAGCGATTTTAATCCATCAGGAGAAGTGATAGTTAATGCACCTCCCAATGGTTTGTCGGTATTGTTTTTTAAGGTTAATGGAATTGATACATTGTCTTCTGTAGCCACTTCAACTGGAATTTTGGTTGTCATAGCGAAAGGCAATTGCGTGAAGAAGTTTTTTTCTGCTCTTCCAACTGTGCCATCTGTTGCGATTCCCTCAGCAGTTGTGCGGAAAGAAGTAATGTCATCTGAAGCATAAAACTCAACTGTTTTTGTTCCTGTTTTGTCTACTTCCACATTTGGATTCCAATAAATGGTATTTCTAAAATCAGTTCTGGTTTCTACTGTTTCTTGTTTGTTATAAACTGGAGCAGCAAATTCACGTGCACGGTAATATACCATTAATTGTTGCTGGTTGATGTTTGCTTGCTCTTCGTCCAGTTCCATTTCTTCTACCTTTCTGAATTTTTCTAGGCGAGCATCTTTTGATTTAACATCCATCTTCTGGTCTCTGTCTACTTTCTTTTCGGATTTGTCAACAGCAAGTTTTGCAACCTCAGCTAATAAAACAATGTTTTGACCATTTACTGCTACTTCTTTCATTGGTGCTTTTCCATCTCCCGGTTTACCTGCTTTTTGTCCTAAAGGAGTTTTTTTATTTCCCCTAGCATCAGCATGTTTTAGGGGCGCTCTTTCATTTCTCGCCATTTTTCCTTCTCCGCCACCCATTGGCGCATCTTCAGGTATCGCCATCAAATCATCCACATCTGCTCTTGATGCATTTGAACTTGCACTAGGAATATTGTAATAGCGATTGTAATAGTTGTTATCGTACAAGTACATTGTCATCCCTTGTTGGTAATTTTGAATGTATTGTGCCTGCGCTGCATATCCCCAAGCAGAATAAGTTAATGTAACAGGAGTAGTTAAATCCAATTTATTGAAAATGAATTTTCCATTGTCGTCTGTTTCATATTCTGCTCCACCATTTATTTTAATTTTTGCATTGGTGATTGCTTTTCCTGTGCTAGCATCTAATACTGTTCCAGCAACAACTGCTTTTTCACCTTGGAAAGCCAGAGCAGGTAAATTGTCATTCATTAATTTTTCCCAAGAGAATCTTCTCCATCCTGCTGTCATTAATAAGTAATCCAACGCTTTATCTGCTTTTTCTTCTTTAGCATTGAAATAAAAAGATGGCTCTTCAATTTTTCCTTTTACATCTTGTTGCAAAAGTAATTGCGATAAAATATTTCCTGATTTATCATCTGCAAAAGAAATCAATTGATCATTTACAACTGATAAAGCAAGATTGGCAGGCATTGGAATGCCTCGTTCATCTTTTACCGTAACGGTCATTTTTACTTTTTCTCTTGGAAGATATTTGTCTTTATCTGTTTCAATAGCAATATTTAAATGCTTATCCATGTTGACAAAAGCTAAGCGCTCAGAACGAGGAACACCTTTAGAATCGAACAAAGTAACTTGTGTAACTCCAATAGGGAAGTTGGATGTTGGGAATACAATTTTGTTGATTCCTTTTTTTGCATCTAGCACGGTTGAATAATACATTTTACCACGCACTTGTGCTACCAATGATAATTCTTCTGTTTCTGTTGAGTGAATAATTGCAGAGAGCTCTCCTGCTTTTGAATTATCAATATTCATCACGTAACCGCGAGATAATGTTTGTGGCAACACAAATGTTTCAGCAATACCTTCTGGTTTTGTGATTTTTACTGAATATTTTTCGTTAGCAGCAGGAGTAAATTTAAATGAGCCCATTCCCATATGGTAACTAGCTAAAGTTGCGACTTGTTTTCCTTCTTCGTTTAATATTATTCCTTCCACATCAGCAGGTTTGTCAAATTCATTCAAAGCACGAAATGCCACATTACTTTCTAATCCAGCAACTAAATCGCCTCCTTCTGGGAACATTGTAAACTGCACTTTATTTAATAAGATTGGAATGGAGCGGGAGATGCTTTCGGTAAGACCATTATACTCGATCATTACATTCAATAAACCATCGTTGGTTTTTAATTCTTTCGGCAAATTAAATTTTACATATTTAATTCCGTTTTCATCTGTTATATCTGCTTTGCTAATAAATTGTTGTCCGTCAAGGTTAGCAACAAAATTTATTTTATAATTACTAAGTGGTTTATTTTCGTTTGTATTCAATTCTAATTTCGCAACTACTTCATCACCTGCCCCAAAAGCTTTTTTTTCAAAATCCAGTTTCATTTTTAAATTTGGAAGAACTAAGTCCTGGACTTGAATATCTTTTTCGAAGTAATATTCGTTTCCTTCGCCTGCCTGTCCGGCAGGCAGGTTTTTCATCCAATTAGTATAAGCGCGAACTTTATACATTCCACCCAAGGCTTCGGCATCCAAAGCAAAATCCCCGGCTGCGACACCATTTTTTGCAATTACATTAATACTTTTTTCGATTGTTCCTTTCGGATTTAAGAATTCGATGTGAACGATGTCACTTTTTGTGGAAGCTTTCAAAGATTTTCCATCTCTGATAAATGTGGAGAACCAGATATTGTCACCCGGCTCATAAAAAGGCTTATCAAATTGAACATAAATCCTGTCTTCAGGCATTTGTTCTTGATAAGCGCTTAGTTTACTTTTTATGGATTTGATAATTTCATTATCCATCGCTAATTGGTAGTAATTGCTTGGAACAATCCAAGCTACCATTGCCATCATTGCAAGACTTAATCCTGCTATTGGCACAATTCTACTGATTTTTTTGCTTCTCATGGCGGTTGATTTTTAGGTTCTTTAGCCGATAAGATGCTGCTCATTTTAAATTTCCATAAGGAAACTTAAAATAATTATAAATGAGGGATTATAAATGATAAATGTATGCCCATTGACCTCAACCCCAGCCCCTCGCCTTGTTCAAGGAGAGGGGGCGGCTGCGTAATTAATTTTCTAGGATAGAAATGTATAAATCTTCCACTTTTTTACGAGCCCATGGAGTGGCTCTCAGGAATTTTAAGCTGGATTTGACGCTAGGGTCTTTTTTGAAACAATTGATATCAATATGGAAGGCCAAATTCTCCCAACCATAATATGCGACCAACTGATTGAGTATCATTTCTAAGGTTTTTCCGTGGAGTGGGTCTTTGTTGGACTCTGACATATTGTATTTCTGTTTCTAATTAACTTTTGCAATTGGAACGCAGATTATCATGATTTTCATGAAAAAAATTGATTTTTTTACTGTTGATATAAAAAAGGAAAAAGTTTGTTCGCTAAAGCGAACTGATTTTATTTTTTATCTGAATAAGTCCATTTTAATCAGAATCGCCACAGGCGATAAAATCCCACCTTATCATAAAAATCATGAGAATCTGCGTTCCAATAATTAGTTTCGTCTGTAGGTACGAATCTTCGCGTCTTTTCCTTTGAGTTTTTCTTTCTGTGCAGGGCCACCAAGGTTTACTTTCTTATTTTTCTCTTTCTTTTCGTGGAAAGCGGGTCCGGGAACATGTTTGTCTTTTCCTTTTTTCTGCTTGATTTTGTCTACCATCTTAGGCATCTCATCATCCGTAAGCATTTTAGAAATGGCCACATCCGTTGGCATTGCTTCATAGGGAATAGCTTTGTTCATTACACGCTCAATCTCTACTTGATACTCTTGCTCCGCTTCATTAATGAAGGTAATAGCTGTTCCAATTTTGTTGGCGCGACCCGTTCTTCCGATTCGATGTATATAATCTTCAGGAGTTTCCGGTGTGTCAAAATTTACAACGTGCGATACATCTGAAATATCCAAACCTCTTGCTAAAATATCGGTTGCAATTAATACGCGTTTTGTTCCTTCGTGAAATTGTTTTAGTGCATTTATTCGGCTTGACTGTGATAAGTTGGAATGAATCACTGCCACGTCATCTGTGAATTTATTTTTCAGGTCATCAAATAAATCGTCTGCCATTTTTTTTGTGGAAACGAATACCAATACTTTACTTAATTCCCCATCTGTTCTTAAAAGATAATCTAATAAATTCACTTTTGTATTGAAGTTGGGAACGTGGTAACATAGCTGGATAATCTGTTCCAATGGTGTTCCATGTGGTGCGACTTCAATTTTCTTCGGCTCGAAAAAGTATTTGCCAATGAGTGTTTCAATTTCCTCGTTCATGGTTGCTGAAAACAATAAATTTTGGCGTTTGTCGGGCAAGCTTTCCAAAAAAGCTAAGAGTGGTTGACGAAAACCTAAACTCAGGAGTTGGTCGACTTCATCTATAACCAATTGTTTGATATCTTTCAAACGCAAGATTCCTGTCAAGGCTAAATCTACCAAACGACCTGGAGTTGCTACAATAATATCTGAACCATTGTAAACCAATTGTTTTTGGGTGGCGATATTTGTCCCACCATATACAGCTAAAAAGCGAATACTTTTATAAGTAGTTAATTTTTCAATTTCTTTCACGATTTGTAAAACCAACTCGCGTGTTGGGACAATAATAAGTACACGTGGATGTTTTTGTTCTGAATATTTTAATTGACGTAAAATAGGTAAGAGGTAGGCGAAGGTTTTTCCTGTACCAGTTTGTGCAATGCCCACTAAATCTTGCCCCGACATAATTAATGAAAATGCTTTTTCCTGGATAGGTGTAGGCTGTACATATCCTAAATCTGTTAAGGCATTAAGTAAAGGTTTGTCGAGGTTCAGTTGTTCGAATTCCACTGTATTTGTTTTAAATAGAGTGTAAAGGTAGTATTATTTAGGGAAAATGATTGATTGAAATATTGTTAAGCTGAGTCTCGTTTCTACTAAGAAAATAACAAAGTAATAATTTATCGTTACATCCTTTGTAGCATTAGTACAAAGGATGTAACGATAAAATTATTTTTGCTTCTTTAGCAATTCAGTCATTTCCACCAATCTGATAAATTCTGCTCTGTAGCCTTCATCATCTTTTCCTTTCGATTCTTTTGCTAAGGCCATTACATCTTTGTAGTTGGCTTGGCCTTTAAATTTTGAATCTCTCAAAATCATTCCGTATTCTGCCACTGAAATGGAAAATTTACAATTTTCGGATGCAGTTGCTATGGGTGTTTTTTTATCCAGCACCACATGAACAATTAATTTAGATGTGGTATCTTTTGTTTCTTTGTAACGGAATTTCACAGTCATTAATTCATCACCGAAAGAACCGGTTACTCCTTTTGGAGTTGTTTGATATTTTAATGGGTCAACCGAAGAGATAGTTTCGGTGGAACCAATTGGAATAATTTCATAGATGGCCGTAACGGTGTGTCCGGAACCCAATTCGCCCGCATCTTTTTTATCATTATTAAAATCTTCGTTGGCTAATACTCTGTTTTCATAACCAACCAATCGATATCCTTTTATTTTTGCCGGATTAAATTCCACTTGAATTTTTACATCTTTAGCAATGGTCAATAATGTTCCGCCCATTTCTTTGACCAATACTTTTTTTGCTTCTAAGAGGTCATCGATGTAAGCATAATTTCCGTTTCCTTTATCAGCCAATTGTTCCATTTTTGAATCTTTGTAATTTCCAGTGCCAAAACCTAAAACAGTCAAGAAAATTCCTTGCTCACGTTTTTTCTCAATCAGGGTTACCAGTTCGCCATTGCTACTAACTCCCACATTAAAATCGCCATCGGTTGCAAGTATTACACGGTTGTTTCCATTTTTCAAAAAATGTTCTTTTGCTTGTTTGTATGCCAATTCAATTCCTTCGCCACCTGCAGTGCTGCCACCAGCTTCTAATTTGTCCAATGCGGCAATAATTTTATCTTTTTCGGTTCCTAAAGTTGGTTCCAAAACGGTTCCTGCTGCACCTGCATAAACAACCAATGAAACTTGGTCTTGTGGTCGCATTTGATCAACCAATAAACGCAAACCAGCTTGTAGCAATGGAAGTTTATCAGGTGATTGCATAGAACCCGAAACATCCACTAAAAAAACTAGGTTGTTTGCAGGCATATTTGTTAATGCAATTTCTTTTCCTTGTAAACCAACATGAATTAATTGGTGAGATTTATTCCAAGGGCAATCAGTATATTCTGTAGTGATAGAAAAAGGAGCATTTCCTTTTGGTTGAGGATAATCGTAACTGAAATAGTTTATTAGTTCTTCCACTCGAACGGCATCAGCTGGAGGCAAACTTCCTTGAGTAACAAATCTGCGAACGTTACTGTAAGATGCTCTGTCAACATCGATACTAAAAGTAGATAAAGGATTTTTGGAAGCTTCTTTAAATTCATTGTCGTTTATTTTGTCGTATTCTTCGGTATTGAATTCTTGACGAGAAAGTCCGTCAGCACTCGACCATCCATACGAAGCCGAAGTGCCTACTTTTAAGCAATAGGAAATATTTTTATTGCTTGATATCATCATTTCACAAGCTGCTGGAGGAGGCGGTATTTTTTCGATTACTAGAGAATCGTTTGTGGCTAATGGTGCTTTGTTAGAAAATAAGTTGAAGTCAACTTGAGGGTGAGATTTTTCGGAAACACTGATGTTATTGATTTTATTTTTTGTAAAATCTTTGTGATAGATGCTAAGCTGATAGGTTCCGTTTTTGATGTTCTTAAAGCAGTAGTCGCCATTTGCATCGGTAATTGTAGTTGCTATTGGTGAATTAGTTTTATCGTACAAAACCAAACTGGCATAAGGAATGATTTTGTTAGTTGATTTGTCGATTGCCTTTCCATAAATGGAGCAATCACCACTACCCGCAGGTAGGGCTGATACAAGTGCAATGCAAATAATGCCTGCTAGTATCGCTGAGATGAATGTGTTTTTTAACATGATTTGGTTTTTTGTTTTGTTTGACGAATATCTTTTAGATAGATGTTGGAGTAGGCCAAATTCCATAAAGAAAATAATTTGTCAAAAAAGGAGGGGACGATAGTAGATTAACTTCAGAGTTGCAAGAATATTGTGAGGATGTTGAAGTATTGTATGATTAATAGATGAAAAAGTGGAAACAAGATTGTTTCGTTTACTTATTGATTATCAATATTTTACATTAATTTGTTACCTGTTTGTGTTGTAGTAGAAACAAATCAATTTAACATGATACACAAACATTCAATATTGTTTTTTTTACTACTGATTACTTGTTCTGTATTCTCACAAAAAAATTATATCAACATTGAAGCTTCCATTTTTGGAATTAAATCCGACCCTCGCACGATTGTTATAAACGGATTAACAGAAAAAATTATTCGTACGGAAGGAAAAGGCACAGGTCTTACTTTTCAAATTGCTAATGGTCGCAATGCAAGTTTTGGTTTAGGAATGGGTTTGAATACTATTTCTTTCCAAAAAGAAACGCAAGGTGTTTTTTCTGAAACAAACCAGTTTGGTATAGCGCAGGTGGATGGAACAATTTCTTATTGGTGTTTTCCTATTTCGTATTCGCTTACTATTCCAAGAGCATATTATCGGTCATGCAATCGTTCAAATAAAAGTAATCACTCGTTCAAACTTTTTTATGTTCCTTGTTACGAAGGTTATCGTTCGATAAACATTAACACCTTGGGCGGAGCTGAATTAAGTTCTTTTGCCAATACTTATGAAATGAATGAGCAACATTTTCAGCATTCTCTTTTATTCAGCATTTCTAATCAATTTTTCCTTGCGTCAAAACAAATAAAAATTTCGATAGACCCTTTTGTGGGGTTGGGTAGCGGTTATTTCAAAGAAAGCGCAACCCATATCAATACCGTCAGTTATGGCGTGAATGTGAGTTTGGCTTTTCATTTTAAGTTACCCACAATTAGTGTTGAAAAGGAAGTGGATTCTAAAAATGCTGACGAAAAGAAGAAACAATTAGAGCAAAAACAAAAAGAAATCAAAGATCAATTAAATAAACAACCTAAATAAAAATAGCTATGAAAACAAAAATCAACCTATTGCTCTTTACACTTATAGTGTTTACAGCAAAAATTAATTCGCAAACAGTTCACCATGGAGATTTAGCAGCAAATGGCTCACTTTACTTTCGCGCAGAGCCTGTGAATAATTTTTTGCCTGATAAAGAAGGCAAAGTATATTACTATGTTCATTTGCAAGGAGTGGAAAAAACACTAACAGGAGAAAAAGAACATGTGCCTTTGAATATTTCTGTTGTGCTAGATCACAGTGGCTCTATGGAAGGAGATAAATTGGCTTACTCGAAGGAGGCGCTTAAATATATCATTAACAATATGGATAGTAAGGATATTTTATCAATTGTTTTGTACGATAGCAATGTAGATGTTTTACTTCAGCCTCAGCATTTGGAAGATAGAAATGAGTTATTAAAAAAAGTAGATAAAATTGTATCAGGTTCATCTACCAACCTTGAAGGGGGAATTCGTAAGGGCTATGAAATGGTGAAGAGTACAAAAAAATTGGTTAGAGCAGAAATGATTAATAGGGTTTTATTATTATCGGATGGATTAGCAAATGTTGGATTGAGCGACCCGGAGGCATTGAGCAACATTACGAAAGAGTTTTTTCAAGAGGATCATATTTCTATTTCCACATTTGGAGTAGGGAACGATTACAACGAAAATTTGATGGCTAAGATTGCACTTCAGGGCGGTGGCTTGTATTATTTTATTTCTTCACCAGAAAAATTGCCTTCAGTTTTTGATGAAGAATTGAAAGGAATGTCGAAAGTGATTGCAAAAAACACGCTATTGAAAATTACATTCCCTTCCGATGTGTTGAGCTACGAAAGAACGTTTGCCTTCAACAGCGTAGTAAAAGGAAATACACTTGAACTGAATTTTAACGACCTTTTTGCCACTGAACAAAAATCAGTTCTTATCTGTTTTAAAACAAAGGGAAAACTAAAAGCACCATTGACTATTGAATCTAATTTAACCTATTCCAACTGTAATGTAGAACCCATGCTTGCATCTACAGATAACAGAAAATCGGAGATGCGACCAGCAGTGAATGAAGCTGAATTTAATGGTGGTTACAATCATGCTGCCAGTGAAGGTTATGCGCTGGGAATTACTTCTGAATTATATGATGAGGCATTAGAAGCAAGTAACTCGGAGCATTACGAAGATGCAAAAGGCAAAGTGAAAGAGGCAATGGTTATTTTGGATGATCATTTCAAACGCAATGGTGAAAACTTATTCTTGAGAGAGTATTATACTAAGCTAAAAGAATACTTAGTGTTAATTGATGATATGAAAAACATGGACAGAGAAACATTTCGTTATAGCATCAAATTAAATAGGGAATATGGTGCGAAACGCAAAATTCGCGCGAAATTTTAAATAATCTCGCTATTGAGAAGGAGGCTCTTCAGCTCTGCTCGGACGGAGGTCAATCGGCTGGTATTAATTTGTAAATTTGTATGTCCATGAAAAAACACATGGACATACAAAAATGTTTGAACCTGCCAAAGGACTTAAGAACAAAGATGCAGATGCGATTGCTTGGCTATACAATAGTTATGGGAAAAAATTAAATGGGTATGCCCTAACAAAGTGGAAGCTGGAAGAAGACGATTCTTGGGAACTTGTTTACAAAACACTTTATAAAGTGATGCAGGTGGCGGACAATTACAAATTTGAAGATGAAGGCAAGTTTACTGCTTTTATTTTCAAAATTTTCATTAATTATCTCCGTAACCATTATCGTGATACAAAAGCGAAAGGCATAGTTACAACAGAGCTGTTGGAAACGCACGAAAAAATCAGCAGTGATAGAAAAGAGAATGAAGAAGTGGGGCAGTTGAGCCCTCTTATGAAATGTTTGCAAAAGGCTTTGGAGATATTAGAAGATTGGCAAAAGATGCTTTTGTTAATGCGTGCCCAGAATCACAGTTATGAAGATATTTCAGGATATGTGAAGAAGCCGGGAGAGCAGTTAAAAGTATACCACATGCGTTTAAAAAAAGTGGTAGAAAAAAATACGAATGAATGTATGGATAAGAACAAATGAGCGAGAAGCATTCAATAGAAGAAAATGACTTGGATGGTGCATTAAATGCGTTGTTTCTGGAAACTTACAGCCAAAAATCAGATGCAGCGTTTTCAAATTTTGTTTTTCAGCAGGAGTATTCGGTAAAGATTGATTCAAAAAAAGAAGCAGCAGTATTGAAGAAATTGGGCAAGAAACCAAGAGGAGGAATGTATATTTTCTGGTTAGGGATTGCTTTACTGTTTTTGGTGAGTCCGATAGTACTACTCATAATAAATGATAATGCAATTACTCATCAAGAAGAAGCACTAGCAAATAAAACAGCAATCGCATCCCCTTCCCAAATTAAAAAAGAACCTGATTTTTCCGCAGATAAAATAAATGTGCAGCCGTTTGTTAGTGCAAGTGGAGCAACAAAAAAATTAATAGCTCCAGCACAGGATGGAAACAGTGTAGAATTAACATCACCGGTAATAGAACCTGGAACTTCTGCTTATGCCGATAAAAAAGAAGAAAAATTGGAGGCTAAATCAGAGCAAAAGGAAGTGCCATATTTTGATGAAGCAGGATTGGCTTTTTTTGCTAAGGTAAAGGATAAAATGCTGAACAGTATTATTATGATTAGTGACAAATTATATGCAAAAGTGGAACCTGGAACGGTAATGTATAAGGAAAAGGAGATTATAGTTGACCCTTTTGTGATGCGAAACTTTGATGTAAGTAATCTCGAGTACAAAGCATTTCTAGCGGACCTTTTCAAAAATGGAAATATGGACGATTTTAGGAAAGCGTTGCCTAAATCAGGCTTGTGGGAAGAGCAAGGATGCAATATTTTGGCAAAAAAATATTTTGATGACGAGCTCTATAACGATTTCCCAGTAGTGAATGTCAGCAAAGAGGCTGCATTTTTATTTTGTGAGTGGTTGCAGGAAGAGGTGAATAAACAACCACAAAAAAAATCCAAAACAAAGGGGAAAAAGAAAGAATTATTAGTTCGTTTACCTTATGATCATGAATGGATATATTCAGCAGAAGTTGCTTATACCTTAATTACCAAATGTGATGGATATAATACCATTTATGATCCGCGGGAAGGTTTGGTGGACAAAAACTTCTACAAACGTACATCTTCACTTAGTAGGAGGGATAAAAAGCTGGAAACAAGGTTAGATGAATTATCGGACATTAATCGTTATGGTATGGCAGAGGCAGAGATGATAAAAATATTTCAGGAAGGAATTGCTTATAATGACAAGACTATGAACAGGAGCTCTTCAGCGGGATATAACGAATTGCGTTATCCTTTGGGAATGGAAGCATGTAGTGAAGCAGGCCATGTTTGTGAGATGGTGGAGGATTTAGCTGGGAGCACAAAAGTGATAGGATGCTGTTGGAAAAGCAAGGACGAATACCTTAAGATGTGTGGTACTTTCAATAAAAGAGGGGCTTCTCCTTTTATTGGTTTTCGTTTGGTGATTGCAACAAAGGAAAGAGGAACTTATAAGGACCCATTTTGGTAAAAAATGAATTATAAAATGTTTATGAATGAGAAGTAAAAAGGTTTATATTTGCTTTAGTAAATCAATAAATCTTACCTAAAACCAATTTTAACAATGGCAAAAAAAACAGCAAAAAAAGCAGCAAAAAAAGCTCCTGCTAAAAAAGCGGCAAAAAAAGCTCCTGCAAAAAAAGCAGTAAAAAAAGCAGCTCCTAAAAAAGCAGCTAAGAAAGCTCCTGCAAAAAAATCATCAGGAAAGTCTAACTCAGGACTTCAAAAACCTTACACTCCAAGTGCAGCTCTTGCAGTAATTGTTGGTGCTAAACCAATCTCTCGTAGTCAGGTTGTGCAAAAATTATGGATTTATATCAAAGCAAATAAATTACAAGATGCAAAAAATAAACGTATGATAAATGCGGATGATAAATTGAAACCAGTATTTAATGGTAACAAACAAGTTTCTATGTTCGAAATGGGAAAACACCTTTCGAAACATTTATCTTAATTCGTTAAATAAATTTTTAAAAGGGCTAAACTGAAAAGTTTGGCCTTTTTTGTTTTTTTAGAGATTTTGGTGGGTTATTTTATAATTGCTGGAGTTAAGGTCAAAAAAAACCATCCTTCCCTCGAAGAATGGTTTTTGTTTTTTGTGATCCCGCTGGGATTCGAACCCAGGACCCCTACATTAAAAGTGTAATGCTCTACCAGCTGAGCTACGGAATCTAATCTACACTTTAATTGCAGTTCCCAAAACCTATTAAATCGTTTTTGGGAGTGCAAATATAGATGCAATATTTAATTTTGCAAAGCCTTTTTTAATAAAAACTGAATTATTTTCTTAACAGCTGATAACCAGTCGATTTGCACTTAAAAAAGCTTCTGAATCGCTTGTCTTTGTAGGATTTAATCTTTAACAGAATCTTATGGATATATCGTAAAAAAGTGGTATAATTGTGTATAACCTATTTTTTAGAATTTGAGTCTTTTGCTTGAAATAAAACCTATTTTAGGGCTTTCCGACCTGTTATTTGGCGCTACTATGGCTGAAGCAGAAAAGACATTTGGCAAGGCAGAGGAAAGCGAATTTTTGGACGATATTGAAGATTGTCAGTCGACCGTTTGGCATTATTGGCAACAGGGTTTTTCTCTGTTTTTTGATGAAAAGAACGAACAAATTTTTTGTTGTGTGGAAATCGATAATTCTGACGTAATTTTATGGGGGAAAAAGATTTTCGACTTTTCCGAAAAGCAAATCATCGATTTATTTAAGAGTAAGGGAATTTCTGATTTTGAGACCGAGTTGCACGAATGGGGTGAAAAACGATTAAGTTTTGATGAGGCAAACATCGATTTTTATTTTGAGAAAAATATACTGAGTTCTATTAATTATGGTAAATCTGAAATGGATTTACCGCTAATCCTTCCAAACTAATGGCAAAAATATTTTTAACAGGGTACATGGGAAGCGGAAAATCTTCTTCCGGTAAAACATTGGCTAGCCAATTGGGGTATAAATTTATCGACTTGGATAAATTTATTGAACAGGAATATAAAATGACTATTCCTGAAATTTTTTCCTCAAAAGGAGAAAAAGAATTCAGGGCAATGGAGCACAATGCTTTGAAAAAAGTAATAGAAATGGAGAACATTGTTGTTGCTTGCGGAGGCGGAACTCCTTGTTACTACAGTAACATGGAATTGATGAATAATAATGGTACAACTGTTTATCTGAAAATGAGTGCTGATTCGCTCGTAAATCGATTATTGAATGCAAAAGAAAAACGTCCGCTGATAGTAAATAAAGATGAAAAGCAATTGCGGGAGTTTGTAACAAGACAATTGGAAAAACGTGAAGATACTTACCATCAAGCACAATTTACTGTAAAAGCGAAGGATTTGAATGTGGAAGAACTTGCTTCTTTTGTGAAGGAACAAGTGGGGGTATAAAAATTATGAATGTTAAGAAAGGTAAACTGCTTCTTTGCCTTTTTTCAAATCAACAGTAATGTGTTCTTGAAGTGTTGTGGATAAAGACAATCCTACAAAATCGGCTTTGATTGGATAACGATTGTGCCCACGATCCACCAAAACAACTGTAGTCAATCGTTTCACAGGTGCGATTAAAAAAGGCTTTGCTCCAAATATTAATGTTTTTCCCGAATTTAATACATCATCCACCAAAATAATCACTTTGTTTTTTAATTCTTTATCTGATAAAATTATTTTTATTTCCGTTGCAAGTGGATTCTCTTTGTTGATTTTAATTTCAATTAATTTTGCTTTTAATGGGGATATTTTTTGAACTACATCCGCTAATCGTTTAGCAAAAACAAAACCATTATCAGAAATTCCCGCAACAATTATTTCTTTTTCATCGTGGTTGTTCTCATATATTTCATAAGCAATTCGATTGATTTTCTGTTCAATTTGTTTGCTGTTTAAGACTAATGTTTTCATTTATTTTGATTTTATGGAACACTGATGACGCTGAAAAAAGGGATATAAACGGATAAAAATAGTTAAGTAAAAAATAAAAGTAATAAAAAAATCTGTGATTATCTATGTTTTCCGTGCTATCAGCGTTTCAAATTTACAATATTCTTCCGCCCTTGAAAAAATATTTTTTATAATACTCTTCCTCTAAATCACTGACTATAACTCCGGAATGAACTGAAGCATGCGCGAATTTATTATTCCCCAAATATACGCCAACATGTGATATTTGCCCCTTTTTAATTTTAAAAAAAAGGATGTCACCTTCTTGTAGGTCGACCTTTTCAATAGGCCTTACTTTGAACCAAATGTCTTTTGAGCCACCTGCTAAATCAATACAGTAGGCATTTTTATACATGATACTTACAAATCCGGAGCAATCGATACCTGCTTTTGATTTTCCTGAATATTTATAACGTGTTCCAATCCAATCGTAAACTTGATAAAATAAATAAGGGTTACACGTTGAATCAGGATTAAGCTGTTTGGTAGCGAAATATTGTTGTATGTCAGGCTTAGGGGGCTTGGTTTTAGGCTTTTTCTTATCGGTTTGAGCAGTAGCCAAAAAAGACAATAAAAAAAAGAAAAGAGTAAATAATAATTTCATGGTAAAACTAAGGTAGTGATTTTTGAAGAATTTTTCTCGCAAATTTCGCAAATTTTCGCGGATTCCTTTCTGAGTATATCTGCGGAATCAGCGTGAGCCTTTTTTACATTTAGAAGGAAAATTGCAATCCCACTTTTATTCCCCAATTGTTGATTTTGTTTCCGGGGTTACTTAATTCGTATTGCTTTTTGTAGCTATCGTCATTATATGTTAATCGGTATAAAAAATCTACACGAATAATATCTAAAATATTCTCCACTCCTAAATCGGCTTCAAAATAGGGCACATCGTCCATTACAGTAAATACATTGTTGCTATTAAAATTTTTATTTCTCTGACTCAAGGTGCCATATACCATATTTATTCCTACAATTTCCCTGTAATTATAATCTTTGATGAACGGAATGCGATTAAAAATTAATCCATTAAAATGGTGCTGCCAAAATGCTTCAATGTATTGGTCGTTCACAAATTCAAAATAATTCATTTGATTGAAAATATTGTTGCCATAAAAAACATTTTCGTTACCTCGAGGAATTTCAAGAAGCGTATAAGGAATTTTTGAAAATACTTTTCCTGCTCTAATAAATACTTGTGAATAGCCCAAAGTCGCCATTCGGTAGCGGTTAGAGAAAGAAATACTTGCTTTATGATATTCGAAATCACTTTCAAAAACATTTTTTAAACCAAGGGTGTAACTAAAAGTAATTATTGGTGATTTGTTGTTGCCAAAACTGATGCGTTCTGTTCCGTTTTGCACAAATCGTTCTTTTACCGAGAATCGAGTATCTATTAATACTTCGGTAATTGAATATTTTCTGGTTTGAAAGATAGCGAACTGGTCGCCAAAGCTTATTGGAAACAATGGATTGGTGCGAATGTTCTGAAAAGTAACTTTTGTATTGATTCCGGGATTAAAATCTTTTTCGTACCAAATTCTAGCTTCTTGTTTTCTTACCAACTTCGAAACATTTCCAATTTGAGAGAACGTAGTGTTTAAGTTATTGGATGATTGTCCTAGGTTCATATTGCTGGAATAATTAAAATTGGTACCAATCTGATCAATGTCATCCCGGTATTGAATACCTGCTTTACTCCAAGGGTAGCGTGTAAGAATCCGCTCCAGCTGAAGATTGTATTTGAAACCATTATCTTTAAAGCCATAAGCGCCATATCCTCTGATAATCCAGCTTTTGCTAAACTTTTGATTGGTGCGGAAACCCAATCGTAAACGTGTTCCTTCATAGGAATTGTAGCCATATACATTTATGTAATGTCCAAAGTCCACAGGTCCAATATCTTTATAACCTGAAAATAAAAAGTATAAAATATTTACACCTTTTCTAATAAAGGGAATATTTCTCACAGTATCAATCATGTCATACGATTTCGACTCTAGCTTTGTAAGTGGCTCTTGTCTGTTTTCGCCCCACCAAGCCGTATCTTTTGTTAAAGCGCTTTCGGCATAAGTAATTCGAGATTTATAAAAGTCCTGTTCTTTTGGTTTGTTCACTACAAAATTTTGGTTGGAGTTATAAGTGCGAACGACCATACTCACAAACTTATCGGTGAGTGTTGTATAATCCACCAATGTACGTGTTTGAGAAGGAACCCAAGGACCAGCTTCGGTGGGAATTAACACTTGTTGAATTCTCGCATGATCAATCCAGTTGACATTTACATCGGGAGTAATCCCTAAATCTAATTGTTTGATAGCAAAAGTGGTATCGGTTACCCAAATGTATCCTGTGTAAGCTAAATCTTTTTTGTTTTTTGGGTGACAATCAATTTTGTAGCATTTCATACTATCAATGGTAACGCTATCTACCAAAATGTAATTATAAAATAGCATTGCATTGTCGGCAATTGGAGAAAGAATGTCTTTTCCTTGAATGGCAACGCTATTGTTACAAAAATTATAATTTTGAAAATCGGTTCCAGTAAGTTGTGAAACAGCACTTCCATCTTTCATTCCTACAAATTTTATTTTAACAGCGTTCACATCTTCATGATGTTTTTCTGCTTCTTTAAAAGAATAAATATCAGAAATCACTTCACTCATCATCACTGGTAAATTAGCTTTACTGTCTTCTCCTACAATTACATCCAAGCTATCCCACATAGAAGCAAATGGTCGAAAGAGTTTCCATCTGCGCATTTTCGGAGTAATGTTGTCCACATCTGCTTCTTGTTTTGTGTAGCTTACATATTGAATAGAAGTTAATTTTTCTCTATCGTATTTCGATTTGTTCACTTGTGCTTTTCTAATTATACGAAGGGCTGGATTTATTCCTGGGCGAATTTCTACTGTGTTCAGGTTAAGCGCTTCCTGACTTAATTGAAAATTAATTTCTTGAACTTTTCCTTTTTGTACTTTTTTTGCTTTTGATTTATAACCGATTAAAGAAATATAAACAGAATCTTGTGGGGTTGTGGTGGTAATAGAGTAGTTTCCGTCAAAATCGGTAACAGTACCAATGAGTGTTCCCTTAAAATAAACATTTACAAAAGGAATTCCACTATTTGTGCCGATTTCAGAAACGTGTCCAGAAATAACGGTTTCTTGCTGAGCTTGTATGGAGAAGCTTAACAAAAGAAAAAGATATGTTAGTTTTTTAATGGACATTAGACCTTTCCCCCGGCCTCTCTCCGAAGAGAAGGGTGACGGCTTCGTAATATTATTTTTAGTTAGCTATATATTTTTTCCTCCCCCTGCCCCCTCTAGAGGGGGACACGCTTCGCAATAATCTTTCAATCTTCAATTTTTCAATTCAAGTAAAACAACATTCTCCACATGGTGTGTTTGAGGGAACATGTCTACCGGTTGAACTTTTGTTACTTTATATTTTGCATCTAGTAATTGCAAATCGCGGGCTTGTGTAGATGGGTTGCAACTCACATACACTATGCGATTCGGTTCAATCTCCAATATTTTTTTTGTCACATCTTCATGCATTCCTGCACGAGGTGGATCGGTAATGATTACATCGGGTTTGCCATTTTCATTGATGAAATCGTTGTTTAATACATCTTTCATGTCGCCAGCATAAAAAGAAGTGTTGTTGATATTGTTTAATCCAGAATTTATTTTTGCGTCATCGATAGCAGCAGGGACGTACTCAACTCCTACGACCTTTTTCGCTTGATGTGCCACAAAATTTGCGATGGTACCTGTTCCTGTATATAAATCATAAACGATATCAGTGTTTTTAATTCCAGCAAAATCACGTGTGACTTTATAAAGCTCGTAGGCTTGATCGGAATTGGTTTGATAAAAACTTTTCGGTCCTATTTTAAACTTTAAAATTCTTTCACCTTCCATAGCTTCCTTAGAAGCGGGGGGAGGCATATTTTCATAGATACTATCATTTCCTTTATATACGACTATATCTAAATCTCCGATTGTATCATTTCGTTTAGAATTGATTACGTACTGTAATGACGTGATTTGCGGAAATTGGTTGGCTAAATGATTTAATAATTTTTCGATTGCTGGTTTATCATCGTAATGAAAAGCCACAATCAGCATCCATTCGCCTGTAGAAGTGCTGCGGATGATGATGTTTCTTAAAAAGCCAATTTGCTCTCTTAAATCAAAGAAAGAAAGATTATTTTCCAAGGCATATTTTCTGATTTCATTCCGAATAGCATTGGAAGGTTCTTCTTGCAAGTAACAGGTTTCGATATCTAAAATTTTATCAAACATTCCCGGAATGTGAAATCCTAAAGCATTTCTGGAAACCTCACCCAAACCTTCTCCAAAGGAAAGGGCTTTGTCCTCAACTTGCTCTTTCGTTAACCATTTTTTATTGGAGAAAGTAAATTCCAATTTATTTCGGTAGTGATATACTTTTTTTGAAGGAAGAATATTCTGAATTTCAGGAAGTTCAATTTTAGCGAGTCGTGTCAGAGCATCGGTTACTTGTTTTTGTTTGTAAAACAATTGCCAATCGTAGCTCATATTTTGCCATTTGCATCCACCACAGGTTCCAAAATGAGAGCACATGTGCTCTGCGCGTTTATCAGATTTATGTTTTATGGCAATGGTATTCGCTTCCCTGTATTTACTTTTTTTTCTTGTAATCTGAAGGTCAACTATATCTCCCGGCACGGCTCCTTTAATAAAAATAACATATTCATCCGTTTTTGCAACCGATTGCCCGTCTGAACTAGCATCCATTACTGTAATATTCTCAAGTATTGGCAAGGGCTTTTTATTCGCATTTCTCATAGCTACGAAGGTACGAAAAAAATGGAACCCCGAATTGAATCGGGGCATGCGTAAATTTGGTGATTATCGCTGATTTTATTTGGATTCAGGGGAGGAACAACAATAAAAATCCGTTTTTATTATGCCAATCATGCCAATCAGCCTAACATTATTCTCCTTCTTGTCCGGTAGGATTGTTTCGTCTCTCAGTGAAACGGATGTTTTCAGCATGGGTAGCAAATAATTTATCTACAGGTGTTATAAAATAATAGGCATTAAATTTTTTATAAAAACGCTTTACGGGTTTGTCGCAGTATCCGCTAGCCCAAGTGACATCGATGTAATACCAAATGCCATTTATTTTTACTTTGTTCCAAGTGTGGTTAGTGCTAAAGCTATTTCGTTTTCTTAACTTTTTTATTTTGTCTTTGTTTTCGCTTGCTCTTCCTTCCACCAATTGACATTCGATTCCAACACTTTTACAAAGTTCTCGAAACAAAATAGAATAACCTTCTGCTACACCTTTTTTGTTTCTTAGTACGAGCATGGAATAATTGTAATAATATTTATCGAGTTTAGCCTCAAGTTCTTCAGGTGTTTTATAAGTAAAATTTCCTGGAGGTGTTTTTTTAGTGTGATAGGTGATGCAATCAAACCCAATATTATTTGTTATCCAAATAAAAAGAGCACGCACTTTTTCTTCTTCCGAAGTAAAGGGTGCAGTGATTTCTTTTGCAAGAACAGGAACGGGTTTGTTCCTGCGTTTCATTTTTAAAATAAATTGATCTACTTTTTTAAACTTTTCAGTAGCAGCGGAATCTGTATAATTGCTAGAGTTGGTATTAACCGCAGCAGGTTCTGCTTTTTCTGCAATGGAATCCACTACTTCTTGAGAAAAAACAGTAGTGGCGCAGAAAAGAGAAAGCGCAAAAAGCAAAATTAGTTTATTGAATTTAGACAAATTCATTTATTTAAACGATAGAGGATGAGCATAATTACGAATAATTTCGTTTATTTTCACTAAATTTGTATGTAATTTATGAATACGATGGAAACAATGGCACAAAATAAAATCAGCGCACAAAAGGCGATTGAATTAGAAGATAAATACGGAGCTCATAACTATCATCCATTACCAGTGGTTTTGGAACGTGGAGAAGGAGTATACGTTTGGGATGTAGATGGAAAACAATATTTTGATTTCCTAGCAGCTTATAGTGCCGTAAACCAAGGACATTGTCACCCAAAAATTGTTTCTGCTTTAGTAGAACAAGCGCAAAAATTAACACTTACCTCTCGTGCATTTTATAATGATTCATTAGGGGAATATGAAAAATTCATCACTTCTTATTTTGGATTTGATAAAGTATTGCCGATGAATACGGGGGCAGAAGGTGTGGAGACAGCATTGAAGTTAGCACGTAAATGGGCGTACGAGAAAAAAGGTGTTGCCGAAAATCAAGCAAAAATAATTGTTTGTAAAGATAATTTTCACGGAAGAACCATTTCTATTGTTTCAGGAAGTTCTGATCCGGATGCAAAAAATAATTTCGGTCCGTTTACTCCGGGAATTATTTCTGTAGAATATAATAATGCAGATGCTTTATCAGAATTGTTAAAGGATAAAACGGTTGCTGCATTTTTGATTGAGCCTGTTCAAGGTGAAGCAGGAGTGGTGGTGCCGGATGCAGGATATTTGAAAAAATGTTACGATTTGTGTAAGGCCAATAATGTTTTATTTATTGCAGATGAAATTCAATCGGGATTAGGAAGAACTGGAAAAATGTTGGCATGTGACCACGATGGTGTTCATCCTGATATTTTAATTTTAGGAAAAGCGTTGTCTGGTGGAACATATCCTGTTTCTGCTGTATTGACAAGTGATGAAGTGATGTTGTGTATTAAACCAGGACAACATGGTTCAACTTATGGAGGAAATCCATTGGCATGTAAAGTTGGAATTGCAGCATTAACAGTTTTGAAAGAGGAAAAATTATCAGAAAATTCAGAGCGATTAGGAAAATTATTCTTGAATGAATTAAAAGCCATTCAAGCTTCGTTTCCAGAAGTGGTGAAATTGGTCAGAGGGAAAGGCTTGTTTTGTGCGATGGTGATTTCTGAAAAAAATGGAAAGTCGGCTTGGGATGTTTGTATTGAATTAATGAAAAATGGATTGTTGGCAAAACCAACTCATGGCGATATTATTCGTTTTGCTCCCCCTTTAGTTATTACAGAAGAGCAAATTATGGAATGTGTAGGGATTATTAGAAAAGTGGTGAAGGAGTTTTAACTAAATACTTTATAAACACTATAATAACTGGTTACCAAAAAGACGTATCGCATCGTGCATTTTAAAAACGATTACCTTTCCTTCTTTTATAGCATATACAACAACTTCGTAACTTGTTTCATTGAAAGGTGGAAGGTGAACCACTTCAAGAGAGTTTAAAAATAATTTCTCCTCATTAATACTGTTTACAACAAATTTCTCCTCATAGATTGTTTTACACTCTTCATAAAGATTTTGAGCAGCTTTTGAATCCATATTTTTCTAATGTAAAGATATTTTAGGCGTTGTAATATATAAGCTCGAAATTCAATGCGAAAAATTTTATATGTTTTTTATAAAATGATATCCTCTTTTAGTAAATCCTTCTCTTTCATAAAAGGCATGTGCTTTTTCATTTTCTAGATAAGCATCTAGCATTATATTTTTGCAATTGGTTTCTTTTGCTTTGTTGATGCACCAATCGCAGAGTAGTTTCCCAATTCCTTTGGAGCGGTAATCTTTGTCAATCACAACATTGTCCATTTCCAAATATTTTCCGGAGTAGAGTTTGGTGTTTATCCAAATTCCTGAAATTCCAATGCATTTACTTTGTCCACCGAAGTCCTTTTTGGACGAAGGAGGATTGTCATCAAGAATAATTACTTGAGAATAACCATTTGGAATCATTTCTGGAAGCATTTGTTTATATGCTTCAAGTGTTAAGGAAGGTTGTAGTTGTTGAATGATTGAAAGCTGTTCAATCATTTCTGAGGTGGTTGTGAGTTCTTTGAAAGTGTAAGGGTGATTCATTGTTCTAGTATGAGAAGCTTTAAATGGACATTGCTAAATCCCCCTGGCCCCCTTTGTAAAGGGGGAATTGATCCTGCTATAATTCTAATTGTCGTTTGGGACTATCAAACCTTTGCCTACTGTTTATTGCCTATTGTCGTCTCCTTTTTGGGTGGCATTGGTCCGCGTTTGTAAATAATTAGTCCGTTTAAGAAATTACGTAAAAGTTGATCTCCGCAAGGTTTAAAATTTTGATGGTCGGGAGTTCTGTAAAGTGCATTGACTTCACTTTTTGAAATTTCAAAATCTACTAGCTTTAATATTTTGATTACGTCATCGTCTTTTAGTTCGAGTGCTACACGTAATTTTTTTAGTATGTCGTTGTTTGATAGCATGTTTGCGTTTTTAATGATCTTTAGCACATCCCCCTGCCCCCTTGAAAGGGGGACATGCTTCGTTAATTTATTTTACGATAAAAAATTAAATCTGTTTTTATCTTTGTTTTTTGCTTTACCTGCCTGCCGGCAGCAGGCAGGTCCGCGTTCCTATTAATAGTTTAATAATTCTCCAATCGCTTTCGCCACTTTGCTCGCATTAGGCAACATTGTAGCTTCTAAGGTAGAGTTTAACGGAATTGCAGGTAAATTTTCTGCTCCAATTACTTCTACAGGCGCATCTAAAAATTCAAAACATTTTTTAGAAATTCTTCCGGCCAATGCTTGCGGAAAACCATTATTGTATGGCTCTTCCGTGAGTACCATGCATCTGCCGTGTTTTTTAACGGAAGCAAGAATTGTTTCTTCATCCAATGGATTTAATGTTCTTAAATCAACAATCTCTATTTGTCTGGGGAAATCTTTGCTTGCATTTTTTGCCCAATACACTCCCATTCCATAGGTTATTATTGTTAAAGACGAAGATGGTGGAGTAGATGATGGACTTCCATTTTCCATTTTCCATTCTCCATTTTCCATTCCTACTGTTTGAACCATTCGTGCTTTTCCAAACGGAATAATATACTCTTCATCGGGTTCAATGGTTTTTGCATCTTCTGTGCCTTTTATTTTACTCCAATACAATCCTTTGTGTTCGAGCATTACAACAGGATTCGGGTCGTAGTAGGCAGCTTTCATCAAACCTTTTAAATCGGCACCAGTTGAAGGATAACAAATTTTTATTCCTCGTATGTTTGTCAAAATACTTTCTACACTAGAAGAGTGATATGGTCCGCCACTTCCATACGCGCCAATTGGAACACGAATGATTGTACTTACCGGCCATTTACCATTTGATAAATAACAGGAGCGACTTACTTCTGTAAATAATTGATTTAAGCCCGGCCAAATATAATCCGCAAACTGAACTTCTACAATTGGTTTACAACCAACTGCACTCATTCCAACCGTACTGCCAATTATAAATGCTTCTTGAATAGGAGTATTAAAAACGCGGTGATCGCCATACGTTTGAGCAAGTGTTGCTGCTTCACGGAAAACACCACCTAAGCGGCCTCCAACATCTTGTCCGTATAATAAACATTCAGGATGTTTCGCCATCAATTCACGAATCGCGAAAAGTGCGGAATCTACCATAACTGTTTTTTCTTTTCCTGCTGGTTCGCGTTCACCTTTTTCTTCGGTAATAGGAGTAGGAGCAAAGTCGTGGTCAAATAAATCTTCAGGACGAGGATCTTCGGCTAGCAATGCTTTTTGATAATCTCGTTCTACTTTTTCTTTTGCCAAGAGTTCGATTTCTGTTAATTCAGAAGTCAGGAATCCCGCTACAATCATTTGATTGCGCAATCTTGGAAATGGATCTCTTTTTTGTGCTTCTTCCAAATCATCGCGGTACCATTCTTTGCGAACGCCAGATGTGTGATGGTTCAACAAAGGAACTTTTGCATGAATTAAAAATGGTCTTCGTTCTTTACGAATTATTGCAATCACTTCCTTAATGGTATTGTACGATTTTTCAAAATCCGTTCCGTCAATTGTACGTGTTTCTAATCCTTTAAAACCTTTTGCATATTCGGTTGCATCTTGCGCACGAATTTCTTTTGCGTTTGCCGAAATATCCCATTCATTATCTTGAACAACATACAATATTGGCATTTTTTTCAAAACGGCCATTTGAAATGCTTCAGAAACTTCTCCTTCCGTAATACACGCATCGCCTAAGGAACAAACTGCAATTGGTTTATCGTTACCATAATCTGGCAACAAATTTTGTTTTTCTAAATATTGGATTCCCATTGCCACTCCAGTTGTAGGAATAGCTTGCATTCCAGTTGCAGATGATTGCATTGGAATTTTGGGCATGTTGTCTCTGCGTAAGCTCGGATGCGAATAGTACGTTCTTCCTCCACTGAATGGATCATCGCGCTTAGCCAGTAATTGCAGCATTAATTCGTAAGGTTCCATTCCTATTCCAAGTAATATACTGTCGTCACGATAATACGCAGAAAGAAAATCTTGAGGTAATAATTGTAAACCAACGGCAAGCTGAATGGCTTCGTGTCCTCGTGAAGTAGCGTGCACATATTTTGCTGTTATATCTTTGTTCGCTTCGTATAATTCAGTCATTGATTTTGCTGTACACATTAGTTCAAATGTTTTCAGCAAAACGTTTTCATCAATAGATGAATTGATTTTTCTTTTTTTATCAGTGTTTAATTCCGCCATGGTTTTATACTGTAAGTTTTTATAAACTAAAGGTTAGGTATTACTAACCCAATAATTGTATAGTTAAATATAGATTTATTTACTTTAAATTCCAAGTAAATTAATATTGTTAGAATATTATTCTGTAAAATGATAAAAATGACGAATAATTGTTGGTTTTAGCTTTTAAATTCGCCTCAAACTTATTATAGTACCTTTGTCGTTCAAATTCAACGTTATGTTACAAAAAGTGCTGGAGAGTTTAAAAATTGCATCGCTCAACGAAATGCAATTGTCAACGATAGAAGCGAGTAAGAAATCCAATCATCTTATTTTGTTATCGCCTACAGGTTCGGGGAAAACATTGGGTTTTCTGCTGCCGATCTTAAATAACTTGGATGCCAGCAAAGAAGGCATTCAAGCAATGGTGATTGTTCCATCTCGTGAATTAGCGATTCAAATTGAGCAGGTATTCAAACAAATGCAAACCGGTTTTAAAGTGAATTGTGCTTATGGTGGACATTCTACAAAGACTGAAAAAAACAGTCTAGGCGAAGCACCTGCTGTATTAATTGGAACTCCCGGAAGATTAGCATTTCACATTCGCAATAAAAATATCAATACCGCAAGCATCTCCACTTTGGTGTTGGATGAATTTGATAAGGCTTTGGAATTTGGTTTTCAGGAAGACATGTCGTTTATCATTTATCATTTGAAGAATTTAAAAAGGCGAATGCTTACTTCAGCAACAAAGATGAAAACGATTCCTGAGTTTGCAGGATTGGTAGATGCTGTTGAATTAAATTATTTGAGCAAAACGCCTGTGAAAGCAGAAGGATTGAAATTAAAAATTGTAAGAGCCGATACTAGAGATAAAATTGATGCTTTGTTTTCTTTGATTTGTAAAACGGGAAATTCAGCAACATTGGTGTTTTGTAATCACCGTGATGCGGTGGATAGAATTAGCGCATTGTTGTTGGAGAAAGGCTTGTTTCATGGAACGTTTCACGGAAAGATGGAGCAGGAAGATAGAGAAAGAGCCTTGATAAAATTCAGAAATGGAACCAATCAAATTTTAATTACTACCGATTTAGCGTCACGCGGATTGGATATTCCAGAAATACAAAACATTATTCATTTTCAATTGCCACATACCGAAGATGTGTTTATTCATCGCAATGGAAGAACCGCGAGAATGAATGCAAAGGGGACATCGTATTTGCTTTTAGGAGAAGAAGAGTTTGTTCCGCCATTTATTAAAGACACTCCGGGGGAAGAAAAAATTCCTGCTTCCACTAAAATTCCTGAAAATACTCCTTGGTCGACTTTGTACATTGCTGCAGGTAAAAAAGACAAGATTAACAAGATGGATATTGTTGGTATGCTTTTACAAAAAGGAAAATTGCAAAAGGAAGAATTGGGTTTGATTGAGGTATTGGATTTTTCTTCGTATGCTGCTGTGAAGCGCGATAAGATTGAGGGTTTGATAAGACTAGTGAAGGAAGAGAAGATTAAGGGTAGGAAGATTAAGATGGAGGTTTCGAAATAAAGGTTTAACCGCCCTTCGTCTACGCTCAGGATAAGTAGAGTCCCGATAGCTATGGGAATTGCTGAGGATCGCGGAGAAAAATTATTTATTTTTCAAAATTCTTTCTAAAAAAAACGTTCCAAAAGGTAAGAAGGATAATAGAAATCCGATTAGGGCAGTTTTAATTGACCATTTGTATTTTATAGTTGCCATAAGTAAAATGATTGCAAAGCCAATAAACAAAACTCCGTGTGCCATACCAACAATTCGAACAGGAGAAGGCATTTGCATAAAATATTTCAAAGGCATTGCAACAAAAAGTAAAAGCAAGAATGAAACTCCTTCTGCAAAACCTACTTTTAGAAAGATGTTGAATAGTTTGTTGTTGTTTGTATTTTCCATGTACTAAGTTTAATAAGAGTTGTAATCGTAATTGCTTCCTCCCCCTGCCCCCTCCAAAGGGGGACATGATCCGATTTCGACAAAACAATTGCCATCAATCAATATTATCGATCACCGATGCTTCTTCCGTTTTGCTTGAATTCGCTACCAAATTATTAATCGTATCCATTTCTTCACTCGTCAAATATCTCCAGCCGCCATTGTTGATGCCATTCACATTAACATTCATAATTCGAATGCGTTGAAGTTTCCACACTTTGTAATCCAATGCATCACACATTCTGCGGATTTGTCGGTTCAAGCCTTGTGTTAAAATAATTCTGAATTTATTATCTGCTTCCTGTTTTACAAAACATTTTTTCGTAACTGCATCTCCAATATCGACTCCGTTTCCCATTTTCTGGATAAAGTCGGGAGAGATGGGTTTATCCACCATTACCAAATATTCTTTTTCATGATTATTGCCAGCACGTAAAATTTTATTTACGATGTCGCCATCATTCGTTAGGAAAATTAATCCTTCGGAAGGTTTATCTAATCGACCAATTGGAAAAATTCTTTTTGGATGATTGATAAATTCAATGATATTGTCTTTATCTTTTAAATCTGTAGTGCAAGTAATTCCAGGAGGTTTATTGAATGCGATGTAAATTAATTTCTCTTTCGACTTTAATGGTTTTAAGTCGATGGTGATTACATCTTCATCCGAAACTTTTGTTCCAAGTTCAGGAACTTTTCCATTAACAGTAACTCGACCTTGTTCAATCAGTTTATCAGCTTCGCGTCTAGAGCAAGTTCCGGTATCGCTGATGTACTTGTTGAGGCGGGTTAACATGTTAGTTGATAGTTGTTTGTTATTTGTTGTTAGAAAATTGTTGTATTGATATAGATCAAACAACCAAAAACCATCAACCATTAATTAGTTACGCTTTTGCTTTAAATTTATTGATAGCGTTTATTGTAAATTCTGAAAGGACAAGTTTGCCACTCATTTCTGCGCGTTCAATTAAAAGAGTGTCCCAGTTTTCGGTTCCTCTCCAGAACACTTTTTTAAGCATTGCCATTGCTTCAGGATTTGATTTAGAAAGTTTATCAGCGAGTGATACAATTGCCGCATCTAATTCTTCAACAGATTTAAATATATCAACATATAATCCTTTTTCTCTAGCCCAAGAAGCAGTTTGCCATTCTGTAGCATTGATGGATAAGGAAGTGAAAGCAGATGTTCCAACTTTACGTTCAACTGCTGGTCCAACTACAAATGGGCCTATACCAACAGCAAGTTCACTCAGTTTAATAGAAGCAGAATCGATTGCTAATGTATAATCAGCAGCAGATGCAATTCCAACACCACCCCCAACAGCTTTTCCTTGTACGCGAGCAATAACAAATTTAGGAGCAGTTCGAATTGCATTTATTACCATTGCAAAACCGGAGAAAAATTTTTTTCCTGTTTCTAAGTCTTTGATAGAGATTAATTCATCAAACGAAGCACCGGCACAAAAAGCTTTATCGCCTTCACTTTGCAATACAATCACCTTTGCATTTTCATCTTTTCCTGCTTTTGTAATTTCTTCTGCCAGTTGTCGTAATAACACTCCCGGCATTGAATTACTTTGAGGATGAAAAAAAGTAATGATTGCGATTCCGTTCGCGGTGGTTGATTTGATATGACCTTCCATGTGAAAATTTTTGATTTGTAGAATTAGTAATTTGTAGAGTTTTAAACTATAGCAAAAAACAAATTTAGAGATAATTTATTATAAAAATCAGTTATAAAGTGATACGAATTGGATAGAAATAAAAAAGTCCCTCCGAATTAACGAGGGGACTCAATTAAACCAATGTTTAACCCTTATATTAATTTTAATTAGTTCTCGTGATAAGCAGGCAATTTACCTTCTTTGATTAATTGAATGCTTTTTTGCTTGTGTTCTTCAAAATTACCGAAGCACAATGCATCTAGTAAATCTTGTTTGCTCATTAAAGGGCTGTTTAATTGTGATTTTAATTCTTTTTCACAACGATTAACGTATTTTTCAAAACGTTCGGGAGCCCAAATGTATTGTGTTTTATGCCAATCAGGTTGAGTACGATCAACTTTAAATTCAGATGGCATGTCATCATTTAATTTGATATTGGTTTTGATATCCAATCCTTCAAACTTCTTAGGAAGTAGACGATTGTCAAAAATCAGTGGTCGACTGATTTTAATAACATGTTTTTTCTTTTTCACATCAACCATAGCCAATCCTTCAATAGTCAAGCCTTTTTTCTTAAGGTGACCATACTTTGACTCAAAACTTTTTAAAATTTCAAACATGATATTTAATATTAAGTAATGTGGGAGAGTAAAGATAGGGATAATAGTTGCTAACAAACTATTATTTAGACAATTGATTTACAGATATCTACGACTGTTGAAAAATCGTAGACGAATGAAGGAATGACTCGATGAGTTTAAAGTTCAAGCAGGTTCTATCAATTTATTGAAAATCAGGTAGTTATAATGAAATTAAGCGTTTTGTTGCTATTTTTCAGCGTGAAGGTGCTTCATATCTTTATACCGATTATTAATATGTCGTCCACTTGGTCGATACTGCCTTGCCAGTTTTTTAGTGTGGCTTCTACTTCAATTAATTGTTGATCCATAGAAAGCTGACATTTTTCTAAAAATAAATCTTGCAAACTCGAAAGCTTAAATTTTTTGCCTTTCTCTCCACCAAATTGGTCGGCATAACCGTCAGTAAAAATATAGATAGTATCATTTTTTTGTAATTGAATAGTTTGAGTAATAAATGGAGTAGGGGCATCCACTTTTCCAATTGGTTGTTTATTTGGTTTGTATTCAATTAATGTTTTATTTCTGATAATCCAAAGAGGATTGTTTGCGCCACTCCATTTTAATTCCAATGTATTCTTATTAAAATTACATAAGGAAATATCCATTCCATCGTTTACTTCACTTTCACTTTTTTCAAAAGTTTCAACAACCAACTCACTTACTTTATCTAAAATATCACCTGGATTTGTGATGTTAAACTCATTTACTGTCCTATTTAAAGCGTTAGAGCAAACAACGCTTACCATTGCTCCAGGAACTCCGTGTCCGGTACAATCTGCGGCTGCAAACAACAAAACATCGCTATTTTTTTGATCGGTTTCGAGCCAATAAAAATCGCCAGCTACAATGTCTTTTGGTTTGTAAAAGAAAAAGGAATTTGGAAGATGTTGTTTAATTAAACTGTGTGGAGGCAAAATTGCTTCTTGCAAACGTTTTGCGTAGGAGATAGAAGCAAGAATTTCTTTTTGTTTTTCTTCAATAATTTCTTTTTGTTTTTCCGTTTTTTGTTTTTGAATTTCGATAATATTTTTTTGCTTAATAGTAATCCTAAATCTATTGTACATCAATCCACCGAAAACCAATAGTAAACACAAACCACCGTATAAGGCCCATTTTTGTGTATTGTCCTGTTCAATTTGTGCATTTTTTGCAAGAATTAAGGCATGTGTTACTTTTCGCTCTTCTTCATTTTTAACACTGTCGGCCGCAACTTTTTTCTCGTATTGATATTCCAATTCTTTATTTGCAATTTTTCTTTGGTTATCATCTTTTAAAATGCTGTCTTTTAAAACAGAAAATCGTTCGTAACTTTGTAAGGCTTTAAGATTATCGCCCATTGCTTTATAGGTTTCATATAAACCACTTGTAGCTTCTTTTTCAGAAGCAAGGTCTTTTATCTCAACTGAAATTTGCTGGGCACGAATCAAATCTTTTAATGCTTCCGAATATTTTTTTTGTGCCAAACGAGAAATACCTAAAGCAGTTAATGATGTTGATTCTCCGCGCTTATCACCAATTTCCATACTTATGGAATTACTTTTTGTTTGGTACTCCTTCGCTTTTTCATAATCTTTTAAAGAAGAATAGATGTTTCCAATATTTGCATATGAAGCAGCAACTCCTTGTTTGTCGCCCAACTCATTATAAAGCTTTAAGCTTCTTTGGTTATAGTAAAGGGCTTTTTCAAATTTTGAAAACTTATGGTAGATGATTCCAATGTTATTAAGGGAACTGGCTGCACTCTCTTTATTCCCAAGTTGCTCTGCAAGTTTTAAACTTCGGAGTTGATATTCGAGTGCTTTGTCAAAATTTTCGATGTTAATATAAATACTTCCGATATTTGCCAATGATTTTGCAACACCGCGTAAGTCGTTTTGTTCTTCTCTTATTTTTAAACATTGTTGATAGTAATCAACGGCCATGATATAATTTCCTCGAACTTGATAAGATGCACCGATTGTATTTAATGCATTCGTTTCACATTTTTTAAGATGTTTTGCTCTGGACATCTCCAATTCTTCATGTCCTAAAATATAGGTGGAGTCGGGATTTGTATAAAGTAAGCTCCAAGCAATATCATTAAATGCTTCTAGCCGAATGCTATCGGGAATTTTGACATTACGATAGACACCCCAAAGCGAATCAATATTTTGCGAACTGCAAATATTGAAAATTAATTGAGTAAAAATTATAAGAAATAGGAGTAAAAGTTTTTTCATATATACATGATAAATATACAATAACTATTACAAAAAAACTAATATCAAAAAATGGAATTTTCTAATAATGTTAGAGCTTAATACCAATCACTAGAATATCGTCAACCTGTTCTAGTTGGCCTTTCCAGTTTTCTATTGTTTTGTTTAGTTCTAGCGCCTGTGTTTCGGTTGCGATTATTTGGATGGATATTAATGCATCTTTAAATTGGGCATACTTAAATTTTTTACCTTTGGGCCCACCAAATTGATCGCTGAAACCGTCTGTGAAAAGATAAATGGAATCATTTTTTTGGACGTCTATAGCATGAGTGGTAAACGGCATAGGAGCATCTACTTTTCCTATTGCTTGTTTGTTGGCTTTGTATTCAATTAATGTTGCATTTCTAATAAGCCAAAGGGGATTGTTAGCGCCTGACCATTTCAATTGATTTGTTTTTTTATTGAAGCTACAAATAGAGATGTCCATTCCGTCTTTTACATCTGTTTCGCTTTTTTCTCCATAGGAGTCCTTGCGGACAAAAGTTTCCACAACTAATTCTCTGACTTTATCCAAAATTTTTCCAGGTTCGGTAATCCCGAACTCTTTCACTGCTCTGTTGAGTGCATTTGAGCAAACAACACTTACCATAGCACCCGGAACGCCATGGCCAGTGCAATCAGCAGCGGCAAAAAAAGTAAGGTCGTTAATTTGCTCAAACCAATAAAAATCACCGGCTACTATATCTTTCGGTTTGAATAAAACAAAGGATTGAGGAAATTGCTGTTTTATTATTTTTATCGGAGGTAAAATGGCATCTTGTAAACGTTTCGCATAAGTAATAGAATCAAGTATCTCGGTATTTTTCGCATCTACAATCATTTTTTGCTCCTCTATAATTTTCTTTTGTTTTTGAGTGAGCAAAAATCGTTTATAAAGAAAAATAGAAAAAACGAGAACCATGAACAGGCCGATGCCAATCGACCAAGTAAGAATTCGTTGTCGTTTTATTGCAGAAGCATTTTCCACATCTTTTTTTTCTTGTTCCGCCTTAGCGAGTGTTTCTTTTTTGTCGTACTCGTAACTAAGTTGTTGTTTGAAGGTAGCTTTTTTAGTTTCTTCGTTATTGATACTATCATTCATTTTAAAAAAGAGCTCGAAGTATTCTAGCGCTTTTGCAGTGTTTCCAGTTTCTTTGTAAGCATTTTTTAGCAATTCGGATGACAAACAAATTAATTTGGGAGAACCAATACTTTTTGCATATTTCATTGCTTGGTTGCCATAATACAATGCGCTATCTGTTTTACCTCTTTTAAGATAAAGTGCTCCAAGGTTAGACATGTAATGAGAAATTCCGTCTACATCTTCAATTTCTTCACTTAATTTTAAACCTTTGGTATAGTTTTCAAGTGCCCCGTTTTGATTCCCTTGTTTTTCTAAAATTCCTCCAATATTACTATATACCAATGCCATTCGTAATTTATCATTTATTTCTTTTGCCGATTTAAGTGCTAGCAGATAATACGACATAGCCTTGTAATCCAGTTTTTGAAGCATGTATACATAACCTATATTACTAAGCGAAACAGCCATTCCGGATTGGTCGTTCAGTTCTTTTTTTATTTTAAAACTTTTTTGATAATAATCTAGTGCTTTTTCTAAATCACCTTGATTACAATAAATAAATCCAAAATTATTGTAAGCTTGAGCAATGCCCCTTTGATTATTTATTTTTTCATGCATTTTCAAGCTTTCACCATAATATTTAATTGCTGCTGAAATATTTCCTTGTGTTTCGTAGATGTCGGCAATGTTGTTTAGTACATATGCTATATCTGCAACATTATTTATTTCTTTTTCAATGCTTAGGCTTTGATTATAATAGTTAAGAGCAGTGGTTAAGTTTCCACGAGTTGTCTCATCGTATCCAATATTATTATATGCACTTGCTTTTATTCTTAAAAATGCTTTGAGTTCTTTTCCGGTTGAAATTGGAATATTTTTTTCGGCTAAAGCTAGTGCTTGTTGATTGTAATCACGATAAATGGTGTCAATGCTGGAGGTTTCTGCTATAATAAGCAAAATATTAGCTTTTGTTGTATCGTATTTTTCTGTTTTGAGAAGTGTTTTGAGAGAATCAATAGCAATTTGTTGTCCCACAGAAAAACTGGGATGCGATAAAATAAAAAGAGAAAAAATGAGAAACCGATTTTTCATTTAGAGGTGATATGTATAGGAATATAAAAAGCCCTCCCCGAGAAATCGAAGAGGGCTTTTCTTTTGTATCAATTTAGATTTTTACTCCAATGATAAGCACGTCATCCACTTGTTCTAAATTACCTTTCCAAGTTTCAAATTCTTTGTCAAGAATTCCTTTTTGATCGCTAAGGGGTAAATCTTTAATTTGTAGCAATTTTTCTTGTAATTGTTTGTATTTGTATTTTTTACCTTTATCACCACCAAATTGATCGGCATAACCATCGGTAAAAGTATAAACGATATCACCTTTTTTCAAATCAATTGTTTGCAAAGAAAAAGGAGCAGTTTTAGAGTGGTACATACCTACAGGCATTTTGTCGGGCTTAAACTCTTGCATTTCACCATTTCTGATAAGCCAAAGTGGATTATTAGCGGCAGCAAATTCCAATTTCATATTTTCGAAATCATATGCACAAAGTACGCAATCCATACCGTCTTTACTTTCTTCTTCGCTGCCTTCAGGGTTTAAAGAGGCAATGATACCTTTTCTCATATTATCCAAGATATCATTTGGGTGAATGAGATTTTTTTCAATAATCGATTCATTTAAATGAGAAATCCCCACCATACTCATGAGAGCTCCCGGAACTCCGTGTCCGGTACAATCCGCTGTACACATATAAAACAATTCTGTTTTGCTACCTGTTGGCTTGTGAGCAATAGCATGGTAAAAATCACCACTTACAATATCTTTAGGTTTGTAAAGGATGAAAAAGTTCTTAGTTTCAGTTGCAGTTGTTTCCATGTGGCTAATTTATATCATTTTTTAATCTATTCAAACTTTTCGCAATATATTTTTCGGTAGGTAATAATGAGTACTGTATTCTCTTTGCGTACCTAATGGAGTCGAGTATTTCCGTTTGTTTTTCTTCCATAAGGTCCTTTTGGAGTGATATAATCTTATTTTTCTTTTTATTCGTTTGTAAACTTCTGAAAATCACTAATGATAAGATTAATACGAGAAATAAACCCGCACTAATAGCGTACAGCGTGATTTGCCTTTTTTTCTTACCTTCTGAAGCTAATGCATCTTTTTTCTCCTGATCGGCTTGGGTTTGAGCCTCTTTTTTATCAAATTCGTATTGCATTTGCGACTGAACTAGTTTTTTCGTGTTTTCATCATTTTTAAGGCTATCGCGGTAGCCAATGTACTTTTGATAGTTGTTGTAAGCAGCTTTAAAATCCCCGGTAGCACTATCTGTCAGATATAGTCCATGGTAACTCTGCTTAATATCTTCCTTACTGCCTATTTTTTTAGAAATTTCCAATCCTTTGTTTAGATATTGTTTTGATTTCGAAATTTCATGTATTTCAGCACTCATTTTTCCTAAGGAATTGTAGGATGCTGCAATTCCCTCAAGGTCGCCCGTTTCTTGACAAATCTCAAGGGAAGCTAAATAATTGTCTATTGCTTTTCTATACTCTTGCTGTTGCTCATTAATAAACCCAATATTATAGTAAGTCCCTCCAATCCCTCTACTATCATTCATTTCTTTTCTGATTGTCAAGGAAAGTGAGTAATAATGTATTGCATCACTGAATTTTTTTTGCAGTGAATAAATATTTGCAATATTATTGTAGCAAGTAGCCATTGATTTTTTGTTATCAATTTCTTGATTAATTTTTAAGGCGGCAAAATAATTTTTTAAAGCATCTTTGTGATTGTTTTGCATCTTATATACCAGTCCAATATTTATATAAGAGGACGCAATTCCTTTTTTATCTTCAATTTCTTCTTTCAATTTTAAAGACTCAAGATGATTTTTGACTGCCTCGATATAATTCCCTTGATTAAAATTCACTAAGCCAATATTATTATATGTAATGGACAAACTTTTTTTATCGCCCAACTGTTTTTTGATTGCTAAAGCTTTTTGATGATTTTGTAGTGCTTCCTCATAATATCCTTGCAAATTTAATACGAGCCCAATTGTATTATAAGCTTTTGCTATACCTTTTTTATATCCTAATTTGTCTGATAAAACCAAACATTGTTTGGAATACTGAATGGCCTTATCGTATTTGCTCATTCCCCAAGCTTTTTCAGCCAACTCATTTAAAACATTTACTCTGTTAGTGTCAATTTTGGTAGCTTTAAGTGCAAGTAATAGTGAATCCACCTTTTTCTGTTGGGGGAAACATAACTGGATAGTAAATAAAAACAAAATAAGTATATAAAATTTTATTTTCATCTGTTTATTAAACGATTGAAACTTTGAGAAATGTATTTTTCAGTGGGTAGTAAAGAGTTTTGCAATCTTCTTGCATATAGTATACTGTCCAATATTTCTTTTTGTTTTTCTTCCACCGCATTCTTTTGCTGTGAAATAATTTTATTTTTTTGTTGATTTATTTTAAGGCTTCTAAAAATAACAGAGGCAAGAATGAGCACCAAAAACAGCCCGAAGGTGATAAAATAAATAATAATTTGTTGTTTCTTTTTGGCTTCATCATCAAGTATGTCTTTTTTATCCTGCTCAGCTTTGGTTTGTAATTCTTTCTTATCGAATTCGTATTGCATTTGTGACTGCACAGTTTTTTTTACATTCTCTTCGTTTACCAGTGTGTCGTTGGCAGCGATGTATTTTTTATAATGGATAAGTGCTAATTCATAATTGTTTGTTTTAGCAAATAATTTACTTAGACTTTGATGATGATCTTTTTGAATATAGATGGCTCCAATTGCAGTGGAAAGGTCCAATGCTTTTAAAAGGTATTTCTTGGATTCGGGGAATTTATTTTGGTCAAAATAAAGTAAGCCAACATTTCCGAGTGTTGTGGCAACTCCAGCTTGGTCACCTAATTCTTCATCTGTTTTTAAAGATTCAAAATAATACTGGAGAGCTTTATCGTATTCATGCATTGAGTTGTAAGCATTTCCAATATTGCTTTTCCATGCAGAAATTAAACTTTTAGTATCCAATTGTTCCGCCAAGGCTAAAGCTTTAAAATAGTAATTTAGGGCAGCTTCATTATTTCCTTGGTTCCAGTATACTAGTCCGATATTTCCTAAATCGATACATACACCATTTTTGTCACCAATTTCTTCAGCAATTTTTAAAGCTTTAAAGTAATAATTCAACGCTTGCTCTAAATCACCTTGGTTCCAATAAACGTTACCAATATTTGCTATATTTTTTGCTTGGGCTTGCTTGTTATTTAATCGTTCATTTATTTTTAATGATTTAAAATAGTAAGTAAGTGATTTCGGGTAATCGCCTTGATTCCAATGCACTAATCCGATGTTTCCATATAAAGTAGCAATTCTGATTTCATCGCCAAGTTCTTCATCTATTTTTAATGCATCAAAATACTTTTTTAATGCTTGGGCGTAATTTCCAGTACTCCAATGCACAATACCAATGTTTGTAAGTGCTTCCGCCTCTCCTTTTTTCCAATTTAGTTCTTCTGCTAATTTTAATCCTTCGTTTCCGTATTGAAGAGCTTTGTCCATTTCACCACTTATTCGATATTCAGTACAAAGTGCTGTGAGCATTTTTATTTTATTAGTATCGACAGAAGTTATTTTAATAACTGCAAGGAGGGAGTCGCGCTTATTTTTTTGAGCAAAAGTGATATTTGACAACAAAACAATTAATATGGAAAAGAAAATATTTTTTTTCATTTCTCCTTTTTTAATTCGTTTAAATTTCTTTCAATATACTTTTCAGTAGGAAGTAAGGATTGTTGAATCCGCTTTGCATAGTGAATACTAGCTAAAATTTCTTTTTGTTTCTCTTCAATAATCGCCTTTTGTTCTTCTGTTTCTATGCTTTTAAACTCAATAATTTTTTTCTGTTTTCTGGTTATCAAAAAGCGATTAAATGAAAATGCTCCAAACAAAATAAACAAAACCGCCAGGCCGCCAAATATCCATTTAATGATTTGCTCTTGCTTAGCTTCCTTTTGCAAACTATTTTTCAAATTTGTCTGAAGGAGCAATTCCTTTTCTTGCTGATTTTTAAGTTCAATTTGATGACCTAATTCCAAGTTTTTTCTAGCCAGTTCTTCTTCATTTATTTTTTTTGACTGGTTAGCAATTTTTAATTCTTGCTCATTTTTATTAACCTCCAGCTCCTTTTGCTTGAGCGCTTGCTGATTTTGTATTAGGTATAAACTTTGCAATGCTTTATCCTTGTTTAATAGTTCAATTTCTTTCTGTTTAGCTTGTGAAAGCATTTCTTTTTTTAGCAATTCATTTTGTTTCACAAGATTATCTTCCTCTAATTGATTAATTTGTTTTTCTTTTGATTCTAATGATGATTTTGCTTCTATCAGCGAAGATTTTGCGTTTATTAAGGTGAGATTAACCTTGTTGTCAGTATACTGAATTAGTGAATCCTTGGTAGTTGCTTTTAGGTTATTTACAACAAACTGGATATAAGAACTATATCGGGCATCTCCGTAAAGACCATCAAAAAAAGAAAAATTTAATTTTTGATTGGGTTTATTTAAGATTGAACTTAGAGAATAGAGCTCTGTATTCACTTTTTCGTTTAGCCTTATTGGTATTGTTTTTTTCCATGGTAATATATAAGATGGAAATCCATCGATATTTTTGAAATCGATTAGTACTTTTTGCAAAATATAACCTTGTTTTTCAAATGTAATTAAAGAGTAGGTGTTTTTTTGTAATGTGAACTTTTGTTCAGTACTATTTCCTGAATTAAATGTAGCTTCTTTGGAAACGACACCATGTTTTATACTATAGATTGTTGTTGTTACTCCTTCTACAGGTTTTATATCCGATATTTTTTGGTGGATGTCTTTTTGATTGTTAAACAAAGCAACTATTGTTATGGAATCTACCAGCTCAAGTTTTCTTTGAAAGGATTTGTCACTATATTTTGCTTTTAGTGCCTTTGTTTTTACTTTTTTTCCATTGATAAATGCTTCGGTTCCGATTAAACTCCCTGTATTTGAATACATTTCCCATATGCCTGTTCTTTTCCCTGATTCATACTTTCCAATTCGCATTCCAAGCGCAACCTCCTCCAGCCATACTCCAGTTTTACTTTTCACTGCATCATATCTGTTGATAGTATCTAGTCCAATATTTGTTTGTGCAAACAGCAACTGAGTGCATAACAAATAACAGAATAATAAAACTTTTTTCATCTTTTGATACAAATATTTATTTACCTTTTTTTAATTCGGATAAGTTCCTTTCGATATACTTTTCGGTAGGTAGCAAGGATTTTTGAATGCGACTAGCATAATAAATAGAATCGGTTACTGCTTTATTTTTTGTTTCCAATACCGTTTTCTGAAATTCTATTTCTTCTTTTTGTAGTTCCACTTGATATTTCTGTTCAGAAATGATTCTATTGGCCTTTTGCTTATTCTTGTAGCTTATAAAAATATAAAGCGCAACAATCAGCAATAGACAGCTGGCTGCAATTGCGATATAAGTGAATGTTTTTTGTGTTTGAGTTTTTTCCTTTTCAATACTTAATTCTTGATTTTTTATTTTTGCAAAAACTGCTTGATTCAATGAATCAGCATACTTTTTTTTATCGTATTCATAAACCAACTCAGCTTTAAATTGGTCTTTTTTATTTTTTTCGTTGAAAATAGAATCTCTCGCTGCAATGTATTCTTTGTAATGGTAATAGGCTTTGTCGGTATCGTTTAATTTTTCATATACATTTTTTAAGGATAGATGTGCTTGTTCTTTGTGAGGATAGCTTCCTATTTTGTTGGCAATATCCAAGGACAATTTCGCATATGATTCCGATTTTCTATATTCTTTCAGATACAAATAACAGGTTGCTAAATTGTAGTATGTATCGCCCAAATTCGGCTGCATTTTCATTTCAGCAAATATTTTTTCTGCTTTTTGAAGGTATTCGATAGCAATTTTCCCTTGATTTATTTTTTGGTAGTAGCTTCCCAAATTGGCCATTGCCAAGCCTTGCCCCTGAACATCACCAACTTCTTCTGTTAGTTTCAAAAATTCATCAAAATATTTTTTAGCGCTATCCAATTTTTCCATTTCATAATAAACGCTTCCGATATTGCCAGTTAGTAAGCTTTGTCCATATGTATTTTTTAGAGCTGTTGCATAATTTAAAGCAATGGTATAATGTTTCATTGCTTTGGGATATTGTTTTATTAAAAAGTACGTATTTGCAATATTATTATTTGACATGGCCATTGCAAGTGTGTCGCCTTCCTGTTCTATAATCTTCATTGCTTTAAATCCATATTCAATGCCAACAGTATAATTCCCTTGTTCGGTATAAGCTAGATTTAGCGTTGTATATAAGCGTTTATAAGAGTAATTATCAAGTTTATTTTTATTAGCAATTTCTAGCCCGATTAAAAGAGAGTCGATGGCTCTATTGTATTCACCTCTTTCGCGGTATACAATTCCAAGAGTAACTAGGGCATCGACTTGATATTGATATTTTTTTATTTTTTTTGCAAGGAAAAGAGATTTGTTTGCATAAATGATGCCCGAATCGGGAGTTACATCCATATATTCTTTTGCTAATACATCCAATTCATAGCAGCGTGCGCTATCGGTCTTACATTTTTTAATTCTTGTTTTAAGTGAATCAACAATAGGACTTTCTTGAGCTATAATGTCAAGAAAAAATAATGAAAGCAGTATGAAAGCAATACTTTTTTTCATTTTTTATATTTATTCAGACACTTTTCAATATAAGTGTCTGTAGGTAGGAGTGAGCTTTGAATGCGTTTGGCATAGTGAATGGAATCAAGGATTTCTTTTTGTTTTTCCTCTAGTACCATTTTTTGCTCAGATATTAAATCGTAAGCACTTTTTAGTTCAACATTTTTTAATCGTTCTATTTCTGCTTCCTTTTCAGATTTTTCAGTTTCAAATTTGGTTTGCATTTTTCGGATATTGTTTGCCGACTCTTCACCTAATACAAGCGATTTAAGCTCATGAAATTTTTCGAAATGCTCAAAAGCTAATTGTATGTTATCTAATTTTTTGTAAGCGTCAGAAAGAAGTTTATGCAAACGAATACTTTTGTATTTTGCACCAACTGATTCAGATAATTTAATTCCTTCAGTTAAATTGTACAAAGCATTTTTTGAATCATCCAAAGATTGATAGATTTCTCCAAGTTCAGTAAAAGTGGTAATCAAACCTTGAATATTATTTGTTTCTTTTCTGATTATTAGACTTTCATTGAAAAGTTTAATCGCTTCGGAATAATTTTTCTCTGCTTTTTGCACTAAAGCCAAATCGTTTAATGCTCTTGATAAACCTGCATAACAATTACCTAAACGATAGGTTTGGATGGCAACTTCTAAATGAGGTACTGCTTCTGAAGCTTTTGCTTGTTTTATTTTAATGGACGCAATTCCGTTTATTGCTCTTGCAACACCATAGTCGTAGTTGTTTTCTCGAAAAGCATCTGCAGCTTTGGAATAATAAATTTTTGAATTCGGTAAGTCGTTCATGTCAAAATAAAAGACTCCGAGTGCATAATAAATCCAGCCCGATTCTTTAAATCCTTTAAGTTGATGAACCAATTTTAGCGCATCAAATGCTCTGTCAAATGCTTTGTCGAATTCCCCCCTAAACCAATGCAAGTATGCAAATAAACTAAGTGCGTAAGAATATTCAAATGGTTCATCCTTGATTTCATTCAGCATTAAATCTATTCGATTCATTTCTACTTCAGTGTTGGATACGTCATTGCTAGTGTATCTTGAAAATAGTAAGTTGCATGAACAAAGTACTTCCCCAGATTTGTAGTTGAGTTTTTTTGAAAGGGCTAATGCTTCATTTAAAAATGGCAGGCATCTTGGCCCAATCGTATCAAAATAATTGTTCGTGAACTCAATAATTATTTTTACTTTTTCTATTGAGTCTGGAACTTTATCGATTTCAATCCGAAAGCTTTCTGATATTTGGTCGAGTGATAGCAATTTTAGTCTTGATTTTTCTTTTTTACCATAGTTAAAATGGTTGCAATGGCAACCGTTTCACCGGTTTCATCATATACATCCACCATCCATTTTACAATTCCTTTTGCGATGTCCTCCTCCGATTTCTTTTCTTGGTCAATTTTTTCTTTGCAAGTAAAACGAACACCAATTTCTGCACCGGGATAAACGGGTTTTGTAAATCGACATTCATCAATTCCGTAATTTAATAAAACCGGACCTTTAGGAGCATCTACAAATAAACCTGCTGCTCTCGATAAAATATAATATCCGTGTGCAACTCTTCCTGTGAAAATGGTTCCTTCTAAAGAATTAGCGTCCATGTGCGCATAAAATTTATCGCCACTTAATTCAGCAAACGCTTCAATATTTTCAAGTGTTACTTTGTGTTTAGCAGTAAGTAGGGTTTCACCAATAACCAATTCTTCAAAATAGCGTTTGAATGGATGTATATCGTTTAAAATATATTTTCCACCGTACTGATAATTGTTGGTTATGTTTGTTAATGTTGTTGGTGAACCTTGAATGGCAGTGCGTTGTAAATAATGAAATACTCCTCGTTTTCCGCCCATTTCTTCTCCTCCACCTGCACGTCCGGGACCACCATGTGTGAGCAATGGCATTGGTGAACCGTGTCCTGTACTTTCTTTGGCGCAATCTGCATTCAACACTAAAATTCTTCCATGCATACATGCCGCTCCAATCACAAATTCTTTTGCAATTTGATCATCACCTGTTACTATTGAACATACCAATGAGCCTTTTCCCATTTTTGCCAATTCAATCGCATCTCCAATTGTTTTGTAAGGCATAATTGTGCTAACTGGACCGAATGCTTCTAAATTGTGGCAATCCTGAAACTTGAACGGATCTTTATTGATAAATAAGATAGGTGACATAAAAGCACCCTTATTTTTATCGGCACCTGTTACCTCAAATTTTTCCATGTCACCAAAAACAATTTCTTGAGTTTTGGCTAATTGCATCACTTTTTCTGCAACTTCTTTCAATTGTGATTTTCCGGCCAAGGAACCCATTCGTACTCCTTCTACATTTGGGTCGCCAATAATGGTTGTTGCCAAACGTTTTCCTAAGGCAATCTGAACATCTTCGACTAATTTTTCAGGCACAATTATTCTGCGGATAGCAGTACATTTTTGTCCCGCTTTGGTAGTCATTTCGCGTTGCACTTCTTTGATAAAAATATCAAACTCAGGAGTTCCAGGAACGGCATCAGCACCTAAAACACAACAATTCAAAGAATCGGCTTCCATATTAAATGGAACAGCTTCTTGAATCAATCGAGGATGTGCTTTCAACATCATTCCTGTACTTGCAGAACCTGTAAATGTAACTATGTCTTGCGATTCAACATGGTCTAAAATTCCATTCGCACTTCCACATATCAATTGCAATGCTCCTTCAGGTAAAATTTTTGAAGCGGCAATTTCTTTTACAACAGCTTCTGTTAAAAAGGATGTAACTGTTGCAGGTTTTACAATTGCAGGAACTCCAGCTAATAAATTGACAGCAATTTTTTCTAACATTCCCCAAACAGGAAAGTTAAAAGCGTTTATATGAATGGCAACACCTTCTTTTGGAACACAAATATGATGTCCTATGAAAGTGCCATTTTTACTTAGTTTTGCAGTGTCTCCATCCAAACAAAATGTTTCATTAGGAAACTGTCTTCGTAAACTTGCATACGTAAATAAATTTCCAATTCCTCCTTCAATGTCTACCCAACTATCGCTACGAGTAGCACCTGTTGCCCAACTTACTTTATAAAATGATTCTTTTTTTTCCTGCAAGTGCATTGCCAATGCTTTTAACATTAAACCGCGTTCTTGGAATGTAAGTTTTCTCAATGCCGGTCCGCCCACTTTTCGAGCATAGTTCATCATTTCTGCAAAATCTAAACCTTTACTACTTGCGGTTGTAATTTGCTCACCGGTAATTGCATTGTACAATGCTTGTCCTTCTCCATCTCCGGAAATCCAATTGCCTGAAGCATAATTTTCTAATTTCATACTGTAATTTCTAGTGTTATAACTGAATTTTAATTTCCGATAACGATAGCTGTAAAAATAGGAAAAAAAGGGGAATTTTTTAATGCTAAATTATAGTTCATGCAACTATTTCAGCTAAATAAACCTCATAGCTATGATATTTTTAACCACATAAAAACCAAATACATGAAAAGAATACTTACTCTATTCATTGCTGTTTCCCTTTCTACTAGCGCTTTTTATGCACAATGTACTTCAGGTGCAACATCTTACGATTTAACAGTATCAGGTAGTTTAGTCCTTCCGCCCAGTGGCCCCTCTTATTCAATGGGAATTGTGTGCTCAGGAGGTCATTTGATGGATAGTGCAATGTGCTGCACTCGTTTTATACATATAGAGGCAGGGGGCATTTACGAAGCGGGTCCGGCAGCATACGGAATGGTATATATTAAAAGTGGTGGAACATTTGATGCGCATGGAAACACTATGTTCTTTGGAGTTAATTACGAAATTGGAGCGACTATCCTCAATTACACAGGACCTATGACATTGTGTTCGGTTGTCACATTTCCTCCGGGAGCCTGTACACCTACAGAAATAGCAGAAACTGCTTCAGAGGCCTTCGTTTCTGTTTACCCGAATCCTTGTAATGATATTTTGCATTTGGAAAACAATTTTTCAAATGACGCTGCAATTGCGATTTATGATATTACTGGTAAACTGGTGATGGAACATTCCTCTATTACAAACGATATTAGTGTTTCTAGATTGTCATCAGGCATTTATACATTTACTATTGCACGGGATGGTAATACTATTTCCTACGGGAAGTTTGCCATTGCTAGATAATAAAAACAGTCATAAAAAAAGCGCAACGTTAATTACGGAGCGCTTTTTTATGTATTTATTCTGTATTTGAATTTCTGAAAAGAAGAATGCTCAACCTACATTTTGTTTTAAATCCAACAACCAACTACGAATATCCAACAACTATTTAATCATTGCACCCTTTTTCCATTTCTTATATACTTTTCCATTTTTTTCTAGTGCTTCATGAAAAGCGCCTGCCCAATATGTTTTTACAGTCCCTCCTTGCGGTCGCCCGGTAATTTTTTCCTGCAATAATATTTTCTTGGTTGCTACGTCAAATACAACACAATAATATGTTGCCAATTCGTTGATTGTATTATAACTTTCAACAAGATAAACAATCCCAATTCCTTCTGTAGCAATCCCTTTGTAGGATTGAATAATTTCTTGAAAGCTATATGCAGATAGCGTGTAAACATTTGAAAATGCAATTAAACTATCACTGTTGTATCTTTTTCCTCTTGCCAAAACAGTGTCAATATCAAAATAAATATAATTTTTGTCAAATGCCTTTCCTATGTCGTATTTTTCTCCTTCTTTCAAGGGAATCATATTCCAATCATAAAAATAATTTTTCACTACAAAGTCGGGCGACTTGTAAAAATTACCATGAATAGTAGGTTGGCCAATAAATTTGCAATGCGTAAAATCTAAACCAAACCAAACGATGCTTTTTTCAGTAAATACATCAGCGCTTGTAAACGTTTTTTGAGCAAATGAGCCAGTAATGAGTATGATTTGAGCAATGATTAAAAGACACAATTTCTTCATGACTCTTTTAATTTAAAATGATTTTTTGTACTGACGATAATTTTTTTGCTTTAACTGGGTTTGCATATAGGTTAATAAATAAGTTGTACAGCGATTGTTCGTCACCTTTTAGTTTGCTTATTTTTTGTTTGATGTAATTGATGAAATTTTCTTTCTCTTCGGAAGTATAGTAAGAGCTGAAATCTTTTGTATTGTTAGAAATATCAGAAGCAATGTAATTAACGGGCCATAATTTATAGTTGGCATATAATTGTTCATCAATTAAATTCACTAGACATTTTATTTTTTCATTTTCGTTGGTGATTTTTTCAATTTCTTTTAGTTCTTTGTCGATAGGCTTTCCAACGCTCATGTGTATTCTACCTTTCGGCTGCATAATTCCGGTAAGGATGCTGTTTAAATCTTCCCCAGGAGCTTTAACATACTTGGAATGTAAAGAGGATAAATAAAGCTCCTGCACTTTTAAATCATCACAAGGTTCGTATTCATAAGAAATACTCAATGGAACTATTTGAAGTTGTTTGATACTATCCGAAAAGTTTTTGCCTCCGCTCATGTTTAGCATCTTAATCAATCCGGTTTGTGTCATATCATTTCCATCTTTTGTTCGTCCGTTTCTTTGTGCAATCCACACGGAAACGTTTTTATCAACAATGGTATGGCGGATGTAAGCAGATAGTTTTTGTGAAATTTCGTAGAGTTCGCGACTATTTCCTTCACGAAGAACTGTAAACATTCGGTTTAACTTTCCAAAATCTGTGATAAAATTACCTTGCATCAAATTGTTTCCAAAAGTAATTTCGCTGGTTTTAAAACCGTGTTCTACTAATAAAATTTGAAGAATAGCTGAATCTAGAAGAATGTCTCGGTGATTAGCAATGTATAGATAAGCTTTGTTGGGGTCTACATTGTCAAATCCATTGCATGTTAAGCCATTGGCTGAGCGAGCAACAATGGTACGAATAGCTTGATGCATGAATTCCAATTGGAAAGCCATGTTATCGTTCACTTTATCAGCTTTAGCAAACGCTTCTTCTTCAGTCATGCTAGGCCAAAGATTTTTGACCAATTGCATGAATATTGGATCTTTCTTTATACGTTGCATCACCTCACGGGCTTCGTGATCGTAATACGGACGGATATCATCAAAATTGTAGTTATCGCTCATAAATTCTTTTTCCTTTACTTGAGGGAACTAAAAATACTAAATTTTGTTAAATAAAAGGCTGTTTTCCTATAAAAAATCGATGCTCTGAAACTACTATTATTGTTATCTTTGAGCTATTATAATTGATTATGAATATTCTTAAACGATTCGCCCGCTGGTTGTTTTACTCCTTTTTTGTAGGATTGGATATTCTATTGATTCTTTTGGTGTGGTTTATCATAATTGTCACTATTAAAATTCCCAATCCACAAAATGCCGAAGTTTTAAAGTTAGAACGCAAACAAATTGCCCCTGATTTTTATAAAATCAATAACAATTGGATTAAAAAGAGCGATTCGGGGTTGTGGGAAATTTACCTTGAAGGTGATGGTTTTGAACGCGGGGTGATTGAAGGAAAATTGAATAAAGAGTTAGCCGAAAAGCAAGAAATAGCTTTTGTGGACCAAATTAAAAAAATGATTCCTTCAAAAGGAATGCTGAATTACTTAAAATTTTTTATCGCCTTTTTCAATCGCAATTTGGATGAATACATTCCACAAGAATACAAAGAAGAAATTTATGGAGAGTCACTTTCAGCGTCAGACCAATTTGATTTTATTGCTCCGAAATATTACCGTATGCTGAATTACCATGCGGCTCACGACATTGGGCATGCTTTGCAGGATAAAAACATGACTGTGGGTTGTACTGCTTTTGGTGCTTGGGCAGATAAAACAGATGATGGAACTTTATTGATTGGAAGAAATTTTGATTTTTATGTTGGTGATGCTTTCGCAGAAGATAAACTCATCAATTTTGTGAAACCGAAAGATGGTTATAAGTTAATGATGATTTCTTGGGCAGGAATGATAGGAACTGTTTCAGGGATGAATGAAAAAGGATTAACAGTTACTATTAACGCCTCTAAATCGGAGATTCCAACCGGAGCGGCAACACCCATTTCAATTCTTGCGAGAGAAATTTTGCAGTATTCAAAAAACATAGATGAAGCGTATGCGATTGCGCAAAAACACAAAACATTTGTATCTGAATCTATTTTAATTGGTTCACTGGAAGACAACCGCACAGCCACAATTGAGAAAACGCCTTCGAGAACTGAACTGTTTAATTCAACTAGCAAGGATTATATTATTTGTGCAAACCATTATCAAGGAAAAGCATTTTTAAATGATTTAGTGAACTTGAGTAATATTGAAAAAAGCTCATCTAATTATCGTTTGAAACATTTAACGCAATTGATTGAGCAAAAGCCAAAAATATCTGTAGCAGAAGCGGCTTCTATTTTAAGAAATCGTGAAGGGATAGATGGAAAAGATATTGGAATGGGAAATGAAAAGTCGCTGAATCAATTGATTGCTCACCACTCCGTAATATTCAAACCAGCTAAATTGCAAGTGTGGGTTTCCACAAATCCTTTTCAACTGGGACAATACATCTGCTACGATTTAAACAAAGTATTTGCTGAAGCACCAATGTTAAAGGAGAAAAAAGAATTGTATGAAAAGGAATTGAATGTTCCCGCAGATAGCTTTTTGTTTTCAAAAGAATATGCTCAATTCAAAGCTTGGAAATTGATGAAAGAAGCATTTCACATTCAGCATAAAAATAAGTTGAAATCCAAGATTGATGATAAAATAATTGCTAATTTCATTCTTTGTAATCCAGAATCGTGGGAAACATATTTTATTTTAGGAAATTATAACAAAGAGCAAAATAAATTTGACGAAGCGTTGAGCAATTTTAAATTAGCAAAAACGAAAGAGATAACAACACTTCAAGATAAAGAAGAGATTGATAAAGAAATTTTGCAATTGAGCCCTAAATAGTAAATAAATCTATAAATCTAAAATTCAAGAATTCAAAAATTGATAATAGGAATCGGAACAGACATAGCAGAAGTGCCTCGCATCGCAAAAAGTATTGAGAACAATAGCTTTAAGGAAAAAGTATTTTCTAAAACGGAAATTGCGTATTGTGAATCGAAAACAAATTTCGCAGAAAGTTTTGCTGCTCGTTTTGCTGCGAAGGAGGCATTTTTTAAAGCATTGGGAACAGGTTGGAGAGGCGGAATGGCGTTTAATGAAGTAGAAGTAGTAAATGATGAATTGGGAAAACCGACTTTGGTTATTGTTGGAACAACTGCAGAAATTATTAAAGAAAAAAATATTAAAAAAATTCACGTCTCCTTGTCGCATGTGAAAGATATGGCAATGGCAACGGTTGTGCTGGAAGGTTAATAGTTTGTAGGTTTTAGTAAGTAGTTCGTAGACCTGTGCGAAGTTGTGTTTTACTTTTAACAGTCATCCCGTGCCACGACACGGGATCTCCTAATTGGGAGCAGAGTCAATAATATGCAGATTCCGTGTCGTAGCAAGGAATGACGTTTTGAAAAAAATACTTGTTAGTATGATACCGAATATAGAAACAAAATCACTCTCAGAACAAAAGAAACATCAGGAAGCGCAATTGCCTGCATTGTTGCAATATGTTTCGGAGCGTTCGAAGTTTTATTCTGAAGTATTTAAAAAACACAACATTGATGTTTCTAAGATTAAAACATTAGAAGACCTTCAACAAATTCCTGTTACCACCAAAGACGATATTCAAAATAGAAATGATGATTTCATTTGTGTTGCTCCAAGTAAAATCATCGATTACATCACAACTTCCGGAACATTAGGAGATCCTGTTTTGTTTCCGATGACAGATAAGGATTTGGATCGTTTGGCATATAATGAGTGCATTTCTTTTGAATGTGCCGATTCTACTTCAGACGACATTTTCCAATTGATGACCACCTTGGACAAGCGATTCATGGCTGGATTGGCCTATTTTTTAGGAATACGAAAATTGGGAGCAGGAGTGGTGAGAGTGGGCGGAGGAATTCCGGAATTACAATGGGATACAATTAATAGGATTAATCCGACTGCATTTGTAACGGTCCCTTCATTTTTATTAAAACTGATTGAATATGCCGAAGCAAATGGCATCGATTATAAAAATACTTCCATCAACAAGGCAATTTGTATTGGCGAGTCGTTAAGAAACGAAGATTTTAGTCTGACAACACTCGGACAACGCATTAAAGACAAATGGGATATTAAATTGTATTCTACGTATGCATCTACAGAAATGAGTGCTGCGTTTACCGAATGTTCAGAAGGAAAAGGTGGTCACCATCATCCCGAATTAGTAATTGTAGAATTTTTGGGTGAAGATAATAAACCTGTTGCAGAGGGAGAAGCAGGAGAAGTTACCATAACAACATTAGGAGTGGAAGGAATGCCATTGTTGCGTTTCAAAACCGGTGATTTATGTTCGCACTATTCAGAACCTTGTAGTTGTGGTAGAAAAACAATCCGACTTGGACCGATTGTTGGAAGAAGAAAACAGATGATTAAATACAAAGGCACAACATTGTATCCACCAGCATTGTATGATATTTTAAATAATATTGAGGGAGTTACAAATTATGTTGTTGAAGTGTTTACAAATGAAATTGGTACAGATGAAATTTTGATTCGTATCGGATGTGATGTTGTACCAGAAAATTTTGAAAAGGACATTAAAGATCATTTCAGAGCGAAATTACGAGTTGCCCCGCAAGTAAAATTTGAGGATGTTGATGTGATTAATAAGGTTCAATTTCCTGAACTCAGTCGAAAACCTGTTGTGTTTTTTGATAAACGATAAATAAATTAAAAACAATTCATATGATTAAGAAATCTGCAATTCTAGTTTTATTTGTCGCACTTTTGATAGGTGAGAAATCAATGGCCCAGCTTGTTTACCAAACAGAAGGCTCTGTGAACATGTTAGGAAATCAAACCAAACTGATGGTGAAGTACGACTACTCAGAAATGATGATGTCAGATGGTTCTACAGAGCCTGTTTATTTGGAGAAAATTAAAGCCGAATTAAATCAGGCTGTTGCCGGGAGAGGAGATGAGTTTCTTGTAAATTGGGAAGCCTCAAAAAAAACAGGTTGGCCATTCAAATTTGAAGAGTTATGGAATAAATATTATGGTAAACTTAATTTGAGCCAATCCAATACAGATGCGAAATATACCTTAACTGTAAAAGTAACAGTTGTTTTCCCGGGCCAGTTTTCTTCGGGAGGGATTGGGGCTATTCCCGCTTGGATAACTTGCGACTTTATCATTACGGAAACGAATAAACCAAGTGTGATTCTTTCTAAATCAACCATAAAACATGTGCAGGGTGGGGCAATGTGTGCTGCTGCAAATTCCGGTTATTGTGTGGAAGGCTCTTTTGCAAAAATTGCAAAGTCTTATACAAAATACATAAAGGACAACAATTAATTGAATATGATAGTTTTTCTTATTTAAAATAAATACATTTGTTTTTACTAATTGAAACAATAAACCTCAAAAAATAAAACTATGAAAAAATTAAAATTCGTTGCTATTATTGCTTTTTTGACCATTGCAGGAGCAGCAAGTGCCCAAAAAATTATTGAAGGAGATAAAAGTTTGTCATTCTTAAAAGGGCAAAAATCGTTTAATATTGAATACAATTATGACGATATGCTGGTTGGTAAAAAACCGGAATCAGAATATTTGAAGGAGAAAGTTGACAAAGGGAATGCAAAACAGCCGGGGAAAGGTGATAAATGGGCAGAAAAATGGAAAAACAACAGAGCGTCTATTTACGAGCCAATGTTTGATGAGTTAATCAATAAAATGTTGTTTAAAGGAAAAGCAAACGCCACAGCATCAAAAGGTGCAAAAGATGCAAAATATACCATTTACGTAAAAACAGTAATGACTGAGCCGGGATTCAATTCTGTTGTAATGAAACAAAATCCTTTTTGCAGATTCGAAATTTCTTGGATAGAAATTTCATCCGGTAAAGTAATGGCAAAAGGACTTATTACTGCGCAAGGAGTTTTGGCATCAGGTGGTAGTGACTGGGATTTTGATCCTTCTAATGCTATCAAAGAATGTTATGCTAAGGCAGGAAAAGTAGTGGGAGTGACGATGGCAAAAAAAATGAAATAAATACCTTTTTACCTTAAAATCCCGCTTCAAGTAATTGGAGCGGGATTTTTTTTTATCTTGTAGTCAAATTAAATAATGAAACGATGAATTATAGATTTAGTACTCCTATTATTGCGCTATTGCTTTTTTGCAATGGTTTATTTTCACAGAAAACCCCATATACAATTAATCATTCAGATGAATTTGAGAGTAGCGATGGAATGCCCTTGTCACAAACTTGTCCTTATGCCGATGGAGGAGTTATATTACTTTTTGCGAAAGGAGAGAAGTTGGATAAAATAGGCTTGCAGGTTTTCACTAAAGAGTTAGCACAAAGCAATAGCAATATGCCAAATGTGAAGGCATTGTACGATAACAAAAAGTCGTATTTAGAACGCGTATTAGTTTTTAATAAAAAGTCATACATTTTTGTGAAAGAAGTTTTTAAGGAAACAAAAACGGAGGGAATTTCTGCTGTTGAATTTTCCCCTGCTTCATTGGATGTTGTAGGCCAGCCGGTTAAATTATTTGAATCCTCCCGTGGAGTTTATGGATATGGTGTTTCTGTTTCAAACGATAAAACGAAATTTTTTTATAAATCAAGTTTGTTCAATAGAGAAAGAAAAGATGTTTTGAATAAGCAAGAGTTCGGATTTTATATGATGGATGAAAATTTAAAACAAATTTGGGGAGGCGAATATGAAATGCCTTATTCAGAAGCAAAAATGACAACCTTGGATTTCCAAGTATCAAACGATGGGAAATTATATTATTTAATTAGAGTGAGAGATAGTGAAGGTAGAGAGGCAGATATCCACTTTGAAATTTTAGTTTATTCAAAAGATAGGAAGGAACCTAAAATCATCGAATTAAAAATTGATGATTATACTCCTAGGACAACTTACTTATATGAAGACAAAAATAACAATATTGTGGTTGCAGGTTTTTATTCTAAAAGTGGAAACCCTTCTATTGATGGAGCGTTTATGGTTAAGCTAGATCCTACAAGTGGTAAGTTCTCTAAATTAGGAGGAGGGTATTATGAAATTCCATCGGACTTGATTAAATCTTTTATGACGGACAGAGAAAAAGAGAAATTGGAGAAGAGAGAAAAGAAAAATGAAGGAAACGAGAAAAAGGATTTAGGAATTAGTAATCTTGAAATAAAAAATATTCATTTCCTTGAAAATGGTTCTACCATAATTGTTTCTGAAATTTATTATGTGATAGTTAGTACAAGTTATAATGGAAAAACCACTACCACAACGTACGATACGTATGCCAATGATATTTTTGTGTTCAGTATTGATGCTGCTGGAAATTTGGGCTGGATTAGAAAAATTCCTAAGCGTCAGCATGCTAACGATGCAGCTGGAGAAGGGATTTCATTGTCTTCTGCTGTGAAAGGAAATCATGTGCATTTATTTTATTTGGATCATCTTGATAATTTTAGTTTGAAAGAAAATGAAGCTCCTCGTGTTCACTTAAATCGAAAAGGTGGGTTTATTGCTGGAGTGGAAATCAATGAAAAAGGAGATGTGAAAAAATACAATTTGGGTGCTGCAGAGCAATTTGAAACGAATTTATATATGCGTAGATTCATTGATGGTAGAAAAAATAATTTAGTTGCTGTTGAAAGAAAAAAGAAAAAAAATATGCTTTTTTCAATTGATATTAAATAATTTGTAAATGATAAAAGTAGTTTCAAAAAATATAATTTGTTCCCTAATAGCTTTGCTATTATGTTGTAATACAGTTTATAGTCAGTATGCAGCTGATTATACTCCTTTGAAGTCATCCGGTGCTTTGCCCGAGGAATTTTTAAAAACAGCTCGTGCATTGTCGGAAGATGATTTAAAAACGATAGGTTACGGAACAGATAGAATGGCGAAGCAACAATTTATCACATCCAGTAATTACTTTTTGAGAGATTTATTGTTGAGTGGGGATGTGTTGGTGAATGATGTCTTGGGAAATTATGTTAATAAAGTAGCGGATGAGTTATTGAAAAACGATCCAGAACTTAGAAAACAAATTCACATTTATATCACCAAATCCCCTGATGTGAATGCACATGCTTTTGACAAAGGTTTTATTTTTATCAATGTTGGCTTACTTGCTCAATTGGAAAATGAGGCACAATTGGCATATGTTTTAGCACACGAAATTACACATGTGGTCAAAAAACATTCAGTAAATCAATACATCGAAAATATAAAATTGGATAGGGGAACAAGTACTTACGAAACAGGCTCTTACGAAGCAAGAGACATTGCAAAATATCGTTTTTCGCAGGAAAATGAAACGGAAGCGGATGCAGAAGGTTTGGTTAGGATTAAAGAGTCGAAATACAGTGTAAAAGCATTGAATGGTGCTTTTGATGTTTTACAATATTCTTATTTGCCTTTTGAATTAGTTGATTTTAAAAAATCTTTTTTTGAAGACGAATTTTTGGTTTTACCGGATACTGTTTTTTTAAAAAAGACATCGGAAATAAAAGCTAATGATGATTATGATGATACAAAAAGTACTCATCCGAATATCCGCAAGAGAAGAGGTGCTGTTGAGTCTGAATTAACAGTTTCGGATGAGCCATCGCGAAAAAAGTATATTATTTCAGAGGAGGAATTTAAAAAAGCACGAGAAATAGCCCGATTTGAATCGTGCAGATTATATTTAATTAACAGAGATTATATAAATGCAATATATGCGTCTTATATTCTTCTAGAAAAATATCCTGATAATGTATATTTAAAAAAGATTGTTTCTAAATCACTTTACAACATTACTATTAGTAAATCCAACTCAAGAGATAGATCGAAATACGTTTATAGTATTGCTAATAATGCGCGTCTTTCATCTAAAAGCTACTCCATTCCTGATTATGAAAAAATTGAAGGTGCTTCTCAACGTGTTTATTATATGTTGGATAATTTAGATGCGAAGGAATTAAATACAATAGCGCTTTCATATACTTTCAGAGCATTGAAAAAAAATCCAAACGATACTTTTTTAAACATGTTGACAGATAGTTTGTTTTCCGAAATGGTGAATTCAAATCAACTTTATCTGAATGACTTTTCTAAATCTACAAAAGCCGAATTAAAAGCAATGGATACTGCAAAAGTGGTTGTGGAAACAATTGATACAACAGCAGAAGAAAGTAAATACTCTAAAATTAAGAAGCAGCAACAGAAGGTAGAAATTGCTACTGACGAAAATTTCACGAAATATGCTTTTGCTGGGTTGTTGCAAGATGCAGATTTTGTAAAACGTTTTACAAAAGCTGGGAAAGGCTTGACCCATAAAGCAGAAGAAAAGAAAGATAATCTCACTTATAAAGAGAGAAGAAAAATAGAAGAACAAATCGCCAAGGAGAACAAGAATAAATACACTCTTTTGGGCATTGATAAAGTGCTGTTTTTGGAACCATTTTATATGAAGGTAAAAACAGCGGCCGGTCAGGAAATGATAAACTATTATGAATCGGAGGACAAACAAATAAAACTAAATGAGATTCAGAAAAAGTGTGCCGATAAATTGAAGTTGGGCTATGAAATGATTAGTACAAAAAATATGACGACTGCAGATATGGATCGTTATAATTTGAATAGTATTTTAAATGATTGGCTGACTGAACGTTTTAATCATGGTGATAGCTCTGATGAATTGATAGTTGGTACAGAAGAAATGAAATCGTTAATAGAAAAATACGGTACTAAATACCTTGCATGGTCGGGAGTTTACAATGAAAAAGGCAGAAAATCACACAATACCTACTTTTTTATCTTATTTAATATGGAATCGGGTGAAGTAATGAAATACGAAACCCGTTATACAAAATCAAAAGACAATACCGATTTAATTACGTCTTTTGTTTATAATTCATTAATGTACGTTACAAAAAAACCTAAATAGAATGAAATATATTAAAGTTTTTTTATTTCTTTTTATTAGTTCGCATGCATCTTCTCAAATTGCAGGATACATGGGTAAGCGTGCTGTGCTTAGTTATTCCAATTATTTTATGGTTGGTTTGGTTGGTCCTGGACCAAATAATGCGGGTTATATGGATGAGGCATCACTATCTCTGAATAATGTACATTGTTTAAATTTTGAATATGTCTATAAGCAAAGGAAAGTTGTTTGTTTATCTGGTCAATATTTAAGAACAGGTGTGGCTTATGACAGAGGAGGGCATGATGGATTTATTAATGGCGCTTCGTATCGTGATTATCCTTATCCGGGTGGCGCAAAATATGGTGGCAACTATTCTAAGCCTGCTTTGCTTACTTCTACAAATATTTCTTTGGGTGTTAAATCGTTTAAAAGTGGCTGTATTGCTCCAGTTGGGAAATATAATAAATTGGAAATGATTTTATTATTCGAAAAAATCATGTATGATAATACTAACTTTATGAAGTCGGTAACTTCTGACCCTGTTGATGATACATTATTTACGCTTGGTACAGGAGAATATAATTATGTAAATGTTGCTATCGCATATACAATTGGCCGTGAGCATATTATTAATGATAAAATTGTGATAGATTATGGGATAAGGTTCGGACTCACTCCTGCTATGAATATTGTTAGTTTAACTTCAGATGATTCGTACAGCACAATTGAAATGTATTATAAACGATATTCTAATTCAAGAATTGGGCGACAACAATTGTTTAATTTCCATGTCGGAATCGGCTTCCTCGCTTTCTAATTATTCCACTAGCTTATACCTAATTACTTTCCACAGCAAATTTCTTTTCAAAATGGCTACAGATGTAATTAGTCCTGAAAACATTGCTGCTCCCACGCCAACGCAAACAATATCTTGACCGGTTAAAAATAAATTTTTATAATTTGTTTTGGCTCTTAATTGCATCAGATTAAATCTGGCTGGAGTATGCTCTAATCCATAAATTTCTCCATTCGAATAATTGCTAAAATGTTTTGTAGAAAGAGGCGTTGATAATTCACAAATTTCAATTTTATCTTTTAATTGTGGTAAGGTTTTTAAAAGTTTGCCCAATAAATCATTTTTTATTTCTTCTTTCTTTTTTTCATATTCTTCCCCTCTTTTTTGCCATTTACCTTCTTCCCATTCTTTCATCCATTCATACGGGAATGAGCCTAAAACTTGTATTGTGGAAGTTCCTGGGTGTTTTTTTTGCCAATCAGGATCTTTAGCTGATGGGAAAGAAATATACGAAATGGGAGAAGGGCTGTTTTTTGTTTTTAAGTGATGCGCCTGCGATTCATCAATTTGATAATTATCGAAGAGCCATATGTTATGTTTTGGTAAATTTAATTCTTCATCACTGGCATTTAATCCAACATAAATGCAAACATGGGAAACAGAAGGTTTAATTTTATTTAAGTTAGTCGTATTTTCTTCTTTTTGAATACATTTTGAAATTAATTTATTGAAAGTGTTATGAGCTCCGGCATTACTAACAACTGTTTTTGAATAAAGCTTATCGCCATTGCTCATTTCTACTCCAATGGCTTTGTTGTTTTCAATAATGATGTTTTTTACATCGGCTTTTATTGCTACTATTCCTTTATTTGCTTCAATCACTTCAATTAATTTTTTGTGAATGCTGGATGCACCGCCAACCGGGTAATTTCCACCTTCAATAAAATGTTCTACAATCATTCCATGGATAGCAAAACTACTTTCATTTGGAGATAAGCCATAGTTACCACATTGAGCGCATAGTACAGCAATTAATTTTTCGCTACAATTTAAGCTATGTAATACTTCTGCTGTTGTTTTTTGAGAATAGGCATAAAATTTCCTTCTCATAAAATAGCCAATAGTTTTACTCAACCAAAAAGGCATTGTTCGTTCCGAAAAAAATGTAGTATAATTTGCTCCAATGTTTTTTACTAAGCTGTAATATGCACGTATGGCTTTTTCTTCTTTTGGAAAGTAATCAATCATTTGATTGATTTGATTTTCTCTGCCTTTTTTAAAGTTATAGATGGCTCCTTCAATTATGGTTTGATCATAAATTTCACCCATATCAGCCCATTTCAATTTTCCATCGGACAAATAATCAAATGCTTTTCGCATTAAATTATCCTTTAAATTTACTTGTCCAACATAGTGAACGCCTACATCCCATTCAAATTTTTTTCTTTTGAAAGTATGAGTAAAACCACCGGGAACATAATGCTTTTCTAAAACCAACACCTTTTTTCCTGCTTTTGCTAAGAACACGGCAGTGGTTAATCCACCCACACCCGAACCAATGATAATGGTATCGTAAGATGATTTTGTTAGTTCGGAAGAGTAGAGGTTTTTCATTTTGTTTATCCTAGAACTAAGATAAACTTATTTATTGGGGAATAGAGTAAAAAGTTTGTAGGAAATTGAATTTTGTGTGAGTTCATTTTAGTGCTCCCTAACACTACTTCGTTTGAGGAGTGACTTTAAACTTTACGTTATGTTCTTTGCAAATTAATTTTGCAACATCTCTGCCTGTTTTAATGGCGATTGGTAAGCCGCCACCGGGTTGGTTCCAGTGACTTGAGTAGTAAAAGTTTTTTAATCCTGGAAATTTAAATCCAACAGGAGATTTGGCTAATAAATTTTTCCCCGGTAACCAGCCTTGAGTACTTCCTTTCCAGTTTCCTGTGTAACGTTGGAATGTAGCAGGTGTGGCAATGTCAATCACTTCAATAGAATCTTTTATTCCTCCCAATGTTTTATCTAACAAATCAATAATTTTTTGTGTGAATTCTTCTTTTGCTTGTCGGTATTTCGGACGATCATTTTTTCTGGCATCAATCCAAAAATCTCTGTTGGTAGTATAGTAACTTACAGTTACAGAAGTTTTTCCTTTCGGAGCAAGTGTATTATCGTAGTTGTAAATGTGTACCTCAAAGCGTGGATAGCTCGAGCCATCGGGAGAGATAAGCGGTTCGTTCATAGGAACTCTGAAAAAATGTGGCCATTCACTTAAATCTTTTCCAATGCCAAATGAAAATTGCATTACGGAATAAAATACTTCCATCTTTTTCAGTTCCCTAACATCCAACATGTGTTGGTCTGCAAATTTTCCATCCAGGGCTTCAAAAGCAGTAAAATTCCAGTCGGCTGCCGACAAAGTTAAATCGGAAAAATGTTTTACTTCGTTTCGTACTAACAAACCTTTCGCGATTCCATCTTCTGTAATAATTTTCTTTACAGGCGTTTTATAATGCATCGTTCCGCCTAGTTTTACGTAGGTCTCCTCAATTTTTTTAGCAAAGGCCATTGAGCCACCAATAGGATAACCCGCACTTTTTTTATCAAATACAGATAATGGCATTGTTAAAACCATCATGTTTACCTCTTCGCCATCGTATAGCAATTCAAAGCTTTCGCGGAGGAATGCATTCTTGAATTTTTTTGCGTACGTATAATTGGTGTAGTTTTTTATTTTTAGAAACCAGTATAAGAATTCTAAATACTTCGCCATTTTGATGCTTCGTAGCATCGATTGAAAGAATGGCAAATCATCTATGATAGGAGGCAAATCAAACTTCTGCATGATGCGCATTGGCTTAATAAACTTTTTGATTTCTTTGGTATCTTCCGGAGCCAAATCAATCATGTAGTTTTCTAGCTCGGTGAGATTAGTGTAGAGTTTGAAATTTTTCTCTCCGTATTTATTTGCGTGCTCTTTTGTTCCTACTTCTACCCGAATAGCATGATTGCAAAAAGCAATTTTTTTCATATCCAAAATCTCTGACCAGATTTTGTAGAAAGAAGAACCGGTATCAGAACCTAAAATCCAATGTGCACAACTATCAAATGTATATTCACCTTTTTTCCAGCTGGTACACAGGCCTCCGGGGATGGAGTGTTTCTCGAAAATATGCGTTTCAAATCCGTTCATCTGCAAATAGATTCCTGCAGTTAAACCTGAAACGCCTCCTCCGATGATATTGATTTTCATTCGTAAATTACTGTATTGCTGTCATTCCGTGCTACGACACGGAATCTGTATATTAAGGATTCGTATCACATTCATGAGATCCCGTGTCGCAGCAAGGGATGACAGTTTAAATGGAAAGCTATCTTCGCAAAAAATCTTCGAACTACGAACTATTTACTACTAACTATTTTTCTTTGCAGCTTCCTCAGCAGCAGAAGCTTTTTGCATTCGAATAATTTTTGCCAATGTACTTACTGCACGTTCATGCTTTTTTACAAAGGGATTGCTTAAATCCCATACATAGCCAGCCAATACAGAGCAAATTTGTTTTTTTATTCCGGGATCAGGATCTTTTGTAAAAAATATTTGATGTAAATCACCGTTGTACCAACTCTTAACATATGTTCTAAATGTGTTGATGCCTTGCATCATATGGTCGACATATTCTTTTTCGAAATCAACTTCTTCGCCTTTTAATTTTTTACTTACCAATTTTGCTGCAGTTGAACCCGATTCCATTGCAAAGGTTACTCCGGATGAAAATACAGGGTCTAAAAATTCGGTTGCATTACCTGCTGTTACGTACCCCGGCCCATAAAATTTTGTAGAACTAATTGCATATCCTTCAATTGTTCGTGGAGGTAATACCATTTCTTGATCTTTGAAACGTTCTGCTAAAATCGGACAATCATTTACAATTGCTTTCATACGTGCAACAGCTTCTTCTGGAAAATCTTTGAAATAATCTGGGTTTCCAACAAATCCAACTGAAGTATTTCCATTTGAAAAGGGAATTATCCAAACCCAAACTTCTTGTTGATGAACAATTACAGTAATACGATTTCCTTCAACTCCTTCCGGACGTTTAGGGTCTTTGAAATGTGTGAAATGTGTTTTGCGAGGGTCGAAACTGGATTGTTTATTTAGTCCCAATAGGTTTGGAATTACACGGCCATAACCGCTGCAATCAATAATATAACGTGCTTCTATTTGTTTTGTGTTTCCACTTGCATCTTGCACTGTTGTAACAGAGCTTTCATCTTCATTAAATTGAATAGCTGTTACACCCATTTCAAATTCTACCGGAATTCCTTTTTTTGCAACTCCATTTGCCAAAATTTGGTCAAATTCAGCACGCGGTACTTGCCATGTCCATGTCCAACCTGTACTAAACTGATCAGCAAAGTTAAAGTCACAAACTTTATCGTCTAATAAAAATTTTGCCCCGAATTTTTCTTGAAATCCTGCTTTCTTTACATCTTCTAAAAGCCCGGTTTCATCTAAGTGATCCATTACTCGCGGTAACAAGCTTTCACCAATTACAAATCGAGGAAATTTTACTTTTTCAACAACATGAACTTTTAATCCGTTTTTATGTGCAATAGAAGCGGCAATGCATCCAGCAGGACCAGCTCCAATTACCAATACATCTATTTTTTCTGTACTCATTTTGTGTTTTTTAATCTACTACTACTTCAATTATTAGTTTTGAAAATTTGATGACAAATGTAGCCAATATTTGAAGATTTTCGGGGCAATATCGACTGAATTTTATCAGTTTAGCTCTATTTAATTTGCTAAATTTACAGCCCTGATATGACTATTGAGCCCATTATACAAATTAAATCCCTTTGCAAAACCTTTAAAGGCAATGATGTTTCTGCAGTTAATGAAATTTCGCTACTTGTAAATAAAAACGAAATTTTTGGCTTATTGGGTCCAAACGGAGCGGGAAAAACCACTACCATTTCCATTCTTTGCGGCTTGTATACTGCCACTAGCGGAAGAGTGACTATTGATGGTAAAGATGTAGAAACTGATATTGATTCTATCAAGCAAATTATTGGTGTAGTTCCTCAGGATATTGCTTTGTATCCAACACTTTCTGCAAAAGAGAATTTGAATTTTTATGGAACAATGTATGGCTTGAGTGGAAAATTACTAAAAGATAAAATAGCATTCTGGCTTGATAATTTTGGCTTGACAGAAGCCGCAAATAAAAAAGTATCGACTTACTCAGGTGGAATGAAACGCAGAGTGAATTTGATTGCTGGAATATTACACAATCCTAAGATTTTATTTTTGGATGAACCAACAGTTGGTGTAGATGTGCAATCTCGAAATGTAATCATTGAACATTTGAAAGAAATTAATAAAGCTGGAACAACTATTATTTATACATCACATCACATGGAAGAGGCGGAACATTTTTGTTCTCGTGTTGCCATTATAGATTATGGAAAAATTATAGCAGAAGGTTCACCAACAGAATTGATAAAGAGCAATCCGAATTGTAGTAATTTGGAAACGGTGTTTTTGCATTTAACGAAGAGGAAATTGAGGGATTGAGCAATTTGAAAATTTGAAAATTCAATAATTTGAAAATTGAAACACTTCGACTCCGCTCAGTGTGACGCTACCGTCAGTCTGAGCGTAGTCGAAGGGTAGATGATTCAGCGCTGTATTTATCTATGCTTCGACTCCGCTCAGCATGACGTAAAACGAAATGAGAGGGCTATAAAATAATAATAAATGATTAAACTAATTGCAGCCATAAAAAAAGAAGCACTTATTCTACTACGAGATAGAGTAGGACTAGCTGTGCTTTTTTTAATGCCGATGATTTTAATTTTTGTGATGACACTCATTCAGGATTCTGCTTTTAAGAGTTTAAATGAACGAGGTATTCCTATTATTTTTGTGGATGATGATAAAGATACATTGGGTATTTCCATTGAACAAGGTTTGCGCAATTCTGGAATGTGTACGTTTAACAATACGATTGATGGTGTTCCGGCTACTGCTGAAACAATTGAAAAGGCAGTCTCTGATGGAAAATTTCTAGTTGGGATTGTGGTTCCAAAAGGTGCAACAGCGGCCATTCGTAACAATGTGCAATTGCTTGTTCAAGAAACGATGGGAGTTGAAGAAGCGACTGCAAAGTCCGATTCTGTAGAAATAAAAATTTACATCGACCCGATTACAAAAAAATCTTTTTTGACTTCCGTTACGAGTAGCCTGCGCGAATTTATTTCTGAAATAAAAACAAAAATTATGTTTCAGACGTTCTCTAAACAAATTGAAGAGTTGATTCCAGATAAAAAGAATGCGCCTGGCAATGCATTTAATCAATCTCAAATTATTAAATACAAAGAAGTATATGCTTCAAGGCAAATTGGAGAGATTGTTCCGAATGCCGTTCAGCACAACGTTCCAGCTTGGGCTATCTTTGCGATGTTTTTTATTGTTCTTCCTCTTGCCGGAAGTATGGTGAAAGAAAAAAGCGAAGGAAGTGTGTTGCGCTTGCAAACGATTCCAACATCGTATTTGATTTTTCTTTTAGGAAAAATAAAAGTGTATATAGCAGTATGTTTGATTCAATTTGCACTGATGTTATCCGTAGGAATGATTTTTTTACCAATGTTAGGATTGCCAACTTTGGTAATTGGAAATAGTATTTCAGGAATTTTATTACTTTCAATTGCCACAGCATTGGCTGCAACAGGATATGGTGTAATGGTTGGAACGATTGCAAAAACAGAGCAACAAGGAGCGATTGTTGGATCTTTAACAGTTTTACTTTTATCAGCAATAGGAGGTGTTTGGGTTCCAACATACGTGATGCCAGAGTTGATGCGCAACATAAGTGTGATATCGCCACTCAATTGGTCATTGGATGGATTTTATGAATTGTTTTTAAGAGGTGGAGGAGTTGCTGATATTGCGATGGATTCCTTGAAACTTGTTTTCTTTTTTGTGATTACTATTTTGGTTTCTTTAATTATAAATAGATATAAAAGGAAGATTTGAAATGTCAATGATGAAAAGCGATTTCAAATTTCAAGTTTCAGGTTGCTTAGGAGTAAACCTGAAATCTGAAACCTGAAATTGTATTTTTAGAATTAATAAGCATAATCAGAAAGATATTCAAAATCAGGAAGCAACTTCCCATCCTTACAAATACTTGCTCTTTCAATAATCTTTTCGGTGTCTTCGCCAATAATACTTGGCAATACACGTTCCATTAAATCTTTTCCAAAATCATCACTTGCATCACGAGGTAATTCGCAAGGTAGATTATCCACAGCCATAATACATACTGTGTCTTTGTTGAATGGTAAATCTTCTTTGTCTTCACGAATATTGTATCCATAAAAAGGCTTATCAATAGAAGAAGAACGAATAGTACTTGGAACCGAACCCGGAACATCGCAGGTGATGTCAGCAATCACACTAATATGAAAATCGGATGCTTTCATATCTGATAATTCAAACATTCTTGGTGCGCGTGGATCCCAATAATGTGCTGAAATATAGATATCTGTTGCTTTTGCATATTTAGAAAAAACAGATTCAAAATGTTCGGGATGAGAAAAGAAATCTTGTAAATCAAAATTGTGATCGCCTTTACGTTCCACATAATCACGTGGATTTAGCTGACAATACACAGGTTCTCGAAACGAGGTCATTAAAAATTCTTCCGGTGTTACTTTACGAATTCTCAATGCACTTAATGTTTCTATTACTCCATTGGCAACTCTTCCACCACCTGTCAAAGCAATTTTAATATTTGGAAGTTTTACTCGCTTTAATTCATCTTCCATTTCTGCTCTATCTCTGCAACTATTTGCGGGACGTAATTGAAACAGGTCGTATTTTTTTCCATAACCCAAAATACCATTGTAAGCACCCACAATTCCGGCATATCTTCCAAATCCAATGATACGATTGTGATTTTTGTCCGTTAATGTTTCATAATCAATCATCTGAATTTTTTTCTCAATCAAGGCTTTCATTAAATTTTGATTGTGAGGTTGATGCTTGATAGTATGAGAAAAGAAAAAATATTTTTTATTTGGTTTAAGTAGTTCTTTCGGAACTTCTTTTACACCCATTAAAATTTCACAATCACTTAAATCTTCCTGCAAAGGAACACCAAATGCCGTGTATTCTGCATCTTCGTAGCAACGTATTTTGCTGGGTTGAACAACAATTTCAATGTGAGGATATTTTCTGATTAATTCGGCACAGATAAGCGGAGTTAATGGAACTCGTTTATCCGGTGGACTTTTTTCTTCGCGCAAAACGCCAATCTTTAATTTATTCATAATGTATTTTATTGGGCTACAAAGATAATTTTTAAGCTGAAATCTTTGCGTCTATTTAATTCAATTTTTTTCTACTGGAAAACGAATGGTAAATTTAGTTCCTCCTTTTCGGTCTAGTTCAAGCTTTCCTTCAATTTGGCTGGTTAATAAATCTACCAGCTGCAATCCAAGCGAGGAAGTATTTTTGATATCAATTTCAGGTGAAATGCCAACACCATCATCTGAAATTTCTAAAATATATTGAGCAGTATTTTTTGTTTCTTTTTCTTTAGCAAAGTGCAAATAAATATTTCCTTTTCTGTTTTTTGGGAATGCATATTTATAACTGTTTGAAATAAGTTCGTTTAATATCAAACTGCAAGGAATGGCGGTATCAATTTTAAAAAAGTGTGGATTCATATCCGCCAGCATGTGCATTTTAATTTTATCGGGATCCAAGCTATAACTGCTACTCATTTGGTTAATAAAGGAATGAACGTATTCGGTAAAATCAATTTGAGAAAGGTTTTTTGATTGATACAACTTTTCGTGGACCAAAGCCATTGCACGAATTCTGTTTTGGCTTTCCATAAAGGTTTCCAATAAATCGGGTTGTTTGATTTTTTCGGACTGCAAGTTTAATAAACTGGAAATTACCTGAAGATTATTTTTTACACGATGATGAATTTCTTTTAATAAAACTTCTTTTTCATGTAAGGAAATGGTAGAAGCCTCTAATTCCTCTCCCAGCATATTGATTCCTAATGCCAATGCATCAAAATGACTTTTCTTATTCGAAATTTTAGCTTTCTTATCGTATTTTAGATTGGCTAAGGAAATAACAACTTTTAAAATTTCATTTATTCGTTTAGAATTTTCTTCTTCCTGTTTTTTATTCGCCTTTAAAGTTTCTTCCAGCTTTTTTAAGCCAGTGAGGATTCCCTTTTTCTTATCAGCTTTTATAGAGGTTTTTTCTCCTGCCAATAAACAAACTTTTTTATAAATTTCCTCCAGTTCCTTCGACATATTATTTTTTTTGAAATTGTTTTAGCCAAAGCACTGCTTTTTCCTCATTAGTGAAAAGTTTTACAGGGACAATGGATTTATTTAGTCCCAGAAAAAAATTTCCAATTAAAGTGCTTGCGGGAGATTTAATGAGCAAACCAATTGCACTAACACCTGGAGGGCGATTTTGCATCGAAAAATGATCGCGTGCTTCTTTGCTTATCGATTTAATTTCTTTTAAATTAACGAGCATAGGGTAGATTTTTCCTTCGGATAGTTTTGCCACTGAATCACTATTTTCAATAGCATCTGGAAGCTCAACAACTGCATTTTGTTTAACAACTGTATAACATACATCATTATCGCCAAGCCAGGTTGTAAATGCTCTTAATTCATTTTTTTGCATAAAAAATTTTAAAATTTAAATTTTACCTGTGCTTTAATTTCTGATTTTGTGTTTCCTTGAATTTCAGTCAAAGAATTTTCACTTATAATTTTTTTATTGTCGTATACCGTTTGTGAGTAGCGCAGCCACAATTCAATTCTTCTTGTTAAATTATAATCAAGCATAATGTAAAATCTTGAACCTCTATCGTAATAAGCAGGAATAGAGTAGGAGCCGGGAACATCATTTTCATATGCATAAATACGCGCATCATAACTATCGGTTTGAAAAATGGCATAACGCAAAGTTACAGAGAGTGGTTTTCCTAATTTGTTATAGGCGATATCCTGGTAAACCAAATAGCCCTTTTCCGTTTTGTTTTTGTCTAATTTATAATCTATTAACTCCACTCTGTTTTTCAACTTTATTGTTTTTGTGATGGTATAAGCAATGTTGAATCGATAATTAGTTTGTTTTACCGGGACTAAATAATCCATTACATCAACTACATTCACACTGTTTTTTTGTTTGTCGCGTGTACGAATTCTCACATACATGTCTACTTTTTTAGAAGGAGTATAATTAAATTGCACCATATAATCGTTTCCAAAGGAAGGCGCATTAACTTGATATTTTAACCAAGGAAATTCAAATCGGTCATAATATGCAGTGAAGGTTGTTTTGTTTGTGGGCTTGGCTACCATTCCCATATACAAACCTTTTTCGTTAGTAGGCGTGCTACTTTCTGCAAATGCATTGGCCAATAAATTTTGAAAATTTCTCTGGTAGTAACGATGTAAAATGGTAAATGATAGTCTTGGGTCTAGGCTTATTAAAACGCCATTTACAAATGCTTTCCCTCCATTTTTACTCATTCCTGCTTCTCCAAAAAAGTTTAAATTTCGAACAATGAAATTATAATCAACACCAACATTAAAATTTTTGGAAGAAGAGTATTCAAATTGATTGTAATAGGATAAGGCCCTGTTAAAATCTAAATCCAACTGGTAGCTCAATGCGGAAATTCCTACATTCAATTTTCTTCCTTTGTATGCTAAGTTCCCACCAATCAATGTTTGCAAAAGAGCATGTTTATCTGCAATTTCACTTGAAGTGGTATGGTAGCCTGTTTCTTGCAAAGAAGAAATTTCTGCTGCTTCACCGGTATCTGTGGTGTCACTTACATTTGCATCCACATGTTTTCTGGAATAAAAAGCGGTAGCTTCTATTTTTTTGTAACCCAATGTACTTGCTACCCCGCGCATAAATCTATTTTCATCTACCGAAGTATATGGAGAAATCCCTCTAGCCGATTTTTTTGTCGTCATAATTTCGGAGCTTTTTCCAAATGCTTGTCCGCTCCAAATGGTCAACCCTTGTCCAAATGTTGCTTGATAATCTCCAATGGCTAATGCTTTAATAAATTTTACATTCTTTAAATAAAAATGAGCAGAGTAAAAATCAAAGCCTGATTTTTGATTTCCCTTCAATGATTTTTCGTACCAATCGTAATTGAATTTTTGATTGCCTTTGAAAAATAATTCTCCTTGATCTTTTTCTGCCGTTATTCCCCAACTGATATTTGTGCCATAAGTAAAACGATAACGAGCATAAAGTTTATCAGGGCTCCCAATGTATCTTGAGTTGATGCTATTTGCAAGAGATGCGCTATCTATAAAAGAAAATCCGGTTTGTTCTTCAATGGTTCTTCCATAACGCATTAAAACACTATGTTGTCCTTTTTCAAACATTTCTTTTACTCCAAAATGTGCAGAAGAAAAATTGTCCACCACTTTTACATAGGGTAAAAGTTTTTGAATTGTTTGTAAATCAAATCCTGAGATTCCTTGTAATTCATAAATGGTGATTAGTTTTCCGGTTTTTTCAATATGAGATAATAGATTATCGATTTGAATATCATTCAATATTTCTAAGGCTTGTAACTCTTCTTTATTTGTTTTGTTGAGGTTGATGGGATTTTGATTTGAATATACCAATACTTCTACGAGGGTAGTATAATCAGCCTCTTCATCGGTTGAATTTTCTGCAACGTTTTCTAATTTTTGCTGAATGTCAGTATTTTCCGTTTTTGTGGTATCCTGCGAGAAAGTTGCAAGTTCAAAGTTTAAAGTTAAAAGTAAAAAAAGAAAATACTTTTTTGTAACCATCAACTTGATAAAAGAAATTAATATGGAGCTTTTATTATTCAATTTTAGGAGTAGAGGACTCAGCTTTTTTAAATATATATGTTAATCCTAATTGCGGACTAAATCCTAAAGTTTGGTGATAGTTGGCAGCCACATCAATCTTTAAATTTTTTAAATTTAGTCCGAATCCAAAAGAAGTTAAGGTGGGATTGGTCCCGATTCCTGCACGCAAATAAAATTCTTTCACAGGTTTGTACTCAATTCCTGCTTTAAAAATTGCTTTTTGAGCAATGTCTTTTTCGGTTTCAACTGCCAATGTTACTTTATCAGAAAAATTATAATCGCCACCAAAACGGATAATTGTAGGCAAACGTTCATCGTTATAATCGCTAATTTTAGCTCTCGTTGGATTAAAAACATGAGCACCAATGGTTAATCCTTGTAAAGGTTTAGCTTGAATCCCGAATTCGGCCGCGAATACACCTTTGCTACCATAACCTTCAGCTATTTTAGTTGTCAAATAATCCATTGCAATACCTGCAGAAAGCTTATCACCAAATGCTTTGGCAAAGGAAAGGCTGTATTTATTTTCATTGTATAAAGAATATCCAAAATTACTAATGCAAAGCCCAATAGTTCCACCTTTAACAGGAATTGCTACTACTCCGCCTTTGGTGCTTATCTCTTTTAGTAAAAAACGATTTTCATAATATGCTCCTGCCGAAATATCGCGCACAAATCCCAATCCTGCTTGATTTTGATGGGCGCTCCAAACATCCCACAATGAAACCGAGGCATTTCCCATTCCTGAAGAACGGGCTCCAATAGATGGATTTTCATTGCCAGCATTAGCTGTTCCGACAATCAAAAAAGTAAAAAGGAAGGCGTAAAGTCTATTCATTAAAATTATGTTTCATTTATATAGAATCAAATCCCCCTTTCCTTGTTGAGATGGGCTAGGGGTGAGGTTTAATTCGTTTTATACTCAAATTTGATTTCCGACAGCTCTTTATTAGCTTTCAGAATCTTATTTTTCAAGTTTTCTTTGAAATCAATCACTTTTTTCAAGATTTCGTCATTTCCGGCAGCTAAGATCTGAACTGCCAATATTCCAGCATTTTGTCCGCCATCCAAGGCCACGGTTGCAACAGGTATTCCCGGAGGCATTTGAAGAATAGAAAGGACGGAATCCCATCCATCAATGGAAATGGAAGAGCGACAAGGCACTCCAATCACTGGAATTGGGCTAAAGGCAGCCACAACACCCGGCAAATGTGCGGCACCACCGGCTCCTGCGATTATTACCCGAATTCCTTTTGTATGAGCATTTTTAGCAAATTCAGCCACTTGCTCAGGTACACGATGGGCGCTTAAAGCATTAATTTCAAAGGGAATCTTAAATTCATTTAAAATCTTGGCCGCTTCTTGCATAATGGGCATATCGGAGGTGCTACCCATAATAATACTCACTTTTGGTGTCATAAATTGCTTGTTTTTGGTAATTAATAGCAGTAAAAGTAGGTTTTTATATGCTAAGAATAAAATAAAGTTTTCAGGTTTTTTTTCAGGTAATTTTGTTTATTTTTGAGGCTTAATAGCCTTTTTTATGAGCAGTGTTGTATTACACGGACATACATTTAAAACCAAGATTAGTTCTTCTGAAATTCAAAAAGCAGTAACCGAAGTTGCAAAACAAATAAACAAAGATTTGAAAGGGAAGCAACCTTTGTTTCTGGCAGTTTTAAATGGCTCGTTTATGTTTGCTGCCGATTTAATGAAAAAGGTAAGTATTGAATGTGAAATTTCATTTGTGAAAGTAGCGTCATATGAAGGAACTTCTTCAACTGGAAAAATAAAACAATTGATTGGTTTAAGTGAAGATATTAAGGGAAGGACAGTTGTAATTGTAGAAGATATTGTGGATACCGGAAATACAATTGAAAATGTGTGGGAGCAATTGAAAGCGATGGGTGTAGGAGATATTAAAATTGCAACTTTATTATTTAAACCGAATGCATACACCAAGACAGTTCCAATTGAATATGCAGCAATTGTAATCCCCAACGATTTTATAGTTGGATATGGTTTAGATTATAAAGGACTGGGACGTAATTTGGAAGATATTTATGTGCTGGATTATGAAAACGATAAAAAATAAGTTTGCAAAGAAATCATAAATCTAAATGTATCAATAAACACTCAACGCCATGTTAAACATTGTACTATTCGGACCTCCGGGTGCAGGCAAAGGAACTCAGTCGGAAAAATTAATTGCAAAATATCAATTAGTTCACCTTTCAACGGGTGATATTTTGAGAAGTGAAATTGCTGCTGGAACACAATTGGGTTTAGAAGCTCAAATGTTGATGAATGCAGGAGTTTTGGTTCCTGATGAAGTGGTGATAGGAATGATTAGTGCAAAATTGGATAAAAATCCAAATGCAAAAGGATTTATTTTTGATGGTTTTCCCCGTACCGAAGCACAAGCTGAAGCATTGGACCATTTGCTATTTGAAAAACACACCTCTATTACGATGATGTTGGCTTTGGAGGTAAGTGATTCGGAATTAACAAAACGTTTGTTATTACGAGGTATGGAAAGTGGTCGCCCGGATGATCAAAACGAAGGAGTTATTCGCAACCGAATTCAAGAGTATAACAATAAAACAGCGCCCTTAAAAGCGTATTATACAAATCAAGGAAAGTTTAGACCCGTAAATGGAATAGGAACTGTAGAACAAATTTTCACAAATCTATGTGCGGTTATCGATCCACGTTCTGCAAAATCAGTAATTGCTTTTCAACCTTCAACTGAAAAGATTTTTGTTTCCAAGATGAATGATGAGAAACCTGTGAAGAGAGAAACGAAGCCGGTAACAAAAGCTGTTGCTAAAACACCTGTTAAGAAAGTTGCCCAGAAGGGACAAGAGAAGAAAAAAGAAGCACCTAAGGCGCAAGTTAAGAAAGTAGTGAAAAAGGTCGCTCCCCCGAAGGGGCAGGCGAAAAAGGCTGTTAAGAAAGTAGTTAAAAAAATTGCGAAGAAAAAGGTAGTACCTAAAAAGAAAGTGGTTAAAAAGGTTGTTAAGAAAGTTGCGAAAAAAGCTGCTCCGAAAAAGAAAGTAGTGAAGAAGATAGTGAAAAAAGCGGCTAAGAAAATAGTTAAAAAAATAGCCCCAAAGGGGTCAACTAAAAAACCTACGCCTAAAAAAACAGCGAAGAAAGTAGTAAAGAAAAAGAAAAAATAAGTTTTGTGTAAGTAGGGTATGTACGGGGAATAAAAGAATGGATTCGAATTTTGTTGATTATGTTAAAATATGCTGCCGCTCCGGAAAAGGAGGACAAGGTTCAGTGCATTTACACCGAAGTAAACTTACCGCAAAAGGTGGTCCGGATGGAGGAGATGGTGGTAGAGGTGGACACATCATTGTAAAAGGGAACAAACAATTTTGGACCCTCATTCACTTAAAATATCGTAAACACATTATTGCGGAGCCAGGAGGCTCGGGAGGAAGCGCTCGCATGACCGGGGCTGAAGGAAAAGATGAAATCTTGGATGTTCCCCTTGGAACAATTATTCGTGATGCTGAAACGGGAGAAGTAGAAGGTGAAATTACGGAAGACGGACAAGAAATTATTGTTGTTCCCGGTGGAAGAGGTGGATTAGGAAACGATCATTTTAAATCTTCTACCAATCAAACGCCTCGTTATGCTCAACCAGGTGGCGATGGACGAGATGAATGGAAAATTTTAGAATTAAAAGTGCTTGCAGATGTTGGTTTGGTTGGTTTTCCAAATGCCGGTAAATCTACTTTACTCTCTGTTGTATCTGCAGCAAAACCCGAGATAGCAAATTATCCTTTTACCACGCTTGTTCCTAATTTAGGAATTGTAGAATACCGCGATTACAAATCGTTTGTAATGGCCGACATCCCCGGAATTATTGAAGGTGCGAGTGAAGGAAAAGGAATTGGATTAAGATTTTTACGTCACATCGAACGTAACTCAACGTTGTTATTTTTGGTTCCTGCTGATTCGGACGATATCATAAAAGAATATAAAATTCTTTTAAACGAATTGGATAAATTTAATCCTGAATTGCTTCATAAAAAAAGAATTCTTGCAGTTTCAAAATGTGATATGCTGGATGCAGAATTGTTAGATGAAATGAAGAAGGAGATGAATAAAAAATTCAAAGAAAAAGCAAGTGTTCCTGTAATGTATTTTTCTTCCCAATCCGGACAAGGTCTTGTGCAGTTGAAAGATGAATTGTGGAAACAGTTGAATGCGAAGGATAACGTGTTTGATTATTAAAACTTTAGCTTCTCATATACTCTCTGTGAAACTCTTTTTACTCCGCGCGCTCTGTGTTTAAAATTTTCAACACAGAGAACACCAGAGAAATGGAGAAACACAGAGATAAATACAAAACAGAACTTTTGTAAACTAAATGAGCTTCATCACTTCTATAAAAGACATCGACACACAACTCTTTCTGTTCCTCAACAGTAAGCACAATTCTTTTTTTGATGTGATTATGTTTTGGGTGAGTCATAAATATTTTTGGATTCCTCTTTATGCATTGTTTCTTTTTTTATCCTATAAACATTTTGGAAAAAAAGTATGGCAAGTCATTTTAGGAGCTGTTTTAGTAATTGTTCTATCCGACCAACTATCAGTTCATGCCTTTAAAGAAGTTTTTATGCGTTACCGTCCTTGTCACAATTTAATATTACAATCGCAAATTCATTTGAATGATGGTTGTGGTGGAACCTATGGCTTTATCTCATCTCATGCTGCAAATACATTTGCACTAGCGATATTTTTAAGTTTACTTTTTAAAAATAAAATTAAGTACTTTGGTTTACTTATTTTTGTTTGGGCTGCATTCGTGTCTTATAGTCGAATTTATAATGGCGTTCATTATCCAGCGGATATTGCTTGTGGAGCAATTGTAGGAATGGGAATCGGAATAACGGTGTTTAAGATGTATCAATTTGCTAATAACAAGTTAAAAGATGAATAATATTCTATTAGTATTTTTAGGTGGCGGATTAGGAAGTGTAGCACGTTTTGGAATTTCTGAATTTGTAAAAAATAATTTCAAATCTAATTTCCCCATCGCTACGCTTCTATCTAATATTTTAAGTTGTTTGGTATTGGCCATAATGGTAGGAGTATTCAGCGGGAAGGTGGAAGCGAATCCAGCAATAAAAACCTTGATTATAATAGGATTCTGTGGTGGATTTAGCACATTTTCTACATTCAGCTACGAAACAGTGGAACTCATTCGAAATGGAAATATGCTCTTAGCCATTGCTAATATTTTAATCAGCGTTACCGTGTGTGTAGCATTGGTTTATTTTTTATCGAAACAAGTCTTGTAATAAAATGTAATTTCAATTGCCTTGTCTTCGACTCCGCTCAGACTGACGGCATATAATTACACTGGGCGCGTCACTTAGTACGTCACACTTAGTACGTCACACTTAGTACGTCACACTGAGTACGTCACACTGAGTACGTCACACTGAGTACGTCACACTGAGCGTAGTCGAAGTGTATATATTTAGAACTATAAAATTATAATGATTATGAAAAAGATTCTTTCAACCTTAATACTAATTGTAGTTGCAATAAGCACAATTGCACAAACAACAAAACCCCTTGTAAAACCAATTTCTAAACCTAAATTGGTTGTAGGAATTGTAATCGATCAAATGCGTTACGATTATATTTATCGCTTTTGGGATAAATACGGAAATGATGGCTTTAAAAAATTAGTAAACGAAGGATACTTTTGTAAAAACACCAATTACAATTATGTTCCTACTTACACTGCCCCAGGTCATGCTTCTATTTATACTGGTACAACTCCTGCAGTTCATGGAATCATTGCAAATGATTGGTTCAATAGGGTTACAGGACGAACAATGTATTGTGCGGAAGACAATAATGTAAACCCATTGGGAACAATGGCAAAAGAAGGAAAACGTTCACCAGTGAACATGCTCACTTCTACCATTACCGATGAATTGCATATTTCTACTAATATGAAATCAAAAGTAATAGGTATTGCTTTAAAAGATAGAAGCGCTATTTTACCTGCCGGACATACAGCAAACGCAGCTTATTGGTTTGATGGTAGCAATGGAAATTTTGTAACAAGCACTTATTATATGACCGAATTGCCAAAATGGGTACAAGAGTTCAATAAAAAAGAATTACCTAAAAAATATTTGACGCAATCTTGGAACACCATTTTACCAATAGAGCAATACACCGAAAGTTTACCCGATGATAATAAATATGAAACTATTTCTAAAGGAGAATTAAAACCTACATTTCCTCATGATTTGGAAAAATTATATCCAAGCAATGGCGGTTTAGGGATGATACGCGGGACACCTTTCGGAAACACATTGACAAAAGATTTTGCGATTGAAGTTATTAAACAAGAAAATATGGGCAAATCAGGTGCTACTGATTTTCTAGCAATTTCCTTTTCTTCTCCTGATTACATTGGTCATTATTATGGTCCGAATTCTATCGAACAAGAAGATGATTATTTGAGATTGGATAAAGAATTGGCTGAATTAATCAAAGCCATTGAGTTGCAAGTTGGAAAAGGAAATGCATTAATCTTTTTAACTGCCGACCATGCAGCACCCGAAGTTCCAGCCTATTTAATGGATTTAAAGATTCCTGCAGGTTATGTGAAAGAAGATAAGATGATAGATTCCTTGAAAAAATATTTAACAATAACCTATGGCGATTCATTGGTGCTTTCGTATTCTAATCAACAAGTATTCTTAAATCACAAAGTATTAGAGGCGAAAAAATTATATATAGAAGAAGTTCAAGAAGATGTTGCTGCATTCATTCAAAAATTTGCGGATGTGTCGGAAGTAATTACTGCAACAACCATGAACACTTCACAGTTTACTGAAGGCACTCGTTACTTAATGCAAAAAGGATACAATGCAAAACGTTCGGGCGATGTGCTAGTGAATTATTTACCAGGATATGTCGAGTATATGTCGACCGGAACAACGCATGGCTCACCTTATAGTTATGATACACATGTTCCACTTTTATTTTATGGCTGGAATGTAAAACAAGGCAGTTCCACCGAACAAATAGTTATTCCCGACATTGCTGCAACCTTAGCAATGATGTTGAACATTCAGTTTCCAAATGGTTGTACAGGTAAACCGATTAGTAGTTTGGTGAAATAAAATTGAACCAATTTAACCGCAGAGAAAAAGGGAGAAAAAGGGAGAGCCGCTGAAAAGGGTTGTTTTAATTATCAAAGACGGAACAATTCCCCCTTTGGAAAAGGGGGCTAGGGGGATTTAATAAAGCCCATTAACAACTCTAATGTAAATGCAAACAGAATTCTTCACAAAAGACAACTACACCATCTCAACAGATAAATCAAAATTAGATGTACCTGTCATTCATGGTTTTCTTTCTACTTCTTATTGGGCAGAAGAAATTCCAGTTGAAATTGTAAAAAAATCCATTGAGCATTCACTTTGTTTTGGCCTATACAAAGAAAATAAGCAGAGCTTGCCTGCCCTTAGGCAGGTTGGTTTTGCACGAGTAATTTCTGATTATGCCACGTTTGCGTATTTAGCAGATGTATTCATTCTTGAAGAAGAAAGAGGAAAGGGTTTGTCGAAATGGTTGATGGATTGTATTCTTCAGCACAAGCAATTACAAGGCTTGCGTAACTTTTGTTTACTAACCAGAGATGCCCATTCGCTGTATGCTCAATATGGTTTTGAGAATTTGGCAAAGCCACAAAATTTTATGGCGAAGAAAAAAGATAATTTTTATAAGAAGAAGATATAATATTAAGTATTAAACTTATTTAAGGATAATTAATTTATCACTTTGAATCATTTCGTCATTTACAATTACTTTGTAAAAATATATTCCATTTTGTAAAGCATCTTCCGAGATTTTCATTGAATTGTTCATGCCTTGATTTAAAGTATATGAATTTACAAGTCTTCCTGTAACATCATATAGCATAAATATTCCTTTTGTATTTTCTTGTAAAGAATATTCAAAAATCATATTTCCATCGTTTGGATTTGGATGCAATTTGAAAAAGCTTGCTTGCTCATTTTCATCAATTCCGATGTTCAATGGACATGTTACTTTTATCAAAGAAATGCTATCAATAAAATAATAACCATAACCTCCATAAATACAAGTAGGATCATAAACAATTCTTGTTGTATTGGAATCATTGTGAAAATTGCCTATTGTCATAAAGTTTTCTCCTCCTTGAGCTTGAAAAATACCTTCAATCATTTTCCAACTACTAGAGTCAGCAATTCCTGCTGGATCAGTGTACACAAATTGAGGAGTATATGGTAGCAGTTTTGAATCAGTTGATGAAATTGCTGTTGCAGAAAAATAGGCATCAAAATTTGTAATCTTGTAATAGGCAAGCATATCTCCAATCGAAACATAGAAACGAAGTCGATAACAACTATCTGTTTGTAGACCACTTGTTAGTTGAATCTGTGCATATTCTCTTGCATTTACAAATGGGGTGTCAACATACATTACAAGTCCTATATATGCGTTACCTTCATATGGATATTGATAACCTCCTGAAATATTATAAGGTACAGAGTATGATCCAGAGACATCACATGCATTAAAATAATCTGGTGTTGCATTATTGGGATTAACCCAATAATCCGCATATCTTATCAAACCACCATTAATAGTACTTGGGCAAGTATCATAAAGCTCAAAACTGCCATTTTGGACTAAGTTTTGGGAATAAGAGAATAGTCCACAAATGAGACATAGTGCAAAAAATAATATTTTAGTTTTGATGCGCATTATACAAAGATAAACCCCTTTACGTAAAAAAACGCAAAGGGGTTTGTTATAATGACTTTTCTTTGCGTTCTCTGCGAAAAGCTCTGCGTCCTCTGCGGTAAAAAACAAAAAACCTCTTTATCCATTTATTATACTTACCTTTGTGTCATATTACATGAATTAAACTACTCATTGTTATGTTCTTCATTTGAAGAATATCCTTTTCTCTCAATGCTTTCGGAGCTATTGTTTCCCAAAAATTAGAAGTTTAACCAGTAAATTGGAATTTCATTCATCAGACCGATGATTGGAACGTCTATCATTTTATTCGGTCTATAAATACATATATAATGTCATTTGAAAATTTAAATTTAATTGAGCCTATCCTTAAGGCTTTAAAAACAGAAGGATACACAACACCTACACCCATTCAAAAACAAGCTATTCCTTTGGTATTGGCTAAAAAAGATTTGTTGGGATGTGCACAAACAGGTACAGGAAAAACTGCTGCATTCGCAATTCCGATTATTCAATTACTAACAGAAGATAAAACACCTACGCAAGGAAAAAGAGTAATCAGAAGTTTGATTTTAACACCAACAAGAGAATTAGCCATTCAAATTGGAGAAAGCTTTGCCAATTATGGAAAGAATACCAATTTGAAGTACAAAGTTATTTTCGGAGGCGTTAGTCAGTTTTCACAAGTAGAAGCATTACGCTCCGGAATTGATATTTTGGTTGCTACACCAGGACGATTATTGGATTTGATGAATCAACGCCATGTTGATATTTCAAAAATTCAATTGTTTGTGTTGGATGAAGCAGATAGAATGTTGGACATGGGATTTGTGCACGATGTAAAAAAAGTAATTGCAAAATTACCGGCAAAGCGTCAGTCTTTATTTTTCTCTGCAACAATGCCTCCTGAAATTGTGAAGTTGGCAGATACAATTTTGGTAAATCCTTCAAAAGTAGAAGTAACTCCGGTTTCATCTACTGCAAATACAATTAATCAGGTTATTTATTTTGTAGATAAAGAAAACAAGAAAAATTTATTGATTGATTTGTTGAAAGATAAAAAAATTGAACGTGTTCTAGTATTCACGCGTACAAAACATGGAGCCGATAAAGTAGCAAAAGATTTAACGAAGAATGGAATACAGGCACAGGCCATTCATGGAAACAAATCGCAGAATGCTCGTCAGAATGCCTTGAATAATTTTAAATCAAAATTAACAAGAGTTTTGGTTGCAACTGATATTGCAGCACGTGGAATTGATATTGATGAATTAACACACGTTATCAATTACGAATTGCCAAACATTCCTGAGTCGTATGTTCACCGAATTGGAAGAACAGGTAGAGCAGGAGCAAGCGGAATTGCGATTGGTTTTTGTGATGCGGAAGAAAAAGAATATTTGAGAGATATTGAAAAGTTAATTGGAAAAAAAGTTCCAGTAATTGATAATCATGGATATCCTTTGATGAATCATACTGTTGTGAAAGCTGTGAAGCAACAACGTCCACCACGCAACCATTCTCATAATAAAAATGGGAACGGACAAAAAAGTGGAGGAGGAAATTCTGCCTCAGGTTCTAAACCAAATTCTAATTCTCCTAAAAAGAAAAAATGGTTTGGTGGTAAACGGAAGCATAGTACGCAGGCGTAAATAATTGCGAGAGGAATGAACGAAGCAATCTAGTTATTATGACGAGATTGCTTCGCTTCACTCGCCATGACGCTTCGAATTATAATTTCCCCCTCTTCGTCATCCTGAGCATTCTGCGTTGAAGCAGACATATCGAAGGGATGGAGAGGTTCGGGGAGAGGCTTATTTCGGCTGCGGAGCAATCACTCCTAGTTTTTCTAAATCTTCCAGATAAACACGTTTCCCTTTGTATATAGCTGTTACAAACGCATCTTCTTGTCCGGCTGCACGCACTTTGGCTTTATGAACAATAGCATCATTTAATGTTTTAAATGATCCTCCAATTGTGAAGCGGGTTATTCCATCCTCTAAAACTAATTTTTCTACATCTCCTAATCCTTTTAAATGGTCGTACTTGTAGTTTTTTGGCATATTATAAGCAGCAATTTGTACTTTAAATTCCAGTCCTTCTTTTGAAAAATTTCCAACATCAGGAATTGTTACTCCGCCAGCATTTTTTATGGAATCAGCTTTTGCTGTTGCCAAGGCGATAGAATCTTTTATGGCTGTGGAATCTATTTTAGTACTGAAATTAATATCGTATATAAATTCTGAATAGCCATTTATTGTCATTGCATCCACAGTTTTTACTTGATCAGCAAATCCATTTAATTTGTAAGTTATTTTATATGTGTGTTGAGCAACCAAATTTACCAAGTAATTTCCTTGTGCAGGGTTGGTGTTTAATGTTCTGTAGTTTTGGTTGTTGTCGGTCATGTCTACCGTAATATTGGCCTCTACAGGCTTATCGTCAAGAGTAGTAATACCTCTTACCATTATTACATTTGGTTTTGCAAAATCATTTGGCATATCTACTACATAAATATCATGTAAACCAAATCCGCCTTCTTTCCCCGATGCATAATAACCTCTGTTTCCATCTGTAGAAAGTATAAAATAACGATCGTCATCCGGAGTGTTAATTGGATAACCTAAATTTTTGGGTGTCGACCATGATGAATCGGCAGCATTGTATTCTGTTAAAAAAATATCATAGCTCCCCATGCTATTTAATGCTTGAGAACTAAATATTAACGTTCTGCCATCGGGATGAATAAATGGTGCATCATCATCACGAATGGTATTTACTTTATCACCTAAATTTTTGGCATTGCCCCATGTTCCATCTGGCATTAGGGAAGCTTTGTACAAATCTCTTCCTCCATAACCACCTGGGCGTTCGCTGGAAAAATAGAGTGTCTTTTCATCAGAACTTAAGGATGCGCTTCCTTCCCAAGCAGCAGTATTTACATCTCCTTTTACCTTATCCGGAGCCGACCAATTTGTACTGTCCACAGTGCTGATATATATATCGCCACCATCATAACTATCATCTTTAAAAATAAATAATTTTTGTCCATCATTTGAAATTGCAATAGCGGCATCGTGTGCATTGGTATTAATATTTGTTCCAATACCGGAAGGTGTTACCCAATTCCCATTTTCTTTGTGACTGATAAAAACATCTTCGTAATAGATACCAAAACTATCCGCTTGATTGTATCCGTTTTGCAGACCACCTATACTTTGGTCACCCGTATAGGTATAAATGATAACACTTTCGTCAGAAGACACAACGGGAACATATTCCGAGCCCACGGTATTTAAGATGTCTCCAATGTTTTCAATTTTTGCATCAACTGGTGCTGCAACCAAAATTTTTGCATTATTACAATATTCAATTAGTTGCAATGCATCTTTTCTCTCTTTTTCAGTAAGCTTTTTATCCTTTAAATATTCTTCTAATATAAGAAGTGCTTCATCAAATTTATAATTGTAGTGGTAAGCTCTTGCTAAGTCGTATCGAATGCCTGCTGCTTTCTTATTTTTCTCGTACACCATTAATAAGTATTCGAGTGATTTTTGATGTACATCACTCCTATATAATCCGGAGATTCCTACAACATACTTTAAGTATAATTCTTTAGGGTGGTTTTGTTCAATTTTTTCGAATAGGGGCAATGCTAAAAGATAATTTTCCTCCTGAAATAAGGTTTGTGCTTTTAAAAGCGAATCTTTTTCTGTTTTTCTCCATTTACGTGTTTTCATAGTACCTTGAGAAAAGCTACTGCCGAAAAGCAATAAGGATAGAAATAATAAAATTATTTTTTTCATAGCCGGGAATGGTATACTTATAGTCAAATATAATTAAATTTGTGTAAATGTCAATGAATTTAAAAATACCTCATACGCCCAATATGTTTCGCGCTAATATTCAATTAGGGATGGAGGTTGAGGTTGTTCTTAAAAAGGACCAACGAACCGGAAAAAGAACGAGAGGAAGGGTTCAATTTATTCTTACAAGTGCTGCTTTTCATTCCAGAGGAATAAAGGTTCAGTTGGACACGCGTCAGGTTGGAAGAGTGCAGGAGATAATGTCTTAAGGTTTTTATTTCATTTCAAACTTCATTCTGACGTCACCCTGAGTACTTCGACTCCGCTCAGCATAAACTTTGTCGAAGGGCGCATGTTACGAAGATAAAAAGCTAAGGCCGCATCGATGATTCGAGTGAAACTAAGAAAAATCAGGGTTGCGATTTGTGTACACTTCGATATGTCTGCTTCAACGCAGAATGCTCAGTGTGACGTTCTCTATGATGTATTTCCGTTATCAATTAAATACTCATATTTGTTAAACTCTTGTTTTTAATGTAGATTTGTTTCTGTACGAATGCTATATTTAAAATGAAAAAAATATTATTTACCACTTTTTTAATCACTTCAATCAGCAGTTTTTCTCAAACATTTTCTGGAACAGGTGGAGCAATTCCTGACGATGGTTCAACCAACGATTATCCTTGTGTAGTTAGTGCTTTAACTCCTGCTACTTTGGATGGAACAAATGGGTTAATTGGAGTTTGCATAAATATTACTCATACCTGGGATTCGGATTTAAACATCGATTTGATTGCTCCTGATGGGACCGATATTATGCTTCTTTCGTATGTTGGTGGAAGTGACGATAATTTTACAAATACGTGTTTTAGTCAGAGTGCAAGCACATCCATTGTTTCCGGAACGGCTCCTTTCACGGGAACTTTCAAGCCTATGAATACATTGGGAAATGCTAATAACGGACAAAATGGAAATGGAACATGGAAACTAAGAATTACCGATACATATCCTGCTGATGCGGGAAATCTATTGAGTTGGAATATCACTTTTGGTCCTGGCGCACCTCTTCCAAATATTTTTACTTCTTCTAATCTCCCAATTGTTTTGATAAATACATTTTCTCAAACAATTGTAAATGAGCCAAAAATCAATGCGAACATGAAAATTATTTACAATGGTCCGGGTGTTACCAATTACGTTACAAATCCTCCAAATGCTTATAATAATAATGTGGGAATTGAAATTCGTGGCGCATTTTCAGCGAGCTTACCACAAAAACCCTATGGCTTTGAAACTAGAAATAATTTACTGGTTCAGAATGATACCAGCATTTTAGGAATGCCTTTGGAACACGATTGGCAGTTATTAGCTACATACAATGATAAAGTGTATGTTAGAAATACATTGGCGAATAAATTGTTTGGCGAGATGGGACATTATGCTGCTCGCTCAAAGCATTGCGAAGTAATTATCAACGGACAATATCAAGGAATTTATTTTTTATCGGAAAGTATTAAGCGGGATGCTAATCGTGTTGATATTTCAAAATTGGATACGATTGACAATGCTGGAGTTCAACTAACGGGTGGTTATATTATTAAAAATGATTATTGGGATGCTGCAAATAGTTGGTTATTGGGTTACAGTCCAATTGATCATCCTACTTTTCCTGTGCATTTGGTTTATGCCTATCCCAAGCCAGATGTGATTACTTCCCAACAAAAAACATATATCCAAACATATATTAATAGCTTGGAAAGTGCCTTGTATAGTCCCGCTTTTGCAGATACAGCAACTGGTTATAGGGCATATTTAAGTACAGCATCCTTCATCGATTATTTAATTGTAAACGAATTGTCGCGTAATAACGATGGATTTAAAAAGAGTTGGTACATGCATAAAAACAGAGATGATAAAGGAGGTAAATTAAAAGCGGGACCAGTTTGGGATTTTGATTGGGCTTGGGCTGATATTCCGGGCAGCACTATTTTTTCTGCAACAGATGGTTCAGGTTGGGCATATAAAATTAACGATGATGGTCCTGATGTAAATTCAAACGGATGGTATGTGAGAATGATGCAGGATACAACATTTCAAAACGAGTTAAAATGTAGATGGATGCATTTGAGAACATGCTACTTGGATACCACTTATTTATTTAATTACATCGATTCCATGGCAGTTTATTTGGATTCTGCACAAATTCGTCATCAGGAGCGTTGGGCAACCTTGGGCGTGGATGTTGGTACCCCAGAAATAGGCCCACAACCAAGCACTTTTGCCGGAGATATTGCTTTGTACAAGGCTTGGATTTCAGAGCGTATCGATTGGTTAGATGCAAATATGCCAGGAAATTGCTACACTTTAGGTGTAAACGAAATGGCTTCTTCTCAAAATGTAATTAATCTTTTTCCAAATCCAACGAGCGATTATGTTTTTGTGAATACCGAGAATAAGGTGTTTACAAATTCAACAATCGTTATTATTTCGGATGTGTTGGGAAGAGACTTGATTATTGTTCCTTATAAACAAGTTTTAAATAACGGTATGATGATTTCATTAACTGATTTATCAAATGGAACCTATTTTTGCAGATTTATTGATGATGGGAAAGATGTTGTGAAACCTGTGAAGTTGGTGGTGGAAAATAAATTATAATAAAGCAAAAAAAAGACTTCCAATTTGGAAGTCTTTTTTGTTCGAGAAGCTATTTTGTTTAGTTGATTTTCTTATTATAAAAGTTGTTTGCAATTAAGTCTTGCAATAACATCCTGTTTCCATTGTAAAATGCAGTAATCCAAGCATCTTTTGTTCCCAGTCTAATACACTCTTGTCGGAATGCTTCAGCGTCTTTAATCGTTGTGAATTCACGCATAGTGAAACGGGTGATTCCATCAGGATAAGGACTAACTAATGCCGGAGGCGGTTCTAATTTATTTAAATTTTTATGTTTAAAGTTTTGTGGTTTTCGGTAAGCACCAATCTGAACTCTAAATAGTAATCCTTCGGCACAATTATTCCCGGCCATATCAATTAGCTTATTGTAAACTTCTTTGTCGTTTAAATCTTTGCCAACAAATGCTGAAAAATCACTTGGTGCATTTGGATTACAAGGATTATTATGTTCTTCCATTGTTTTACGAACTCCAAAAAAGAAAACAGTTACAAATGATTCAGCGGAAGCCGGTTCTTTTTCAAGCAATGATTTCTTAAATGCTTCAGCTTCAGCTAACGTTTTAAAAGGCCCCATCGTGTAACGTGTTTTTCCATCAGGATATGTTTTGCTTTCAATCTTTCCATATTTGCTTAACGATTGCAATTTAAAATCATTCGGATTATTTACAGCACCAATTTCCAATTTGTAAGTTAACCCTGAAATTTCTGATTTACCCTGATCTTTTACAATACTTGTTTCTACTTCACCTGAATTTAATGCAACAATTCCTTTTTTCTCCTTGATTACTTTAGTATTTTTTGGAGCAACATAATCTTTACGTGTATATTCATACGAGTAATATTGTTGAACCAATTTACGAACATGGCAATCATCAATAGTCACAACAACGGCTCGCAATGAAGTATCTAAGTCAATAACTTTATATTTTAATATTTCTGCTTCTAACAATGTTTGAAATCCTGCAAAATAAAAGGTAGTCCCTAATGAATCTTTACGTTCTTGTATGTCGCCCAATGTTCTTGCTTTTGTCGGGTTAAAGTCGCTCGCTTTTTCATAGGTTCCTAATTCTAAATAATAAGAAACGCATTCTTTTTTAACCTCGCCATATTTTCGGATGATATCTTGATAGATACGCGCTTCATATACTTCTGCTTTCCGTTCTTCGTTATATCTTTTTATTTGATCATTGATTTGTAACTGAATAACATTTGATGAATCTTTTACTGCGGTTACTGAATTTGCTTTCTTATACTCATCAGAATACAATTTAAAATCTTTTTGTACCTGAACAAAAGTTTCAAGGCTCTTTACATTTACATATTGAATTTGTGCTTCGTAACCTTCCACTTCAATGGCTACTTTATAATTATTGCCGGGAGTAAGAGCAATCAAATATTTTCCACTTGTTGAATTGGAATGGTAAGTACCTTGCTTTTCACCTGTTTCGGCATTTGTAACATTAATAGTTGCATCCACAGGTTGATCGTTCGCGAAAACAGTTCCAACTACTAAAGCTAAAACTGGCTTTTCGCCATAATATCCTGGTGTAACAACATAAATATCTTGCTGTCCTTTTCCGCCTTTCATATCAGAAGAATAATATCCATGCTCTCCATCCGCAGTTAAAACGTAAAAGCGCTCATCTTCTGTCGTATTTATAGGATATCCAATGTTAACAGGCTCTCCCCATTTCCCTTCTTTATTTGTGGAATACATAATGTCATATCCTCCAATACTACTATGTCCTTCAGAACTAAAAAACAAAGTAATCCCATCGGGATGAATGAATGGAGAATCATCATTATATATAGTGTTGATTGCTGGACCTAAGTTTTCGGCTTTCCCCCAACTTCCATCCGGCATTTTTTTACTCACATAGATATCTTTCCCGCCACTTCCTCCCGGTCGCTCACTTGCAAAATATAAGGTTTGATCGTTTGCCGATATTGAGCAACTTCCTTCCCAATATTTTGTGTTGATGTTCGGACCTAAAGGTATAGCCTCTCCCCAGACATTTCCCTTTAATGTACTCATATATATATCGCCACCATCTTTGTCGGTACTGTGGAAGATAAATAGTTTTTGCCCATCAGAGGACAATGCAATACTTGCATCATGATTTTTAGTATTGATATTCGGTCCAATGTTTTCAGGCGTTAACCAATTTTCACCAACACGTTGCGACATAAAAACATCTTCATAGTAGGCTCCATTGGGATCTTCATTGAATTCCGCGTCCATTAATCCTCCCGTACTTTTCGGACCGGTATAAGTAAATATTAAAACTGATTCATCAGAAGATATCACAGGAACATATTCTTGATTCTCACTATTAATTTCACTTCCAATATTATTGATTTCGCATCGTACTTTTATTTCCATAAACACTTTTGCGTTTTTGCTATTTTCGATGTATCGTTTTGCAAGTAACTGCTGATTCACAGTAGGTGCAGGGTTTTGAGCAAGGTAAGCGTTCATGGTAGAAATAGCCATCTCAAAATCGTAGTTGACATGGTAAGCTCTTCCTAAGTAAAAATTTAATTCAGTATTTTTTGGATCGCCAGCCTGCACTTCCTTTAATAGTGGTATTGCTTTACTTTTTTCGTCACTTTTGCTTAAGTAAGATATTCCGCATTTTAATTTGAAAAACAAGTCATCGGGGTGGGCGGTCATTAAATCGATGTAAAGGGGTAGTGCTCTCTGGTAATTGCCTTCGGTGAAGAAATACTCAGCATTGTCGAGCTTTTTAGCTTCTTCTTTGGTCAGCTGTTTCGTATTGGGCTTTAAACTTTTTTGGGCAAAAGCATTCGAAAACAGGAATAGAATGGAAAAGACTAAAAGTATTTTTTTCATAAAAATAGTTTATGTTAATACAATCAAACGGACACAATTCTCCCATTAACAGCACTAAATTCTCTATAATATAAGGTGTATCAACTCGCTCTAATCCAAACTTATAAACATCGAATCGTTGAAAACGCCAGTGTCGGTTGTGACGAAAGCTCTTAAACTGATTGATTTTAGAGAACTATAAGGGAGTTTGAATTAATTTTTTCGGCAAAATATATTTATGTACTTTCGTATCAATAATCTTGCACCAATGGAATTTATAGAGGAAAAAATTGAAAATTACGCTTTAGCCTTCTCTCAAGCTGAGTCGGAAGTTCTAAAAAAGTTGAATAGAGATACGCATGCGAAAGTAATGATGCCTCGAATGTTATCCGGACACATGCAGGGGAATGTTCTTGCTATGTTCAGTAAAATGATTCAGCCTAAGCAGATTTTGGAAATAGGAACTTATACTGGTTATTCGGGCATTTGCTTAGCTCAAGGTTTAATTGAAAACGGGACACTTCATACAATTGATATAAATGACGAACTTGAAAAAATGGTTCGCGGTTTTATTGAAGAAGCTGGTTTGACAGATAGAATCAATTATTATCTAGGAAATGCAATAACAATCATTCCTACAATTAAAGAAACGTTTGATTTGGTTTTTATTGATGCTGATAAAAAAAATTATGCCGAATATTACGATTTAGTGTTTGATAAAGTTAGAAGCGGTGGATATATTATTGCAGACAATGTGCTTTGGAGTGGAAAAGTATTGGATGATGAAGCAAAAATGGATGTGGATACAAAAGCAATTCACGATTATAATAAAAAAATTCACAATGATTCTCGTGTGGAGCACATGTTGTTGCCAGTGAGAGATGGATTGATGATTGCTAGAAAAAAATAATCAACGAATTGCGCCCTTCGCCCTTCAACTCCGCTCAGGGTGACAACGAATTACAAATTTTACTAAGATGATAATAGATTTAAGAAGTGATACAGTAACCAAGCCAACCAATGCAATGTTGAAAGCAATGTTTAATGCGGAAGTAGGTGATGATGTATTTGCTGAAGAACCAACAGTAATTGCTTTGGAGCAGAAGTCTGCAAAATTATTTGGTAAAGAAGCTGCCGTTTTTTGCCCTTCAGGTACTATGACCAATCAGATTGCTATTAAAGTACATACAAATCCCGGTGATGAGGTATTGTGTGATTCTACTGCACACATTTATAATTATGAAGGCGGGGGAATTGCATTTAATTCGGGAGTGCAAGCGAAATTAATCCAAGGTGAGCGTGGAAGAATTTCTGCCCAGCAAGTTTTGGAAAGTATGAACCCAACATTCGATTGGCTGACAAAAACGAGTTTGGTTTCTATAGAAAATACAGCAAACAGAGCAGGAGGAAGTTTTTATTCCTTAAAGCAAATGCAGGAAGTGTCCGAAGTGTGTAAAAAAAATAAATTGAATTATCATTTGGATGGAGCACGAATTTTTAATGCAATTGTTGAGGCTGGTTATTCAGCAGCTGAAGTTGGAAAGTGCTTTGATTCTATTTCTATTTGTTTGTCGAAAGGCTTAGGAGCTCCGGTTGGGTCTTTATTGTTGGGAGAAACTGAATTTGTTAGAAAAGCCAGAAGAGTCAGAAAAGTTTTTGGAGGCGGAATGCGACAAGCAGGTTATTTAGCAGCTGCAGGAATTTATGCTTTGGATCATAACATCTCCCGATTGAAAGAAGATCACAAACGTGCAAAACAATTGGCAACAACAATGGGTGGTTTGAGTTATATTGATAATGTATTGCCGGTGGATACAAATATTATCATCTTTAATTTGAACGATAAAATAAATCCAGAAACCTTCGTGCAAAAATTAGCAGACAATAATATTAAAGCGGTAGGCTTTGGCAAACAAGCGATTCGCTTTGTAACACATTTGGATTTTACAGATGAGATGTTGGAGAAGACGGAGAAAGTATTGAAAGGAATTTAATTTACAGTTTCTTTTTCATTTCTTTCGAAATCTCATTTTGAGCCGTGTCATCACTTTTTCCTAAAGAATCAACAATGTTTTGTTGCTCGTTTTTGGTTTTATTCTGGCTTAATTTAAATTTTCCTTCCAGCTTCGTAACTTCAATTTCAAATGCGACTATTGCTTTGAGCATTCCGTTTACATATTCGGGAGATAAACTTTTCCATTGCTCGTAAAACCCTTTCTCGAAATGATGGATGGTTTTTTCCATCAAGACAACGACTTCATTTGGCTCCGAAATGATACTTGATTTTCCTGTTGCATGTACAGCAATATAGTTCCAGGTAGGAACATTTTGTTGTTTTTCATAATGTGTCGGAGAAATGTAAGCATGTGGGCCTTGAAATATCACCAAAACCTCATTTTCTGTAAAGCTATTCCATTGCGGATTGGCTTTTGCCATATGGCAAACAAGAAATAGTTTATTATCTCGCTTCTCAATCAAGAAAGGCAAATGCGTGGCACAAATATTGGCATCTTTTGTGCTGATGAGTGTAGCAAAATTATAAGTTTTCATAAACTCAATTAGTTTTTGCTCATCATTTTCTTTATAGTAAGGTGGTATGTACATAGGATAAAATTAGTTAAATTTACTCAATTCATAATTCCAACATAATGAAACGAACCATTTGTCTGATGTTTTTGTTGCCTTCAGTTGTTTTTGCTCAGGATTTCAAATTCATTAAAGCCACAAAGCAAACAATCAACTCTGGCGCATCTCCAACATCTACCAATAATTATACAATAGAGATAAGTAAATCCAAAAAATGTAAATGGTCGATTGATTCGGTTGTAAATCTGTATACTTCTAAAGCCGTAGAATTCCAACTTTTTAAAATAGAAAATGCAACTGTATTGTCTCCTTCAAACAAGCCAATAGAAATGACCAGTATAAAGCAAAATGGTTCTTTCCAAATTAAATTTTCTTCCATGAAAAATCGGGGAAGTGGAAGGCCGGGCGCACCGCCAATGAACTTAATGGTTCCTGTTGCTGATTTTACGCAAGGAGCAATTGTTTATTATCGAATTGGGAAAAAGAAAATGCAATTGAAAGTAGAATCGTTTGATGAATTAGAAACGATTAATGCTCCTTAGTATTAGATAGTACAAGTAAATACAAATGCGGGAGGAATGTTCATTGGTGTGAAATTCAAATCTACTTTTTTAAATGTGTTTCGTAATTTTTTATAAGCATTAAGCGAATATTGATATTGAATGTAGGCGCCTTCTTTCTTTAATACCTTTAATGTCACTTCCAATATTTTGTCGACAACCTCATTCGGAATCATAAAAAGAGGAAGAGATGAAACTACATAATCAACCTGCGTAACATTATATTCTTTCAAATACTGCTCCATCTTTTCTGCTGAATCGCTGATTACTTTTAAACGTTTATCACCAATTTGATTAAGCGTATCACAAAATTCTTTGTTGATTTCAAATGCCAATAAAATGGAATCTTCCGGCATATTTTTTAATAACTCATGGGTGATAATTCCTGTTCCCGGTCCTAGTTCAACTATACATTTCACGCTTTTGAACTGTATTGGTTCCACCATCTTCTTTACCAAAAATTTAGAGCTTGGGGTAACGGAACCAATATTTTTACCCTGTTTTAAAAATTCCGAAAAAAATTCTTTTTTGCTCACAACTCAATTTTTTTGATAGTACAAATAAAACAATAAATAATCGGAAAATGAAATTTAAAATAAGGCAGTCTGTTTTCCGAAAATAACCTCTGTTTCGTGTTTCAGTAGCCATTCTTTTCGCCAAAGTCCACCAGCATAACCAGTCAGTTTTCCTGTACTTCCTATCACCCTGTGGCAAGGGACAATTATCGCAATGGGGTTTTTTCCATTGGCATTGCCAACAGCTCTGGTTGCATTATCATCACCTAATTTCACAGAGATATCTAAATAAGAGCATGTTTTTCCAAATTCAATTTCAACTAACTCTTTCCAAACACGTTTTTGAAACTCGGTTCCCTCAGGATTTAATTTTAAACCAAATTCTTTTCGGATGCCAGTAAAATATTCATCAAATTGATAAAACACTTCTTTTAAGGTTTCAGGAACTTTCATAGTTGCTTCAATGGCTTCTTCCATAAACAAAACGGAAACAATACCATCGGCATTCCCTTTTATTTCGAGAGTGCCAATAGGAGAGGAGTAGTATGCTGTTTGGATTTCCATTTTATAATTTTTGCACTCAGATTTTCGCTGATAAATTAAAAAGACATTTGCTTCGTCATGCTGAGCGGAGTCGAAGCATACACGATTCAGCGCTGAAATTATCTACCCTTCGACTCCGCTCAGGGTGACGCAAGATATTACTTCTGCGTTAATCTGCTAGCAATTTTTAAAAACAATATTTATTCTCAGCAATCAATTTCGCTGAAATAGTTCTTCTTGCTTCAGTTGTATTTAAAGCCTCTGTTTTTGTGAAACGTTTCATTCCCATCAACATTGCTTTTTGTTCATCGCCAGTGGCAAAACTGTTAATTGCTTCTTTTCCAGATTTGTGAATTCTATCAGCTGCATCGTTAATGTAAACACGCATAATGTTTAATTGTTCTTTGCATGCTGCTTCACCTTTTATAGAAACCAATTTTTCTACTCGTAACAAAAGTGATTCAGAGATATACGTCTCAATAATCATGTCGGCTACATTCATTAAAATTTCTTGTTCTTTGCCCAATTGCATCATCAGTTTTTGAACTGCTGCCCCTGCAACCATCAATACCGATTTTTTAAATCCTGTCACATATTTTTTCTCATTTGAAAAAGTCGTAGTCTCAGATGTAGAAAAATCAGGAACACCCATTAATTCAGCAGCAACTGCTTGTGCCGGACCCATTAAATCCAATTCACCTTTCATCGCACGTTTCAACATCATGTCAACCGTTAACATTCGGTTGATTTCATTCGTTCCTTCAAAAATTCTATTGATACGTGCATCACGATATGCTCTATCCATTGGCGCTTCTGCGCTGTATCCCATTCCGCCATAGATTTGAACACCTTCATCCACCACATAATCTAATACTTCCGAACCGTGTACTTTTACGATTGCTGCTTCCACAGCAAATTGTTCAACGCCCTTTAATTTTGCTTTTGCTTCGTCCAGTCCTCCAGCAATCAATGCTTTTGTTGCATCTTCAATATTCTGACTCGCACGATAAACAGCAGACTCTCCAGCATAAATTCTAATAGCTTGTTCTGCTAGTTTGTGACGAATTGCTCCGTATTTTGCAATTGGTCTACCAAATTGGTTACGCTCATTTGCATATTGAATGGATTTTGTATTTGTTTCTTTGGAACCTCCAATAGCTGCTCCGGCAAGTTTAACGCGACCGAGATTTAAAATGTTAACTGCGATTTTAAATCCGTTTTGTCTATCTGATAGCAAGTTTTCTACCGGTACTTTGCAATCATTAAAGAATACTTGGCGAGTTGAACTCCCTTTGATACCCATTTTATGTTCTTCCGGATTCAAAGCAATTCCACCAAATGATTTTTCAACGATGAATGCAGATAAATTTTCATCATCATCAATTTTCGCAAACACGGTAAAAATGTC
>JAHEYB010000070.1 GCA_023251805.1 Bacteroidota bacterium | reverse complement strand
GTAATGTTTAGTTGATGTGCAGCGCGCATCACATCAAGCCATTCGCGGCCCGTACATTTTCCTTTGGATATTAATCTGCGAACGCGGTCGTTCAAAATTTCTGCTCCGGCTCCGGGTAAACTATCCATTCCTGCAACTTTCAAAGCTTTCAATACTTCGGTGTGCGTTGATTTCTCTAGCTTGGTGATGTGTGCAACTTCTGGTGGTCCTAGTGCATGCAATTTAATTTTGGGGTACAATTTTTTTATTGCTGAAAAAGTATCTACATAAAATTTTAATCCCAGTTCAGGATGATGTCCGCCTTGCAAAAGCAATTGGTCTCCACCATATTTCAATGTTTCATCAATCTTCACCTTATACGTTTCCATATCGGTGATATAGGATTCAACATGACCGGGAATGCGATAAAAATTACAGAATTTACAATTGGCAGTACAAACGTTGGTGGTGTTTACATTTCTATCAATTTGCCAAGTTACTTTTCCGGGTTTGCTATTGCTTGGTAAGGAGTCGGGCTTTTGAATTTTGCGCAATTCATTGGCAACAAATACTAATTCGGCAGTAGGAGCATGTTTAAATAAATAAACTCCTTCTTCTTGTGAAAGAAATTCGAAATTCAATGCCCGCTTTAATAATTGTTCCGTATTCATTCTACTATTGTCTTATTTTAAAGGCCTTTTGAGGCAGCTTTTCTATCGTTCGGAATTTTACTACATTTACTTTCTCAAAAGTAGAAATAATATGACTAACATCTCCAAGAAATCTGCAATAAATAACAATGAGAGCGTTGTTTTGTTGTGTGGCAAGAACAATAGTTTTAATAACTATGGATTATCTAAAGTAGAAATCGACTTTATTAAGAACGAGATAAATGCCAAAGAGAAAAAATCCATTTGTTTGAATCAACTCCATCGTTTATTTATTGTTCAGTTGATTGATGTGAAGAAGGAAAAATATCAAACAACGGAAACCCTGCGTAAAGCTTCAAGCACTGTTCACGGTTGGATAACGGATGCAAAAGTAGAAAACATCACTGTGGTGGATGCCGATGGGAAAGCTCTTGAAACACTTGCTTTTGCAGAAGGTTTGGCCTTGAGCAACTATCAATTTTTGAAATATAAAAAAGACCGCGACAAAGAAAGAAATTCTTTGAAATCCATCGCCATTGTTTCAAAAAGTTTGAATGCAAAACAAATTGAAGAGTTGAATATTGTTGTGGAAGCAACCTGTATTTCGCGCACTTTGGTGAATGAGCCTGTAAATTTTTTAACGGCTACTCAGCTTTCTAAAGAGTTTCAGAAAATGGGGAAGGAAGCAGGATTTAATGTGGAGGTGTTCAACAAAGAAAAAATAAAAGCTTTAAAAATGGGTGGACTGTTGGCTGTGAACTTGGGAAGCATCGAACCTCCTACTTTTAGTATAATGGAATACAATCCTAAAAATGCAAAAAATAAAAAGCAACCGATTATTCTTGTTGGAAAAGGAGTTGTTTATGATACAGGTGGTGTTAGTTTAAAGCCTACACCAAACAGTATGGATATGATGAAATGCGATATGGCGGGTTCGGCTGCTGTTGTAGGAACATTGTATGCTATCGCGAAAGCAAAATTACCTGTTTATGTAATTGGATTAGTTCCCGCAACAGATAATCGTCCGGGAGAAAATGCCTACGTTCCCGGTGATGTGATTACGATGTATAATGGAATGACTGTGGAGATGTTGAATGCCGATGCAGAAGGTAGAATGATTTTGGCGGATGCCTTAGCGTATGCACAAAAATACAATCCTAAATTGGTAATCGACTTGGCAACTTTGACAGGTGCCGCGGTAGCAGCCATTGGTACATCTGGAATTGTAGCGATGGGAACAGCGGATGAGCGCACAAAAAATAAATTAAAACAAAGTGGTAATGCTGTATTTGAGCGTTTGGCAGAAATGCCTTTTTGGGACGATTATGATGAACTGATTAAATCGGATATTGCCGACATGAAAAATTTGGGTGGACCTTATGCAGGAAGCATTACCGCAGGAAAGTTTTTGGCGCGTTATATTAATTATCCTTGGATGCACTTTGACATTGCTGGCCCGGCTTTTTTAACCACCAAAGATAATTACAGATTAAAAGGCGGCACAGGAGTTGGAGTACGATTGTTGTTCGACTTCTTGAAAAATAATGCGTAATTAAATTTTTGAATGAGAATCTTTAAACTCTCTGCTCTCATTTTTTTTCTTCTTTTTTTTGTGGGATTTAATGTTCCTGCGAAAAAAGTTTCCCTTCTTATAGCTGAGTATGATGATAATGCGGCAACAAATAATTTGCAGCATTTGGTGAATTATCATTTTTTGGATGGAGCAATGGTTTCTAAGGAAACAATTATTTCCTTGCCAACAAAAAAATCGGGAGTTACAGGCAACTACGTACGTTTTGATTTAGGCAAAAACAGAATTTATCGGAACCGATATGTGGTTACTGGAATTGGAAATGTGATTGACATTAAAACAAAAAAGCTATTGGTATATGAGCGTGGCGAGTTTGTTGCATTTAGTGGCGACAGCATTGTTTTTCGCACGAATGATATTTTCAAAGGAAAATATTTTTCTGTGTTGAATTTGAAAACCGAAAAATTTGGTAAAGTTGAAAATGCAAATTATAATCCAATTCCTCGTCCGGATATTGAGGTGGATGAAACCACTAAACCGTTTAGTATTTCGGCATATTATGTGACGGGGAAACAGGATATTTTAGTAAAAGATGCAGGATTTGGTGAGTCACAGCCACTTTTGGGGGATGATGTGAAACGAAAATTTCCCATTTTTTGGTTGGACAATAATTCGTTTCTGTATGCTAATTTTCCAAAAAATCAGCAGTCGGCAATTATTTATAAAGTAAATATTAATCACACAATTGAAAAAGTTGGAGAGATAACAGAAATTCCAGCTACTGCTGAAAATGCTTTTTTTGAATATTCTTCTGATGGAGCAGTTGTGTATTCCTGTGGAAAAGGGTGTTTTACAATTGATTTTAAAAAGAAAGTAGCTACAAAGTTGCTTTACCAACCTATTGGAGATAATTTTTTTGTAGAGTCGGATGAAAATCCAAAATATGGAAGAGGAATTATGTATGAAATTGATCCTATTGGAAAAAAATGGTGTCGGTTAGATAATGCAAAAACTATTTCGGGGTATGCGGCTTTCCAAAACGAAATTGTGATGGGAGAAGATCGGTTTCCCCAAGGAGTTGGGGTTTGGAATGCAACAACAAAAAAATGGACGACTTTGGATATTACCAATTTGAGTGATATTGTGGGTTGGGTGGAGGAATAGATCTTTGTTAGAAGGTTTAAAAGTTGGAAGGTTAGAAAGTTGTTGTTCTCGTTTTTATATTTTTGATTCGTTCAATCAATTATAATTTATCTTTGTTGCTTAGAAGCTTTGTTATGGTTTTACTAACTTTCAAACCTTTCAACCTTCAAACATTGGAACCTTACAACTAAAAAAATGTCAGACGAAAAAATAATTGTTGGAATTTCTCAGGGAGATTTAAATGGAATTGGGATGGAAGTGATTATCAAAACATTTCTTGATCCACAAATGCTTGAAATATGTACCCCCGTTGTTTTTAGCTCAATGAAAACGGCTAGCTTTCATCGTAAGGCGCTAAACATCGAAGATTTTAGTTTCAATCAAATTAAAGATGTTTCGGAAATCAATCACAAGCGCGCAAACTTGATTAATGTTTACGAAGAAGAAGTAAATATTGAGTTAGGAAAACAAACTCCTGATGGTGGAAAATATGCATTCAAATCATTAGAAGCAGCAGCTTATTCCTTAGCGCAAGGAAAAGTACATGTGTTGGTAACAGCGCCAATCAATAAAGAAAATATACAATCCGAAGATTTTAAATTTCCTGGTCACACCGAATATCTTGAGGATAAGTTTGGTGATGGAAACAGTTTAATGTTTTTGGTTAGTAACACTTTGAGAGTAGCTGTGGTTACGGGGCACATTCCTGTTACAAAAGTGGCTCAAGAATTAACGACCGAAAAAATTGTTAAAAAATTAAGAACACTTCATCAATCACTTATTCAGGATTTTGAAATCCGAAAACCTAAAATTGCAGTGTTGGGATTAAATCCGCATGCAGGTGACAATGGTGTGATTGGTGATGAAGAAAAAAATATTATTCTTCCGGCAATTAATCAATTGAAAGAAGAAGGAATGATTGTTTATGGTCCTTATCCTGCGGATGGATTTTTTGGAAACGAAGCCTATAAAAATTTTGATGCAGTATTGGCAATGTATCACGACCAAGGGTTGATTCCTTTTAAAACAATTGCTTTCAACTCAGGAGTAAATTTCACAGCTGGGTTGCCGGTTGTAAGAACATCGCCCGACCATGGAACAGCTTATGACATTGCGGGAAAAAATGTTGCATCCGAAGAATCCTTTCGTAGAGCTATTTATACAGCCATTGATATTTATAAAGTAAGAAGGCTGTACAAAGAAATTACCTCCAATCCTTTAAAAATTAGTCTTTCTAAAAGAGAACGATAAGAAATTTTCAGGCAAGAAATCGTTTCACAATTAGCAACACTTCGATGTGTCTGCTTCAACGCAGAATGCTCAGTGTGACGTGAAGTATTTTATCTCTACTCCGTTTAGGCTGACAAATTTTCCTTAGAAAAACTTTGCCGCAGACCTGCCTGTCGGCAGACAGGTCTGCAGCTAAAACATCCTATCCATAATTATCTTGTGTTTGTGCTTTGTAATTATTAGATTTGTTATGCTACAATCTAATTTCATTCCCATGAAAAAAATTGCCTTACTACTTTTTGTTTTGATGGTGTCAACTGCATTTTCACAAACACTTCAAACAGAAAAATATTCCCGCATAAAAATTTATGTCGATGAAGCTGGAATTATTCAATTGGCAAAAGCTGGATTATCATTTGATCATGGTGAAATGAAAAAAGGTTTTTGGTTCATCTCCGATTTTTCCGCTTCAGAAATAGCAATTGTAAAAGAAAATGGATTTAGTTGCGATGTTTTAATTGATGATGTTCAACAATTTTATGTAGACCAAAATATACCAGAAAATCAAAAAGGGTTGGATCCTTCTGTTTCAACTATGTCGATTGGTTGTAGCATTCCGCCAACATATCCAACACCATCAAATTTTACTTTGGGAAGTATGGGAGGATTTTATACCTATTCTGAAATATTGTGGCACATGGATAATTTGGCGACACTCTTTCCCACTTTAGTAAAAGCGAAACAAGTAATAGGAGTAAATACAATTGAAGGTCGTCCGATGTATTGGATGAAAATTTCTGATAATCCCAATATAGATGAAGCGGAGCCAGAAGTGTTGTATAACTCAGCACACCATGCACGTGAGCCTGCATCGGTTTCGCAATTAATTATGTATATGTATTATTTGTGTGAAAATTATTCAACTAATCCCGAGGTTCAATATTTAGTGAATAATGAAGAAATGTATTTTATTCCATTGGTAAATCCTGATGGGTATGTGAGAAATGAAACTACCAACCCAAGTGGAGGAGGGATGTGGAGAAAAAATAGAAGAAACAATGGCGGTTCGTATGGAGTAGATATCAATAGAAATTACGGGTATCAATTTGCATATGATAACATTGGTTCTTCGCCATTTGGTTCTTCTGATAGTTATAGAGGAACAGCTGCTTATTCGGAAGCAGAATCTCAAAACATCAGGGATTTTAGCAATTTGCATACATTTAAATTGTCTTTAAATAATCATACCTATGGTAATTTATTGATTTATTCTTTTGGATATGATGCTTCAGTAATTGCTCCTGATTATGCTCAGTTTTCGGAATATGCAAAACACCTCACTACCTATAATAAATATTCTTATGGAACAGCTCCACAAACTGTTTTGTATTCAACCAATGGCACCATTGACGATTGGCAATACGGAGAACAAATTACCAAACCCAAATGTTTTGGAATGACTCCCGAAGCTGGAAGAAGTGATGAAGGATTTTGGCCACCTTCTACTCGTATTGTAGATATCTGTAAAGAAAATATTTGGCAAAATTTACACATGGCACACCTTGCTTTGAAATTTGCTGTTGCATCGGATGAAGAGCCAAATTATATTCCAGCTACAACGGGATTTTTTAATTTTAAAATTAAAAGATTAGGGATGGATGCACCTGCAACCTATACCGTTTCTATCGTTCCGATTGGACCGGAGATTACGAGTATTGGCGGACCAAAAACATTTTCAGGTTTAAATTTATTGGATGAAGCATTGGATTCAATTGCATTTACGCTAAATCCTTTAGCGATTGGAACTGTTATTAAATATGAATTACAAGTGAGCAATGGATCTTACACATTTAAGGATACTATTGTTAAGAAATTTGGTCCGCCCGTGATTGAATTCAGTAGCGATGGAAATTCAATGACTGGATGGACAAGTGCTAGCTGGGGATTGAGCACGTCTATTTTTCATAGTGGAACGGCTTCCATCACAGATAGTCCGGTTGGAGATTATACCGACAATCAAAATGTTTCTATCAGTACTATTTCTAATTTGGATTTGACGGATGCGATTAGTGCACAAATTGTTTTTTGGTCACGCTGGGAAGTAGAAACCAATTTTGATTATGCACAAGTGGTAGTTTCTGATGATGGTGGCGCAACTTGGGTTCCGTTATGCGGGCATCATACAAAATCTGGAAATGGGTACCA
>JAHEYB010000002.1 GCA_023251805.1 Bacteroidota bacterium | reverse complement strand
AATAAGTGGTTTTGGAGTAGTAAGTGTGTGTGGGCGCATTCTTTTGCCCATTCCAGCCATTGGAATAATTATTTTCATATGCCGTTAATTACTGTTTTAATTTAAATTTTATATTCTTCCATCTCCCATCTTCCAGCCCTACTTCTTCCCTGTGCTGCCAAATCCGCCTTCGCCTCTTGCGCTTTCTTCCAGCACTTGAACTTCTTGCCATTCGGCTTGTTCGTGTTTTGCAATTACCATTTGTGCAACACGCTCGCCATCGTTAATTGTAAAATCTTCTTTCGAAAGATTTACTATTATAACTTTTATCTCTCCTCTGTAATCCGCATCAATCGTTCCCGGGGAGTTCAATACAGTTAATCCATTTTTAAATGCCAAACCACTGCGGGGACGAATTTGTGCCTCGTATCCAACAGGCAATTCAATAAACAAACCGGTTGCCACCAATGTTCTTTCCAATGATTTTAAAACAATCGGCTCCGAAATGTTCGCTCGCAAATCCATTCCTGCTGCCGCTCCGGTTGCATAGCTTGGTAATTCGTGTTTCGATTTATTTATAATTTTAATTTTCATGTCAATCGTTTAAAATTCTGCTTTTCCATTTTCCAAACAAATAAAATAAATCCGACAAACATTAAATTGTTTAAAACCAAATTTAATGCTCCCGTATCTGTATGCAACAAAAGGCTGATAAAGTACAAAGTTAATGATAAACCCAAGTAAGCCAAGATGCGTTTTAAGTCATAATTAACAGGATAATGTTTATTACCTAAAAAGTACGAAACTACCATCATGCTTGCATAACAGATAAGTGTTGCCCATGCCGAGCCCATGTAGCCAATTCGAGGAATCCAATAGAAATTTAATGAAACAGTAATGATGGCGCCAAAAATAGTAAGCAATGCACCATAACCCGTTTGTCCGGTTAGTTTGTACCAAATCGACTGATTAATAAAAACGCCTAAGCACAAATTTGCTAACAGCAAAATAGGCACAACGCCCATTCCTTCGCGGAAATCGGCACCAACAAAATATTGTATCCACTGAATGTTCATGGTTGTTCCCAAAAAAATAATGGAACAAATTATTACAAAATATTTCAGGATGATAGCGTTCGTTTGTTTGGAATCTTTTTCTTTTGATTGACTAAAAAAGAAAGGTTCGGCAGCAAATCGGAAGGTTTGTATAAAAATGGTCATGATGATGGAAACCTTGTAGCATGCGCCATAGATGCCCGTTTGAGCCATTGCTTCGTTTTCCGGAAGGAGATAAGTAAGCAAAATCCTGTCGAGTGTTTCGTTTATCATTCCTGCCAAGCCGGCAATCAACAAAGGAAGCGCGTATATCATCATTTTTTTCCACAATGGGGAATCAAACACATAACGCATCCTAAAAATTTCAGGAGAGAGCAATAAAAGTGTAACCAACGTTGCTATTAAGTTGGAAATAAAAATATATCCAACACCAATATCCGGATTGTAAACAGCGTCAACAAACCCTTTGTAGGAAGAACTTTCCGACTCATAAACGGGTTTGCAAAAAAGAATAAAAAACACATTTAATCCAATGTAGGTTACTATGTTAATGATTTTTACAAAAGCAAATCGTTTTGCTTTGCCTTGTTCGCGAAGCTTTGCAAAAGGAATGCTAGTGAGTGCATCCGTTCCTATAATAATGGCAAACCAAATAACATATTCGGGGTGACCTGTAAATTTTATTCCTTCAGATATGGAATTTGAAAAAGCGCTTGCCAAAATAATAAACAAAACACTGCTTGTAAAAACAGAAATTAATGCGGTGGTATAAACTTTTTGTTTATCGTTTTCGGATTGCGAAAATTTGAAAAGGGTGGTTTCCATTCCATAGGTTAAAAAAACCAAAAGAAATGAAACGTAAGCATAAGCAGATGTAACAACACCAAATTCCTGAGTAGAAAAATTATAAGTAAAAAGAGGAGTTAAAAGGTAATTCAACAAGCGCCCCACAATAGTAGGCAAGCCGTAAATGGCTGTTTGTGATGCGAGTTTTTTGAGAGGATTCAATTTTTAGTTTAAAGTTTAAAAGTTTAAAGTCCAAAGTAAAAAAGAGAGCTTTTATATTTAACAAACTTTGAACTTTCCAACATTGGACTTTGAACTGTTTTTATTTGCCCGTGAAATTTGCTTTGCGTTTTTCTAAAAATGCAGCTGTTCCTTCTTTAAAATCTTCCGTAGCAAAACATTTTCCAAATTCATTTATCTCTGCATCAAAACCATTTACACCATTTTCGAAATAGGCATTTACGCTATTGATAACACCTGTAATTGCTTTCGGTGATTTTGCTTTTATTTTTTCAAGTATTTCCAAACACTTTGGAATGAGTTGATTGGGAGCAACAACATAATTTACTAAACCCAAACTCAAAGCTTGTTCTGCATTTATCATATCGGCTGTCATGTGTAATTCAAGCGCTTTTGTTTTTCCAATGTATTGAATCAAGCGTTGTGTTCCACCGTATCCTGCAATTAAACCAAGGTTGACTTCGGGCTGACCGAATTTTGCGTTATCACTTGCGATACGCAGATGACAAGCCATCGACAATTCACAACCACCTCCTAAAGCAAAGCCATTCACAGCTGCAATTACAGGCTTAGCACAATTTTCAATTTGTCTAAAAACATCTTGTCCCGCTTGTGCCAATGCTTTTCCTTGTTCTACCGAAAGCCCAACAAATTCGGCAATATCCGCTCCTGCAACAAATGATTTTGGTCCGGCCCCGGTAATAATAATTGCTTTCACATCAGTGTTTGCTTCTGCATTTCTTATTGCGATTCCAATTTCTTCCACCGTTTTTTTATTCAAGGCATTTAACTTGTCTGGGCGATTGATGGTTATCGTTAAAATAGCGTTTTCTATAGTTGTTAAGAGGTTTTCAAAAGTCATAACGGAGGTATTAGAAAGTTCGGTGTTCTTTAACATAATTTGTGATGTAATCAATAATTTCTTTGGTGTCGGTTCCCGGGGGAAAAAGTTTTCCAACGCCCAACTTATTCAGGTTTTGTATGTCTTTGTCAGGGATAATTCCACCGCCTGTAAGCAATACATCTGCCAAGCCCTTTTCTTTCATTAAAGTCATAATTTTTGGAAAAACGGTATTGTGTGCACCCGACAAAATGCTAACTCCAATGGCATCCACATCCTCTTGCAGTGCAGCGTTTACAACCATTTCTGGCGTTTGACGAAGTCCGGTATAAATAACTTCCATTCCGGCATCTCTCAAAAACGATGCAATCACTTTTGCACCGCGATCATGTCCATCAAGCCCGACTTTGGCTACTAAAACACGTATTGGTCTGTTCATAATAACAAAAATTATAGGATACGAATATACAAAATGTAATTGGTTGTGAAATGCGTTTTGTTGAAGAAGAAAAGAGGCAAACGAAGCTTCGGAGAATCCTGTCTATTCTTCAACATAAGAAGGTAGTGACACATAAAAAGTAGTTCCTGCTCCAGTTTTTGTTTCGAACCAAATTCTTCCGTTCACCGTTTCTACAATATTTTTTACCATTGCTAAGCCCAAACCCATTCCGCCTGTTTTTGTAGTAAAATTTGGCACAAATATTTTGTCCAACACATCTTCTTTTATTCCGGCTCCATTGTCGGAAATAGCAACCAAAAATTGTTGTTTTTCATCGCTGAGCGTTACAACAATTTTTCCTTTTCGTTCCTCAGGAATCGCCTGAGAAGCATTTTTAATAAGATTGTTGAACACACGTAAAAGCTGTTCTTTGTCGGCATAAACATAGGCATCCGAATGAATGGTTGTTTCAAAAACAAGTTCTAAATTTTCCGAATCGTGAAAAAGGGCAATGGTGTTTACAATAATTTCTTTGATGTTTATTTTTTCCAAATTTGCTTTTGGCATCTTCGCAAAGTTCGAAAATTCAGTAGCAATATTTGATAAGGTATCAATTTGTTCGATAATGGTTTTTGTTAAACGTTCCATTTTTTCATCCATATCAGGGCCATCGTCTTTCCAGGTGCGCTGCAAGTGTTGCACGCTCAACTTCATTGGCGTTAAAGGATTTTTAATTTCATGTGCCACTTGTTTTGCCATTTCTCTCCAAGCGCTTTCTCGCTCCGATTTTGCCAGCAAGTTGGCACTTTTCGAAAGCTCCGCAATCATCCGGTTGTATTCACTTACCAAGTTTCCAATTTCATCGTTTTCTTTCCATTCAATAGGTTCGTTGGCTTTTCCTAATTTAATTTTACTGAGTTTGTCTTGAATTAATTTCAAGGGCTTTGTAACGTAATTGGAAATAAAAATGGCCGTGACAATTGACAAAGCAAAAAGCAAAACATAAATATTAATGAGCGCAACAAGGAATCCCGAAATTTCTTTTTCCAACTCGCTTTGCTTAGCAAAATATGGCAAATTGAGATAAGCGAGTAGTTTTCCATCTTTGTTTTTAAAAGGAATATAGGCCGACAAATATTCTAATTTTCCTATTCTTTCATCATGAATAAATTCGGATTTCCCCAAAAGTGCAATTTGTAAATATGCTTCCGGATTCATTTTTTTTGAAGTTAACCCTTCATCAAAAACTTTTGAACGAGAAGAGGCATACAGATTTCCTTCCACGTCATAAAAATTAATATCTGTAAAAAAAACAGAAGAAGATTTTTTTAAAATAAAAGAAACATATTCTGTTAAACCCTTATTTAAAACACTTTCTGCCGACAATTTACTTTCAACATCAATTAAAACAGAATGAATTTTTTCGCTGATGTTTTCTTGATTTTTTACTTCAAATTGTTGCTTGATATAATAAATGGTGCCACCTCCAAAAAGCGCAAGTGAAATTAAGACAATAAACACAAGCAGCACCTGAATACGATATTTGAAACTAAAATTTTCCAATAATCGCCCCAAAGAAACTTGGCGCAAAAACAAAATGGACAGCAAGAGCAAACTAAAAAAGGCAAACAAATAAGAGAAGGTGGTGACTTTGCCAACAAACCCTTCGTTTCGTTTGCTAAGCACAACAAGCGTTTCAGGGCTAGGTCGATATAATAAGTGATTGAAACCATCTTTATTTAGAAAAACAAATTCATCGGCCGACACCTTAAAATCGAATGCCGTTAAATGGTAAGTGTATTTTCCATATTGATTTAATAGTTGATTGTGTTTATATTTTGCATAAGAATAATTGGTTAGTTCTTGAGATAAGCCAACATTTCTGTCGAGTAACAATTCAGGGAACCCCACTTCATCAGAAATAAATTTTGCATCCAGCTCAATATAAACTGTTCCGTATTTTGAGGGAGAAGACCGTTTTTTATATAAAGGAAGTTTTGCGAGATAACTTATTTTCCCCGAAGAATTATGGATAAAATAAAAGCCTTCACAGGGAGTTTCTTGTCCACGTGTTTCAATCAACTCATCAAAATAAAAGTTGTTATCAAAGAGTGGATTTTGTGAACGAATAATTGGGGCACAAGAACTATCGAAAAGCGCAACATGTACATCGTACTTTTCCCAAAAACCACTGAAATATTGTTGTTTAATTCTTTTTTCAAAAGCTTCCGGTTGTTTTTCTATACCACTAATTAAAGACAAAAGTATGGTGTCGGCCTGTAATTTTTTCTCAACGTCTTTAAACAACAGCTCCGCAACAGGATCTTGTTCTGCGGCTAATTTTTCTGCATAAATTTTTCTACTTTCTACTTCTTTTAGTCCCGAGTGCTTGATAAAAATATGAACGGAATAAAGTGAAAAAAGAAAAACTAAAAATATTATGCTTGAAAAAGGATAAACAGTTTGTTTCCGTTTTATCAACGCAATAGAAAGCACCAATAAAAAGGGCCAGAAAATAACAATCAAATCAAGCGTTCCCAACAAATGAGAAATAAGCGTATGTACGGAAGAAGAAACAACGAACACCAAAAAATATTGTTTGTTATTAAGTTTTAATTGTTTTAAAACCGAAACCAATTTATCGGCAAACAAAAAATAAATGAAGAGCAAAAGACCAATAATAACAATACCAACATAACTATACTGATTGAGTGTAAAAAGGTTGTTTATCCCAAAAGGGATATTGGAGTTTTTAATTAAACCTGTAAACAATCCATTGATAAGCCAGGAAAACCAAAAGAATGCGAGGAAAAATGTAAAGGATAAAATGAGTTTGTTTATTTTTTGCAAACGATTAACCAAGGCATCAAATTCGCACTCTCTAAAAAAAGTATAGGTTAAATAAAATAGCAAAACAACATTCAACAATAAATCGCCTAGCGAAGTCAACCAGATAGAATTTGCGTTTGCGAAAATGGTCGGACTGAATAAATCAAAGGAATAAAAGCTTTCGGGGAGCGCAAATTTGATAGAGAAATATCTTAAGGCAACTATCAAAAGCAAAAAGGTAATTATAGCATAATTTTTTCCTTGTTTTGCTAAGAGCTCAGCACAAAAAACTTTTAGGAAAAGCACCAAAAAAACAAAACCGAGCAAACTAAGAAAAACCGAAACATAGGAAGCCGGTGAAACAGAATTGTTTGCAGGATTAAACTCCAAGGAAAATAAATAATCGCCTTGGTAATTTCTAACATCATTGCTGGCATTTGGATTATCGGTAATCAGTTTTGTTTCGGCAGGAAGCGCAAAGTCTTTTTGAAATTCATTTACCAAGTATTTGTTTTGATAGGGGTATTCATTTTTTACAAGCACCAAACCAACAATTGCTTTTGTTGTTGTAGCATTTGTGTGTGGACGAATTACCTCAAACCAGCCATTGTGAAGCTTTACCATTTTAGAGTCGAGGCAAATTTCTTTTACCCAATTTTCGACAGCAATAGAATTGTCGCTCCAAAATTTTAAGGTGTCGTTTTCATAAATGAGCAAAGCAACACCCTCTTCAGTCATTAATTCATTATAGTAAGCGGGATTTTTTGCAAAAAGCTCGCTGTAACTTTCAGATTCTGCTCGCTTAGCCAAGCTTAGCATTTCTTCATTTAAACGCGTTTCTTTTTGATGTAAAACGGTTTCAAACCCGCTGATGGTTGGAGCCGCTCCACCGGAAAAAGTATAATGAAAGAGAGCACCAGTTGCAAAAAAAACAAAGGCAAGCAGGAAAAGAGAATATTTATTTTTAAAAAACTTTTTCAAGAAAAATTTTATTAATACATTTAGTGCTCAGGAACAAAAACAAAGGTGCGAATAAAATAAATAAACAAGGCACATTCAGCCACAGAAATTGTACCAAAGCCCATGGGCCGTCAAAAAACTAAAAAAGAATCTCACCCAGCGCCTTCCAACAGCTCGGGAATAAAGGTACTTAGCGATTTTAAAAAGCAGGCACTCATTCTTGTTTTTGTTGGCGTTGTATTTTATGCAAACTCCTTTTTTAATGAATACGCCTTGGACGATGGAATTGTTATTCAAAACAATGATCACGTTCAAGATGGTTTTAGGGGCATCTTTAAAATACTCAGCACCGATGCTTACGAAAGTTTTTATCGCCACATGGGAGCCAAGCAACAGCTTTCAGGTGGAAGATATCGTCCGCTTTCGGTTGTGACCTTTGCTGTTGAACAACAAATTTTTGGAAGTAGCGCAAAAGTAAAACCTCCCGAAGACGTTGCGTTTGTTCGACATTTTATGAATGTTTTATATTATATTCTTTCTGTTGTGTTTTTATTTTATTTACTCAGAAACTATATTTTTAAAGAAAACCAATTAGTTGCTTTTGTTGCTTGCCTCATTTTTTTAATTCACCCAATGCATACCGAGGTGGTTTCAAATGTGAAAAGCAGAGACGAGATCTTGTCGTTCTTGTTTATTGTTTTGACATTTATTTCTGTTTTTAAATACAAAGAAAGTAAAAGAGTGCAGAATGCTTTGCTCGGACTGCTCTTTTATTTTTTAGCACTTTTATCAAAAGAATATGCTGTAACGCTATTGATTTTGATTCCAATGTTGACTTTTATTGTTTTAAAAGAAAGCTTTTTGAAGTCAATATTAACAACTCTTCCTTATATTTTTGTCGCCATTATTTATTTATTAATCCGCTATAAAATTGTGGGAGCAGGAGCAAAATTTGAAAACCCCGATGTATTGAATAATCCATATTTATATGCAAGTCCTCCCGAAAAACTAGCCACAAAAATTGAAGTGCTTTTGCGTTATATGAAACTTCTTTTTTATCCGAATCCGCTTTCAAGCGATTATTCCTACAACACCATTCCGTTTGCAAACTTTAGTAGTAGCGGTGTTTGGGCTTCTATCATTTTGCACATTTCGTTAGTTGTTGCCGCAATTATTTTGTTTGTTAAACGAAATATTTTATCGTTTGCCATCACATTTTATTTGCTGCATTTGTTTTTAATTTCCAACCTCATTTTTAACGTTGGCGCAACAATGGGCGAACGGATGGTGTATCATTCTTCTTTTGGATTTGCAATTGCATTGGCGGTTTTAATTGGTTGGCTGTTGGAAAAAATTTCTTCGGCTCAAACAAAAAAAATACTTGCTGTATCTTTTGGATGTATAGTGGTTATATGGTGTGGAGCAAAAACAATTAAGCGAAATGCGGAATGGAAAAACGACCAAACACTTTTTATTGCTGATGCACAAACAGTTCCGAATAGTGCATTGGTAAATGGGAATGCGGGAAAAGCATATATCGACCTTTCCGAAAAGCCGGAGAATAAGGCAGAAGAAAAGGAACTAATAAAAAAAGGAATCTATCATTTGAGTCGCGCCATTAGCATTCACGACAAATATGTAAACGGCTATTTAAATTTAGGAGTAGGCTATTTTAAATTAAAGGAGTACGATAAGGCAAAAGCAAATTGGAGCAAAGCGAAAGAAATTTATCCAAGCAATCCTTTTATTAAACGCAATCTAGATTTGCTGGGGGCAACATATTTTAATGAAGGCATGACTATTGGCTCTAAAAACATTCCGGAAGCAATTACCTGGCTTGAGAAAGCGGTGGAAATTGATTCTACCAATGTGGAATATTGGTACAACCTTGGAGGAGCCTGCTTCACTAACAAAGACTTTGCAAAGGCCAGAAACGCATGGGGCCAAACATTAAAGCTAAAACCCGACCACGCTCAAGCACAACAGGGAATGGCAGCTTTGCCAGCCCAATAGTTTGAAAAACGAAAAATTATTCTTATTTTTGAGTATACCATTTTTGCATTTAAACAAAACTACTCTTTAACAATGTCGCATACAGGTAAAAAATATTTTCTTTGCATTTTTTTGTGCCTGTTTGTTTCCTATAACTTTGCTCAAAAAAAGGTAAGCAACGAATCTCAAAGCGCTATAAAATTTACGGAAAACAAATCGCAGTGGGATAAAAAAGTGATGTACCGCGCTCAACTTGATGGTGGTGTTTTGTTTTTGGAAAAAAATGCTTTTACGTATAATTTCTACGACAAAGAAACGCTCCGCAGTAACCACATGGGGAAGAATAAAAGCACAATGGGAAAACCGGTTCGCTCCCATGCTTTCCGAATGACTTTTTTAAATGCATTACAAAACATAGAGGCTTCTTCCAGCCAAACGACTCCAGATTACGCAAATTATTTTATTGGCAAAGACAAAAAAAAGTGGGTAGGAAATGTTAAAAATTACAGAGAAGTAAATTACAAAAATCTGTATGATGGCATCAACCTTCAGGTGTTTGGTTTGCAAAACAGCATTAAATATAATTTGATAGTTGCTCCCAACACCAGCCCAAATAAAATTGCATTGTATTTCGAGGGGCTGGATAAATTAAAATTGGAGAACGGAAATTTGTTGATGAAAACAAGCGTCAACGAAATGCTAGAACAAAAGCCCTATGCCTATCAATTCATTGATGGATTTGAAGTAGAAGTTCCTTGCGAATTTGTATTGAATAATAATACTGTCGCTTTTCGTTTTCCAAAAGGGTATGATAAATCGGTAGAATTAATTATTGACCCTATTTTAGTTTTTGCTTGTTCTTCCGGTTCTACTGCCGATAACTTTGGAATGACAGCCACTTATGATGCATATGGAAATTTGTACTCGGGTGGAACATGTTTTGATATTGGTTTTCCAACAACACTTGGCGCTTATGATGTAACATTTAATGGCGCAACAGCTTATGGAAGAACAGATGTAGTGGTAACCAAATACGATTCTTCCGGAACATTCTTACAATACTCAACCTATATTGGCGGAGCAACAAGCACCGAAATTGTTACCAGCTTGGTGGTTGATAGCGCAGATAATTTGCTTTTATATGGCGCCACAGGCTCTTCAGATTTTCCTGTTACACCAACGGCATACGACACAACATTTAATGGCGGAATTTTGCTTCGTTTTGTTTACAACGGGAGCTATTTTGATAATGGAACAGACATTTATGTAGCGAAATTTAATTCAACAGGAACAACACTTTTGGCGAGTACTTACATAGGCGGTTCTTTGAATGATGGAGTAAATGTAAATAACGACAGCACATTTTTTTCTGCCGGACCACCGGTCGTATACGAGTTTCCTGCAGATTCACTTCAATATAATTATGGAGATCAATACCGTGGCGAAATAAATGTTGACCTAGCGGGTAACGCCTATGTCGCAAGTTCAACGCGTTCAGGAGATTTTCCAATCGTCAATGGATTTGACAATACAATGGGCGGAGAGCAGGATGCAATTGCATTTAAATTTAACTCCGATTTTTCAGTTTTGAACTGGAGCACCTACCTGGGAGGAACAGACAATGATGCTGGATATGCATTGGCGCTAGACGATTCGGCAAACGTTTTTATAACAGGTGGAACAAGAAGCAATGATTTTCCATCTACACCCGGAGTCTTACGAACAACTTATCAGGGCGGAAAAGCGGATGGTTATATTTCAAAAATTAAAAACGATGGAACGGCACTTACTTCATCAACATATTGGGGAACGGCCTCTTACGACCAGTGTTATTTTATTCAAATAGATAAGGATAGCAATATTTATGTGGTTGGACAAACAGAAGGTTTGATGCCAGTTACAGCAGGTGTGTATAACAATCCGAATAGCGGCCAGTTTATCAGCAGAATGAACTATACACTTACAACGCTTGGTTTTTCTACCGTTTTTGGAAACGGAAGCGGTACACCAAACATTTCTCCATCGGCATTTTTGGTGGACGATTGTAAAAATATTTATGTATCAGGATGGGGCGGAAAAATTGTTCCTCCGGTTACAAGTACCACAGCAATGCCAATAACCGCAGGGGCGATACAGCCAACAACAGATGGACATAATTTTTATTTGTTTGTGCTTTCTGCAGATGCAATCTCACTTATTTATGCAACGTATTTTGGAGGAGGAAGCAGTTGGGAGCACGTAGACGGTGGAACAAGCCGATTCGACAAAAAAGGAATTATTTATCAATCGGTTTGCGCGGGTTGTGGCGGAAACGATGACTTTCCTGTAACACCAGGCTCCTGGCCAAACACAGGCGCGAACGTAAATCACGCAACCAATTGTAATAACGGAACATTTAAATTTGATTTCCAAGTACCTCCTGTAGATGCCGATTTTTCAATTGATACCGCATCGGGTTGCGCTCCCTTTACCGTTGTTTTTACAAACAATAGTTCGGCAACTGGAACATATCTGTGGGACTTTGGCGGAGGTGACACCACCTCAACAATTTATAATCCCGTTCACATTTTTCCTACTCCGGGAGTTTATCCAGTATCCTTGATTTTATACAACAATGCTTGTAAAATTGCAGATACCGCATTTACCTTTATTACTGTTTATGCAGGAATAACTGCGAACTTCGGACTAACAAATGTGCCTTGTTCAAATGTAATTACACTAACCGACTCTTCAGCAATGGCCCCCGCTTCGTGGAGTTGGGATTTTGGTGATGGCGGAACCTCCACGCTCCAAAATCCAACATACACTTATCCAACATCAGGAAATTATGTAGTAACACTAATTTCTACCACAGCAAACGGATGTGCCGACACAACATCATTAAGTTTTGATAATTCAGGCGGAGCAACCGTTGGTCCAAATGCAATAATTTGTCAAGGCGACAATACAACATTGAGCGCATCGGGTGGCTTTGCTTATAGTTGGTCGCCTTCCATAACGCTTAACAATCCAAGCATTGCAAATCCAACAGCTAGCCCTTTTGTCACAACAACATACACTGTAAATATTTCTACCGTAAATTCTTTGGGAGATACTTGCATTGTGAGTATGACAACAACCGTTACGGTTATTACTCCCGGCTCTTTCCCTATCACCGCAACAGCCGACTCGGATAGTATTTTTTCTGGGGGATCAACTATTGTTCACGCCATAACAGACACCACTTTAACTATTTTGTGGAGTCCATCATCAACAGTTAGCAACCCAAGCTCTTTTAATCCAACAGTTACTCCAACAACAACAACAACCTATACTGTTACAATTATTGATTCTAGCGGTTGTCCAAAATATACAACCATTACCATTTATGTTTTGTCTTTAGAGTGTGATCCCGCAGATGTGTTTGTGCCCAATACGTTTACTCCAAATGCAGATAACCAAAATGATATTTTATTTGTAAGAGGAAATATGATTTCGGAATTATATTTTGCAGTGTATAATCGTTGGGGAGAAAAAGTGTTTGAAACGACCAACCAAAATGTAGGTTGGGATGGAATTTATAAAGGAATGAAAGCAGACCCTGCAGTATTTGCCTGGTATTTGCGAGCCAAATGTTACAATGGCGATGAACTTAAAAAACAAGGAAACACAACATTGATTCGATAATGAAAAAAGACAAAATCATATTGTTTTTATTTTTCTTTGGTGTAAGTTTTACTTATGCTCAGGACATTCATTATTCGCAATTTAATGCCTCACCTCAAAATTTGAATCCAGCTCAAACAGGTTTGTTTGATGGGGATTGGCGATTTGCAGGAAATTTCAGAAGCCAATGGTCGGTTATTCCCGTTCCATACAGAACATTTTCTATTGCAGCAGATACGCGCTTAAAAACAAAATTAGAGAACGATGTTCCTGCTGTTGGACTTATCGTAAATACTGACAAATCGGGCGATTCAAAATTTACTACCACTCAAATGTTTGTCTCAGGCACATACATAAAAAAACTTAACAAAGATTCCACTCATTTTGTTTCTTTGGGCATCCAACCGGGAGTAACTTCAAAAAGTTTTAATGTTGCCGCACTCACATTCGATAATCAATACGATGGAGATGCTTATAACGCATCTTTACCGAGCGGTGAAAATTTTCCGAAAACAAGAATGACCTATTTGGATTTAGGAGGCGGACTTGCATATTTGTGGAGAAAAAATAATCGCACCCTTGTGAATATTGGCGTTTCGACACTTCATATTAACAGACCAAAACAATCGTTTTTTAACAATGATGATATTCGCTTAGACATGAAAACATGTGTAAGTGGAATTGCAGAATTTCCCGTGGCAGCACAGCTGGATGTATTGCCAACCTTTATGTATCAGCGACAAGGAAAATTTCAGGAAACGGTTGTTGGTTTATTTGGCAAGTATCATTTAAGGCCTATTAACGGAATGACAACGGCTGTTTCATTGGGTGGATTTTATAGAATGAAAGATGCATTTATTTTGGTGGCGAACATGGATTACAAAAATTTTAATGTGGGAGTTAGCTATGATATCAACACCTCAAAATTAATTGAAGCAACAAATCGCAGAGGTGGATTCGAAATTTCTGTCATCTATATTTTCAAAAAAATCAAACCATTTATTGCTAAAAAACGTGTTTGTCCTATTTATATGTAGTGTATGGTTGAAATAAAAGGGATATTTACGGAGCGTGTCCCCCTTTGGAGGGGGCGGGGGGAGGAGGCTTGTCGCCCTATTACAATTCTGATTTGTATTTTCTGCCTTCTTGCCACTTCTTTATCTGCACAAAAAACAAAAACATTGCTTGCCGATGGCGACAAAGCCTTTGCTCAAAAGGATTATTTTTCGGCAGCGGGATATTACAACAAAGCAATTATGCAGGATTCCAGCGATATTGTAATCCAATACAAATACGCTGATGCAAGTCGTTTAAATTACGATTTAGCAATTGCAGAACATTGGTATGCCAAGGTTCTTAAAAAAGACGCACAAGGAAAATTATACCCCGAGTGTTCTTTTTGGCTAGCAATGCTCAAAAAAAGCAAAGGCAACTACAAGGATGCAAAAAAAATGTTTGACAAGTATGCCAAGAAAAACAAAAAAAAGAAAGACAATTATTTTGTAAAAAAAGCCCTTCAGGAAATTGCCGCATGTGATTTTGCACAAATACTAATGGCCACGCCCGACAAAACGGTTTCTATTGTTCATCTTGACAGCACTGTAAACAGTAAGGTTTCGGAATATGCGCCCATTCAGGTAGACAGTCTTTTATACTTTTCTACTTTGCGTGATGGAAAAGATCGCGACAAAAAAAACAGCGTTAATTACAACAAAATTTATACAGCCGTCCAAAACGATTCTGTGAAATGGCAAAAAGCGATTGCCTTGGATACGCTTTTTAATCGTCAGGGAATACACAATGCAAATACCGCATTTAACGCTGATTTTACAAAAGTATTTATCACACGATGTGTTCCTAAAAACGAAATGGAATTTAATTGTGATATTTATTCGGCAGAATACAAAGATGGACACTGGAGCACATTGCAAAAACTTCCCTCCGAAATAAACGCTAAAGGTTCGACAAACACACAACCGGCAATTGGGTTTTTGGGAGAAGAAGAGGTGTTGTTTTTTGCTTCCGACAGAAGTGGCGGAGAAGGGAAAATGGATATTTGGTACAGCAAAATAAGCAAAGATGGAAGCTATGGAAAACCAATCAATGCAGGGAAAAAAGTAAACTCCATTGACGATGAAATTACACCTTATTATTGCAAACCTTGCCAGGAATTATTTTTTAGTTCTAATTGGCATAAAGGATTGGGAGGCTTTGATATTTTTAAAAGTGAGTACAAAGAAAATCAACTGGGAGAACCCAAAAATCTAGGACTGCCTTTCAATAGTAATTTGAATGATATTTATTTTTCTATCAACTCTAAAAAAACAGAAGCCTTTATTTCCTCCAATCGCATTGGTTCTTTTTTTGAAGAAAAAGAAAGTTGTTGCAACGACATCTACATGATAAAACTTCCGAAAGTGAACGACCCTCCAAGAAAAGTAGATAGCACACAGGTTTTTGTTACTCAAATGAAATTACTTGTCCCGCTTACCTTGTATTTCCATAACGATGAGCCGGACAAAAAAACACTCGCAATAACAACACCTAAAAACTACAAAAAAACATATGAAGATTATTCTGCTATGCGCGATTTTTATAAAAAAGAATATTCTAAAGGCGCAAAAGATGCAGATTTAGAAAGAGCAATTGGCGACATTGATAATCTCTTTGACGATTCGGTGGACGCAGGAATGCAAGACTTGGAAAAATTTGCTCAACTGCTTAAAAAAGTGTTGGCCGACAGAGAAAAAGTGACCATTACCATGAAAGGATTTTGTAGTCCGCTTGCATCAACCGACTATAATGTAAATCTGGCAAAACGCAGAATCTCTAGCTTGAGAAATTATTTTAAAGAATATGAAAATGGAATTTTTGTTAAATACATCGACAATAAAAATTTGGACGAAGGCAGTATCACTTTTTTTGATGAAGACATTGGCGAATTGAAAGCCCGTCCGCACGTTAGTGATGATTATTACGATACAAAAAACTCTATCTATAATCCTGCAGCAGCGCTGGAGCGAAAAATACAGATTATTGCCATTTCCACGTTTTCGGCCAACAGAGAGTAAAATATTTCTTTGTTTTAAGCGTTTTTGTTGCTTAAGTAGTAAGGAAAAATGAAGCCCTTTTTCCTTTTAAAAATCCCCTAAATTGTTTAATTTTGTTGGAGACGAAATTTTTATGCGCAGCATTGTAAAAACCCTTTTTTTGTTATTCCCTACGTTTTTGTTAGCTCAAGCGCAACAAAACATTAACCCAAACGGATACAACAAATTTTATTACGATAATGGAAAAATTTCCAGCGAAGGACCTATGCGTGATGGCAAGCCTGACGGATACTGGAAAACCTACTCCCAAACTGGGGTTCTAAAATCGGAAGGAAACAGAAAAAATTTTCAACTGGATAGTGTCTGGAAATTTTACAGCGAACAGGGAAAACTGGCGTTTGAATTTAATTACAGGGAAGGAAAAAAGAACGGACAGAAAAAAACATTTGATACCAAAGACGCTACACTCATCGTGTCGGAAAGTTTTGAAAACGATGTGAAACAAGGGCAAACAATAATTTATTTTAAACCACACAAACTACCCGACTCAACAGTGGGCCCCGCGAAAGTAAAACAAACCATTCCGTTTATTGGCGGAAAAGAAGAAGGACAAGGATATGAATTATCACTTGACAGCACCATCATCACGCTTACTCAATATAAAATGGGGTTTATTCAAAAAGAAGAAAAAATAAACAGAAGAGATGAAGCGGGATTAAAACAAGGAGCCTGGAAAACGTTTTATCCATCTGGAATCGTAAAAACGGAAATCACCTATATGGATGATAAAATGAACGGATACTTTAAAGAATACTCAACAAACGGAAGCTTGTCTAACACAACAAAATATATTAATGGTGTTTTACAAACCAATGCTCCGGAATTAGCAAAATTGGATGTAAAAACAGCCTACTACGAAACAGGCACCGTAAAATTTACGGGAACATATAGAGATGGTGTTGCCGAAGGAATTCACAGAGAGTTTTCTCCTGAAGGGAAAGTAATTGCCGCAAAAGTATACGTAGATGGCTATTTAACGGGAGAAGGAATTTTAGATACTGCTGGTCGACAGCAAGGCCCTTGGAAAGAATATCATCCAAACGGAGAATTAAAATCTCAAGGAGAGTATTTGAACGGAAAAAGAATTGGAGATTGGACATTTTATCATTCCAATAAAAAACTGGAACAAAAAGGGAAGTATGATAAAAAAGGAAGAGCACAAGGCCCATGGAAATGGTATTACGAAAGCGGAAATTTGTTGCGCGAAGAAACATATCGTAACGACTTGCAAGATGGAACAATGACAGAATATAGTGACACAGGCAAAGTAATTACCAAAGGAGATTATATCGATGGATTAAAAGAAGGCCCTTGGATGCTTGAGCTTCAGGAATACAAAGAAGAAGGCGCATTTAAAGCCGATCAGCGAGATGGAGAATGGAAACATTATTACACCGCAAATGGAAAATTACGATTCGTTGGAAAATTTTTAGACGGAATTCCCGATGGCATGCAGCTATTTTATTATTTGAATGGAAAAGAAAAGCAATCAGGGAAATATGTAGGTGGCTTAAAAGAAGGAGAATGGAAATTTTATGATGAGGCAGGTTTTTTGTTTCTTACCATACTTTATAAAAATGATATTGAAATACGATTTGATGGAATCAAAGTTCTTCCCGAATCTTCTTCTGAACCAAGTATAAAGTAAAAGCACAAAGATTTAATGACGCTCTCTAAAAAAACAAAAGACCAGTTAATTGCCGAAGTAAAAAAACTTCAGCGGAAAGTTGAGCTTTTGCAAAAGAAGCAATCCGACACAAGCAACTTTTTTGGCAGCCCAAATTTAAAAAGTGCCGAATGGGACTCCTTCTTTAAAAGCTCATTAAACACGATCGTAATTATTGATAAAAAGGGAATCATTCTTGACATTAATAAAGTAGCCCCTGGAACTAAAAAGGAAAACGTCATTGGGAAAAGCGCCTTTGGATTTATTGTCAAAGAGGCCGTAAAAACAATGAAAGTGGCGATAGAGAAAGTTTTTACCACAAAAAAACCACAAGAATACAATAGCTGGAGAATTGATGCAAATGGCGACTCGCATTATTATAGAACAAAAGCAACGGCCCTGATTGAAAATAAAAAAGTAGTTGCAGTTATTTTAGATGCAACAGAAATTACCAGTGAAATACAAATTCATTTACAGCTAAAAGAAAGTGAGCATAAATTTAGAATGCTTGCCGAAAATGCAACCGATTTAGTTTACAGATATTCTTTGTATCCTGAACCGAAATACGAATATGTCAGCCCATCTGTAAAAGCATTTACAGGATATTCTCCTAGAGACTTCTATTCAAATCCATTATTGGTTTTTAAAATTGTTCACCCGGAAGACGTTCATTTGCTTGGCGATTCGGAAAAACTAATTAAAGAAAAAGCTAGATTAAGCAATGTAAAACAGTCCGAAATTACAGTCCGCTGGATAAAAAAAGACGGGTCCATCATTTGGACGGAAACACGCACTAGGCCGATTTTTGATAAAGAGAAAAGGCTTATTGCAATTGAAGGAATTTCTAGAGACGTTACTGCACAAAAACATAGCGAAGAAAAATCGAAGGACAGCGAAGAACGATTTAAAATTCTTTCCAATGCCACTTTCGAAGGAATTGTTTTTTCTGAAAATGGAAAAATCATAGACGCCAACGACCAGTTTGTAAACATGTATGGCTATAATTCATCCAAAGAAATCATTGGAAAAAATTTAATCAATGATTTTGTAGTTGAAGAACAAAAACAGTTGGCGAAAAAATTTGTTCGCTTATCCGTTGCAAAACCCTTTGAGGTGGATACGCATAAAAAAGATGGAAGCATTATTACGGTTGAAACAAAAGGGCAAAACATTCCTTATTTTGGTAAAACAATTCGTGCAACAGTAATTTATAATATCACCGAACGAAAACAGTACGAATTTAATTTAAGAGAAAGCGAAAGAACACTCTCAACCCTGATGAATAACCTTCCGGGAATGGCTTATCGTTGTGAAAATGATGACAAATGGACAATGAAGTTTGTTAGCAAGGGCTTTCAGGAACTTACTGGGTATAACCCCAAAGAGATTATAAACAATAAAAAAAGAGCGTTCTCAGATATTATTCATCCAAACGATAGAAATGTTGGGAAAAAAGAAATTAAAAAAGCACTTGAAACGCACTCGCCTTTTGAAATCGAATACCGCTTAATTACTGCTGCAGGAAAAGCAAAATGGGTTTGGGAAAAAGGAGAGGGCGTTTTTTCTGAGGATGGGAAACTGCTGTTTATAGAGGGCTTTATTACCGACATTGACTATAAAAAAGGATTTGAATTAGAATTAAAACGTAGTCGCGAAAACTATAAAAGTCTAGTAGATTTTTCACCCGATGGTGTAATCATTCACATTGATGGAATCGTAAAGTTTGCCAATCCCAGTGCACTAAAAATTATTGGAGTTGATGGCTTTGAGGAGTTGGAAAATACTTCTGTTTTGGATTTTATTTTGCCCGAATACCACACATTAGTTTTGCAACGAATAAACCAAGCAAAAGCAGGTGAAAAATTAGATTTTATTGAAATAAAAATAAAAAACAAGAAGGGGCAAACAATTGTTTTAGATACAAAACCGGCACAAATTAAATTTAATGGGATAGAAGCAACTCAAGTAGTTTTTCATGATGTTTCGGAAAAGAAACTTTTATTAAAAGAGCAAGCAAGAGCGCAAATTGCCGAACAAACAAACGAATTATTAGAACAAGAAATTACAAAACGAAAAGTAATTCAATTACAATTACAAGAATCTCAAAAATATACACGCTTAATTATTAACGGCTCCATAGATATGATTTGCGCCTCTGATAGAAAGGGGTACATAACCGAATTTAATGAAGCAGCACAAAAAACATTCGGATATACTTCAAAAGAAGTGATTGGAAAACATGTTAGCATCCTTTATGATGACCCCAACGAACGAATTAAAATTACCGATGAGCAACTCTATAAAAAGGGTGTTTATGCAGGGGAGGTTACAAACAAACGTAAAAACGGAGAAAAATTTGTTGCCTACTTATCAGCATCCATACTCAAAAATGAGGATGGAGAAGTGATTGGTGCAATGGGTGTTTCCAGAGATATTTCGGAATTAAAAAAAGCAGAACTTGCCCTTAAAGAAAGCGAAGAAAAGTATCGCGATTTACTAGAAAACGCTACTGACTTGATTCAAAGTGTAGGAATGAAGGGAGAAGTGAATTATGTGAATAGCGAGTGGAAAAGAGTGCTCGGCTATTCCAACTCCGAAATAGAAAACGGGAACATATTTAATTTTATTCATCCCGATTCAATAGAACATTGTAAAAGCGTTTTCACGAAAATTGCTCAAGGCGAAATACCCGGAAATATTGAGATAGCGTTTATTACAAAAGAAGGGGAACAAGTTATTTGCGAGGGAAACGTAAGCTGTAAATTTGAAAAGGGACAAGTAGTTTCAACAAGAGGAATTTTTAGAAATATAACCACAAGTAAAAAAATTGCCAAAGAAATAAAAGAAAGTCAAGATAGGCTAACCGAGCAGTCGGCAAAATTTAATGCCATTATTGAAAGTAGCACACACGTTATATGGACCGTTGATAAAAACATTTGTTTAACCACTTTCAACCAAAACTACGCAAAGCAACAAATGGCACGTTATGGATTGGAAGCAACCGTTGGGTTGTCAATGATTAAAGGCAAGGCGATTTCAACAGAAGAATACAATAATTTTTGGATTAAAAAATACGAAAACGCTTTTGCTGGTGAGCCACAGTATTTTGAAACACAATTTTTTGATAAAGACGGCACAGAAACCTGGCGTGAAATTTATTTGAACCCGATAACAAATGAAGAGGGAATTGTACACGAAGTTTCTGGTATTGGACATGATATAACTGAGAAAAAAATGTCGGAAGAGCGTATTCGACAATCGCTTCAGGAAAAAGAAGTATTGTTAAAAGAAGTTCACCATCGCGTTAAAAATAATTTACAGGTAATTTCAAGTATTTTAAATCTTCAATCGTCTTATGTAAAAGACGAAGGAACACTTCAGATATTAAAAGAAAGCCAAAATCGTATCAAATCGATGGCCTTTATTCATGAAAGTTTGTACCAAACAAAGGACTTTTCAAGCATTAACTTCACCGAATATGTGATAAACTTGTCCCAAAATTTGATTCACTCGTATTCGAATTTCGACAATGAAGTAAAATTAAACCTTGACATTCAAAATGTTTTTCTTAATTTAGACTTGGCAATACCATGCGGACTCATCATTAATGAAATTGTATCCAACGCATTAAAGTATGCATTTGTCGATAACAGTGAAGGTGGCGAGATTTCGATAAGCATGAAAACAGAAGGAGATTATCTAGAGCTGAGAATAGGAGACAATGGTAAGGGCTTGCCTCAAAATATTGATTACAGAAATACCGAGTCGCTGGGATTACAATTAGTTGTAACTTTGACCGATCAATTGAGTGGAACAATAGAATTGGATACTGAACAAGGAACAAACTACACCATCATATTTAAACATAATCAAGTAAAAAACCGCATATAAAATGTCAAAAACAAACATTCTTATAGTTGAAGACGAAAGCATTGTAGCAAAAGATATTCAACATAGCCTTAAAAAGCTCGGATACACAGTAGTTGGAATGTGTTCAACAGGAGAAGATGCCATTAAAACTGCTGAAGAAACAAAACCAGACTTGGTATTGATGGACATCATGCTAAAAGGCGATATGAGCGGGATTGAAGCAGCCGGACAAATTCGTGAAAAATATAATATTCCTATTATTTATTTGACAGCTTACGCGGATGAAAGCACTCTAAGTAAAGCAAAAGTTTCGGAGCCTTACGGATATATCATTAAACCTTTCAAAGAAATTGATTTACACACTTCTATTGAAATGGCGATATACAAGCACGAGAAAGAAACAGATGTAAAAAAAGAACGGGATTTCTTATACTCAATCGTAGAAAACAAAGAATCAAAAGACATCATTTTCGTGAAATCAAATTCTCGTTTGGTAAAAGTAAAAACCAGCGATATTTATTTTGTGGAAGCATTAAAAGATTATGTGGTTATAAACACCAACAGTGCACGTTACACTATCCACAGCACAATGAAAGACATTGAAAAGAAATTGCCTACAACCGATTTCATTCGTGTGCACCGCTCTTTCATCGTTCGCATCGACAAAATCGTTGCCATTGAACAACCGAATTTAATTTTGGAAGAAGACAAAAAATTAATTCCAATCGGTGGCTCTTATAAAGATGATTTAGCTAAGAGATTGAATATGATTTAAGGGTTTTTACCACAGATTACACAGATTTTCACAGATATTTTTTAGACGCCATTCCGAAAGAGTGGCGTTTTTGTTTTACACCTCAAACCCCCATTCATCCAAAAAGGCATTCCCTGTTGGTTTCCTCGGCTCTTCTTTTTTAGGGGGAGGCGATGATTCTTGTTTTGAATTAGCATTTCGTTGCGTTGCCGACTTCATTTCCTCTTTGTAATTTTTACTTTTTGCTTTGTGTTGTTCGCGTTTTGAAAACGAACGTTGCTCGCCTTTTGACTTTCCTGCCCGACCGGCAGGCGGGTGAGTTTCTCCTTTTGACTTCTCTTCAAACACTTCTACCAATGCAAAATCCAATTGTTTTTTTACCAAGTCGGCACGCTTAATCTCAATACGCACAGTATCTCCAAGCGTTAATACTTTTCCGAATTTACGGCCACGCAAACAATAATTGTCTTCATCAAAATAATAATTATCGTCACGCAGTTCACGCAAACGCACCATGCCTTCGCAATGATTTTCAATAATCTCTACAAATATTCCCCACTCCGTAACACCCGAAATCACACCATCAAACTCCTCTCCGATTTTATCCGTTAAGTATTGTACTTGTTTGTATTTGATGGAAGAGCGCTCCGCATCTGCTGCCAGCTTCTCCATATCAGAAGAGTGTTTACACTGTTCTTCCAATTTATCAATGTCCGGATTTTTTCCTCCATCCAAATAATGTTGCAACAATCTGTGCACCATCACATCAGGATATCTACGAATAGGAGAAGTAAAATGTGTATAATAATCAAACCCTAATCCGTAGTGACCAATATTTTTTGTGGTGTATACCGCCTTCGCCATGGTGCGAATAGCAAGCATTTCAATCATTCCCGATTCTTTTTTCTCATTCACTTCTTTCAACAAGTTGTTCATTGAGTCGGCAACCGTGTTGATGTTTTTCACGTTTAATTTATAACCAAACTTCGCCACAAATTCCGAAAAATTTTGCAACTTATCTGGATTCGGTTTGTCGTGAATACGATATACAAAAGGCCGTTGAGGTTCTTTATTGTTTTCTTTTGACTTATGATTTTCTCCTCTTTCACTCTTTTTTTTCCCAACAAACTCTGCGACTTTTCTATTGGCTAGAAGCATAAAATCTTCAATCAATTGATTGGAATCTTTCGCTACTTTAAAAAATACTCCCGTAGGATTTCCAACTTCATCCAAATGAAATTTCACTTCCATTTTTTCAAACGCAATACTTCCTTTCTTAAAACGATTGTTGCGTAATATTTTTGCTAACCTATCTAAGGTTAAAACTTCTTCTTTAAAATCGCCTTCCTCTGTTTCTATTACCTGTTGGGCTTCTTCGTATGTAAAGCGTCTGTCGGAATTAATAATTGTTCTGCCAAACCATTCTGCTACCACCTCTGCATCGTCCGTCATTTCAAACACAGAAGAGAAACACAATTTTTCTTCATTCGGTCGAAGAGAACAAACATTGTTTGATAAAACTTCGGGAAGCATCGGAACAACTCTGTCTACAAGGTATACAGAAGTAGCGCGCGAAATTGCTTCTTTGTCAATCATCGAATCGGGCTTCACGTAATGGCTTACATCGGCAATGTGAACGCCTATTTCCCAGTTTCCATTCTTTAATTTTTGTATGGAAAGTGCATCATCGAAATCTTTTGCATCCACCGGATCAATGGTGAATGTGGTGGTTTTTCTGAAGTCACGTCTTTTTGCGATTTCTTCTTGTGTAATTTTAATAGGAATGAGGTCGGCAGCGCGTTCTACATCTTTTGGAAATTCGTATGGAAGTCCGTATTCCGCCAAAATTGCATGCATTTCCGTATTGTTTTCACCAACATCACCCAACACACTTTTAATTTCACCAATAGGATTAACACCATTTTTAGGCCACTCGATAACTTTTGCAATGGCTTTTTGCCCATCTTTAGCGCCATTCAACTTTTCCAATGGGATGTAAATGTCGACATGAATTTTAATGTTGGTAGGTACGAGAAAGGCAAATCTGGGTGAAACCTGCAATGTGCCAACAAATTCAGTCTTTGCACGCTCTATAACTTCTATGATTTCACCTTCTTGTTTGCCTTTTCCTTTTGGGAACACACGCACTTTAACAGTATCACCATGCATGGCATTAAGCGTTTTTTTAGGTGCAACAATAACGTCTTCTTCGGTATCTTCAGAAATGATGTATGCAGCCCCAGTGGAAGTCATGTCTACACGGCCAGAAACAAAAAGTTCTGCGCGTTTTATTTTGAATTTACCTCGTTCGGGTTCAATTACAGAACCATTCTTCTTCAATTCTTCTAAAATAACGTTAATGAGTTGTCTTTGGCCAAAATCAGTGATTTTTAATTCGGCTGCTATCTGCTTGTAATTGAGTGCTTTATTGCGGTTTGAAGACAATACTTTTAGTATTTCTTCGAAAAAAAAGCTCTTCTTCTTTCCCTCTGTTTTGCGTTGAAACTTCTTAGCCATACCCCAAAAGTGCTATTGATTTATGGATAAATAAAGATTTGTTGATAAAAACTAAAAAAAACTTTACTGATGCAACCAAATAATGCAACTTTGCATCTATACAACAGAAATCGATTATGACTGATGAGCAAATAGTAAAAGGGTGCATCGATAAGAATGCAATTGCTCAGAGAAACTTGTACGATAAATTTGCTCGTAAAATGATGGGTGTTTGCCTCAGATATTGCGACAGCACAGAAGAGGCAGAAGATGTAGTACAAAACGGATTTATCAGCGTATTTGAAAATATAGAGTCCTTTAAAGGGACGGGTTCTTTAGAAGGTTGGGTTAGAAAGATTATGGTAAACACTGCGCTTACCAATATCCGGAAAAACAAAAAACTAAAACAAAACATCGAATTGGATAGCGTAGAGTTTATGCTCCCATCCAATACTTATATAAACGACAGCTTTGCGGCAAAGGATTTATTAAAGATAATTCAAACATTGCCGGTAGGATTTAAAACAGTATTTAACCTTTATGCCATTGAGGGTTATTCACACAAAGAGATTGGAGAAATGCTTAACATTTCGGAAGGCACATCCAAATCGCAATACTCAAGGGCAAAAGCACATTTACAGAAGATCATTCCAATAGATAAGGAGTAATTATGAAGAAAGATAATATAGAAGATTTATTTAAAGATTCGTTTGAGAATTTTGAAGCAGATGTTAATCCAAGTGTTTGGAAAAACGTGCAAACGGCTATGAAAGGTGTTGGTTTAGGTTTATTTGGAAAAATGCTTCTAAATAAATTGGGCTCTAGCGCTGTAATATCCATTGTTTCATCGGCAGCAGCAGTTATTGCTACCGTGTTTGTAATGAACGGGACAAAAACCGAAACAGCAAAACCTAAAACAACAGAGCCTAAACCAAAAGTTATTGCAGAAACTAAAAAACCAAGTGTGGATGAAATTAAAACATTCCTAACACCAGAAACACTTGCAATAAAAGAAAAGCCTGAGGTAGCAAAAAACGAAGTGGAGCCTAAAAACACAAATGGAACGATAAAGATTAAAAAAGATAAAAAAGACATTGAGGCATTATTGGCAAACGATCGTATTGCATACATCTCCGCAAGTTGTGTAAGTGGCTCGGTTCCATTTATTGTGAGTGTGTCAAATATTGGAAGCGGAAAAACCGACAAATGGTCTTGTAACGATGGTTCAAAGCCAATTATCTCTCCAAACCCTGTATACCCTTTTGATGAGCCGGGAATTTATATGATTAAACTTACATCTACCGGAGCCGATGGCAAAGTAGCAATTGATAGTGTTAGGGTTGAAGCCTTTGCAAATTCATCCATAGTATCTAATCAAAGAGAATTTTCTCCAAATGGTGATGGAGTGAATGATATTTTTGCTTTTCAAAGCAAGAACATTGTAAATATGAGCGCAACCATTTATGATAAAAAAGGAAACGTAGTTTATGAATACGAAGGAATTGATGGAAAATGGGATGGGAAAACTAAGAAAGGCGAAAAAGCCAGCGAGGGAACTTATTTATATGTAATTTCTGCAGTTGGTGCTGATGGGAAAAAATACAAACAAGAAGGAAAAATTAAATTAACGAGATAATAAAAATTGGGGCATCGGGAAGAATTTTTTTAGTCTGGTCCAACGTCAGACAAAAACAAATTCAAAAATATTAATCCTGTTTTTAGCTCTACCACCACTACATACACGATTTTTGTTGCCGGTGTCTCCAATTTTTTAAAAAATATTTTGAAACCTGTTGCTACTCCAATAGGTATTAAAACAAAAAGGTATCAACCATCTCTGGTTTTGATACCGTTTTTGTTTTTTGTATTTTTGTCAATAATTTCAAATCGCCACACAAATGAAAAAAATTACACTTCTTTTTCTACTCTCGCTTGGAATCTTTTTTACAAATTCTGCAAAAGCTTCTCACATTGCAGGAGGCGACTTAAGCTATACTTGCTTAGGAGGAAATCAATACCAGCTAAACTTAAATTTATTTGTTGACTGTCTTGGTTTTGACCCGGGTGTTACACAAACTATTACATGCACAAGCACTTGCGGTGGAAGTGTTACAGCATCGGTTAACGTTACTAATCCTGGTGGAACAGAAATCTCTCAATTGTGTCCTGCACAAATTGGAAACAGTACTTGTAGTGGCGGTACATTGCCGGGAATGTGGGTATTTAATTTTACGGGAGTTGTTACTCTTGCGCCTCCTTGCGATACATGGAATATGAGCTGGAACGTGTGTTGCAGAAATGGGGCCATCATCAATCTTACCGCTCCTTCTAGTCAATCATCCTACATAGAAGCAACATTAAATAGTGTAACCGATTCTTGTAATAACTCTCCCTATTTTACTTCTCAGCCAATTCCATATGTGTGTCAAGGACAATTAGTAAACTACAATTATGGTGTAATAGAAGCAGATGGAGACTCGCTTTATTTTTCTTTGATAAACGCAATGGGTGCCGGAGCAACAATGCTAACATATACCGCTGGTTATTCAGCAACAGCCCCAATTCCGGGAATTGTGATTGACCCACTAACCGGACAATTAACTTTTACTCCTATGACGCTAGGAAATTTTGTGGTAGTTGTTCTGGTCCAGGAATACGATGCCTCCGGAAATCTTATCGGTACGGTGATGCGCGACATTCAATTTATTGTACAAACATGTGCCAATCAAGTTCCCGACCCCGCTCCAACAGCAGGGGCAATCACAGGTCTGACAGGTACGGCTGTAATGGCGGGACCTTATCAGATTGAAATGTGCGAAGGAGCGAACTTTACATTTACAGCCACCTACACCGATTCAGATGCGGGCGATTCATTATCAATTGTCACAAATATTTTAGCAGTATTACCCGGAGCAACAATAACATTCACAGGAACAAACCCTTTGGTTGCCACTATCAGCTGGACAGCCCCGGGAGGAAGTGCTGGAACCAACACAAATTTTTCTGTTACTGTTAACGATGGCGCTTGTCCGGTTATGGGACAACAAACATTTGTTTATGACGTAAATGTAAACCCAAGAACACTTGGTGGTCCTGATCAAATTATTTGTGGAACTCAAACTGCAACTCTTGCGGGAACAGGCGGAAACGTGTTTACTTGGAGTGTTTTAAGCGGACCGCCAATGGTGATTGGAACAAATTTTTCTTGTAACCCTTGCGACAATCCCGTGGCTTCACCAGTTTCTACAACAGTATACGAAGTGGTAAGTGATTTAAGTGGAACCTGTGTAAACAGAGATACAGTAACAGTTACCATTGTTGCTGATTTTACTTTAACAACTGTACAAAGTGCTTCTACATCTTGCTTGTTGCAGCCGATTCAGTTTGATGCTACATCATCACCAAGCGGTATTTATACTTACGTTTGGTCGCCATCAACTTATTTAGATAATCCATCCATTTCAAATCCGACAGCAACAATTACAAGCCCTGGAACATATACTTATTATGTTCAAATTACTAGTCCGCTTGGTTGTATAAAAACGGATACGGCTACAATTACTATAAATGCAAGCTATCCGCCAAATCCGGTTTCTTATGTTTCAGATTCTGTTATTTGTGTAGGCGATACTGTTAACCTTGGTGTTACTTTCGGAGCGAGTGTTCCTTCTGTTTGCGGAACAAATCCTGTTGGATGTTCTGCTGCATTAGTAGCACAAGTGGGAACAGGAACAGCAACAAACACAGCAACAACATGGCCTGCGCCATATGCAAACTGGTATACTTCCGGAAAACACCAAATGTTATTCAGAGCATCTGAATTAAATGCAGTTGGAATTACCGGAGGAAAAATTGATCAGATTGATTTTAATGTTATGGCTATTAATGGCATTTCTTTGTACCATCAATACACTATCAATATGGGTTGTACAAGTTTAACAGCATTGTCAACTTGGGTAACAGGATTGTCGAATGTGTACACACCTAAAAATTATACGGTAGCAGTTGGTTGGAACGCACACCCTTTTGATGTTGCTTACGAGTGGGATGGAATTTCAAATTTAATTGTTGAAATTTGTTTCAATGAAGGACCACCATATCCAAATTATACACAAAGCTGTTCATCGCAATATACTACCACACCATTTGTATCGTGTTTGTATAATTTGAGTGACTCATCACCAATGTGCCCCGATTTAGGATTTGCTACTGCCATCAGCAACCGACCAAATGTTCAATTTCACTATTGTGGAGCAGCTCCCGATTCAAGTGTATATAGTTATGTTTGGGCACCGGGCACCGGAGGAGTATTTAGTCCTACAACTCAAACTACAGGAGCAACACCTCCTAATGGAACAACATCCTATTATGTTATTGTTACCGACACAACCAGCGGATGTTTTGATACAGCATATGTGGATGTTCTAGCAAACGTTACAACGCTTTCCGTAGATGCCGGAACCGATGTGACTATTTGTCCTGGCACACCAACAAACTTGAATGCAACAGGAGCAACACAATTTGTTTGGTCTCCTGGAGGAACATTATCAAATCCATTAATCGCAAACCCGATTGCTAGTCCGTTTGTTACAACAACGTATACTGTTTCAGGAACTAGTCAATGTGCAGCTGGTGCAGGCGTTGATAGCGTGACAGTATTTGTACCAGTTGTAGGACCGCTGAACGCGAGTGCCGGAGTCAACCAAGAGGTTTGTGTTGGTTCACCATTTAGTTTGGCATCATCAAGTACCGGTGGTTTTGGAAGCAATACATATACATGGACAATCATTTCGGGCTATGCAGGAGATTCTATTCAAAATGCAAATTCTTCTTCTGCTCAAGTTACACCATCTGTTCCCGCAACAAACATTTATCAAGTGCAAGTGGTAGATGCTTGTGGATTTATGACAATTGATACTGTTGTGGTAGATGTTTTATTAGATTGTGATTTAGATATTCCAAACGTGTTTACTCCAAACGGAGACGGAGTAAACGATTTCTTTGTAATTTCAGCTAACGGAATAAAAACATTCTCCATTTCAATTTACAATCGTTGGGGAGAAAAAGTGTTTGAGTCAGACGATATTACTAAGAGCTGGGATGGAGGCGATTCAAATGATGGAACCTACTTCTATATTGTAAAAGCAGAATCGATAAACGGAAAAGGATTTGACAATAAGGGTTATTTACAACTTTTAGGAAACAGATAGAAAAACCAATAAAAAGCCCCGTTGTCATTTCGAGCAAAGCCGAGAAACGGGGCCTTTTTATAAAAAAATTAAAATAAAGTTTCAGAAAGTTTTGAAAGTTGGAAAATAGTTGTACATTTGTATCGTAATAACAATAAAATGAAGTTAGTAGAAAGCAAAGAAAAATTCATCAACGCCTGGGGAACATTGGGAACCAGCTGGGGAATTAATCGTACGATGGCACAGGTACATGCTTTGTTATTGGTTTCTCCTGATGCATTAAGTGCAGAAGATATTATGGAAGAACTGACGATTTCTAGAGGAAATACCAATATGAACGTGAGAACACTCATCGATTGGGGTTTGGTTTTCAAAGAAACAAGATCAGGGGAGCGGAAAGAGTTTTTTACAGCGGAGAAAGATATATGGAAAGTATTTAAGCAAATCGCCAAAGAGCGCAGAAAACGCGAATTAGAACCTATTTTTAAGGTATTAGATGAGGTGAAACAAGTGGATGGCGACAAACGCGATAAAAACGTAAAAGCATTTGTAGATACCATCGAAGAAATAGAACGTTTTACCCAAAAAGCTGATAGAACCCTAGAAAAAATGATTAAAGCGGATGAAAACTGGTTGGTTGGCTCTTTTATGAAGCTTATGAAATAAAAAAATTTGTATACATGTTTCAATAATTATTGAAAGTTCTGAAAAAATGAATTACAACATTCTCACATACATCTTTTATTTTTTGATTCTACTTTTTGTAGTATTATATGTTGGAGCTGTTTTATATAAAAATGGAAGACCATTCCTAATCAACACCTTTTCCGGAAACGAAACTGTTGCTGACGCAGTCAATAAATTTCTCCTTTCTGGATATTACCTCACCAATATCGGATATACCATCATTACTTTAAAGGTATGGGACAAAGTAGAAAGTCCGATTGAGTTCGCAAATGTGCTTAGTCTCAAAGTAGGAACAATTGTACTAACACTTGGAATCATGCATTGCATAAATATTATCTCATTAGTTGCCATCGGAAAAAGAAAAAAATCACATCATACTACTAACCAATAAAAAATAGAAATCATGGACTACATTGTACTCGCTTATAGCATTTATCTGCCAATCGCAGTTGCGCTAACCATCTGGGTGGCTCGCACCCTTCACACCAACGGAAAAGTTTTTTTAGTGGATATTTTCCACGGACAAAATGAACTGGCCGTTTCAGTAAACAAATTATTACAAGTTGGATTTTATTTAATTAGCTTAGGCTTTGCAATTATTAAATTGGAAATTGTTCCAAGCTGGAAGTATGATCAAGTTACAGGTCAAAATGTTCAGGAGCAAATCAACAATACGCAAAGCATGATTGAGGTGCTTAGTTATAAATTAGGTTCGTTTATTTTAATTTTAGGAATGATGCTGTTCATTAATTTGTTTCTGTTGTTAATTTTAAGAAGTGGTTCTAAACCACGCACACAAACAAGTTATGTTGCACCCAAAGACCTTGTTATAAAAGGAGTGTAAAATGATTCATCAAAAAAACAGCGTTTATAAAACAATAATGATGTTGCTTTTTATTGGGCTTACGGCAGCAACACTTAATCAATACGCAAAGTTAATTCAGCATTTGATAAACGTAAAATATGATTGGAAATTTGAATTGGTTCTTGTAATCGGACAACTTATATTTCAGTTACCTTTTGTTTTTAGAAAAACAGGAGAGCAAAAAATAGATTACTATTACAATATGTTGGTTGTTTCAACTTTAGGTTCAATAACACTTTTCCCGCTTATTATTTTTAATCATTTTTTGTTGGTGCCCACATTTATAAATATTGTATATTTTTTTATAGTTGTTTTACTAATGTTTTTTGATCATAAAAGAAGAGTCACAAAATTAGATTTACCGAACTACATTTCGTACACTTGGGCAGTGTACCGATTTTTAATATTAATCTTTATACTTGTATAGATGAAAATTAACAAACTAATTCTGGCAGGAGGAACAGGCTTTCTTGGTCAGGCAATTATTGATAGATATACAGCACAAGGAACTCAAATAATAGTGTTCACAAGAGGTGCCGGTAGAAAAGAAAAAAATGTCAGCTATCTGCATTGGGATGGAAAAACGTTTGGTGATTGGACCAAAGAGTTGGAAGGGGCCGATGTATTAATTAATCTCACAGGAAAAAGTGTAGACTGCAGATACAACGAAAAAAACAAAGCAGAAATTATTTCTTCCAGAGTAAATGCAACAAAAATTTTAGGAGAAGCAATTAACAAAGCAGAAACGCCACCTAAAGTTTGGTTAAATTGTGCCTCAGCAACTATTTATGGTTATTCGGAAGATAAATTTATGGATGAGTTTACGGGAGACATCGGGACAGGATTTTCGGTGGAGGTGTGCAAAAAATGGGAACAAACTTTTAATGAAGCAATTGTTCCAAAAACAAGAAAAGTAGCCTTACGCATTTCTATGGTAATGGGAAAAAACGGAGGAGTTTTACCGGTTATGACAAAACTAACGAAAGCAGGATTAGGTGGAAAAATGGGAACAGGAAAGCAATTTGTGAGCTGGATTCATGAAGAAGATTTTTTGAATTCACTGGAATGGCTCATCGAAAACGAAAACACAAATGGGGCATACAACATTGCTGCTCCAAACCCAATTACAAATAAAAATTTTATGATTTTAATGCGTAAAAAATTGAATGTGAAAATTGGATTGCCTGCAACAAAATGGATGCTTGAAGTAGGGGCTTTTTTTATTGGCACCGAAACCGAGTTGATATTAAAAAGTAGGAAAGTGGTTCCAACTAAATTATTAAATGAAGGACTTGTTTTTAAATACCCTACTTTAGAACAGGCATTACAAAATTTATTAAACTAGATATATGAAAGCACAAAAAATACTAACAGGAATTGTTGTAGCCAACACCTTTGCAATACTAACAATCGCGTTCACGAAATGGCTAAGCTGGCATCATGGGTTGTTAAATGATTTGGGAGGTGTTTTTATTTATTCCGATTTTATCATCGTTCCAATACTAATGGGAATCATTGCAGCATATTTTTGGCGAGACCTTAGCTTGTCTGGAGGGAAATATACCTTGTTTGCAATATGCAACGCCACTGTTGCTATTGTTGGAGCATCTATCTTTTTGAAAGAAGGCTATATCTGCTTAATCATTATCTCTCCATTGTTGTTTGGTTTTACAATTGGCGGAACATTTATTGGCAAAGTGATGTTCAAGAAAAACAAAAACACATTGAATGTTAGTGTCATTTCTCTTCTCTTAATAGTTACTACTTTGGATGCGTTTACAGCGAAACCCTACGAAAATATGGTTTCCGACACCATGACTATTAATGCGCCATCTGAAAAAGTTTGGCAATATGTTGTTGCTTACGAACCAATAAAAGAAAAAGAAAACTATTGGTTGTTTCAAGCAGGAATGCCGAGCCCAGTTCAAAGCACTGTGGATTGTTTTTGCCAAGGTGGAGGAAGAAAATGTATTTTTTCAAACGGATATGTGTTTGATGAGAAAATGGTGGTGTATAAACCGAATATAGATTTGACATTTGATATCACCCATCAACCGCGTGACCCGGAAATTATGGGGCATATTGATATTTTACGCGGACAGTTTTTGCTGAAAGATAATGGCGATGGAACAACAACGCTTACCGGAAATTCTTGGTATCGATTGTATGTTATGCCTACTTGGTATTTTGATACTTGGGCTTCCAGCATTACACGAAACGTTCACTTACGAGTAATGGAACACATTAAAAAACTAAGCGAAAAAAATGTTTGAATTCACCGTAAAATATTTGAACGTTTTAAAAAATATTCCTTTTCTCCCTCATATTTTTGATGGATTTGTAAAATTGCACACCTTTATTTTTAGAAGAGAAATTTTGCACTTCATCGATGAAATTGAAAAAGCTGTTTTATCATGGAGTGGAACATCATTGAAAACACACCGTTACGGAGGATTGGAGTTTGATGTCAACAACAAGGAGATTGGACACATTCACAGCAATGGTTTGATGGATGTATTGCTGAAAAAAGAAATCAAAGCACAATTGATTCGCGAAGGAAGGATTCAAGATCATCATACTTTTGCCAATTCAGGCTGGATTAGTTTTTACATTAAAACGGAAGCGGATAAAAACTACGCTCTGGAACTACTAGAGTATTCTTATATTTTAAAAAACTAAAATGCCCAAAATTATTATAACAACAATTATAAAGGCACCAATTCTGCGCTGCTTCGATTTAACTAGAAGCATTGATTTGCATCTGCAGACGTCAGCACATACACATGAAGAGGTGATTGCGGGAGTGCGGAGCGGATTAATTAACAAAGGTGAAAGCGTTACTTGGAAAGCAACACATTTTGGAATAACACAAACACTCAGCTCCGAAATTTCGGAAATGGATTCCCCATTTATGTTTGAAGACAGTATGCTGGAAGGGGCGTTTAAAAGTATTCAACATCAGCATTGGTTTGAAGAAGAAAATGGAAAGACAATTATGAAAGATATTTTTATTTTCGAATCGCCTTTTGGAATTTATGGGAGGCTGTTTAATTTTTTAGTGCTTACCAATTATATGAAACGCTTTTTGAAAAAGCGAAATCAAACGATAAAGCAGGTTGCTGAGACGGAGGAGTGGAGAAAATTTCTTTAAACTTTCTCCGATTTTTTCTCTAAATATTTTTCATACAACTGATGTACAATGCCATCGGCCAATCCAATTTGTGGAACAAGTACTTTTTCAATGTCCGCTTTTTTCAAAACAGTTAATAAGATTTTTGAAGCAGGAATAATAACATCGGCTCTGTCGGGGTTCAATCCAAATACCTGAATCCGCTCTTCATACGAATAAGACTCCAGCACCTCATACAAGTTTTTAATTTTGATGGCTGAAATGGGTTTGTTTGGTTTTCTGCCAATCATTTTAAAAAGTTTATTGATATTTCCTCCAGAACCAATCGCGGTTAGAGGCTTATAGCCATCGGCAATTTCTTTAACCCAGTTTTTGAAATATGCCCAATATTCTTTGTCAATCTGGTTGTGTAACATTCTTATGGTTCCAATATTGAATGATTGAGAAACGACTACTTTGTTTTTTGAAAACAATGTGATTTCTGTACTTCCTCCTCCAATATCTATATACAAATAATTAGTTGCTTTATCTAAATGTTCTTCAATGTGATTCGAATAAATAATATCAGCTTCTGTTTTCCCGTCAATTATCTCAATTTTTATTCCAGCCTCCTTCCTCACACGCGCAACCACATCGTAGCCATTCTCTGCATCACGCATTGCAGATGTTGCACATGCACGATAATCAACAGCATCATATACGTCTATTAAATTTTTAAAAGCCTTCATTGCCGTAACCAGCTTATCGGCTTTTTTAACGGAAATTTTTTTGTTAAGGAAAGAGTCTTCACCCAACCGAATCGGCACGCGAATTAATTCCGCTTTTTTGAACGCAACCTTTCCTTTGTCTTCATAAACATTACAAAACAAAAGTCGTACGGCATTAGAGCCTATATCAATGGCAGCAAATTTCAACGTGTTTTATTTTCTTTTGGATTTTAAAATGTTAAATATTTTTTCTTGCGCACGAATCACTATTTTTTCTTTTGATTTGCGATATTCATTGTTTTGATTGCTTCCCAAAATTCTTGCTTTTGTATTGTCTGCCCAAAGTGTATCAATAATGTTGCGCAACCCCTTTTGTATTTGTTTGTCATAAATTGGCACAGCCACCTCCGACCGATGATCTAAATTTCGAGTCATCCAGTCAGCCGAAGATATAAAGTATTTTTCATCACCTTTGTTATGAAAGATGAACACCCGGGTATGTTCCAAATATTTATCTACTATACTAATGGCTTCAATGTTTTCGCTTAAGCCTTTTACTCCGGCTACCAGGGAGCAAATCCCACGAACAATTAATTTTATTTCTACGCCTTCTGAACTTGCTTCATATAATTTGTGAATCATATCGGGATCCACCAAATTGTTTAATTTCAAAATGATAGAAGCCGACATGTTCGCTTTTGCGTTTAAAATTTCTTTGTTGATAAGTTGTACCAAACGTTTACGCATATAAAAAGGAGAAACCAGTAAATGCTTATAGTTGCTACCCTTAAAATTATCTGAATAAAAATTAAAGACCTTTTCCACTTCTTCGGTGATGTGTTTGTTAGAAGTAAGTAGCGTATGGTCGGTATATACTTTAGCGGTATCACCATTAAAATTACCGGTTCCCAAATGTGCATATTGATTAAGCGTTCCCGATTCTTTCCTGGTTATCAAAAATAATTTGGAATGTATTTTTAATCCAGGAACGCCATAAATTACATTAGCCCCTTCTTCTTTTAGTTTGTCCGACCAGTAAATATTTGCCTCTTCATCAAACCGAGCTTGTAACTCAATTACCGCGGTTACTTGTTTCCCATTTTTTAATGCATTAATCAATGCTTGAACAATGCTTGAGTTTTTTGCAACACGATACAGTGTTATTTTAATGCTTTGTACTTTCGGATCAATGGAGGCTTCTCTCAATAAATCGATAATGTGATCAAACGATTGATAGGGATAAGTGAGCAATACGTCTTTCTTTTTGATTACTTTGATAATTGAACTTTGGTCTTTTAAATCGGGATGCTTTAAAGGCTTTATTTTTTTATAACTCAAATCGGGATGGCCGACATTTGGAAAAGAAATAAAATCTTTGAAATTGTGATATCTACCACCGGGAATTGGATTGTCTTCCTTGCCCAACTTAATTTTTTTCATGATAAAATCAAGCATATCGGATGCAATTGCGCTGTCATAGACCAAACGAACAGGCTGTCCCCTTTTTCGAGCTTTCAGCCCTTTTGAAATTTTTTCGACAAAACTTTTAGAAAGGTCATTGTCGATATCTATTTCTGCATCACGCGTTAATTTTATGTTGTAAGCTTTAACATAGTCGTATTCAAAATTTTGGAAAATATCATCTAAACAAAAACGAATAACATCATCCAATAAAAGAACATAATTTTTATCCTTATCTTTTGGTAAAACTAAAAAACGCGAAATGTTATCTGTTGGAACTTCAATGACGGCATACTTTGTTTTTTTGTTTTTGTCTTTTCTGCCAAGTTTAACAAACAAATAGCCTAAATGGTCTTTCAGGTATGGAAATGGAGTTGAATGGTCAAGCATAATGGGGAAAAGCGAAGACTTTACCTTTTCCCGAAAATAATTTTTTACAAAAGCACCTTGTATGGATGTCAGTTGTTTTTCGTTTATAATGGAAATATTTTGTTTTTTAAGTTCACGGATAATAGATTGGTAAGTCCGTTCAAACTTTTCTTGTTGGGCAATAACAGCTTTTTGAATCTTATCTAATAATCGAATGGGGTTTTCACCCATTAATTCTTCTGCTTTTTTTTGATGTTTTACTACGCGCTTGAGCGTAGCAACGCGAACACGAAAAAATTCATCACGATTATTAGAATAAATACCAAGAAATTTTAATCGCTCAATAAGGGGAACTGTTTTATCTTCCGCCTCCTGCAAAACGCGCTCATTAAAAGCAAGCCAACTAAGCTCTCGATTAATTAAAACAATATTTTTCTTTATCATACGTCACACCTTCAACACCTTTCCCTTCATTCGTCCTTCAGGTTTCATAATAAAGGGGGAGGAGTTTGTTTATATAATTCTAGCCTAAAATTACGAAATTATTTTTTTGCTTTTTTATCTTCTTTTTTGGTCGATTTGTAAACCGTAACTGCTAAGTGACCAACATTATGGGTGGTTTTTAGGAAAATCAAAATAAATTAATTCATTGTTTTCTTTGTTAAAATCTGCCCACTCTTTTTGTTCAGATTTTATTCCTGCAATGCAGCAAGTCGACATTTCTTCTGTTACAGAAGCTGTAAGCGTGTTGGCAGTATTCGTAATAGTGGGATTATGACCAAATAAAAAAATGATTTGATGCTTATTATCTGTTTTAGAAATACAAGCCAAATAATCTTTCACAGAAGTGTCATACAAAAATTTATTAATTAAAATTTTCTTTGGATCATAATTTAAACTTCTGCAAAAAATAAGAGCCGTTGAAATGGCTCTGATGGCCGGACTGCTTATTATTAAATCGGGGACAATTGCTTTTTCTTTTAAAACAGAACTCATTTTTTGCGCATCGTTGTATCCCCTTTCGTTTAATGGGCGATCAATGTCAGTTAAATGCTCAATTGACCAATCCGATTTTGCATGACGAATGAGGTAAAGCGTTTTCATTATTATTCTATCTTTAATGCGAAATTATACCCAGTAAAGATATGCTGTTTTTAAGAGTAATATTTCCTTTGTTGATAATAAGTTCCTTGGTGGGATTTAATAATGAACCTAAAAGAATTGTCAAGAAACAACCTGGAGATAGCATCAAAAATTTTTCAAAAAACTTTTATCCAAAATTTAAGAAGAAAGAACAAGTGATTAAACACTTAGGTTATACTATTTGTTACGATGAAAAATATGAACAAGCCAAATGGGTGGCTTATCGTTTAACTGCGAAAATGTGCGATGGCAATGGTGAAGAAAGGACAAACGATTTCAGAGAAGACCTTGCAATAAAGACAGGTTCAGCCACACCGGAAGACTATAAAAAATCGGGTTACGATCGTGGACACCTCTGTCCGGCTGGTGATATGGCTTGGAGTGAAATTGCGATGAGCGAATCTTTTTATATGAGCAATATGAGTCCACAAGAGCCAAAATTCAACCGTGGCATCTGGAAAACTTTGGAATCGCAAGTGCGCGACTGGGCAAAAAAAGAAGAAGAGTTATATATTGTTACAGCAGGAGTATTAGAAAAAGGCCTAAAAACTATAGGAGAAAAAAACAAAGTAGCGGTTCCCAACTATTATTATAAAATTGTTTTTGATGTAAAAGGGAAAGAACAAAAAGCAATTGCATTTGTAATGCCCAACGAAGGTAGCAAGCGGAGTATTTTTGATTTTGCTGTTACAGTTGATTCGGTAGAACGTTTAACACAAATTAACTTTTTCCCCGCGCTTCCTGATCAGCTTGAAAACAATTTAGAGTCGCACATTAACGTTGAACTTTGGAAATAAGCCACTCTTTAGCGATAGAAAAATATAAACTAAAAAACTAAAATGATGAAAAAACTAGCCCTGCTCTTGACAGCAATTTTTGCACTTGCTTTTACAATAAAAGCACAAGACACAAAAAATGAGCACACCATTAAAGTAATTGGCACTGCAGAAATGGAAATTGTTCCCGATGAAATTTATATGTCGGTTACACTTAGAGAATATACTAATAAAGAAAAAAAGAAAATGACCATTGAAGAGCTGGAAAAAAATTTGGTCAACTACATAGAAAAGGTCACTACAACCGATAAGAAAGACATTAAGATGGACAATATGAGTGCCTATGTTTTAAGCATGAAACGAAAAAACAAAGACGAAGTGATTACTAAAAGCTACGATGTAAAATTTAAAAAATCACAACAAGTTTATATGTTATATTCTGTGATGGATTCATTGGGAATAAGCAAAGCAAATGTGAGTAAATATTCACATAGCAAGATGGACGAGTACAAAAAACAAATCAAAATAGACGCAATAAAAGTCGCAAAAGAAAAAGCAAATTATTTATTGGAAGCTATTGGGGAAAAAGCTGGCAAGGCAGTAAGCGTAACAGAATTTACAGGTTTTGTTACGGTTAATGATGGGGTTTACGATAATGGAAGAGAAAACAATTACTATAGCAATAGCATTTCTCAGTATGCTGCCTCAACACCAGGTGTAATGAATTTGGGAGGAGAAGCCGGAAACACAATCGGGGATAAAACAATTAAACTTAACTACACCATCAACGCAGAGTTTGCTATTCAATAAAAGAAAAAGCCCCCGAGTCCTCGGGGGGCTTTTTTATGTTTAAGCTTTCTTTTTTCTTCTTTTTCCTTTTCCTGGGGTGTTGCTAAATCCATCCCCATCTACTTTATATTCTTGCTTTTTCTTTTTGTAAGCAGTTCCATTATGCCTCATTTTCGGGTCGCGCTTTCTTCTCTCAAAGTGTCGCATTTGTCCACGAGGTTTTACTTTCGATTCCGAACCCTTTTCTGCACCACCTTTTCCAGCTGCTTGAGAATATCCAGCAGCACTTATTCCGAAAAACAACAAAAGTAAAAAGATCAATTTTTTCATCAGCAACAAAAGATTTTGAATGTATGTTAACGACAAATATAATTATTAGTTTCAATTTTTTTTCATTCCCTCATAAAATTATGTAATTTAGTCAATAATTAATCATTTTATTTTTAAACAAATGAAAAAAATCACCCTGCTATTCTTTGTTTTAGGGACTTTTACCATTTCAGGCATAATTGCTTGTGGAGGCGAAGAAAAAAAACAAGTTGTCCCTGCAGAAGTTGCTAAGGAGCAATACCAATGCCCAATGAAGTGTACCGAAGAAATATATGACAAGCCAGGGCAATGCTCGGTTTGTGGAATGGAACTCGAAAAAATAACTAAAAGCTAAAACCAACAATGAAAAATCTATTCACATTTTTATTTGCCACACTGTTTTCTGTAACAGCATTTTCTCAGGCCTACAATAGTCCTGAAAGCATCGAATTTGATTATGCAAATAATCGTTGGTTGATAGCAAACAATTCAGGAAATAATATTTTGGCAAGAAGCAGCGTAACCGGAGCTGTAACTGTATTCGCTGTTTGTACAGGTGGTCCGCATGGAATAGAAATCGTGAACGATACATTGTATGTTAATGCAGGGGGAAATATTAAACTCTTTAATTTAAATACGGCTGCCGCAATTGGAACAATTACGATGGGCGCTACATTTTTAAACGGACTTACTCACGACAATACCTATTTGTACTCAACAGATTTTAGTGCCAAGAAAATTTATCGTATCAACATTGCAACACGTGCTTTTAGTGCATTTGTAACCGCAACAGGCGGAACCTCTTCGCCAAATGGAATTATTTATGATGGACCAAACAACCGCTGCGTATTTGTTGGTTGGGGTGCGAGCGCTCCAATTAAAGCGATGGACATTACTACCGGAGCTATCACAACAATCATCACCTCAACATTGGGAAATTGTGATGGAATTACGCAAGACCTAGCAGGGAATTATTATATCTCTTCTTGGACAGGAAATAAAATTACTCGATTTACCAGCACATTCACTAGTCCTACAACTGTGGTAACGGGACTAAGCAATCCGGCTGAAATTTTTTATAATACATTGACAGATACATTAGGAAATACAAACTCCGGAGCTTTGAACAACACAACCTATCACTATTTTGGAAGCGCTACAGCTATTGATGAATCAAAAAAGAACAAATTTAATTTCTCAGTTTCCCCAAACCCGGTTTCAAAATCAGCAGAGATAAAATACGAAAACTTTATCGAAGGAAATGTGAAAATTGAATTGTTTGATGTAACGGGACAGGTTGTAAAAACACTTGTAAACGAAAATCAGTCAAAAGGAGAGCACAAATTAAGCTTTGATAAATCAGGGCTTTCAGCAGGAAACTATTTCTTCACCATCTCTTCTTCTGAAGGAACAGAAACTAAAAAAGTCATAATTGTAGAATAAAAATTTACAGGCATAAAACCAAAAACGTCAAGAGGTTTCACTCTTGACGTTTTTGGTTTTATAACGCTAAATATATTTTTGAAAACATCCCTTCTCCTTTGGAGAAGGTGTCCGCCATTGGCGGACGGATGAGGTGGTCTACAAATACTCGTTCGCCAAGTTCGCTAATTCTGAACGTTCTCCTTTTTCTAATGTAATGTGCGCATACAACGATTGGTTTTTTAATTTATCAATTAAGTACGACAAGCCATTACTTTGTGTATCCAAATATGGAGTGTCAATTTGATGAATGTCACCCGTAAAAATCATTTTTGTGTTTTCTCCGGCACGCGAAATAATTGTTTTCACCTCGTGTGGAGTTAAATTTTGTGCTTCATCTACAATGAAAAAAACATCGGATAAACTTCTTCCACGAATATAGGCAAGCGGACAAACAACCAATTTTTCATGCTCCACCATTTCGGTAATTTGTTTGTACTCTTTATCTTTTTCGTTAAACTGATTTTTGATAAATTTTAAATTATCCCAAAGTGGTTCCATATATGGATTTAACTTCGATTTAATATCGCCCGGTAAATAACCAATATCTTTATTGCTTAATGGAACAATTGGTCGCGCTAAATAAATTTGATGAAATGTTCTGCGCTGTTCCAGCGCTCCTGCCAATGATAACAATGTTTTCCCTGTTCCGGCAACACCTTGAATAGAAACCAATTTTATATCTGGATTCATGATTGCATCCAAGGCAAAAGCTTGTTCGGCATTTCGAGGGTTTACTCCAAATGCAGTTACTTTTTTTACTCTTTCTAATGAATCTTTACTTGGATTATAAGAAGCAAGAACCGATTTTGTTCCGTTTTTTAAAACATAAAAATGATTGGAAGTTGGTTTCTGTTTTTTTAATAAAACAGAAGGCTCACAAAATCCTTTTTCATAAATTTCATTGATTACTTCGGTTGCAACTTTTTGAATTTCACTTCTGCCGGTATAAAGTTGTTCGTTAACATCTTTAATTTTTCCGGTCTCATAATCTTCTGCATTTAATCCTAGTGATTTTGCCTTAATGCGAAGATTAATATCTTTGGTAACCATTACCACCTTTCTGTTTGGATGTTTTTCTGAAACATACAATGCAGTATTTAAAATCCGATGGTCCGCTTTTCGTTCACCAAAAACTCTTTCTGCATCGGTTTTGGAATCCTGATGCATTTCTATTTTTATCATTCCATGGCCTTTGCCATTAATGTTTATCCAGTCTTGGAGAATGATACCATTTGATATTTTATCAATGTATCTAGTGAATTCTCGTGCTGCATAATTTTTGGTGTCGTTACCCTTCTTAAAATTATCCAACTCCTCTAAAACAGTTATTGGAATTACCACGTCATGCTCCTTAAAACTTTTGGCGGCCATGTGGTCGTAGATAATTACAGACGTATCAAGAACGAAAATTTTTTTCTCTTTCACCATAAACAGAACGATTTTATAGGTTGATATTCGACAAACTATACATTTTCAATATTACCTATAGGGTTATACTTAAAGAAAAGCGGTTTAGTTTCGGCATAAAACTATAAAACAAAAACGGGTGTTTTATTCGGATGTTATAAAGTAATCAACATACGATTGTTAAAGTAGTTTTTTTGCGCAGGAGGGCGAAAAGGCTTTTTGAGCTTTGCGTCTAATTTTTTTTCTTTTTCTTTTGCTCTAATATGCAACTTGTTAAGACAAATTACCATCTTATTAGTAGCGCCTAAAGACAATTGACCGATGCAAAACGGGGATTTATCTAAAAGGGCTCCAAATGCTTGTTTTTCTGAAAATTATACATTATGTTCGTTTATTAATATCTCTCTAAACCCCTAACAAATGAAAAAATTAATACTTTTTTCTTTAACTCTTGCTCTTACAGTATCAGTAAAAACAGCCCATTCCCAAACATGGGTTGAAAAAATGCAAGATCCCACAGTAAACTTTTATGATGTTCAAAAGTCGTTTAACGACTACTATAAGAACACAGAAAAGAAACACAGGAAAGAAGAAGCCCGTGAGCGGAAGGAAATGGAGAAAAAAATGGCGAAACTAAAAACGCCATTGCTTCCGGTTAAAGGTGGTTCAACTTTATTGCCTGGCGAAAAAGAAGAAGAAGAATTAGCAGGCGGGTGGGAGATTTATAAGCGTTGGGAAAGCTATATGACTCCTCGTTTATATCCCTCAGGAGACCGTTCTGTAATGATTAACGCCTGGAACGAATATCTTGATAATTTTTATTCAGGTGCTGCTAGTGGAACCAGAGCTGCTGGTCCGGGAACACCCACCGTGATGGCAGCAAACTGGACTTTAATTGGTCCCACAACCTCTATCCCTTCGGGTGGTGGCGGTGCTGGCCGTGTAAATTTTATCCGCTTCGACCCACTTGTTTCTACTACCTATTATTGTGGCTCCCCAGGCGGTGGATTGTGGAAATCTACGAATAGTGGCGTTACTTGGACAACAGGAACAGATGCCTTGGCCGTTATTGGAACAACCGATATTGCTATACACCCTACAAATCCATTGATTCAGTATTTGGCTACCGGTGATGGCGAAGCCCAAGATACGTATTCAATCGGAGTATTAAAAACTACTGATGGGGGAACCACCTGGTTGCCAACAGGCTTATCGTGGCTGGTAACACAAGGAAGAACCATTAGCCGATTATTAATTAACCCTCAAAATCCAAACACTATTTTTGCAGCAACAAGCAATGGCGTGTATCGCTCACGTAATGCTGGAGCGGCTTGGACACAAATCGCAACGGCTGTTGCTAACATCAAAGACATTGAATTTCGACCAACAGATACCACAACAGTTTATGCTACTTCTACCACATTGTTTTACAAATCAACAAATGGCGGAACCACTTTTGCAACCACATCTACGGGCTTGCCTGCTGCTGCATCTGTTTCTCGTTTATCGGTTGCTGTTACTGCTGCAAACTCAGCTTATGTTTATGTATTAGCAGCAAATACAGCCTACGGATACCAAGGGTTATATCGTTCAACAGATAATGGTGCCACTTTTACAACTCGTTCTACTACTCCAAATATTTTAGGTTATTCTGCAACTGGCGCAACTGCTGGTGGACAAGGATGGTACGACTTAGCGCTTGCGGTTTCTCCTTTAGTTGCCGACCAGGTAATGGTTGGTGGAGTTAATATTTGGCGCTCTACAAATGGTGGAACCAGTTGGACTTTAAATGCTGAATGGACAGGTTCAGGTGCTCCATACGTCCATGCCGATATTCACGCAATTGAATTTTTACCGGGTAGCGGAACAACCATTTTTGCCGGTTGCGATGGAGGATTTTTTAGAACCACCACAAGTGGAACTGCATGGACGGATCTGAGCAACGGACTACAAATTTCCCAAGCATACCGAATTGGACTGTCTACCACAAATGCAAATTTATTAAATACTGGTTGGCAAGACAATGGAACCGCAAGATGGACGGGAACAGCAGCTTGGACAAGACCTTTAGGTGGTGATGGTATGGAGTGTTTGATAGATTGGTCCAATGCCAACATACAATACGGTGAATTATACTATGGCGATATCAGAAAAACTACCACAGCCGGAAACTATACAACTACAATAGTTAGCAGTGGAGGTGCAGCAGGAACAGTGAACGAAGACGGTGATTGGGTAACTCCTTATTGCGAGGCTCCAACCAATGCAGCAACTTTATTTGTAGGAAAATCTCAAGTGTTTAAAAGTACAAATAGTGGCGCAACGTGGGCTCAAGTGGGAACCATTTCCGGTGGAACCGGAAGTCTAATTGCAATTGCTAATGCAGCTTCTAACATCAACTACATTTATGCAGCTAAAATAAACAGGTTTTATGCGTGTACTACAGGCGCAGCTTTTGTTGATAGAACAGCTGGACTTCCTACAGCATCCGCATCTATTTCTTATATTGCTATTGACCCACTAAACGCAAATAGAGTTTGGGTTACTTTTTCAGGATACTCAGCTGCAAACAAAGTTTGGTATTCTGCTGATGCTGGTGTAACGTGGAGTAATTATTCTACAGGCTTACCAAATCTTCCTGCCAATTGTATTGTCTACCAAGGAAGCTCTGTTAATGATCCGCTTTATGTTGGAACAGATGTAGGTGTTTATTATCGTGATAATACTTCGGGTTCTTGGGCTGCTTACAACACAGGTTTACCAAATGTTTCAGTTAGAGAATTAGAAATTCAATATACTGCTTCTAAATTAAGAGCAGCAACATTCGGTCGTAGTATTTGGCAATCAGATTTAGCTTCACCTGGCACTTCGCCTCCTGTGGCCGACTTCACAGCTAACAGAACTAATATTTGTGTAGGTGATTGTATTAATTTTACAGATATTTCTTCAGGCTCTCCAACATCTTGGAGCTGGACATTTACAGGTGGAACACCTGCAACATCAACGTTACAAAATCCTACAAACATTTGTTATAATACAGCCGGAACGTATCAAGTTGTGTTAACAGCAACCAATATAAACGGAAGTGACGGAGAAACAAAAGTGGGATACATTACTGTTTCTTCACCTATTGCTTTACCTTTAGTAGAAGGCTTTCAGGCAACATTTATTCCACCGGGCTGGCAACTAATAAATCCAGATGCGGATTTTGCTTGGACGCAATCAACTGCCTGTGGGGGGTTTGGAGCAAGTACTCAATCTGCATCAATGGATAACTTAACACCTGCCACTTCTACAGCAGGGTACCTTGATGAAATGATAACTCCGAAATATAATTTCACGGGAGTGTCAACTGCTAATATGACTTTTGATGTTGCTTATTGTAGATATGATGCAACTTATTTTGATTCATTAATTGTTTTTGTTTCTACAAATTGTGGCGCTACTTGGGCTAGAGTTTATGCAAAAGGAAGCACAGTATTAGCAACCGCACCTGATAATAATTCAACCGTTTTTGTTCCCACTGCAGCGCAATGGAGAACGGAAAATGTGAGTATGACTCCTTATGCTGGACAAGCAAATGTGATGGTGAAATTCCAAAACAAATCGGGCTGGGGACAAATGCTTTATTTAGATAATATTAATATCACTGGAACAGGAGCTCCGGTTGCAAGTGTAGTAATTGCACAAACAGCTGGAACAAATCCAATGTGCGCTGGAGCATCTGCTACGTTTACAGCAACACCAACCAATGGTGGTTCAGCACCAACATACCAATGGTATATTAATGGAGTGCCTGTAGGCGGTGCAACATCACCAATATACACAACCACCACGTTGGCAAATGGAAATATTGTAACATGTGTTATGACTTCCAATTTACCTGGAGTAACCGGCAGTCCGGCTACTTCCAACGCAATTACAATGACGGTAAATGCCTTGCCTGCCACACCAACAGCAACAAATACAGGTCCTTATTGTGTAGGTGGAACAATTGCATTATCTACTCCAACAGTAGCAGGCGCAACGTATGCATGGACGGGTCCAAGCGCATATTCATCAGCCTTACAAAATCCAACCATTGCAAGTGCAACAACCGCAATGGCCGGAACGTATAGTGTAACCATAACAGTAGGCGGTTGTACAAGTTTACCTGGAACAACGACAGTAGTGGTAAATGCATTGCCAGCTACACCAACAGCAACAAACACAGGTCCTTATTGTGTAGGCGCAACTATCACTTTGGCAACGCCAACAGTAGCGGGTGCAACGTATGCATGGACAGGCCCAAGCGCTTTTGCATCAGCTTTGCAAAATCCAACTCGTCCCGGAGCAACAGTTGCAATGGCAGGAACCTATAGTGTTACAATAACTGTAGGCGGTTGCACAAGTTTAGTAGGTACAACCACAGTGGTGGTAAATGCCTTACCAGCCACTCCAACAGCAACAAACACAGGCCCTTATTGCGTAGGCGCAACTATCAGTTTGGCAACTCCAACAGTAGCGGGGGCAACGTATTCATGGACAGGCCCAAGTGCCTTTGCTTCAGCCTTACAAAATCCAACTCGCCCGGGAGCAACCGTGGCAATGGCCGGAACATATAGTGTTACAATAACAGTAGGCGGTTGTACAAGTTTAGTAGGCACAACAACAGTAGTAGTAAATTCCCCGCCTGCAACACCAACAGCAACAAATACAGGCCCTTATTGTGTAGGTGGAACAATTGCATTATCCACTCCAACAGTAGCAGGCGCAACGTATGCATGGACGGGTCCAAGCGCATATTCATCAGCCTTACAAAATCCAACCATTGCAAGTGCAACAACCGCAATGGCCGGAACTTATAGTGTAACCATAACAGTAGGTGGTTGTACAAGTGCAGCAGGAACAACCACGGTTGTGGTAAATGCATTACCAGCAACACCAACAGCAACAAACACAGGCCCTTATTGTGTAGGCGCAACTATCACTTTGGCAACACCAACAGTAGCAGGCGCAACATATGCATGGACTGGTCCAAGCGCTTTTGCATCAGCTTTGCAAAATCCAACTCGTCCCGGAGCAACAGTTGCAATGGCCGGAACCTATAGTGTTACAATAACTGTAGGCGGTTGCACAAGTTTAGTAGGTACAACCACAGTGGTGGTAAATGCCTTACCAGCCACTCCAACAGCAACAAACACAGGTCCTTATTGCGTAGGCGCAACTATCAGTTTGGCAACGCCAACAGTAGCAGGCGCAACGTATGCATGGACAGGTCCTTTAGCATATTCATCAGCCTTACAAAATCCAACCATAGCAAGTTCAACTTTAGCAATGGCCGGAACTTATAGTGTAACCATCACAGTTGGCGGTTGTACAAGTTTAGTAGGTACAACTACAGTGGTAGTGAGTTCGCCACCTGCCACACCAACAGCAACAAACACAGGTCCTTATTGTGTAGGAGCAACTATCTCTTTGGCAACGCCAACAGTAGCAGGCGCAACGTATGCATGGACAGGTCCTTTAGCATACTCATCAGCCGTACAAAATCCAACTATTGCAAGTTCAACTTTAGCAATGGCCGGAACTTATAGTGTAACCATCACAGTTGGCGGTTGTACAAGTGCGGCAGGCACAACATCAGTAGTGGTAAATGCTTTACCAGCCACACCAACAGCAACAAACACTGGTCCTTATTGTGTGGGTGCAACCATCTCTTTGGCAACGCCAACAGTAGCAGGCGCAACGTATGCATGGACAGGCCCTCTAGCGTATTCATCAGCCTTGCAAAATCCAACAATTGCGAGCGCAACTACTGCAATGGCCGGAACTTACAGTGTAACAATAACTGTGGGCGGTTGTACTAGTTTAGTGGGCACCACCACAGTTGTCGTAAACAGTGCCCCTGCAACTCCAACTGTAGGAAGTAGTACTCCTGATTGTGTTGGACAAACGATTAGTTTAACTTCAAATACAATTGCCGGAGCAACATACTCTTGGACGGGACCTAGCGGATTTACTTCTGCATTAGAAGATCCAACAATTGCAAGTGCAACATTAGCAATGGCTGGAACATATAGTTTAACAGTAACAGTTGGTGGCTGCACAAGCGCTGTAGCAACAACAACAGTTGTTGTAAATGCATTGCCCGCAACACCGGTTCCAAGTATTAATGGAAGCACAACTCCTGCAGCAATTTGCGCAGGCGGAACTATTACTTTAACAACACCAAATTTAGGTGGTGGATATACTTACTCGTGGACAGGCCCGAATAGTTATGCTGCTGGAGTGCGCAATCCACCGGCCTTAACCAGTGTAACTACGGTTATGGGTGGAACCTATTCATTAACGGTTACCAATGGCGGCTGTACAAGTTTAGCGGGAACTGTTACAATTGTTGTGAACCCTATTCCTGCGGCTCCAACAGCTGGAAGTAATTCTCCGGTATGTACCGGCTCAACAATTTTGTTAACATCAAACACCGTAGCAGGCGCAACTTATAGCTGGACAGGCCCAAGTGCATTTGCTTCTGCTTTAGAAGATCCAAGTCGTCCAGGAGCAACAGCAGCAATGGCTGGAACATATAGTGTAACAGTTACAGTTGCCGGTTGTACTAGTCCGGTAGGAACAACTGTCGTTGTTGTAAGCGGCAGTGTTGTACCAACCAATGCAATTGTTGCTAGCCCAAGTGGGGCAATTTGCGCAGGAACATCTGTTACTTTCACTGCAACTGCTGGTGGAGGTGGAACAACACCTACATATCAATGGCAAGTGAACGGGGCGAATGTTGGAACAGGCGGAACAACTTATACTAGTAGCACGTTAACAAACGGGCAAATCGTAACCTGTATATTAACCTCTAGTTCTCCATGCGCTAGTCCAACTACTGCCACATCTAATGCAATCACAATGGTTGTAAATCCTATTGTGGTGCCTTCGGTAAGCATTGTAGCGAGTCCATCCGGAGCAATATGTGTCGGAACTTCAGTTACATTTACTGCAACACCAACAAATGGTGGAACAACTCCAACGTATCAATGGCAATTGAATGGAACCAACGTGGGAACAGGCGGAACAACTTATACGTCAACGACACTTGTGAATGGCGATATTGTAACTTGTATTATGACATCCAATGCAACTTGTCCGAGCACACCAACAGCAACATCTAATGCAATCACAATTACTGTGAACCCTACACTTGTACCCGCAGTAAGTATTGTAGCTGCTCCATCCGGAGCAATTTGCTCGGGAACATCTGTAACGTTTACAGCAACCCCAACAAATGGTGGAACCACTCCAACTTACCAATGGCAAGTGAACGGAGCAAATGTTGGAACAGGTGGAACAACATATACAACAACAACGCTTGCAAATGGCGATGTAGTAACGTGTATTTTAACATCCAATGCAACTTGTGCTAGTCCGCTTACCGCAACCAGCACTGGAATTACAATGGTTGTAACTCCTACACCTCCTACACCAACAATTTCTTTGTCGGGCTCTACCTTAACATCCAGCTCCGCAACAGGAAACCAATGGTATTTGAACGGAACACCAATTGCAGGTGAAACAAATCAAACTTACGTGTTTACTGCAAACGGAACGTATACCGTTGTTGTAACAATTGGTGGTTGTTCTTCCGCAGCATCTGCCCCAGAAGTGATTACAACAACTGGAATGGACCAAACATCAAATCCTTATTTGTTAAGTATCTATCCAAATCCAAACGATGGAAACTTTAATGTTTCCTTCAATGTTTCTGTTAAAGGAACATATACTTTGGAATTGACAAATGCTTTGGGTCAATTAATCTTTAAAGATGAAGTAAACGATTTCTCAGGTCAATACACTAAACAATTAAGTGTTGTTGATTATGGAAAAGGAGTCTACACAATTTCATTAACAAATGAGAAACATGAAGTAGTGAAAAAGATTATTGTGTACTAAGTTTTAATAATTGTGAAAAAGCCCTGAACAACATCTTGTTCAGGGCTTTTTTATTTGTATAATGCTCCATTTCAATGGCTATAAAGTAGATTCCGTCTAAATAATCCAATAAGTAACATATCATATATATAAAACATTAAATTTGTTCGCAAAAATTGAGGTTATTTCGAAATAAATACCTAAAATTGATTCGTAAAACAGACAAAAACACCTTTATATGTTGTTATCGGTTCAGAGTACTCCTGTTGATTTTCTTCCAATTGCTTTAATGTTTATTGTTGCCCTTGGATTTGTAATGTTTATGCTGTTTTTAACGCATAAACTAGGACCAAAAAAGAAATCAAAAATTAAAAACGACACCTTTGAATGTGGTATCGAAGTGCAAGGAAACGCACGCTTGCCCTTTTCCATAAAGTATTTTCTTGTAGCCATCCTATTCGTATTGTTCGATGTGGAGGTGATTTTTATGTACCCTTGGGCAGTTAATTTTAAACAATTGGGCTTAACCGGATTTGTGGAAATGCTAACTTTTGTAGCCTTTCTATTGGTTGGCTTTTATTATATCATTAAAAAAGGTGCTTTAAAGTGGGAATAAGAAAAGTCAAAAGAGTACAAAGCGAAAAGTCAAAAGGGGTGAAGTATTTATTAAGAATCGCGTTCATTGTTTTTATTACATCACAATTATCTTTTGCTCAAGATACAAAATCTGCATTTTCTTTTTGTGGAAAAACTGGCGACTGTACAATGACCTATAATGAATTTATGGCTTGCAAAAAAGAATTAACGGCATTAGATAAAGGCGCCTCTGTTAGTTATTTTATTATCACATTGAAAGTTAAGGAAAAAAAAGATTTTGTGTTTGTTGAATATACGCAGCAAGGAAACAGGTTTACAAAAGGAGCGATGGAGGCGATAGAAAAATTACACAAGGAAAAAAAGTTAGGTGATAAGTTGGAAATTGGTTCTGTTGAAATTGTTCAAAGCGGAAAAGCCGCCAAACAAGTCCCCGGAATGGTGATTACTTTAAATTAATTTTTCAAACACACAGATTTGTAATTCGTTAAAATTCGTAATTCGTAGTAATGTCAACAAAAGAAAAATCAAAAGTAAACTTAGATGCAGATGCTCCTCCGGGAATGGAAGGTCCGGGTTTTTTTGCAACACGTATCGATAAAGTAGTTGGAATGGCGCGTGCAAATTCATTATGGCCATTGCCTTTTGCAACCTCTTGTTGTGGAATCGAATTCATGGCAACCATGGCATCTACGTACGATTTAGGTCGTTTTGGGGCTGAGCGTTTAAGTTTCTCTCCGCGTCAAGCAGATTTATTAATGGTAATGGGAACCATCTCTAAAAAAATGGCTCCGGTATTACGTCAGGTATACGAACAAATGGCAGAGCCAAAATGGGTGCTGTCAATGGGTGCTTGCGCTTCTAGCGGTGGAATTTTTGATACATATAGTGTGCTTCAAGGAATTGATAGAGTGATACCGGTAGATGTTTACATTCCTGGTTGCCCTCCTCGCCCCGAACAAGTATTGGATGGAATTTTACAAATTCAAAAATTGGTTGAATCAGAATCTATCAGAAGAAGAGATTCTCCTGAGTACAAAGCATTGTTGAATAGCTACGGAATGGAATAGGAAAGTTAAAAGAGCGGAAATTCACCCGCCTGCCGGTCGGGCAGGAAAGTTAAAAGAAAAAAATGGAGAATAATTTATTAACGATAGTTGAACAAAAGCTAAAAACACAATTCGGTGATGGATTTATTTCATCTAAGATGAATGTTGATTATCCTGAGTTTGTTGTGAAGCGTGATATCATTTGTGATGTAGCCGATTTTCTTTACAAAGATGAAGAACTTGCTTTTCAATATTTAACAACCATGGCAACTATTCATTATCCTGATAATGCAGGACAAGAATTTGCTGTGATGTATCAGTTACACAACCTTCAAAAAAATTTACGGATCAGAATAAAAATATTTTTTAGCAGTAGCGATGTGAATGTTCCCTCCATCTCTCCTGTTTTTTCTGCTGCTAATTGGATGGAAAGACAAGAGTATGATTTCTTCGGAATTATTTTCAGAGGCCATCCAAACCTAAAACGCATTTTAAATATGGATGATTTAGGATATTTCCCAATGAGAAAAGAATACGCATTGGAAGATGGAACACGTGAAGATAAAGATGATAAAATGTTTGGAAGGTAGGAAAGTCAAAAGTCAAAAGGGAGAAAGTCAAAAGAAAAGGTAAAAAGTCAAAAAAGCTTTTGATTGTTGCAAGGATTTATGGAATACGAAAAGGATATTAGGCTTAGAACAAAGAAGTTTGCAGTAAGAATAATAAAGTTAACAATTGAATTAAAAGCTAAGGGTGTTGAATATTCTTTAAGAGATCAAATATTGCGTAGCGGAACATCAGTTGGTGCAAATGTTAGAGAAGGGTAAGCGAGTAGTTCAAAAAAAGAATTGATAAGGTACTATGAAATTGCTTTACGTTCTGCAAATGAAACAGATTATTGGATGGAAGTATTAGAAGAAGGATATGATTTAAAGAGTGATTTAATGAAAAATGATAAAAGCGAATTATTAGAAATTTCAAAAGTGCTTGAAACAATAATAATTAACTTAAAAAAATAAAGATAAAGTCTTTTTGACTTTTGACTTTAAAACTTTTGACTTACAGAAGATAATGAGCAAAGAGAAGAACATAAATACAAACCAAGAGCTAATAGAGAAAGAATACTCTACTCTTAACCTTGGCCCTACACATCCCGCTACACACGGTATTTTTCAGAACGTGTTGAAAATGGATGGCGAAATAATTATGGACTCCGAAGCAACTGTTGGATACATTCACCGTGCATTTGAAAAGTTGTCAGAACGCAGACCGTACTATCAAATTACTCCTATCACCGATCGTTTAAATTATTGCTCTTCTCCAATCAACAACATGGGTTGGCACATGACAGTAGAAAAATTATTGGGAGTTGAAATTCCAAAACGTGTTCAATATCTGCGAGTGATCATTATGGAATTGGCAAGAATTTCTGATCACGTTATTTGTAATTCGGTTATTGGCGTGGATACAGGTGCAATGACTGGCTTCTTATATATCTTCCAAATGCGCGAACGCATTTATGATATCTATGAAGAATTATGTGGAGCACGTTTAACAACAAACATTGGTCGCATTGGTGGATTAGAAAGAGATTTCTCTCCGAAAGCGTGGGACTTACTCGATAAATTTTTAATTGACTTCCCTCCTGCATTAAAAGAATTTGAAAATCTTTTAATGAGAAACAGAATTTTCATGGATCGTACAATTAACTGCGGACCAATATCAGCAGAGCGTGCATTGAACTATAGTTTTTCTGGACCAAACTTACGTGCAGCAGGAGTAGATTACGATGTGCGTGTAATGAATCCATATTGCTCTTACGAAGAGTTTGATTTTATTATTCCAGTTGGAACACAAGGCGACACTTACGATCGCTTCATGGTTCGTCAGCAAGAAATGTGGGAGAGCGTGAAAATTATTCATCAAGCAATCGCAAAAATTAAAAAAGAACCGGAAGGTATTTTTCATGCCGATGTTCCTGAATTTTTCCTTCCTCCAAAAGAAGAAGTATACAACAACATGGAAGCATTAATTTATCACTTTAAAATTGTGATGGGGGAAACAGAAATTCCGAAAGGGGAAGTATATCATGCGGTTGAAGGTGGTAACGGAGAACTTGGTTATTACTTAATTAGTGATGGTGGTAGAACTCCTTATCGTTTGCATATGCGCAGACCATGCTTTATTTATTATCAAGCTTACGCAGAAATGATTAGAGGCGGATTATTATCAGATGCAATTTTAACAATGAGTAGCATGAATGTCATCGCTGGAGAATTAGATGCGTAGTTCAGTTGGCAACAAAAAAAGTTGGCAAGTGGCAAAGAAAAAATAATGTTTCGGAGCAAGTCCCCCTTTGAAGGGGGCAGGGGGATGAGAGAATGATTATTATTAAAACAAAATATAATAGTGTCACAAGAAATAAAATTTAACGAAGAAACGCTTGCCTTGGTTCACAAGATGATTAAGCGGTATCCTGAAGGCAAACACAAGTCGGCTTTACTTCCGATTTTGCACATTGCTCAGGCTGAATTTGGTGGTTGGTTAAGCCCTGAAACAATGGATTACGTTGCTTCTGTTTTAAACATTAAACCAATTGAAGTGTATGAAGTAGCATCTTTTTATTCGATGTACAATTTAAAACCTGTTGGCAAATGTTTGTTGGAAGTTTGTCGTACTTCTTCTTGCTGGACTCGCGGAGCAGAAGATATCGTAAAACACTTAGAGAAAAAATTAGGAATAAAAGAAGGCGAAACTACAAAAGATGGAATGTTTACCATTAAAACAGTTGAATGTTTAGGAAGCTGTGGAACGGCACCATTATTACAATGTGGAGCATCGTATCACGAAAATTTAACGTTCGAAAAAGTAGATAATTTATTAGAAGAATATCGTGCTGCTGGAAAACAAAGAAGTTATACAGACATGGATTATAAAAATACTTTATAATGGGGAAGAAACTTTTAATTCTTAATGACAAAGTTCCTGGAATTGCTACACTTGAAGTGTATCGTCAACATGGTGGCTACGCATCTGTGGAGAAAGTATTGAAAACAATGACTCCTCCCGAAGTGTTAGAAGAGGTGAAAAAATCAGGATTAAGAGGTCGTGGTGGTGCTGGTTTCCCAACCGGAATGAAATGGAGTTTCCTTGCAAGACCAGAAGGTGTTGAGCGTTATCTTGTTTGTAATGCGGATGAATCGGAGCCGGGAACATTCAAAGACCGCTACTTGATGGAAGTGATTCCTCATCTATTGATAGAAGGAATGATTACTTCATCCTATGCATTAGGAGCAAAAACATCTTACATCTATATCCGTGGAGAATATTTTTATGTTGCACGAATTTTAGAGAAAGCGCTGGATGAAGCTTATGCAGCAGGATTATTAGGAAAAAACATTTTAGGCTCAGATTTCTCTCACGACTGCTACGTGCAAGTTGGTGGAGGAGCATATATCTGCGGTGAAGAAACAGCATTGTTAGAATCATTAGAAGGAAAACGCGGAAACCCGCGTATCAAACCGCCATTCCCCGCTATAGCTGGTGTATGGGGTTGTCCCACTGTTGTAAATAACGTTGAAACAATTGCAGCAGTTTGTCCAATCGTAATGATGGGTGGAGATGAATATGCAAAAATTGGAATTGGAAGAAGTACAGGAACAAAATTAATTTCTGCATCTGGACATATTAATAAACCAGGTGTTTACGAAATTGAATTAGGATTACCTGTTGAAGAATTTATATACTCAGAAGAATATTGCGGTGGAATCATTAACGGAAATAAATTAAAAGCAGTAGTTGCTGGAGGTTCTTCTGTTCCTATTTTACCTGCCGATTTAATTTTGAAAAATGATAAAGGCGAACCGCGTTTGATGTCATACGAATCACTAAGTGAAGGCGGTTTCGCAACAGGCACAATGTTGGGTTCAGGTGGATTTATTGTGTATGATGAAACAGCCAGCATCGTAAAAAATCTTTACACATTCGCTCGTTTCTATCATCATGAAAGCTGCGGACAATGTTCTCCATGTCGTGAAGGAACAGGTTGGATGGAAAAAATTCTTCATAGAATTATTGAAGGTCATGGTAAACCAAGCGACATAGATTTGCTTTGGGATATTCAAAGAAAAATTGAAGGGAATACAATTTGTCCTTTAGGTGATGCTGCTGCATGGCCTGTGGCAAGTGCTATTCGTCACTTCCGTTCAGAATTCGAAGAGTATATCAAGCATCCGGAAAAAATAAAGGATGTTAAACATTATTATAGTGTGCATCAGTTGGCTGGAGCATAACACGAAGGGCATAAGAGAGGAAAGTCAAAATTCAAAAGCAAGAAAAAACAAAAAGGAAGATTGTGAAGTACGAAAATGATATAAGAGTTAGAACTAAAAAATTTGCAGTTAGAATAGTTAAACTAACACGAGAATTAAAAGCAAGTAGCGTAGATTATCCATTAAGAGATCAATTATTAAGAAGTGGAACATCCGTTGGAGCGAATGTAAGAGAGGCAAAAGTAAGTAGTTCAAAAAAGGAGCTAATTAGATTTTATGAAATTGCCTTACGCTCTGCAAATGAATCGGATTATTGGATGGAAGTAATTGAAGACGGATATGAATTGAATAATGATTTAATGAAAAATGATAAGACAGAATTAATGGAAATCTCAAAAGTATTAGCATCAATTATTATTAACTTAAAAGATTAATTTTAATTTTTTGATTTTAAACTTTTTGATTTCTTTTGAATTTTGACTTTAAAACTTTTGACTTAGTTAGAAAATGGCAAAAATTACAATAGATGGTCATATGATTGAAGTTCCTGATGGGACAACAATCTTGCAAGCGGCTAGAATGCTTGTAGATAAAAATCCGGAGGTGGATGCAAAAGTTGCTCCCCCTACTATGTGCTATTATTCAAAATTAAAAACGAGTGGCGGATATTGCCGTACGTGTATTGTAAAAGTTACAAAAGGCTCCGAAAAAGACCCTCGTCCAATGCCTAAGCCTGTTGCGTCTTGCAGAACAAATGTTATGGATGGAATGGAAGTGGTAAACATGACTTCTCCTGAAGTATTAGATGCACGCAAAGGGGTTGTTGAATTTTTATTAATCAATCACCCACTTGATTGTCCTATCTGCGATCAAGCAGGAGAATGTCATTTACAAGATTTAGGTTACGAACACGGATTAGCAAAAACCCGTTACGATTTTTCCAGAAGAACATTTAATTTAATCGACATCGGACCATACATCAAATTACACATGACGCGTTGTATCATGTGTTTCCGCTGTATTAAAGTAGCTGATCAACTTACAAATAATCGTTACCAAGGAATGTTGTTCCGTGGTGATGCCTCTGAAATTAGCACATACATTGAGAAGGCAATTGATAACGATTTCTCCGGAAACGTTATTGATGTTTGTCCGGTTGGTGCATTAACAGATAGAACATGGCGTTTCAAAAGTCGTGTTTGGTTTACAAAACCAATGGACGCTCATCGCAATTGCACCAAATGTTCAGGGAAAGTAGCAATCTGGATGAAAGGAAATGATGTGTTGAGAGTAACATCTCGTAAAGATCAGTGGGGTGAAGCAATCGACTGGATTTGTAACGATTGTCGTTTCGAGAAAAAAGATGCAAAAGATTGGGTAATCGAAAAACCTTCCCACATCAATCGCCATTCCGTGATTTCACAAAATCACTACGAAAGTTTAGCACAATTGAAATTAGATATCGGCAAACAACAAAAACAAATTGCTGGAAAAAAATAAGATATGGGATTAGAATTTCTAATATATAAAGCCATTTTAGTATTGATTGTTTTTTCAATCACACTTTTGGTGGCAACATACAGCACCTATGCCGAAAGAAAAATTGCCGCATTTCTTCAAGACCGTATTGGTCCTGATAGAGCAGGGCCATTCGGAATTTTACAACCACTGGCCGATGCAGTAAAAATGTTCATGAAAGAAGAGATGATTCCAAGTGTTTCGAATAAAGCACTTTTTATTATCGGACCAGGATTGTGTATGCTTACTGCTTGTATGACAGGTGTAATTATTCCTTGGGGAAAATCAATCAACATTGGCGGAACAGATTATCCAATGCAAATTGCTGATGTGAACATCGGAATTCTGTATTTATTTGGTGTATTATCTATTGGTGTTTATGGAATCATGATTGGTGGTTGGGCGTCTAACAATAAATATTCTTTGTTGGGCGCGATTCGCGCTTCGTCACAAATGATTAGTTATGAAGTAGCGATGGGAATTTCAATCATCGCATTAGTAATGGTAACTGGAACACTAAGCACTGGCGAAATTGCTGAACAACAACACGGTTGGCACTGGAACGTTTTAGTTCAACCATTAGGTTGTTTAATATTTGTGATTTGTGCCTTTGCTGAAACAAATCGCGCACCATTCGATTTACCTGAATGTGAAACAGAATTAGTTGGTGGATATCACACCGAGTACAGCTCTATGAAATTAGGACTGTTCTTGTTTGCTGAATACATTAACATGTTTGTTTCTTCTGCTGTAATATCTACATTCTATTTTGGTGGATATAACATGCCCTTAATCGGTCGCTGGGTGCACGATCCAAACTGGTTGGCAATTTTAGGTTTTGTATTCTTATTCATGAAAATTGTTGGATTCATCTTTTTCTTCATGTGGGTTCGTTGGACATTGCCACGTTTCCGTTACGATCAATTGATGAACCTCGGCTGGAAAATATTAATTCCATTGTCGATATTGAACTTAGTATTAACAGGCTCATGGATGATGCGCCATGAGATAATGGCATATTTTGCTAAATAAAATAAAATGCAAGCACTAACAAACAGATCCCAAGTTGTTTCAAAAAAAGAAATGACGCTTATTGAGAAAATGTATCTGCCAGCTATTTTTAGCGGGATGTGGATTACATTCACTCACCTTTTTAAAAAATCAGCAACCATAAAATATCCGGAGCAAACACGTGAGTTCAGCGGAATTTATCGAGGACAACATGTTTTGAAACGTGATGAAAAAGGAGCAGAACGTTGTACTGCTTGCGGACTATGTGCTGTTGCTTGTCCAGCTGAAGCAATTACAATGACATCTGCTGAACGCAAACCTGGAGAAGAACATTTATACCGAGAAGAAAAATATGCTGCAACGTATGAAATAAATATGTTGCGCTGTATCTTCTGTGGAGATTGTGAAGAAGCTTGTCCGAAAGAAGCCATATTTCTAACAGACAGAAAAGTAGAGAGTTTCTATACACGTAAAGAATTTATTTACGGGAAAAGTATTTTGGTTGAAGACAAAAACAATCCAATTGACTTAACGAAACGCCAAACACCTGATGTGAAAGGATTTAAATTGGATAAAAACTACGCACACAATCAAACATTTGATAAAAATAAAAAAGCAAAAGTTGCTGGACATCATTAATTTTTTAAAAACTATTGTCACCCTGAGCATTCTGCGTTGAAGCAGACATATCGAAGGGAACCAAAAACGAAAAACAATATTATGATTACAACATACTTGTTTTACCTACTTACTTTCCTTGCGATTATGTTCGCAATTAGAGTGGTATCTACCAAAAATCCAATACACAGTGTATTGTATTTGGTAATGACTTTTTTCGCAATCGCGGGACACTATGTATTGCTGAATGCTCAATTCCTTGCTGCTGTTCACATCATTGTGTATGCTGGCGCAATCATGGTCTTGTTCCTCTTCCTAATCATGCTTTTAAATTTGAATAAAGAAACTGAACCACACAAAAGCGTTTGGCTAAAAACATCCGCAGTTGTTGCTTCTGGTTTATTGTTGTTGGTGTTGGTTGGCGCATTAAAAGGTGCTTCTACCATTCAAGCAACAAATACATTTAATCCGAACATCGGACTTATCGAAAATTTAGGAAAAACATTGTTCAACGATTTTTTATTACCATTCGAATTGTCATCTGTATTGTTATTGTCAGCAATGGTTGGTGCAGTAATGTTAGGTAAGAAAAGTATAAAATGATGTGCTGATTTCTGACCGTGCTTCGCTGAAGCTTCGCGAAGGCAAGTGTGCAGATGAAACAATAAATTAGTTTAATTGAAATTATAAATAACATAAAAATAAGTAGAAGGTGAGCGGTATCAAATCTAATATCTAACATCTAATATCTAACATCTAAAAAAATGAGTGCAATACAAATAATTCCGATTGAGTGGTATTTACTTTTAAGCACAGTTCTCTTCACAATTGGTGTTGCTGGTGTTATGCTTAGAAGAAATGCAATCATCATCTTTATGTCTGTTGAGCTAATGTTGAACGCAGTGAATTTGTTACTTGTTGCATTCTCTAGCTATTTGTCAGATAGCAAAGGACAAGTATTTGTATTTTTTATTATGGCAGTTGCTGCTGCAGAAGTAGCAGTTGGATTGGCAATTTTGATGATGGTGTACAGAAACACAAAATCATCAGACATTAATATTTTGAATAAATTAAAATGGTAGTATGTCAGGATTGTATCCTGACTTTTTAAAGTCTATCAGAATAAAATTCTGATTTTAAATTAAAGAATATGATAAAATTAGTTTGGCTTATTCCGCTTCTTCCCCTGATAGGATTTATTATCATTGGACTATTCGGAAAAAAATTATCGAAAGGAATTGTCGGCACAATTGGAAGTGGTGTTATCTTAGGATCATTCATTATTTCTCTTGGAATATTTTTTGAATTGAAGGGTGGAGTTCAAAAAGAATACACCATCGAATTATTCAACTGGATTTCTGCCGGAAAACTTTCTATTCCTTTTTCTTTTTTAATTGATCCACTTTCTTCTTTATTTTTATTAATCATCACCGGAATTGGATTTTTAATTCATTTGTATTCTACAGGTTATATGAGTCACGATGAAGGATTCTCTCGCTTCTTCGCATACTTAAACTTGTTTATTTTCTTTATGTTATTATTAGTGATGGGCTCTAACTACCTCATTATGTTTGTTGGTTGGGAGGGTGTTGGACTCTGCTCCTATTTGTTAATCGGTTTCTGGTTCAAGAATACAGCTTACAACAACGCTGCGAAAAAAGCATTCGTTATGAATCGTGTGGGCGACTTAGGATTTTTATTAGGAATCATTTTAATTTTTGTAACGTTTGGTAGCATCGGCTACAACGATGTATTCGAACAAGCAAAAAATATGGCTTCTGGAAATCCCACAATTACTGCAATTACATTGTTGTTGTTTATCGGTGCAATGGGAAAAAGCGCTCAGCTTCCTTTGTATACGTGGTTGCCCGATGCGATGGCCGGACCAACTCCTGTCTCCGCATTGATCCACGCAGCTACCATGGTAACAGCAGGTATTTACATGATTGCTCGCTCAAACATTTTATATACACTTTCTCCAACTGCAATGAGCGTTGTTGCAATCATCGGTATTTGCACCGCTTTGTTTGCTGCAACAATCGGCTTAGCACAAAACGATATTAAAAAAGTATTAGCATATTCTACCGTTTCACAGTTGGGATATATGTTCCTCGCTCTTGGAGTAGGTGCTTATACCGGAGCGGTGTTTCACGTAATGACACACGCATTCTTCAAAGCGTTATTATTCCTTGGTGCAGGAAGTGTGATTCACGCAATGAGTGGCGAACAAGACATTCGTAAAATGGGCGGCTTAGGAAAATACATTCCTGTTACACACATCACATTCTTAATCGGAACACTTGCCATAGCAGGCTGTTTCCCTTTATCAGGATTTTTCTCTAAAGATGAAATTTTAGCACATGCATTCGAACACAATAAATTATTATGGTTCTTAGGCGTTTTAGGTGCAGCTATGACAACCTTCTACATGTTCCGTTTGTATTTCTTAACCTTCAAAAATAAATTCAGAGGAACACACGAACAAGAACATCACTTACACGAATCACCAAAATCAATGACCATTCCGTTGATGATATTGGCAGTACTTTCTGTTGTTGGTGGATTGGTTGGTATTCCTGCAGTATTAGGTGGCACTCATTTCTTAGAAGAATTTTTAAGCCCAGTGTTTGAAGCTTCTTCTTTCCGTTTAGTTCACCACTTGTCTCACGAAACTGAATACATCTTAATGGGCGTTGCAACGGTTGTGATGATTGGTTCTATCTATTATGCATACACAACATATGTTAAAAAAGCGACCCTGCCAGATGCTGAAGGGGAGGACTTAAAACCTGCTCACAAATTAATTTACAACAAGTATTGGGTAGATGAAATTTATGAAAAACTGATTACCAAACCATTGAATTTTATTGCGGATGCATTTCATAGAATGGTGGACAATCAAATTGTAGACGGACTTGTAAATGGTGTAGGAACCGCAGTTAACTGGATGAGTGGAACAATACGATTCGCGCAAACAGGAAACATCGGCTTCTATATTTTTGTAATGGTAATTAGCATCGTGCTGATTTTGTTTACACAGTTGTTTTAATTCCCCCTTTGTAAAGGGGGCCAGGGGGATTAATGAATGCTAATTACAAAAACGAATTTACGAATCGTTTTTTTGAAAATGTAAAAATGGAGCACATGATTATTCCCCTCTTGAGAGGGGTTAGGGGTGTGTAGAAAACGGAAGCAAATTAGAAAATAGAATTTTATAAACATATGATTACAGTATTATTAATATTTTTTCCCTTAGTGGCAGGTTTACTCCTGTTGTTTGTAAAAGGACCGCAGGTAAAAAACATTGCATTGGGTTCATCAATTTTAGAATTGACAATTGCTGGTTTTGCGTTAATTAAATTTCATCGCGATGCAACAACTCAATTCGAATGGAATTGCAATTGGATTCAATCACTAGGAATTCATTTTCATGTGGGTATCGATGGAATTTCTATGTTGCTGGTTTTACTTACTACTTTTTTAGTTCCTCTTATTATTCTTACTTCTTTTAAAAACGATTACAAAAACCCGTCTGCATTTTATGCATTGATTCTTATTATGCAAATGGCATTGGTTGGTGTGTTTGTTTCATTAGATGGATTCTTATTTTATGTGTTTTGGGAATTAGCACTTATTCCAATTTACTTCATTTGTTTATTGTGGGGCGGAGCTGACAGAGCCAGAATCACATTCAAGTTTTTTGTGTACACACTTGCAGGAAGTTTATTCATGCTAGGAGGATTAATCTATTTGTACTTGCACACCCCAGGTGGAGAACATAGTTTTGATATCGCAGCATTGTATGCAGCCGGACAAAAAATGGATGTTACTCATCAAGGATATGTGTTCTGGGCAATGTTCATTGCATTTGCTGTAAAAATGCCAATCTTCCCTTTCCACACTTGGCAACCGGATACTTATACAACTGCTCCTACGCAAGGAACAATGATGCTCTCCGGAATCATGCTAAAAATGGGAACCTTCGGAGTGATTCGTTGGTTGTTGCCATTGGCACCATTAGGTGTTGAGCATTACGGAAGAGTAGCAATCGGATTAGCAGTTTTCGGGATTGTATATGCATCCTGTATCGCTATCGCACAAAAAGATTTCAAACGTTTAATCGCATACTCATCCATCGCTCACGTTGGATTAATCGCAGCAGGAATTTTATCCATGAACACACAAGGTGTGCAAGGCGCAATGATACAAATGTTAAGTCACGGTGTAAACGTAGTTGGATTATTCTTCATAGTTGACATCATCCAAAGAAGAACAAACACAAGAGAAATAGAATCACTAGGTGGAATCAGAAATGTGAATCCACAATTTGCAGTTCTGTTTTTAATTATATTACTAGGCAGTGTCGCGCTTCCATTAACAAACGGATTTGTTGGAGAATTTTTATTGTTAAATGGTGTGTATCAGTTCAGCGCAGGAATGGCAGCATTTGCTGGTCTTTCGGTGATTTTAGGTGCTGTGTATATGTTGCGCAGTTATCAATCCATTATGTTGGGAGAAACAAATAGCATCACAGCCTCTTTCGCACCATTAGAAACAAGCGAAAAGGCCGTATTGATAATTGTGTGTGCTGCAATTATCGCATTTGGAGTGTTTCCAAAACCATTAACAGACATTGTTGCTCCATCTGTAGATCAATTGGTTGCAGGACTTAGAGTTGCATTAGGTAGATAAATTTAAAAATACGTTACGTCACCCTGAGCGAAGTCGAAGGGCGTTTAATTAGTAATTCTTAGGAATAATATATGAAAGCATTAATACTACTTTCTTCATTAGGTGTAATTGCATTGTTAGCTGAAATTTTCAGCGTAAAAAAATTATTGTATCCAATCGTATTGCTTGGTTTAATTACCGCATTCGTACTGAACGTTTTTGATTGGGACGCAACGAATAACATCTATTACAAAATGATGCAATTCGATAATTATGCGGTTGCATTTACTGGACTCATCATTGTTGTTGCATTTCTTTGGTTCTTGATGGCGGAAGGATTTTTCAAAGAAGAATCAAATCAAACCGATCATTTTGCATTAGTGTTGTTTTCTTTGGTAGGAGCCGTAATGATGGTTTCTTACAACAACATGGCAATGTTGTTTTTAGGAATTGAAATTCTTTCTATTCCAATGTATATTCTTGCTGGCAGCAATAAAACAGATATCTCTTCCAACGAATCTGCTTTTAAATATTTAATTATGGGAGCTTTTGCAACCGGATTTTTGTTGTTCGGAATAGCCCTTATCTATGGAGCTACAGGCTCATTCGATCTTTCGGAAATTGCAAATGCAGTTTCTTCAGGCACATTGTCTTCCATTTTTTATGTAGGTGTACTGTTGATGTTAATCGGAATGGCATTTAAAGTTTCTGCGGCTCCATTTCACTTCTGGGCTCCGGATGTTTATCAAGGTGCTCCAACTGTTGTTACTGCGTTTATGGCAACCATCGTGAAGACTGCCGCTTTCGCTGCGTTCTTGAGATTGTTCTCAACTGCATTTATGGGTGCGCACGACACGTGGACAAATATTGTTTGGGTTATGGCTGCACTTACATTGTTGGTTGGAAACATCACTGCTGTTTTTCAAACAAGCACAAAACGTATGTTGGCTTATTCAAGCGTTGCTCATGCAGGATATATGCTGCTAGCTTTGTTAGCTGGAAACAGTTATTCGAACAGCGCAATTTTATTTTATGCTGCAGCATACTCTATCGGATCAATCGCAACATTTTGCATCGTGAATATTATTGCAAGCGCAAAAAATGGAGATGGAATTGATTCATTCAATGGCTTAGGTAAAACAAATCCAATGCTTGCTATTGTTATGACCATTGCATTATTATCATTGGCTGGTATTCCCCCAACAGCAGGATTCTTCGCCAAGTATTACATTTTAACTTCCGCATTTGTTGCAGGAAATGTTGGCTTGGTTTTAATTGCTATCATCGCATCATTAATCGGAGTGTATTATTATTTCCGAATCATTATAGCAATGTATTTCAAAGAAAGCGCAACTTCTGAAGTGGTTGAAGTAGAAAGCAATCACAAATTATTATTGGTATTCGTTGCCATCCTTATCGTTGTTATGGGCTTGTTCCCTGATTGTGTGATAAAGTTGTTATAATTTTTAATTGATATATTCTAAAAGCCTCTCTGTTAAGAGAGGCTTTTTTATTTTACAAAGTGTATATTTGTTTCAATAAATTTCTCCGCGACCTCAGCGAAAAATCTCTGCGGCCTCTGCGGTTAAACACGAAAGTTAATTATGAAACTAAAAAAGCCCTCCTTAATCATTCAAATATTTGCAGGAATGCTCCTGGGAATCATCGTTGGATATTTCTGGAAAGATTTTGCACCAAGCCTGCACATCCTTAGCGATATTTTCATGCGCTTCATAAAAATGATTATCGCTCCATTGGTATTCTCTGTATTGGTAGTAGGCGTTGCCAAAGTAGGCGATTTTAAATCGGTTGGTAGAATAGGAATAAAAACACTTTTATATTTTACTACCGCTGCTATCATTTCTCTTTTACTGGGATTAATGTTGGTTAATTTCACTTCACCGGGCAAAAGAATGCATTTGCCTTTACCACCAGAAAATGCTGAAGTTGGCGTTCAAGCCGCGAAAGAATTCGACACAAAAAATTTCATCAATCACGTTATCCCAGAAAGTATTGTAGATGTGATGGCGAAAAATGAAATTTTACCCATCGTTATTTTTGCTTTGTTTTTTGGTGTTGCCGCGGCATCTATCGGAAACAAAGGTAAAGTAGTAGTCGACTTTTTTGATTCGGTTTCTCACATCATGTTTAAAGTCACCAATTATGTCATGGCCTTTGCTCCATTCGGAGTGTTTGGTGCTTTGGCAGCGGTGGTCGCAAAGCAAGGATTGGGCGTGCTTGCAGGCTATGTGTATTTGATCGGAACCTTCTACCTCGGCTTGATTTTATTTGTTTTCGGAGTCCTATTTTTGATTTGCTTCTTCATGAAAATTAATTTTTTCAAATTGTTGAACTATATTAAAGAGCCTATTTTACTAGCATTTAGCACAGCGAGTTCCGAAGCAGCAATGCCAAAAACAATCGAATCACTCGAACGTTTTGGTTGCGGAAACCGAATTGTAAGTTTTGTTTTACCACTCGGATATTCTTTTAATCTCGATGGTTCCATGATGTATATGACCTTTGCAACAGTATTTATTGCACAAGCATATGGAATTGAAATGACGGTTGGACAACAAGTCACTATGCTTTTAATTTTATTAGTTACAAGTAAAGGAATGGCTGGAATCCCGCGTGCATCGCTCGTTGTAATAGCAGGAATGTTGGCGCATTTTAATATTCCCGTTGCCGGATTATTATTACTACTTGGCATCGATCAGATTTTAGACATGGGTCGCTCTGCAACCAACGTTGTTGGAAACGCTGTCGCCACAGCCGTTATCAGCAAATGGGAAGGAGAACTCAACGTCCCTCTTGATAATTCTGATAAAGTAAAACTGGATTAGTTATTTACGATGAACATATTCATGCGTCACCCTGAGCATTCTGCGTTGAAGCAGACACATCGAAGGGTATAGATTTGTTATCCGTATTATGGTAGAATTTCTAAAACAACTCACCGACCCGCAATCCATTATCCAATATGGTGGGTTAGCCCTTTTGTTATTTGTTGTGTTTGCTGAAACGGGTCTACTCATCGGTTTTTTTCTTCCGGGTGATTCACTCATTTTTATTTCAGGAATGATCTGCGTTTCAAAACCCGAACTGCTGGGCATCAATTTATTCGTTCTCATCTTATGCTTGTCCACCGCAGCAATACTAGGAAACATGGCAGGTTATTGGTTTGGTTATAAAGTTGGACCGCCACTTTTTCAACGAAAAGATTCACTCATTTTTAAGAAAAAATATTTAGAAGTTACTCGTGAATTCTATAATAAAAATGGAGGCAAAACGATAATTATTGGTCGATTCTTACCTATTATCCGGACCTTTGCGCCCATTTTAGCTGGTGTTGTAAAAATTGATTTCAAAAAATTTATGTTGTACAATGTTATTGGCGCATTTGCATGGATTGGAATTTTATCTAGCATTGGATACTATTTGGGAACATACATTTGGGTGCAAGAAAATATCGGCTACATTGTTATTGGCTTAATTGTAATCACCACAATCCCTGTTCTTACAACATTCCTAAGAGAAAGAAAAAACAGACAAAGCCACTAACATTCAATTAGTTTTCCATTCCCGACCCCAGGGGGGCGAATATGAATAGAAACCCACATCAGATTCTTCCCGACCCCAGAGGGTCGAATATTGGTAGCAGGTCGAATATGAATAACAATATTCGTAAGTTTGCAAAAATTTTTGCACCCCGAATGGAAGTAATACAATTTATCAGGAATTTTAGTGATGCCCAATACATTATTAATTGGGGAAGTCTGGCTTTCCTTATCTTTATTGTTTTTGCTGAGTGTTCTTTCCTTGCAGGTTTTTTTCTTCCTGGAAACTCCCTCATCTTTATGGCAGGAATTCTTTGTTATTCCAAGCCCGAAACATTGGGAGTAAACCTGCTTGTCTTGATCATTTTGCTTTCCATTGCCGCCATCATTGGTTATTACATTGGTTATTGGTTTGGCTTTAAAACGATGGGACCAAGATGCATGAAACCAGACACTAAGATCTTCATATTTAAAAAATGGTGGATAGATCGCACGATAAATCTTTATGACCAACATGGAGGAAAAATATTGATAGTAGGGCGTTTCTTACCATTGATACGAAATTTTGCACCAGTGATAGGTGGGATGATCCAGATGGATTATAAAAAATACATGTTGTACAACATGATTGGAGCAGTTATCTGGGTAGGCTCTTTGGCTGGTATTGGCTATTTTTTTGGAACAAATCCTTGGGTAACAAAAAACATTGGATATATTATTATTGGACTGATAATCATAACAATAGCTTCCCTTTTTGTCAAAACAAAGGCTACCAAAAACCGAGGAGGATTATAAATCCGTCACTCTGAGCATTCTGCGTTGAAGCAGACATATCGAAGAGTAAGGGGCAATTTCCCCATTTACTATCATATTCCAACCCCTTACCGCTTAAATCCCGCCATTTAATAAAAGCTTAAATCTCTAAGCAATCTTTTGCCTTATTTCGTGGTTATTAGCCCTGTGTTTTAGATTGATTAAGTTTCATTAAAAATTTTTACATTCGAAATAGATTTAGTATGTTTGATGCCCTATTGAATAAAATTTTTTCAAAAAAAAGAACCATCTTTTCAAAAATTTGTATGTATTAAAAAACTAAATAATAAAATAAACCAAAATCAAAAAAATATGAGTAATCAAAAATCAACATCTGGCGGGTTTAACTTTATGACCGCACTTTTAGCAATTGTGATTTCAATTGTGATTGGAGTTTTAATTTACATGTTTGTACTAGGTGCACCTGGCAATTTTGATGCTGAAGGCCATCCAAAAGAAGGAAACTATCTTGGAATGATGCATGCCGGAGGGTTTATCGTACCAATTCTGATGGCTATCTTCATGATTATCGTTACTTTTTCTTTAGAGCGTTTAATCACAATTTCTAAAGCAAAGGGAAAAGGGAAAGCAGATGAATTTTTACGCAATATCAAATCGCTGTTGGCCGCAAACCAATACGATGATGCTATTGCAGCTTGTGATAAACAACAAGGCTCATTGGCGAACGTTGTTCGTTCAGGAGTTGAAAAATTACAAACTGTGCAAAATGATTCTACTTTAAACACTGAAGAAAAAATCGAAGCTGTTCAAAAAGAATTGGAAGAAGCTACTTCTTTAGAATTACCAATGCTTTCTAAAAATTTATCTATCATCACTACTTGTGCTACCATTGCTACTCTTTGGGGTTTGATTGGAACAGTATTGGGGATGATTCGTTCATTTGCTGCCATGTCTGCTGCAGGTTCTCCTGACACTGCTGCTCTTGCAACTGGTATCTCCGAAGCCTTGATTAATACTGCTATTGGTATCATCGGGTCGGTTGTTGGTATCATTATGTACAACTATTTCAGCACTCGAGTGGATGCCATTACTCATAGTATGGATGAAGCCGGATACAGCTTGTTACACACACTAAAAATGTCTAAATAATTTATTTAGAACTAAGTTAAAATAATTTAAAAAAATTAATATGGCTGAAGTATCATCATCTAAAGGTAGCCCAACATTGGACATGACACCAATGGTGGATTTGGCTTTCCTTTTGGTTACTTTCTTTATGCTTACTGCAACTTCAAGAGTTACCGAGCCTGTTGTTGTGGACACTCCTTCTTCTACAGCAGATAAATTATTACCTAAAAATGTAATCCTAATCTCTATCGATCAAAAAGGGTATCCATTCTTTAACATCAACAATGGCGATGTGCGCAAAAAAACATTGCAAAAAATGGCGCAACAATACAAAATCACCTTTACCGAAAAAGAGATAACAACCTTTAGCGGTATGACTAGTATTGGCGTTCCTATGTCGCAGTTGAAGCAATACATCAACTTGCCCGATGCCGAACGTGTAGCTGTGAGATCACCCGGAATTCCGCACGATTCACTACACAACGAGCTAGGTGATTGGATTAGATTCGGACAAATTGAGGCAGCACGACAAGCAAAAGCAGAAAAAGAAAGAGCCGAAACATTGGGAAGAGATTTTAAATATGAACCCTTACGTTTCGCAATTAAAGCAGATGCAAAAACAAATTATATCGCTGTAAAAGATATTATTAAAGTGTTTACAGACATGGATATTTATCGCTTTAACTTAATTACCGACCTTGAACAAGGACCGGTTACAGAATAATTAAAAATAAGTGTGGAATTTTTCTTCTGAAAACATCTTAAGAATAATTCTACTGATTTATAACATTTAAAAAAAATAAAATGGCAGATGTAAATACCGGTGATGGCGGAGGTGGAGGAAAACACGCAAAGAAACGCGCCAAAAAATCATCAACCCGAATAGATATGACGCCAATGGTGGATTTGGCCTTTTTACTCCTTACGTTTTTCGTATTAACTTCCACGTTCGCGAAACCGAAAACTATGGAAATTAATTATCCTGCAAAACCGAAGAAAGAAGACGATAGAATAAAAGTAAACAATGCATTGACTTTCATTTTATCAAAAGATGATGAGATTTATTACTATTACGGAGAATTTTTTGCAGAAGGAATTCCTAATCCTAATGGAAAACCGCTAACAAAACTTACCAAAACAGACTTTTCTTCTGAAGGTCTTCACGCCCTGTTATTAGAGAAAAACGCTAAAACAATCACTGCGATTAATAAACTAACCGAGCAATTCAAGAAAAAAGAAATTGCAGACAGCACATATAAAAAATCTGTAGTAGGTGAAAAAGGCGCAAAAGAAGCACTGACAGTACTAGTGAAAGCTGACGATGGTGCCGTTTACAAAAACATTATTGATGTAGTAGACGAACTAAATATTTGCAACATTGGTAAGTATGCCGTTGTAGATATGGGCGCAAAAGAATTGGAATTATTAAAAGCAACTTCTAAATAATTAGCAAGATGGCAGAATCATCATTATTTAATAATTGGGACAGTGTTGTTGCCCCCGTGCGCAACGACATGGTGTTTGAAGATAGAAACAAAGCATATGGTGCTTACGAACTTCGTAAAAACCACAATCGAAGTGTTGCATTTGCATTGCTCATTACCGGTGCTTCATTTTTACTCGCTGTAAGCATGCCTGCAATCATCGATTGGATAAATAATAAATTGGATGAAGTAGAAGTTCCGGTAGACATTAGTCCGCTTGATCTTACCGCACCTCCACCAATTGACGAATCGGAGCCACCACCTCCACCGCCACCACCTCCACCTGTGATGGAAACAGTGAAATTCACTCCTCCTGTTGTCACCGATGATGAAGTTGTAGATGAGCCACCTCCTGTTCAAACAGAAGAAACGCCTCAGATTAGTACCGAAACAGTAGAAGGAACCGGAGAAGAAATTATTATTCCCGATGAAGGAAACGGAAACCAAGTAGTAGAACCGGTAATAGAAACACCGCTTACTATTGTTGAGCAAATGCCCGAATTTGTTGGTGGTGAAGAAGCTCGTGCAAAATGGATTGCAAAAGAAATTGAAAAAGTGGGTTATCCTGCAATGGAAAAAGAAGGTGGAGTTCAGGGAACTGTATACTTAACCTTCGTAGTTGAAAAAGATGGTAGCATCACCGATGTAAAACTTTTAAGGGGTGTGCCGGGCGGACCAGGATATGATAAACTTGCACTTGCAGTAGCTAAAAAAATGCCGCCTTGGAAAGTTGGTAAACAAAATGGTCGCGAAGTTCGTGTACAATTTAATATGCCTATTAAGTTTAAATTAAACTAGTATCACAGGTTTTTAACCTGCGTTTACAAACTAAATAACCTGTTTTAAAATAAACCAACAGCAATTCGTCCGTGGATAAAATACGCTATTATTCAAACTTTTTTATGATAGCAGTTTTTCTGGGTTTGGGATTGCTGTTTTTTTGTACAGATATCGCAGCAGATACTTTTCCTAATTATCGTAAGGAACTTGGAATTACAATGTTTATATACTGTGCATTCAGAACAGGCGTTATCATTTGGAAACATAGAAAAGATAAAAACAATGAGTTTTAAAATAAAGCTAAAATATTCTTGGAACAGACTAAGGTTTTACCTTAGTTTTTTGCTTTTTGGTTTTTATCTTACCATTGGTATACTCTTTCTTTTTACCGATACCTGGATGGATCTTTTGCCAAAAGGAAGAAGTATGATTGGCATTTTCCTGATTTTATTCGGGACTCTGCGTTTTTATATCGCTTATCGCAGATACATCAATAAATTAGTGAGAATTAATTCTAAGTTGGAAACAAAACAAGCAATTCAAACAGAAGAAACAAATAGTTAAAATGAAAAATATCATTTTTGGAAGTATTTTTCTAGCAATTACATGCTGGGCATGCTCGGGCGACTCCAAACCCGAACCCACTGATACGCCCACTTCAGGCGAAGTAACAATTGTGGTAGACGAATCATTTCAGAAACTATTTGACAATCAGGTGTTTACATTTGAAGCGATTTACAAAAATGCGCATGTCCTTGTCGATTATCTCCCAGAAAACGAGGCTTTAACTCGCTTAATTAACGATTCCTGCAAAGTAGTAGTGATGTGTCGCGACCTTACTGCCACCGAACGCAAATCCTTTGAAGCAAAAAACCTGTTTCCAATATCTACAAAAATTGCCGAGGATGCTATTGTATTGCTCGTGAATCCCGAAAACAATGACACAATACTAACAGTTGAACAAGTAAAGTCGATTTTACTGGGTAAAGATTCACTTTGGAGCCAGTTAAACAAACAATCGGCACCCGAAGGAATCAAAATTGTTTTCGATAATGCAGGCTCTGCAAATGCACGCTATATGCGCGATACACTTCTGCAAGGGAAAGACTTTTCTAGTAACGTATTTGCTGTGAAATCAAATCCCGAAGTAATTGACTATGTTAGTACTCACAAAAATTCAATAGGCTTTTTAAGTGTGAATTGGATAAGCGATATGGACGACTCACTGACAACAAATACGCTTAAAAAAGTAAGAGTGGTTGCCATTGCAAAAGATACTGCTTCAGAACCCCTAAAAGCATACCAGGCATACATAAAAACAAAAGAATACGCTTTTACCCGCAATGTGTACATGATAAACCGACAAACTCGTGCGGGACTTGGTATGGGATTTGTATCTTTCGTTGCTGGCGACAAAGGACAGCTAATGATTTTAAAAGCAGGGCTTATTCCGGCAGTTGCTCCGGTAAGATTAGTACAAGTTAATATTGAATAATATGAAAGAACAGGTTAAAATGACTAAATTTTTAATTGCATTGTTTTTGGTTGCTGGGTCAACCGCAATTGCACAAACATTAAACGATGCTCTTAAGTTAACCACAAACGAACAGTTTGAATCAGCAGACGTGGCATTTAAAGCGTTGTTACAATCTCAGCCAAATAGTGGGGATTATTATTTTTATTATGGTGAAAACTATTTTAAAAACGACAATATGGAAATGGCAAATGCCATGTACCAAAAAGGCGCTGATGTGAATCCAACCAATCCCTTGCCTTACGTTGGTTTAGGGAAAGTGCAATGGTATAAAGATAAATCATCGGATGCTAAAGCATACTTTTTTAAAGCAACTACTTTGGGGGCAGAAAAAAATGCAACCGTTTTTATGAAAATTGCTGAAGCATATATTTTTGCTCCCACAAAAAATTTATCAGATGCATTTATTTTGTTAGCAAAAGCAACAAAACTGGAACCCAAAAATCCGGAAGGATTTATTTTAACCGGAGATGCATTTTTGGAACAAAATAAAGGAACAGAAGCGGTCACCAATTATGAAAAAGCCGGAGCCTTAGACCCAAAATCTCCTCGCGCATTATTGAAACAAGGTCAGGTTTGGAACCGTGCGAAGAATTATCAATTGGCAATTGACACCTATAAAAAAGCAAAACTAATTGATTCAACATTTGCTCCAGCTTATCGCGAAATGGCTGAGATTTATCACCGCGCTGGACAAGATAAGGTAGCATATGCTCAGTATAAAAGGTATCTACAATTAAATAATGATTGCGGTGCGCGTGCACGCTCTGCTGGATTTGCACTCGAGTCAAAATTTTATAAAGAGTGTGTTGCTGATTCAAAAGAAGCACAAAAATGTGATGCGAATAATATTTATTTGTATCGTTATTTAGCATACGCTCAATATGAAACCGCAGATTATCCTGCCGGATTAGAAAACAGCAATACCTTTTTTTCTAAAGCACCTGCCGACAAAATTATTGGCTTGGATTATGAGTACCGTGCAAAACTATTATCTAAAACAGCAAAAGATTCTCTTGCAATACTTGATTTCAAAAAAGCAATGGAATTACAACCCGATAAGATAGAATTGAATGGCGATCTTGCCAATGCGTATATCAAAATGAAAAAATATCCTGAAGCGATTGCTGCTTATAAAATGAAAATGGAAAAAGGGAAACCAAACGCAAATGATTATTTTGGATTAACACGCGCCTATTATTTTTCGAAAGACTTTATCAATGCAGATTCTGCGGCTGTACAAATTATTAAAGCTCAACCCGAATTGCCTTTAGGATATTTATGGAGAGCAAAAATAAATGTTCAAGTGGATGTGAATAATGCTAAATGGTTGGCAAAACCATATTACGAATTGTATTTAACAAAAGTGAAACCGGAAGAGACCGAAAAAAATAAAAAGGATTTGATTGACACCTATAATTATTTAGCAGCGCATTATGCCGAGAAAAAAGATTGTCCAAATGTAAAACTGTATATGCAAAAAGTTCTTGAACTTGATCCGGCCAACGCACAAGCAAAAAAAGTACTTGCAGGGTTAAAGTGCTAAACAATATAATATCACATAAATAAAAAGGCTTTCTCCATGAGAAAGCCTTTTTATTTTACCATATCTGTCCTTGTATTAATGTACACTTCGACTACGCTCAGTGTGACGTCTTATTGAGCGATTACCTTTTTGCCACCATTCTGAGCGGCTCCCTTTTGCTGTCAGTCTGACCGATTCCTTTTGCCGTCACACTGAGCGTAGTCGAAGTGTCTACGCTACGGAGCTATCAAACACGTTTCCCTACTCTTTCGCAGGAGGCGAATCTTCAATTCGGATTAAATTTAATTCTTTTGGTGGCGCTATAATTAATGGAACTGTTTCCACGGTTACGGAGCTTGTGTCCAACCCAAATGCTTTCGCTTCAGATAAACTCATGTGTTTTAAGAAACCATAAATATCTAAAATTAGTTTTTCATAAAATGGCAATTCATTTTCGTATGAAACAAACTTTTCAATTACAATAAACCTAAAATCGCCAATGATATTATTTTTGTTTAATGATTTATAGCGACTGGTAATATCCACTTCTTTATTTTTTACCATATCTTCCACCACTTTTCTAAACATCAAATTTATTTTCGGGGCGATGCGGAAACCTAAACGGAAATCAATCCGAATGACATCATCGTGAATAAATTCACACACCTTGTATTCCATTCGATAAGGTTCATCTACAACATCCACGTGTACAAACCAATAAATATCGGCACGTTTGGGTTGTTTTTGCATAATCGAATAAATAATTTTCGATTCAATTTCTTCAATATTATCTGCACTTGTCAAATAAACCAGATGTGTAGCATATTTAGGGACACTTAAGTCTCTACTCAAATCTTCAAGTACAGGAAGGTGTTCCGACAATTTTACAAACTCGACATATCTATTTCTAATTTTTCTTGCATAATACCAAACGAGCATCGTTATAATAAGTACGCTCGCAATTAATAAAGTAATCCATCCACCATGTGTAAATTTATGCAAGTTGGCAATCAAAAAAGAAGTTTCTATGCTTAAATAAACAAGCAAGCAAATGGAGATAAAAATTTTATTGTATCGTTTAATAATCATATAATAAGTAAGCAGTGTTGTGGTCATTAACATAGTAAGCACAATGGCTAAACCATATGCCGCTTCCATTCCGGCCGATTCCCTGAAATACAAAACAATGCCAATACAACCCGCTAAAAGAAACCAATTAATGGATGGAATGTAAAGTTGCCCCTTTAGTTCAGTAGGATATTTTACTTTTACTTTAGGCCAAAAATTTAATCGTATGGCTTCATTAATTAAAGTAAACGACCCGCTGATGAGGGCTTGGCTGGCAACAATAGCGGCCATTGTAGCAATTGTAATTCCAGCAGGAACAAACCATTCGGGCATAATACTATAAAAGGGATTTACTATTAATTTTTGTCCTTGGTGTGCAATTAACCATGCGCCCTGACCAAAATAATTTATTAGTAAAGCAGCTTTTACAAAAAACCAAGTGATGCGAATATTTTTTCTACCACAATGCCCTAAATCTGAATAAAGTGCTTCTGCTCCAGTTGTACAAAGGAAAACGGCTCCCAAAACCAAAAACCCTTCAGGATGACCAGTTAATAAATTATATGCATATAAAGGATTTATCGCGCAAAGCACATTTATATTGGAAGTAATTTGTATTACACCTAAAATACTTAGCATAGAAAACCAAACCAACATTACAGGCCCAAAAAAACGGCCAATGAATTTTGTTCCAAATTGTTGTATTGCAAACAAGGCAAACAAAATGGCAATTACAATTGGAATGGTTTGAATTCCTGGACTTACTGAACGAAGGCCTTCAATTGCAGAAGCAATAGAAATTGGAGGAGTAATGAAACCATCCGCCAAAAGCGCGCTTCCACCAACAATTGCAGGGAACATCAACCATTTAATTTTAGCTTTTTTAACGAGTGCATACAAGGCAAAAATTCCACCTTCGCCTTTATTATCTGCACGTAGTGTGAGAATTACATACTTTACTGTGGTTTGTAAAGTCAGTGTCCAGAAAATACAGGAGAGTCCGCCTAAAATTGTATTTGAGTTAATAACATTTCCATCGCCCACAATTGCTTTTAATACGTAGAGAGGAGACGTTCCAATATCGCCAAAAATAATACCGAGTGTAACGAGTAGCGCTGCAGCTGAAACTTTGTGAACGTGATGATGATGGTCTTTGCCCATAGGGGTGCGAAATAAACGCGTACAAAATTACAAAATAATAAAGCATACAAGGTTCAAAAATTCGACAAATAATAATTGTAGCTGTATGTAGGCTGTGTAATTGTGTTCGAAAAAAGAGGAGGAAACAATTAAATGTGATTAGACATCCGTTTTTATTGTTTTCGAAAATTTGTTTTGATAAAATGTGGAGAGTTGATAAATATGAATTTTGGCAGAAAATGTCTTACTAACAATTTCCACTGTTTTGAACAAAATGTTAATAAACAAGTGTTTTGGCAGCTATTAAAGTAAATAAACAATGTTTAAACAGCAATTAAAAGACAAAATAATTCAAACTAAAAAGATTTTATATGGTTTTTAATGAGCTTGTTGGCATTCTTAAATAAAGAGACTCAAAATAAAATGAGCCTTGTTTTACAAATGATAAAGACTATATTTGATTAAACAAACTAAAACAACAAACATGAAAAGAGCAATTAAAACAATCGTTGCAGTACTTGTATTTACTGCGATTTCAAGTGTTGCATCCGCACAATACAAAATGGATAGCGATGGAAGAACAATCAGCAACTCTAGCGGATCAACAGTTGGGAAAATTGATAGTGATGGAAGAACTGTTAGCAATGCAAGTGGATCAACAATTGGAAAAGTAGATAGCGATGGAAAAACAATTAGCAATGCAAGTGGAAACACAGTACTTAAAATTTCTGGAAACGATATCAATAACTCAAGCGGAAGTACAATCGCAAAAATGAGCGATGTTACAAGTTCTATCAGAGGAGCGAAACCAGAAGCAGTGTATGTAGCGTTGTGGTGGTTTATTGTAAAAAACGGAGGGAAGTAAGTAGTAACACTTAATATTAAATTAAAAAGCCCCACAAACATTTGTTTGTAGGGCTTCTACTTTGGCTCCCTCTGCTGGACTTGAACCAGCGACCCTCTGATTAACAGTCAGATGCTCTAACCAGCTGAGCTAAGAGGGAATTTGTTTGTATCTGGTTAATATCCTTTTCGAAAAAGGAGTGCAATATTAGTATGTTCAAGGCAATTATGCAATATATTTGCCCGAAATATTTACAAAAATCAATATTATGAGCTTATTAGTAGTAGGAACAGTAGCATTTGACGCAATTGAAACCCCTTTTGGTAAAACCGATAAAATTTTGGGTGGCGCTGCTACCTACATTTCTCTTGCAGCATCTTATTTTACAAAAAAAATAAATTTGGTTTCTGTTGTTGGTGGCGATTTCCCGGCTGAGCACATACAAATGCTGCATAAGCACCACATCAACACCGATGGACTACAAATTATAAAAGATCAAAAAACATTTTTTTGGGCAGGGAAATATCACAACGACATGAATAGTCGTGATACAATTACAACTGAATTAAATGTGCTTGAAACGTTTAATCCTGTTGTTCCGGATGCCTATCAGGATTGTGAATTTTTAATGCTGGGAAATTTAGTTCCGAAAGTTCAACAACAAGTTATATTGCAATTAAAAAACCGACCGAAATTAATTGTTTTGGATACGATGAACTTTTGGATGGACATTGCCATGAATGATTTAGTGGAAACAATTGCAATGGTAGATGTGCTGGCAATCAATGATGGTGAAGCGCGTCAGCTTTCTGGGGAATATTCCTTAGTAAAAGCAGCACAAAAGATTTTGGCGATGGGACCAAAATATTTAATTATTAAAAAAGGAGAACACGGTGCATTGTTGTTTGATAAAACACAAGTATTTTTTGCTCCGGCATTACCCTTAGAAGATGTGTTTGATCCTACTGGCGCGGGGGATAGCTTTGCAGGAGGATTCATTGGATATTTAGCAGAAACAAAAGATATTTCTTTCGAAAACATGAAACGTGCAATTATTTTTGGTTCAGCAACGGCATCATTTTGTGTAGAAAAATTTGGAACCGAAAATTTAGTCGGATTAAAAAGTCAAGATGTAGACGCTCGCGTTCAAGAGTTTGTGGACTTGGTGCAGTTTGATATTGCATTGGTGTAAAAAAAATTTCAGGGTTCAAGTTTTTGCAATCTGAAATTTGAAACTATTTAACAGGAGAGAATAAATTTTCCGCCATTTCCCAATTCACCACGTTCCACCAAGAAGCAATATAATCAGCACGTTTGTTTTGATTTTTTAAATAGTAGGCATGTTCCCAAACATCTAAAGCTAATACAGGCACCCCTTTTACTTCAACGGAATCTAGCTTCATCAATGGGTTATCTTGATTAGCGGTTGAGGTAATGACAAATTTTTTCTCTGGTGTTTTTACCAACCAAACCCAACCAGAACCAAATCGTTTCATTCCAGCTTCTGCAAATTGTTTTTTAAATTCTTCAAAGGAACCAAATTCGGTTTTAATTGCTTCTGCTAATTTTCCTTCAGGGGAGTTCCCTTCTGATTTTGCAGGGCGCATCAGTTGCCAAAACATTGAATGGTTGTAATGCCCGCCAGCATTATTGCGGAGCGCAGGTTGAAGCTTTGCAACCTTATCAAAAATGTTTTCAAATGTTTGTGGACTTCCCAATACATTTCCATCAGCCGCTTGTAAGGCTTTGTTCATATTGTCGACATAGGCTTGATGATGTTTGCTGTGATGAATTTCCATTGTTAATTTGTCAATGTGTGGCTCTAAGGCATCGTATGCATAAGGTAAAGCGGGGAGTGTATATTTTCCTCCGTCCAATAAGGGGTTTTCTTTTTCGAAACTTTCTGAATTAGTTAATGCTTTTCCAATAGAGGAAGTAATAGCGATAGCACCAATTGCTAATGCCGATTTTTTTATAAAATCTCTACGATTGTTTTCCATTTTTTTGTAGCTTTTAGTCTCTTATGCTTCGACTACGCTCAGTATGACGTCACGCTGAGCGTAGTCGAAGCGTAAGGGAAGACATCTATCCAAAGTTAATAAGCACCTGATTTTTTTCAACTGCAACACCTTTCTTTACATTGATTTTCTTAATCGTTCCATCGGTTGGAGATTTGATAATGTTTTCCATTTTCATAGCTTCCAAAACTAAAATTGCGTCTCCTTTTTTAACCGTATCGCCTTCAGAAACTCTCACATCCAATACCAATCCGGGCATTGGAGCTTTTATTTCGTTTACTTTTTTCGCATTTAAATCATCAAACCCAAGGCTCTTCAACAATTCGTCAAATTTATCTTTAACATTTAATTGGTATTTGTTGCCATTCACACTTACCAAAAAGCTTTTTTCTGATACATCCACTTTTATCACCTCTACGTTGTAAGAACGGTTGTCTTTTATAACATGAAAACTACCATTTTTAACCTCTATTACATCCCAAGAAAAAGCTTTCCCATCAATGATTCCAGCAGAAATGTTCTCCAGTTCAATCGTGTGCTCTTTTTGATTATTTACTTTTACTTTTAGCATAAAGCAAATGTATTGTTTTTTTGAAATCCAGTTGTAATAATTTTGGACTAAAAGGAATGTTACAGCATTTTCGAGATTTATTTGCTTTTTTAAAAAAATTGACGCAAGTTTGTTATACACTTAAATTTAGACCCATGATTAAAAAGTTATTCTCAACTATTGCGATGTTGTTTTTAGTAACAATTATTTTCGCAAACTCAGTTCCAATGGATGTTGCTAAAACGGTAGCAACAAAATGGTACGATCATTATAAATTAAATGGAGTGACCGATATTACTATTGGCGATTCATTTGAAACAAAGTATAACGGAGTTACTACCTTCTACACCTTTATTTTTAATTCAGGTGGATTTGTGATGGTTCCTGCTGATGATATGATTCACCCAATCATAGGTTATTCAGTAGAAGGAAACCTTAGTAGATACAATATTCCTGAAAACGCGCAAGCATTTTTTGATCGATACAGCGTGGAAATTAGCAAGAACATTGATGCAAACTCGTCAAATGCTGAAACAATTTTAGAGTGGAATCAAATTTTAAATGAGCAGTTTACTAAATCCCCTAGTGCAGTTTCTCCATTGTGTGCAACTACTTGGGATCAAACAACTCCATATAACAATTTATGTCCTGCCGGAGTACCAACAGGATGTGTTGCTACGGGGATGTCTCAAATTATGAAAAAATGGAACTACCCAACTACTGGAGTTGGTTCTCATACATATACATCAGCATACGCTGGGCCGCTTACTGCAAATTTTGGAGCAACAACTTACCAATGGGCAAGTATGCTTAATAGTTATTCTGGTGCGTCAACAGCGGCACAAAAAACGGCTGTTGCAACGTTAATGTCTCATGCTGGAATATCTGTTGATATGAATTATGCTCCGGCTGGTTCAGGAGCTTATAATACAGCAGTAGCCCCGGCTTTAATTAATTATTTTGCTTATCAGCCAAGTGCAGAAGCAAAAAACAAAGCAAGCTTTTCTACAGATGCTGCTTGGGATGCTTTAATCAAAGCAGAAATGGATCAAGGTCGTCCTTGTTTACTGGCAGGAAATGATGGTACTGGAGCAGCAGGACATGAATTTGTTTGCGATGGTTATAATATTCCTGTAAACCACTTTCACATTAACTGGGGTTGGGCTGGATCTTATAATGGCTACTTTTATTTAACTGCTTTAAATCCTGGATCATATAATTTTAGTTCAGGCGAACAAGCAACAATTCGTATTCGTCCATTGTCTGGAATCGTTCCTATTGCTAATTTTACAGCTAGTAATACAATTCCTGCAATTGGAGCACCTGTTGATTTTACAGACAATTCTCTTAACTCTCCTACTTCTTGGTTATGGACATTTGAAGGAGGAACACCTGCAACATCAACATTACAAAACCCTACTGGAGTAACTTTTGCCACAAATGGCTATCACGTAATTTCTTTAACTGCAACAAATATTAATGGTTCAGACATTAAGACCAAAGAGCGTTACATTAAAGTGGGCGGAGCGGCAACAGTGTGGATCAGACAAAATTCTTCTTTCGTTGCTTCTTCAAGAGGAATTGATGAAATTGATATTGTGGATGTGAATACTGTTTGGGCAAAAGCTTATGATGGAACAAATCCATCAGGATATATCAGAGAATTTACAAGAACCAACAACGCTGGAACAACTTGGACTCCGGGGACAATTACTTTCACAGGTTCTACAAATTATGGTTGTTCCAATATTTTTGCAGTAGATTATTTAACTGCATATGCTTGTATGTTTCCTTTAACAGGAACAGGTGGAGCAATTGTAAAAACAACTGATGGAGGAGCAACATGGGCCATTCAGTCAACCGCACCATTCACAAATAGCTGGGCAGATTTTGTGCACTTCTTTGACGCGAACAATGGTGTTTGTATGGGTGACCCAACAGCAACAACAGCTAGTGATTTTGTTATTTATACAACTTCAAATGGTGGAACCACTTGGACACAGGTTTCAACCGGATCCCTACCTAATTCCCTTGCTAGTGAAGCAGGAATTGTAAATTTATATACAACTTTTGGAAATACAGTATGGTTTGCTACTAACAAAGGCAGAATGTATAAATCAACTGATAAAGGACTTACATGGACGGTAAACACTACAGGATTCCCTTCTAGTTTCAATATGAAATTTAAAGATGCAAATACCGGAATTGCTGTTAGTGACACCATTCCTTATGACATCAAAAAAACTATTAATGGCGGAACTACTTGGACAACTTTAGCACCAACAGGATATTTGGTGAAACGTCCAATCATTACATTCGTTCCGGGAACCACTTCTAGATGGCATAACGTTGCTGCTTTCCCAAGCAATGGTTCTTCTTACAGTATGGATGATTGTACTAGTATGATGAATGTGGATACAGGTTCCGTTCAGTTTTTGTCAGTTTCTTTCCTTGATGGAGTTACAGGATGGGCTGGAAGCTTTAACCAAAGTTCAACCTTAGATGGTATTTACAAATGGGATCCTTCAGTTTTGTCTGCAACAGATGTTGCTTCGGCTGAAACACTGGATCAAATTACAGTTTATCCTGTTCCTTCTAGAAACATTGTTAACATTCAATTCGGACAAGTTGAAAATGAGAACATGGTGATTGAGGTGTTTAATATGTTAGGTGAAAAAGTAATCAGTGAACAAATTAAAGTAACATCACGAGGGACTGTTGAACTGGATTTAACAGACAGAGATGCAGGATTGTATTTTGTAAATATTCAAAATGGCTCTAATGTAATTACCAAAAAAATTACAATTGTTAGATAATAAAATTTTCTAATCAAAAAGGAAAGCCTTGTTTTAACAAGGCTTTCCTTTTTTTATCTCAACCAATCAATTTGTTCTCCGTAAATTTACTCCGTCCTTTTTAATAATAATACTATATGTTTTTCAAAAATCTCTCTCTTATATTTTTTACTGCGCTGATTTTTAATTCCTGCAATCTGTTTAAAAAAACAACAGAAACGGAAGAGCCACTTGTGATGAACCTTGACACCATCGAAACAGTGAGCAGCCCCGAACCAATCGTTTACCAAGCTTCGGAAACACAATTAAGCGATGTCTTACATACAAAGCTAGATGTGAGTTTTGATTGGACAAAACAATACATGTATGGGAAAGCAACAATTACTATAAAACCGTATTTCTATCCAACGTCCACCTTGTTTTTGGATGCACGTGGAATGGAAATTAAAGAGGTATCGTTGGTACAAACAACAGTTGTTGTTACAAAAGGTAAAAAGAAAGATCCTGCAGGGCATTTAGAGGATGATGTAGAAATTGCCCAAACAAAAAAACCGCTTCAATACAAATATGAAAACGACATTATTGCGATTCAATTAGATAAAGAATATAAAAATAACGAAGAGTATAAAATTTTTATTGATTACGTTTCTAAGCCAAACGAATTAAAAAAGGGTGGTGGAAGCCTTGCAATCAATGATGATAAGGGCTTGTATTTTATTAATCCGGATGGGAAAGATAAAAACAAACCGATGGAAATATGGACACAAGGCGAAACACAATCTAATTCGGTTTGGATGCCAACCATTGATCATCCAAATGAAAAAATGACTCAGGAGATTTACATGACCGTTGATAAGAAATATGTTACACTTTCAAATGGCGAATTGTGTTCTTCCTTTGATAACGGAGATGGAACCCGCACCGATTATTGGAAAATGGAATTTCCTCATTCTACTTATTTGGCAATGATGGCGGTTGGCGATTTTGCAATTGTGAAAGATAAATGGAGAGGAAAGGAAGTAAGCTATTATGTGGAAAAAGAGTATGAGCCCTATGCCCGATCCATTTTTGGAAATACTCCCGAAATGATGGAGTTCTTTTCAAACAAATTAGGGGTAGAATATGTTTGGAATAAATATTCACAAATTGTAGCAAGAGATTATGTTTCGGGAGCAATGGAAAATACAACTGCAACATTGCACAGCGAATATTTACAAAGAACAGATCGAGAATTGTTGGACAAAGATTATGAAGATTATATTTCTCACGAATTGTTTCATCAATGGTTTGGCGATTTAGTCACTTGCGAATCGTGGAGCAACTTGCCTTTGAATGAATCCTTTGCTACTTATGGAGAATATTTATGGAAAGAATATAAGTATGGACTGGATGCAGCCGACCATCTCAGTGCCGAATCCCGTGAAGGATATTTTGCAGAGGCAGATAGAAAACAAGTCAACTTAATTCGGTTTCAATTCAACGATAGAGAAGATATGTTTGATGGGCATAGTTATAATAAAGGTGGACAGGTGCTTCATATGCTGCGCAAGTATGTAGGTGACGATGCTTTTTTTGCTTCTCTGAAATTATATTTAGAAACAAATAAATTTGGGTCGGGAGAAATTCATCAATTGCGTTTGGCTTTTGAAAAAGTAACAGGGGAAGATTTAAACTGGTTTTTTAACCAATGGTTTTTGTCGCCCGGACACCCTAGTTTATATGAAACAACAGCATACGATGCAACAGCCAAAAAAATAAAAATTATAATTAAACAAACGCAGGATTTTTCTACTACTCCCTTGTTTAGAATCCCCATGTATGTTGATTTGTATTGGGGGGAAACGGTAATTCGTAAAAAAATAGATATTCGTAAAGCAGAGGAGGTTTTTGAATTTGATGCTCCAACCGAACCAGATTTAATAAATATTGACGCAGAAAAAATGGTATTGTGCACGAAGAGTGTGAACAAAACGCAAAAAGAATTAGTATTTCAATATGATAATGCACCTTTGTATTTGGACAGAGCAGAAGCACTTCAAGGATTTGAAGTAAAGGGATATGATTCAGCGGCTACGCGAATAGTTATAAAAGCACTGAACGATAAATTCTGGAATTTGCGTTTGGATGCGATTGATGCCTTGAAAAACATTGAGGCAGGTCATGAAAAAGAAATAAAAGAAAAATTGGTTGATCTTGCTAAAAATGATGTTAAGTCAGCAGTTCGAGCACTTGCTCTGGAATATTTGTCGGCTCACTTCAAAGATGCAGACTTGGAAACACTTTACAACGATGGTTTGAAAGACAAATCATATTACGTTTTTAGTTCGTCACTTTCTGCTATTGGAAAGATGAATGTGGCAGATGCTATGGCTGTTGCAAAAATGTATGAGAATGAAAAAAACATGGATGTACTATACGCCATTACAGATTTGTATTCTGCAAATGGCTCAGATGAAAACAATGATTTTTTTGTAAAAGCAGCTTCAAAATTTACGGGCTTTAATTTGATTGGTTACATTTCTCAATATTCATCATTTCTAAAAAAAGATAAAAAGGATGAGACGGTGAATGCCGGAGTGGAGGTGTTTGCAGGCATTGCAAAAGATGAGGGAACAATTAAGTGGGTGGCGTATTATGCAAAAAAAGCAGTAAAAGAAATTGCCGATATGTATGATGATAAAATTATTTTTAGTTCCGAAAAAATCAAAAAATTAAAAGAGATAAATCCGAGTGCAGATACACGTGTGCTTGAAGCAGATATTGAAAGCGCAAAAGTTCAAAAAGAAAAAGTGACGAAAGTGTATGATTCGTTGAAGTAGTTCAATTCTCCAACATTCACAAAGTGTCATTTGTGCTGTCATGCTCAGGGTGACGTCCTATTAAACGTTTGGTTTGGCAGGATCAATCCTCCAACATCCACAATGCTTCATTGAGTTCCCCTAGCGCTTTGTTGTTTTTTTGTTTTTGAGCAATGGACACGCCTTTATTGTAAGTATTAATTGCTTGTTTGGGATTTTCCATTGCTTCGTAATATTTCCCCAATTGATAATACGCACCTAAATAATTTTCATCGCGCGCAAGTAATGCTTCAATTAATTCAATAGCTTTTACTACATTATTTTCTTTTGCATATTCTAGCGCTAATGCATAGTTTAAGAACGAGTCGTTGGACTCATTCTTTAGCATTTCTTCAATTTGCAATAGTCTTGACATAATATATGGTGAGATTGCCGCGGTCCTTCCTCCCTCGCAATGACGCTCCGGAAGTCAGTTCGAGCGCCCGTCCGAACGGATTCATCCGGGCGGGAAGTCGAGAGCCGTATCTATATAACAGATTTAAATTGTTTCAAGAAACGAACATCATTTTCAGAAAACAAACGCAAATCTTTTACTTGATATTTTAACATGGCAATGCGTTCAATTCCCATTCCGAATGCAAATCCGCTGTATTGTTTACTGTCAATTTTACAATTATCAAGTACAGAAGGGTCGACCATACCACAGCCCAAAATTTCCACCCAGCCAGCACCTTTACAAATATTGCAGCCATCACCTTTGCAAAACGGACAAGATATATCCATTTCAGCACTAATTTCTGTGAAAGGAAAATAAGAAGGACGCAGACGAATTTTTGTTTCTTCACCAAACATCTCTTTCGAAAAATACAAGAGCGTTTGTTTTAAATCGGCAAACGAAACTTTTTTATCAATGTATAAACCTTCCACTTGATGAAACTGACAATGTGCACGAGCAGAAATGGCTTCGTTACGATATACGCGTCCCGGAGAAATAGTTCGGATAGGCGGTTCAGAGCCTTCCATCACATGCACTTGCACGGATGAAGTTTGTGTTCTTAAAACGATATCCGGATTTTCGCTGATGTAAAAAGTATCTTGCATGTCACGAGCAGGATGATCGGCAGGTGTATTTAATGCTGTAAAATTATGCCAGTCGTCTTCAATTTCGGGTCCGTCAGAAACGGTAAATCCAATTCGTGAAAAAATTTCCACAATTTGATTTCTTACAATTGATAAAGGATGACGAGAGCCAAGGGAGATGTTTTCTGCAGGAAGAGTAAGGTCACTTGTTGAATCAACAGCATCATTTGTGTGCTCAAATTTTTCTTTGAGAACATTGATTTTAGCTTGCGCTCTGTTTTTTAATTCATTGAGTCTAACTCCGACTTCTTTTCTCATTTCAGGCGCAACCGATTTAAATTCGTCAAATAATTCGGTTACTTTTCCTTTTTTGGAAAGTATTTTTATGCGGAACTCTTCCACGTGCTCTTTACTGCTAGCGGTAAATGCTTCTATTTCATTTAATAATTCTTCTATGCGGTCTTTCATCAGTATATTAAAAATAAAGCGCCAAGTTAAGGAATAATTGAAACACTGATGATTCGGATATCTTCAATTGGTCGCGCATTTTTATCTGTTTTTTGTTCTGCAATTTTATCTACAATCTCCAGCCCTTCATATACTTCTCCGAAAACAGTATAAGTATTATCTAAAGATGGAGTTCCGCCAATAGTGGTATACGCTTTTGTTTGTTCAGGAGTAAATTTGTATGGTGCCACATTGGGTAATTCTTTTTCAACAAGCGCATCAAAAATATCGTTGATGTATTTCATGCTATCTACTTTTTCAGCTTTTGAATAATGGTTGTAATCAGCAATGTAATGTTGATTTTCAGGAAGGCGAACAATATAGCTGAAAAGGGTTCTTTTCGTAATTCTACCTGCTTGAATCTGGAGTAAAGAATCGGTATAAGTTTTCCCTTGTACAATATAAAACTGTGAACCGGAGGAAGCTTGAGTTGGATTGTCCAAATCACTTTCGCGAGCAGCGGCCAAGGCGCCTTTTTTATGAAAAATGCTGCGATTTATTTCTGCGGGAATTGTATAATCCGGTCCGCCCTCACCTAATAATTCTCCGGGAATAGCATTTTTCGAATTTGGGTCGCCACCTTGAATCATGAACTTTTGGATAACTCGATGAAACAAAAGGCTATCTAAATAATGAGTTTTTGCCAGTTTTAAGAAATTATCGCGGTGAAGAGGTGTTTCGTTGTATAGTTTTATCTTAATATCCCCGTAAGTAGTCTTAATTAGCACGTTCATGTTCCCCGAACCCTTGTAATCAGGGGTGTTAAATGAGGTAATCATCAAAAAAAGCCCTAAAACAAATGAAAATCGCACGAAAAGTTTTTTGTTATTCATTTTAATTTTATTAAATTTGTTAGTTGTAAAGATAATCAAGTCTTACATTCATCGTACCGAAATTTAGTATTAAAAAAATAGATCATGAAAACTTTAGTCAACAGAATTTTAGCAACTGCAGCAGTGGTAGCATTACTATCAATAGTATTCGTTTCTACTTCTTGCAATAAAGACAAAACTTGTCACGGAAAAGTGAAAGTGGTTGACACAAATGGTGCTGTTATTTCAGGTGCTACAGTGCAACTTGCGGCACCTTCTGTGAGTGGTGATGTGGTTTATGAAAACACAACCGATGGGTCGGGGGATGCTTCTTTTGATGTAAAACTACCTGCAATTTTTGATGTAAAAGCTACACATCCTGCATATCCTGGAACGGGGGTAGGTGTTCTTCGCTTAGATGAGCCTGGAAAAGACGCAGACGTTACTGTAAAAATCCAATAATTAAGGCTGAGTTTCGACAGTTTTAAAGTATTCAACTACTGCTTGTTTTATGATTTCTTGTTGCTGTGCCGGTTTTAATGGTGGCAGTTTTTCGGTTGTTTTCCAATGTGGCCAGCCGTCTTTATCCAAGCCCTCGTATTCGTAATATCCATAAGGAGAAAGTAGGGTGCAAATAGCAATGTGCATAACATCCAGCTTTTCGTTTTTCGATAGTTTAATCTTCCCTTTTCCCAGCTCTTGCAGTCCAATGATGAAAAGCAAGCCTTGTATATCTATATCATCCCCAAACTGTTTTGAAAGCTGTTTTAATACCTTTTGGAATTCAAATTCTGTGTCCATAATGCAAAGATAATGAATAAGAACGACCTCTCTGTGTTTAAGTAGAGAGGTCGTTTAGATATGGCGGAATTATTATTGTTTGATGACTCGAATCGTTTTGGTTTGGTTGTTATCTAGTTGAATTTTGACCAGATATGTCCCTTTTTTCCATTCGTCAGTACATATAGAGGAAGGGGTTTTCTCTACTTGAATCAAACGGCCGGATGAATCGTAAATTCTTACTTCTTCAATGGCTTTTTCTGAACTGTTTTCTAGTTTAAAACTACCTGTTGTAGGGTTCGGATACGCCTTAATATATTGGGTTAAGTCAATTTCCTGAACGTCTGCATTCAAAAGAATCACAATATTAAACTGAAGCGAATCACTTGTACCGGCTGTAAGTGCTATCGGCCAAATAACAATTACATTGATGTCATAATGGTATTGATAAGTGGAGTCACCAATAAAATAATAAGGATAAAGTGTATAAGCAACGCTATCTCCCGGGGGAAGAACGGGTGCAAAGAAAGAGTAAGCAGTATCTACTCTGTGTAAATTTGCCAGAGTAGAGTCGCCAACGGAAGTTATTATTTGAAAGTTATCATTAAAGGTTGAAGCCCCCTTGTTTACCACAAAAATCTTTACGCTATCAAATGAATAAGCAGGAACGGTATCGTTATATACGGTGTAGGCATATTGACTTATTCCCAAGGCGGCTTGCGCATTGCTTTTGTTAGATTTGAGCAAGAACAAGCATAAAAGTAGTAGCAGATTTTTTTTCATAACTAATAATTTTAAGTTTTCGGGATGTTTTCTAATCAAAAGTATTTAAATATTTTGGTATATTAAATTAAATTTGTAATTTTCTTACGTATTCAAACCTCCTTTACTAAGACTTTAGAGGATAAAAACTATAAAAATGAACATCCTTCCCGAAGTGATAGGCAATATGAACAAGGAGGAAATTCGAAATTTCAAACTCTTTATCAATCGAACTGAAAAAGCAACGGAACGCAAAGATGAAGTGTTGTTTGATTTCATCCGCAAACAATATCCAGGTTACGATGAAGATAAAATTCTCAAGAAACTATATCAAGGAGAAGATAAAAATGCGCTGTATCGGCTTAAAAACAGGCTTTTTGAAGATATTGGAAAAAGTTTAACGCTTCATTACTATGACTCAAATGAATACAACATTATTTTAAATCTATTATTGTTATCGCGATTATTTCAAAGTAAAGGACAAGCCCCTACCGCCTATTACTATTTAAACAAGGCGTTTCGAAAAGCAAACGAAAATGAGCAGTTAGAATGGTTGGACATTATTTATGGTGAGTTCATTAAACTTTCGCACGAAACATTGGAAATTAATCCGGAAGAATACATTCAAAAACGCAAAGATAATCGCTCTAAACTTAATAAGGTACAGGAGATTGATGACATTTTAGCGGCTTTGATTTACCGTATAAAAGTTTCGCAAAATTTCGCAAAACAAAACACAGAAATTCTTCAGCTTTTACAAAAAACAGTAAACGATTTTGCAAAAAGCAAAGATGTAAAAAACAGTCCGGTTTTACGATTTAAAATATACCAGTCGGTAAGCCGCATCCTGCTTCAGCAACAGGATTATAAATCCTTAGAAAAATATTTATTGAAAACGTTTGATGAGTTCACAAAAGAAAAATTATTTAATAAAAATAATCACGATACAAAACTTCAAATGTTAACGTATTTGATCAACTCCTTATTTAAAAATAAAAAAACAGACCTTTCTTTAGAATATGCCAACAAGTTGAAACTTGCCATGGATGAGTTTAATGGGCAATTGCACGATAAATATTTGTTTTACTACTATAATTCTTTGGTGATAAACTATTCGGTTAAAAATATTGATAAAGCGATTGAAATATTACATGAAGCAAAAGACAATAGCAGTATTAAAAAGCTTCCGATTTACAATGTATTTGTGTATTTGAATTTAGCAGTATTAAATTTTGAGAAAAAGAATTTTAAAGAATCCTTAAAACATTTAGTGAAACCAATGATGCAAGATGCTTTTAAACACTTGGATGAAGCTTGGCACTTGAAGTTAGCGGTGTTTGAATTGATGATACGATTTGAGTTAAATGACTACGATTATTTAGAACACAAATCGGATAGAATTAGAAAAGAATATTCGGTGCTGTTAAAGAAAGAAGAATATGTTCGTCAAAAGCACTTAATTGTGGTGATAGAAAAAATGATGAAGTCGGACAGAATAAAAAAGAACAAGCAACTGCTAAAAGAAATTAACATGTTGCTTGATGGAATAATGTTGAATAGTAGTTCGGATACAGATATAATCAACTATAGCGATTGGCTGAAAATGAAGGTCAATTAAGCGGTCATTTTAAAATCCAACACCACTTTACTGCCATTATCTTCAAAAGAAACCTTATCGGCTAGGTTGCGCATCAAAAAAACACCGCGACCATTTGGATTTTCAATGTTTTCAGGATTTGTAGGATCCGGTAGGTTATCATAATTAAAGCCTTTTCCTTCATCTTTTACAATAAAAGAAACGTGATCGGGGAAAGATTTAAAAAAGATATCGATATTTTTCTTAGGATTAGCCTGATTACCATGATAGATGGCATTGTTTACTGCTTCGGTAATTGCAACAAGTATATTACCATAATAATCTTCGCTGATGTTGAATAAATCACATACATCTTCTATCATTCGCTCAACAAGGATGATGTTCTCAGCCCTCGAAGCGATTCTAATTTTTTGATTTTCTGCAAGTACCATATTAGTTTCCAAAGTTGTTAAAGTATTGGTTTACCTTTATTTTAAAGAAAGGACTTAATGACGGTGGAACCGTTTTGAGTAATTCCGTTTCTTTTTGTTTCAGGATGTTATACTCTAAAAATTCATTAGGGTTACTATAATTTGCATTTTTTGATTCATTTGACTGTCTTTTTTCATCCATTTCTCTTTCTTTTTCGGCCTTTTCGCTTTCTAATAGGCGAGTTAAGATTTCTTCCTGGCGTTTAAGCGTTTCGGGGCTGATGAGTTTATTTACCAAATCCGTCTCCGTTTCTTCCATTTTTTCGGCAATTTTGCTCATTCCTCCGGCACCTTTTCCGTCCTTATTGATTTGGTCACTCATTTTTTGTAATTCCTGACGTAAAGCAGCTTGTTGAGCTGCCAACTGAGCTAATTCCTTGCTCATTCCACCCATTCCCATCCCGGGTTTATTTCCGGGTTTATTTCCACCTTTTTCCATGCCTTCTTTCAGCTTTTTTATTTGCTGATTTATTTGCTCCTGCATTTGTCGCATGCTAGCCATAGAAGGTTTTTGGCCTTTCCCTCCGGGTTTATTGCAACTTCCACTTCCGGGTTTGCCGGGTTTTTTAGCAGCAGCCTGCATCGAACTCAAAGCCTCATTCAGCATTAAGGCTAAATTGTTGATGGATGTCATTGCAAATTGTTGGCGACTCAAGGCTTCCTGTTTGTGATTTTTACCATCAACGGCAGGAGTTTGGCTTTCGGCAATTTCAGCCAGGGCCTTATCCATATTCATATTAATAGCGCTTATTTCTTTATTGACAGCTGCAGCAATTTGAGGAACTCGTTTGCTGAGTGCAAGCAAAGTATCTTCAATCATTTTAGAATCGTCTTTCAGCTTTTTCTGTTGTTGGTTGATTTTTACAAACTGAGGGTCGTTGGGCTTGGTTTTCGACAATTGCCCCATTAATGCCTCTTGTCCAAACGATAACTGAATGATGTTTTCTAACAGTCCTCGCATTTTATCAATGTCTTCTCCTTCCTGTTGTTGTTGTTCATCCTGCTGTGCCTGTTCCATTTGTTGACTCATTTCCTGCATTTCTTTTGCAGCTTCTTTTTGAGATTTAGCGGCATCTTTCTTTTTATTTTCATTCAAGCTCTCACTACTTTTTTTCATTTCATTTTGAATGTCGTTTTGCTTTTGCTCTGTATTTTCAAGTTTCTTAGGTTCTTCCAATTCACTATTCTTTTTTTCTAGCTCTTTCAAATCCTTTTTCAAATCATCAAATTTTTTATTCAAATCATCCTGTTTTGCTTTTTGTTCTTTGGCATCCGATTTTTTTTCTTCCGACTGCTTAGCAAGCTCGTCTTCTTTCTTAGACAACTCTTTTAGTTTGTCGATATTTTCCTGAAGTTTTTGTTCTACCTCCAATTGTTTAAAAATTTCAAGATTACGATCCAACTCTTTCATCAAATCTTTATTGTCGAGCTTCATCTTATCCAATGCTTCCTGCACCTTGTCTTTATCCAATTTTTCCAACAACTTTTGCAACTCATCGTATTTTTCTTTGAGTTCGGGTGTCATTACTTTGTCAAACAACTCTTCTATGCGCTTTTGCTTTTCAAGCATTTCTTCATTTGGCTGTTTGTATTCATTTTTCTGCTGGTTGTTCTGTTGATTTTCATTTTTAACCGCCTCCACTTTTTTCTGAAGATTTTTTTGCTTGTCTAGCAACTCTTTCAACTTCTTTTTTTCTTCCCAGGTCAAGTCTTTTTTCTCAGCAACTTTGCGTTGTAAGTCTGCCAACTCTTTTTGTACCTCTTTTGCTTCACGAATACTTTCTTCTAAATCTTCTTTTATCTTATTATTATTTTTATCGGTATTCGCATCTAATTCATTTAATGTAGGAGCTTTAAAAATCATTTTTTGTGAGCGGGCCGATTTGCTTCCAGTCACTCCATCGTTATCCCACACTTCAAAAAAGTACTCAATTTGATCACCGGGGGCAACACCCAATTCGGTCATGTCCCAATAGTGAAAAAACTGGTCTTGTGTCATTGCTTTACTTATAGCAATAGGAACAGTATTAGTTGTTAATTTTTTATGCGTATCGGTTATCGCACTATCGTTATTATTAATGAAACGATAGTTGAAAGAAAGTTTATTAAACCCATAATCATCTTTTACTTCGCCACGAAAATAAATTCGTTTGGTTGAAGTAGAATCTTTTTTCTCAGCAACAGTAATTTGAGGATAAGCATCCGGAATAACATTGATGGAGTATGTTACGGAGTCCTTGCTTTTTAAAAATTGATTAGAAGTAGTAACAGAATATGATTTATCACGAAACATTCGAGTGGAATAAATAAAATTATTTTCACTAGTTGGAGCAACTGCAAAAGAGGTATCATTAAAATTCAAACGAACTTGCTCCGTGTTTTGTGTGTTAAAACTCCAGCTGAGTTTGGTTCCTGCAGGGATAATTAAGTCGCCAGTGTTTTTTAAAACTTCATCTTTTTTGTTCAAATATTTTGGATATGCCAATGCGATATCAAAATTTAATAAAATAGGATTTGGCAAAGCAACTAATTCATATTCTTTTGATTTAAAACCATCAGCGGCCAATTGAAAGCGGATACTTTTTTGCACATTTTTGAAAAGGTAGTTGAAATTGATAATGTTTTCTTTGTCGAGTTTAAATTCGTTTCCATCAATCTCCACATACACATTATCTGGAATCTCATCGCCTGTTAATTTTACTTTGAGTTCATAATCTTCTTGAGTTACTGTTTTTAAATCGGAGTTGGTAATTACAAATTGAAAAGGCGCTTCTTTTTCGAAATATTCATTGTGCTTTACCAATCTTTTTGTTCCATCGGTGATGATGCTAGGGGCAGCAAAGAGTATAACTGTGATTGTTAAAATGGGAAACAAGGCATATTTTAAATATTTTCTGTTTTCAGAAAAATCAACAGCAGCAGTAAATGGAATGGGTTTTAATTCTTTTGTTTTTTGGTTTATACTAGCTTCAATTAGTTGATAGTTGTTGGTTGATAGTTGTTGGTTGCTTTCTTGTAGTGATTGTAATTGCAAAACATTTAGAAGTTTGTCCTGCACATTGGTAAAATGTTTTCCGATAATTTGAGAAGCATCTTCATGAGAAATAACTGTTCCGATTTTATAAAGTTTGGAAACAGGAATTGCAATGTATTTTACTAAAACAAAGAGGCTAGCAAGAACGAAAGCATAAAACAGGATGGTTCTTACGGCAGAATTAAAGTGTGCAAAGTATTCAAGGGTAGTTGCGGAGACGAAGAACAGTAATACAAGCGCAATACTATAAATCAATCCGCGTAAAAGCAGATTTTTATAATACTTACGGATGAATTCATCCAGTTTTTCAATTAAATTTTGATAGTTGCTCGACATATCGTCTATAACGTTATTTTTCGCTATTTGTTACTCTTTCAAAGGTAGTGAATTATACAGCTTATTTCATTTCTTAAAGGTTAAAAAATCTTAACATTTGAAAAGCTTTTTCAGATGCAAAAAAATCCCTTAACTTTACACCGTATAATGGATGCAATTTGGCTTTGCAATCCATAATCCTACAAAAGAAAAATTATGGTATCTAAAAAGGTAGAATCGGCTTTAAATCAACAAATAGAACTGGAAGCATCGTCTTCGCAATATTATTTAGCAATGGCTTCTTGGGCAGAAACACAAGGACTGGAAGGGGTCGCAGCCTTTTTGTATACACATGCGGATGAAGAACGTATGCACATGCTAAAATTGATAAAGTATGTGAATGAGCGAGGTGGGCAGGCGTTGATTCCGGCATTGAAAGCACAGCCACAAAAATTCAAATCGGTGCAATTTGTTTTTGAAGAAGTGTTGAAGCACGAGATATTGGTTTCTCAGGAAATTAATAATTGTGTAGAGGTGTGTTTGAAAGAAAAGGATTACACCACTCACAACTTCTTACAATGGTATGTATCCGAACAAATTGAGGAAGAGGCATTGGCAAGAAAAATTTTGGATAAATTGAAATTTATCGGAGGCGATAAAAGTGGCTTGTATTTTTTCGACAGAGATTTGGGAAGTATTGCTATTGTTGATCCTTCGGCAGACAAAGGAAAAGCATAATGAGAAAATTATTTTTTCTACTAATATTATTTATGAATGGGATTTGTATAAAAGCAAATCCCATTTCTATTTTATCGGATACTATTAAAGTAGATCAAGCCAGAATAATTAAAGATTTAAGATTTTTAATCAAGTCGCCAATTGCGCGTAGTGATGAGCATGTGGAGCGCTTGAATGTTTGTGCAAACTATATTTCAGAAGAATTTAAAAAACTAACAGATGCTGTCGAGGAACAAAAGTATTTGGTAAATGGCAAAGAATACAAAAATATTATTTGTTCGTTTGGGCCCAAAGAGGCTGAACGAATTATTGTTGGGGCACATTACGATGTGTGTGGCGAACAACCGGGAGCAGATGACAATGCAAGTGGTGTAGCAGGGTTATTGGAAGTAGCCAGACTATTAAAAAATAAAAGTGGAAATTTAAAATATCGTGTTGATTTTGTTGCGTATACTCTTGAAGAACCACCCAATTTCAGAACAGAAAATATGGGAAGCGCTGTACATGCAAAAATGTTGCACGATAATCACATTAAAGTAAAAGCAATGATTTGTTTGGAGATGATTGGGTTCTTTTCTGACAATCGAAAATCACAAGAATATCCAATTGGTTTGATGAAGTTGTTTTATCCAAGGAAAGCAAATTTTATAGCAGTAGTGGGAAAAATCGGACAAGGAAAAACAACAAAAGAAATCAAAAAGAAAATGAATGGTGCCTCAGTTGTAAAAGCAATCTCTTTAAACGCACCGGCATCTCTGCCAGGCATCGATTTTTCCGACCATTTGAATTATTGGAAATACGGATATGTTGCTGTAATGATTACAGACACTTCTTTTTACAGAAATCCAAATTATCATGAAAAATCAGACACACTCGAAAGTTTGAATGTAGGAAAGATGGCAGAAGTGATAAAAGGGGTTTTCGCTTCTATTGTTGCGATGCAGTAATCGCTTCCCCAATCAATTTTCCTTCAATCAAAAATCCATCGTGTCCGTAAGGAGAATCAATTTCTACAAATTTGGAGTTGGGGATGTGTTGCGCCATTATTTTTTGTTCGGCAATCGGACAAAGATGATCGCTGGAAATACCAATGATGATTGTTTTGATTTGTATGCTTTTTAAAACGTCTTCTAATTTTCCTCTGCTACGAGCAATATTGTGTGAGTCCATCGACTTCCCTAAAAGCCAATAGCTATAAGTGTTAAAACGTTTTACTAATTTTTCTCCTTGGTAATTGATGTATGAACTTGCTTTAAAATTATCAAGTTTATGTTCTTCATCTGTTTGTGTTTTTACAAATGCTTCGTAATTTCTATACGTTAACATTCCGATGGCTCTAGCAGCTTTCAGCCCTTTAGCTCCGGCAGATTGATTCAATTCATTCCAAGTGTTATCACTTTCAATGGCCAATCGTTGAGCGGTGTGTATGGCAATTCCCCAAGCCGATTCCTGCGCTCCGGTTGCAACCAAAACCATTTGTGAAAAAATTTCCGGCTCCGTTAATGCCCATTCGATTGCTTGATAACCACCCATTGAGCCACCAATAATGGTATTTATTTTTTCTAACCCTAAATGTTTGCGCAAAACGATGTGAACTTTCACCATATCGCGAATAGTGACTTGGGGGAAAGAGCTATAATAGGGCTGATTTGTTTCGGGGTTGATAGTTAATGGTCCAGATGAGCCATAACACGACCCAATAATATTTGCACAAACGATAAAGTGTTTGGCTGGGTCATACGTTTTTCCTTCGCCCACAAGTGAATCCCACCATTCGGCAACATCGCTATTGGCGGTTAGTGCATGGCAAAACCAAACAACATTGCTTTTGTCGGCATTCAGCGTTCCATAGGTATGATATACCACATCGGTAGTCGGAAGTGTTGCTCCGCCTTCGAGTTGAATAGCTTGTCGATATGTGAAAAAGTGCTTACTCATGTCAATCCCCCTAGCCCCCTTCTCCAAGGGGGAATTAGATTCTGCACAAAACTAAACAAAATTTCCTCCAATTACTTACCTTTGAAATCGATAAATAAAAAACAATGAGTTTCTCGATATTTCTGCTTCAACGCAGAATGCTCGAAATGACATTAAAGGAAAAAACATGAAAATAGAATTAAAAAGATTGGACGATGCGTTTCATTTTGAAGCCATCAGTGAAACAGGAAATACTGCGCAGATGGATGCGGGCGAAAATATTGGAGGACATAATAAAGGTGTTAGACCGATGCAAATGTTGTTGATGGGTTTGGGAGGTTGTAGTGCTATTGATATTGTTTTGATTTTAAAAAAGCAAAAACAAATCATCGAAGATTTTACAATTTCCATAGATGGAGAAAGAGAACAAGGAAAAGAGCCATCGTTGTGGGAAAACATACAAGTTCATTTTAAGTTTAAAGGACAAATTGATAGAGAGAAAGCAGAAAGAGCAGTAGAATTATCAATGGAAAAATATTGTTCGGTTTCAAAAACATTGGAAACTGCAGGAGCAAAGATCACATATAAAGTAAGTGTAAATGAAAAAATTTGAAACAAACGCAATTCGCACACAGTCGGAAAGAACTGAAAACAGAGAGCATTCCGTTCCATTGTATTTAACATCTAGTTTTACATTTGAAGATGCCGAACAAATGCGTGCGATGTTTGCTGATGAGTTGGAAGGAAATATTTATAGTCGCTTTTCAAATCCTAACGCTTCAGAATTTATAGAAAAGATGTGCTTACTTGAAGGTGCAGAAGCGGGTTTTGCAACGTCTTCGGGAATGTCAGCGATTTTTGCAAGCTTCATGGCATTGTTAAAAAGTGGAGACCATATATTATCTGCAAGTTCTATTTTTGGTTCAACGCATACGGTAATGACAAAATTTTTGCCCAAGTGGGGGATTGAACATACGTATGCGGACATAAATAAACCGGAAACGTGGGAGAAGTTGATTCAGAAAAACACAAAAATGATTTTTGTGGAAACGCCTTCCAATCCAGGTTTGGATATTATTGATTTGGAGTGGTTGGGAAATTTAGCAAACAAACACAATCTCATTTTAAATGTAGATAATTGTTTTGCTACACCATTTATTCAGCAACCAATAAAATACGGAGCGCATTTGGTGACACATTCGGCAACAAAATACATTGATGGACAAGGGCGTGTGGTAGGTGGAATTGTTGTTGGGAAAAAAGAATTGATAAAAGAGATTCAGACTTTTTGCAGAAGCACAGGCCCTGCTTTGTCGCCTTTTAATGCATGGGTGCTATCAAAAAGTTTAGAAACACTTTCTATTAGAATGGAGCGGCATTGTCAGAATGCACATAAATTAGCAGGCCTATTGGAAAATCATCCTGATGTATTGCAAGTGCGTTATCCATTTTTATTATCTCATCCTCAATTTGAAATTGCAAAAAAGCAAATGAGTTTGGGTGGAGGAATTGTTACGTTTGAAATAAAAGGAGGAATTGAAAGAGGAAGAAAATTTTTGGACGCATTGCAAATGTGTTCACTTACCGCAAATTTAGGTGATACCAGAACGATTGCCACTCATCCTGCATCAACAACGCATGCAAAACTGACAGAAGAGGAAAGAAAAGAAGTGGGGATAACTCCCGGAATGGTAAGAATATCTGTGGGCTTAGAAAATATTATTGATATAGTAAATGATATAGAGCAAGCGTTGGAGCGATCAAAATAGCTTAAGTTTCATTATAAACATCCGCCTAATCCCCCTTACCCCCTTTGCAAAGGGGGAATTGCTTTTGCTGCAATTTTGCAACTACTAATTACAACTTCAGTCCAATAAAAAGTACATCGTCAATTTGTTCGTAGCCGCCTTTCCAGTTGTTGAAATAGTTTTCAATGATCATTTCTTGTTTTGCAATTGGTAACGATTGAATTTGATCAAGCACTGTTCGAACATTTGCAATTTTTATTTTCTTTCCATCATCCCCACCAAATTGATCGGGATAACCATCTGTAAACAGATACAAAGTGTCGCCTTTGGAAAGTTGAACATCTTTTGTTTCATATTGTCGCGCTTCAGCACTTTCTTTTTTAATAATATGCAATTGATTATCTTTTGAAACTAATACAGGTCGCTTTGTTGAAGCAATGCGCACAAAATGAGTTTTTAAATTTATTTCACAAATCACTATATCAACTCCATCTTGTGTTTGATGATGTTCACTTTCGGTTTGTCTAAGTAATATTTTAATTTCTTCATCTAGCAATGCGAGCGCAAATGCCGGGGAATCAATGCCTTTTCTTGAAACAATTTCTTTCAGCAATGTGCTTCCAATCATACTCATAAAAGCACCCGGAACACCGTGTCCTGTTGCATCGGCACAAACAACTATTAAATAATCACCATACTTGTTAAACCAATAGAAGTCACCGCTAACAATGTCTCTCGGTTGAAAGAATATAAATGATTCAGGAATAATTTTTCGCAAAGAATCTAATTCAGGAAGAATAGCATCCTGAATTCTTTTTGCATAGCGGATACTATCTGTAATGTCTTTGTTCTTTTTTTCAATTTCTTCTTTTTGAAAAATTACTTCTCGTGTTTTTTCATTTAATGCCTTTTGTAATTGTAACTCAAACTGTCGGTGATTGCGGTCTCTTATTTTTAACACTAAGTAAAAGCCGTAGATTACAATTGCAATGCATAAAATAATAAACCAAGGACGTTTCCAAATAGGTGCCGCAATTTTAATTTTTATGCTAAATGGAGATTGATTACTCACACCATCGTTATTAAACGCGCGGAGCAAAAAAGTATATTCGCCATCGCTTAATTTACCATATTGTGCAAAAGCGGTATTCGTTTTGTCTGACCAATCAACATCGTATCCTTCTAATTTATATTGAAACAAAATATGCGTGCTTGACTTGAACGTAATTCCCACAAAATCAATTCGCAATCGATAATTATCAAAAGGAAGAATGGTATCGCGCGTATAATCAATTTCTTTTTCATTTAATTTGAAAGAAGTAACATTGACAATCGGGGGAATTAAATTTTTAACATCTTTGTGAGGATCAAATTTGGCGCTTCCTGCAGTTGTTCCAAACCATGTGTACCCTTCAAAATCTGTAAAAGAGGAGGAGCTATTGCAGTCGCCTAAAATCCCTTCATTTTTGTCAAACACATCAACTTCATTTTTTTCTGTCTTAATTCTACTTAGTCCCAAGCGATGGCCTACCCAAATATTGTTTGATCCATCTTTTACAATACTATAGCAGTAATTTGATTTTATTCCTTTTTCAACGGTAAATCTCATTACAACAGTGTCCTTAATTTTAAAAACTCCATTTCCCATTGTGCCCACCCAAATATTTTTTTTGTTATCTTCTAATATCGTGGAAACATTTATCAAATCAGTGCCATTAAAAATCAAGATGTTTTTTATTTGATCATTAGAATCAATGTATGAAATATAATTACTATGAGTGGCAACCCATAGTTTGTTATCGGAGCCCAAAATAATTTGATTAATATTGTTGTGAGTCAATCCGCTTTCGGTAGTAAAATGAGTAGTAATTTTTGCTTTTGACTCAAGTTTAAAAATGCCTCCTTTGGTTGCAATCCAAACAACATCTTTATTTCCTGTTATCGAATTTATTGATTTGCAAAGTTGGTCTTCACTCAATGAAATTTTCGCAAAAGTATTTTTATCAATATTCATCTTGAAAACTCCGTGTTCATTTGTTCCAACAATCAAGCTATTAGAATCTGATTGAAAAAGAGATGTTACTTTATCATTTACAAACCCATTTTTATTGTCAAAGAATTTCCATTTTTCTTTTGAAGTCAGATCAATTTTAATTAGGCCATTCTCTACGCCAAACCATTTATCGGTTTCAGTAATTAAAATTGCAGTTACACTGTTACTATATTTTTTGTCTTGATGAGAATAAAAAGTAAAACAATTATCCTGCAACTGTACAAGGCCGGAGCCGTATGTCCCAACCCAAACATTTCCCTCGTGGTCGGCATAAATTGTTTTTGTATAATTATTCCCCAATCCATTCTCTTCAGAAAACTGTAAAAGTTCTTCATATTTAAGAGTGGAAGAAGAAAGTATAAGTTTAACAACGCCATTCCCAAATGTGGCAATCCACAAATTCGATAATTTGTCTTCGTATACATCTTGAACATTTATAACTTTAACAGGCAAATTATTGCCTGTTGGAGTAGCACTAAAATTATTTTTATTCGAGGAAGAGGGGGTTAATAAAAATAAACCTGCATCTTCTGTTCCCACCCAAAAACTGCCAGAATTATTTTTTTTAATCAGACATTGAATTTTTGTTTCGGGGAGTGCTTCTATTAATTTAGAAAAAATAGGCTTGCGCTTTGCTCCTGTTAAATCAAATAGCATTAGTCCCTCTCCTGTACCAACAAGTAATTGATTGTTTTTAGTAAGAGCAAGAGAAAAAATGGTTAGCTGATTAAATTCCATTTTAAAAACATCCACCTCAAATGCTTTGCTTATTCTAAATACACCATCATTCTGGGTGGCACACCAAACGCCTCCTTTATCATCGGATATAATAGAAGTAACCGGACTTTTAGAAAATCCACTGGTATTAATTACTTTGAATATTTTTCCATCATAAAAGGTAATACCGCCTTGGTTATGCCCGATCCATAAGTTTCGGGAATTATCCTTAAAACTTGTTGTTACAAAATTTTCGGCAAACCCATCATTACTGTAAAACGATTTAAAGCTAATACCATCAAACTTGCAAGCTCCATCACCAGTCCCTGCCCACAGATAGCCCTTTTTGTCTTGGTTAACGGTATACACATATGGTTGAGTAATTCCATTATCAATGCCGTATGTTTTTATTTGATAAGCTTGAGAAAATAAAGTAGAGGTAAAAAGAATCGCTGATAAAAAAGTCAAATATATTATGTATAATTTTTTCAAAAGCGAAAGGAATTAAATTTAATATGGAGCTGTTTTTTTCTTTTGTTTAAAAAGTACTTTACTATTTTTTTGTGGCACACCGCCAATTGGAACTGTATATATTGGTAATAAATTTCCGTCTTGGTTGGTTACATATAGTGTGACATTATTGTTTTTTATAGGTGCTTTTTTGTTCTTAATAAACTGCACATCCAAAGTAGTCTTTTTTTCTTTATCTGCAATCTTGTGTTGCGTGTCCACCCAAACATTGTCTCCCGAAGCTTTACTGAGCTCACCTTTTTTAACCATTGAAACAATGTTAACATCTCCATCATTATCAAAATCAAAATTTGACATTCTTATTGAATAAACATTTTCTTCGATATAAGGATAAAGGTGTGCAATATCCTTTTGATTGTCAGACATTCGAAACGTATATTCAAATGTAAAAGCATTTCCACCTTCTATTGCTTTATTTTCATTGGGTGATGAGCTTAAAAAGTATTTGTATAAATTACCATCATCGCCACTGATTCCTTCCGCAATTATTTTAAAAATATAGCCTCCGTATTCGCCCACAAGTTCTCCTTCGGTTGGGTTAAATGGGCCAAACGTATACCATTCTCCATCGTATACATCACTACTAACAAATGTTTTTGTAGCTAACAAGTTTCCACTTTTGTATTTACCACCGGGATCTTTTAACCTTACATCTTTATTGGTAAATGATTCTTTGCCTCCATACACTGAAAATTTTGTTTTTGTATTGTATTCTCCTTTTTTTTCATCAAAATCGGCACTCGTTTCAGCATCATAAACGCGAATGTATATTGGGTTCACTTGAAATTTAGGAATAACAAAAAAATAAGTTTGGGAAAAATCATCATCTCCCCAGGATTTTTCTCCATCTTTTCCAAAAGTCACTAAAAAGGGAATATTTTCTTCCACAGCAGGAACTTGTTGTGAAAACGAATAATTTGAAAGGAGTAGAAATCCAAAAATGATTCGTAATAGGTTTTTCATACATTGTAAAGATATTCAAGTTTTTACTAAATCCGTTTAAAAATTGGACAAGCCGCATAAAACAAACGACAAAAGCTCTTTGGGTAAGCACTAGCAAGGCATTTTTACGGATTAAGGGCTACAGAAGGGGGTTTTGCTAGCTATTATTTATTTAATTCCACGTCTAAAGAAAAATTTTGAGGGTTTTTTCCTTTAATGTTTTTATAAAAATCCATAATCACTTTCATATCTTTTTTGAAGTCCCCCGTTGGAAAAATAATTGTATCGATTCCACAACATTTGGTTTCATAATTTATAAACGCTAAAGCAATAGGAACGTTAGCTTTGAGTGCGACATAATAAAACCCAGTTTTCCATTTTTCAACTCTAGAGCGTGTTCCTTCTGGAGTGATTACTAATCTCAACTCTTTGTGTTCTTCAAATAAATCAGCAATTGCATCAACCGAACTTTTTTTTTCATCAATGGAATTTTTTTTATTTCTGTTAATAGGTAGCGCACCAAGTGAGAGCATGAGTTTTTTTAACGGGAAGCGAATCCATTCTTTTTTTATGACAAAGCGTTGATTCAGTTTCATGACGCTTACTGCACCCATACCAAATATAAAGTCCCAGTTGCTAGTATGTGGTGCAACTACAATGACACATTTTTTGATATCGTCAGAAAGAAAGTGTGAAACTTTCCAACCGCAGAGTTTGTATATGAGTTTGAACATTGAGAATTTTGTTTGACGAATATAGGAAGATTTGAGTTCTCATTTTTCTTCTTCACTTTTTTCCTTGATGAAAAAAGTGACAAAAAAATCAAGTCTGGGCGATTGCTCCCGCTCCTCGCAGCATTTTCAATAAAATCTAAACAAAAAAACTAAAGTTTTTGTTAAGATTTTATATTGAAAATGCCGTTCACCTCTCAACGGCATCGCGCCCAGCCATTGCTCACACGCGTCTTCGATAGTTTATTCAAGCTATGACTTAACTTTCATTGTCATTGCAAAGAGTTCCAAAATTATAGCGTATCTTCGTGAAAACAAATAAAAAAGCATTTTGAATTTTAAAGAGTTTAATTTTGAGAAACAGCTGCAAGAAGGGCTAGATTCAATGGGTTTTGAAACACCAACACCAATTCAGGAACAAGCGATACCTATTATTTTAAGTGGAAAAGATTTAATTGGTTGTGCTCAAACAGGAACTGGGAAAACGGCTGCATTTGTTCTTCCGATTTTGGATAAACTTTCGAAAAATCCGACCGAAAAAACCAATACACTTATTATTGTTCCTACCAGAGAGCTTGCGCTGCAGATTGATCAAGCATTGCAAGGTTTTTCCTACTTTACTTCAGTAAGCTCCATTGCCATTTATGGTGGAAGTGATGGAAGTGTTTTTGAGATAGAAAAAAGAGCATTAACAGAGGGAGCAAATGTTATTATTGCAACTCCGGGAAGATTTATGGCCCATTTGAATATGGGCTACGTAAAATTGGACAGTTTGCAACATTTAATTTTGGATGAGGCAGATAGAATGTTGGACATGGGATTTGTGGATGATATTTTAAAGATAACGACCTATTTACCAAAAGAGCGACAAACATTAATGTTTTCAGCCACTATGGCTCCTAAGATTAGAGCGCTTGCTACCAAGTTATTAAAAACCCCTGAGCAAATTAGTATTTCTCTTGCTAAGCCGGCAGAGGGCGTGGTTCAAGGAGCTTATTTGGTTTATGATACTCAAAAAAATAATTTGATAAAATCCTTGCTTGAAGGGAAAGACTTGAGCAGTGTTATTATTTTCGTTTCTACAAAAATTAAAGTCAAAGAGTTGGAGCGCGATTTAATTAAAGCGGGTCTTAAAGCAAAAGCAATTCATTCAGATTTAGAGCAAGCCGAACGCGAAGAGGTATTAAGAAATTTCAGAAGTAAAAAATTACAAATATTGGTGGCTACGGATATTCTTTCTCGTGGAATTGATATTGAAGATATTGGATTAGTTATCAATTATGATGTTCCGGGGGAACCGGCAGATTATATTCATCGAATCGGAAGAACAGCACGTGCTGCTTCAACTGGTGTGGCCTTGACGTTCATAAATGAATACGATCAGCAAAAATTTGCTCAAATAGAAGTTTTGATAGCAGCAGCAGTAAATAAACTCCCATTGCCTGAAGGCTTTGCAGCAGGACCTATATACGCCCCCGATGTGAAAGTGAAAAAACCATTTAGTGGGAAAAAGAAGCCCTTCAACAATCGTAAGCCAATACGCAAATAGCAGATTCCCTCCTATCGATTACTAAAGATACCTGTGTTTAAAATTGACAATTGACAGTTTCTTTTGTTACTTAGATACATATTAATCTCTAAATCTTATCGCCAATGAAAAAAATCTACCTATTAACGCTTTTACTTTTTTTAAGTGTTTCGTTTAGCAAAGCTCAAACAACACTTACTACAGCGGTTGACTTTACCGTTACCGACTTAGATGGAAATTCGCATAACCTGTTTAGCATTTTAGCTGCAGGAAAATATGTGTGTTTGGATTTCTTTTTTACCACATGCGGTCCGTGTCAAGCAACTTGTCCGTATTACAAACAAACATTCACAAATTACGGATGTAACACGCAAGATGTGTATTTCATGTCGATTGACAATGGAAATACAAACGCAGAATGCCAAGCCTATGAAACTACTTATTTAGGAGGCCCTCCGGGATACCCAACAATTAGTGGAAATACTGGTGGTGGAAATGGAGTAGTGACAGCATATGGAATTTCGGCTTTCCCAACCTACATTTTAATTGCTCCAAGCCACACAATTGTGGAACAAGACATGTGGCCTATTAGTAGTGCAGCAAGCTTCGACACGTATTTTTCTGCACATGGCTTAACTTACAAAGCTTGTTTGTCGGGTATTACAGAAGAAAATTTAGCGAACAGTATTTCGGTTTTTCCAAATCCTGCAGTAGACAATATCATCATTGAAACAGCTAACAGTGAAAAAGTAAATTCTGTAAAAGTGTATGATGTATTAGGAAAATTGTTGATGGAAGAAAAAGCAAATGATGTAGAGCGTATGGAATTAAATATTTCTACACTTGAAAAAGGAGTTTATTACATGGAGCTGACAACCCAAACAGGGAAAGCAGTGAAAAAATTTAATAAAGCCTAAATAAAAAAAATCCCCCCGAGTACTCGGGGGGATTTTTTTATTTCACTTTTGCCAACTTCGGATACATTTTTTCTTTCAATGCTTTTACGCCTGCATCCGAAATGTATTCATCGTACGTCATCCGTTTATCTATAATTCCGTTTGGAGTAATTTCAATTATACGATTTGCAACTGTTTGCATAAACTCATGGTCATGAGACGTAAACAAAGCAGCGTGTTTCCAATCTTTCAAAGCATTGTTAAATGCTGTGATAGATTCCAAATCCAAGTGATTGGTAGGTTCATCCAATATTAAACAATTTGCATTTGTTAGCATCATGCGAGAAACCATGCAGCGCACTTTTTCCCCTCCGGAAAGCACATTCGATTTTTTTAATGACTCTTCTCCCGTAAATAACATTTTCCCTAGAAATCCACGCACATAGGTTTCGTCTTTGTCTTTCGAAAATTGACGCAACCAATCAATCAAGTTTTCATCAGAAGTAAAGTACTTTGCGTTTTCGTTTGGTAAGTACGATTTTGTAATGGTGCTTCCCCAGACACATTCACCTGTTGTTGCTTGGTCTTCGTCTGCAAGTATTTCAAAAAATGAAGTGATGGCAATGTGTTCTTTTGAAAGAATTGCAATTTTATCTCCTTTGGTTACAGTGAAAGTAATGTTCTTAAAATAGGGTGTTCCTTCTGCAGAAATTTTGGAAAGATTTTCAACATTTAAAATTTGGTCTCCGCAATCGCGTTCGGCTTTAAAAATAATACCGGGATATTTTCTAGTGCTCGGTTTAATGTCTTCAATCACTAACTTCTCTAATAATTTTTTGCGACTGGTTGCTTGTCTCGATTTAGAAGCATTTGCACTGAATCGTTCAACGAAATCCTGCAACTCTTTACGTTTGTCTTCTGTCTTTTTATTTAAATCGGAACGCTGACGTAAAGCCAACTGGCTGGATTCGTACCAAAAACTATAGTTGCCCGTGTATAAAGAAATTTTATTAAAATCAATATCTGCAATATGCGTACACACCGCATCTAAAAAGTGACGGTCGTGAGAAACAACAATAACAGTATTTTGAAAATCCGCTAAATAATTTTCCAACCAAGCAATTGTATCCACATCCAAATCGTTGGTGGGCTCATCTAAAAGTAAAATATCAGGATTTCCTAAAATGGCTTGGGCAAGTAAAACGCGCACTTTTTCTTTACCATTTAATTCGCTCATTAATTTGCTATGATGTTCTTCTTTTACACCCAATTCGTTCAGCAAATTTCCAGCATCACTTTCATAATTCCAGCCGTTCATTTCGGCAAATAAATTTTCCAACTCCGCAGCTTTTATTCCATCGGCATCACTAAAATCCGGTTTAGCATAAATAGCATCTTTTTGTTGCATTACTTCCCACAGTTTTTTATTTCCCATCATTACGGTTTGCAAAACAGGAAAAGTGTCAAAAGCAAAGTGATTCTGACTTAAAACACTCAATCGTTCTCCGGGTGTGATAGAAACTTGTCCTGTTGTAGCCTCAATTTCACCGGAAAGAATTTTCATAAAAGTGGATTTTCCTGCACCATTTGCGCCAATTACTCCATAACAATTGCCGGGAGTAAATTTTATGCTTGCTTCGTCAAACAAAACACGTTTGCCGTAGCGTAAGGATAGGTTTGAAACTGAAATCATTCGTTTTTATTTTAGGGGTACAAAAGTAGTGAATTATCCTTGATTTTTGGTATTATATTATAACAGCCATTTGAACTGAGTCCACCCAAAGGGTGCAGGAGGAAGGGAAAGAGGACCGATAAGAAAATGTTGCTACATGCTGGAAATATCCTCAAAAGAAGCGATTATTTGTTGTGTATTTACCGAAATTTCCCTTATTTTAGTGCTGTTTTAAGCCATTGTTGTGAGTTGTAAATTTATCAAAGTAAGCTTTCTTTTTAGCCTGTTAGTCTGTACAAGCCTATTCACAAGGGCTCAGCTGCTGGATTTTAAAAATTATTCAATCGAAGACGGGCTTCCGCAGTCGCAAATTCTTGATGTTTTTCAAGATCACACAGGGATTATTTGGATTGCTACAAATGGTGGAGGTGTTAGTCGATTTGACGGAGAAAAATTCCACAACCTTAGCACAAAAGATGGCTTGAATAACAATCGTGTTTACTCTGTTTTTGAGGATTCGAAAAAAAACATGTGGATTGGAACTACCAGAGGGCTAAACAATTATTCCAACAATAAATTAATTAGTATTCAGGATTCTGTTCTTGGTCAAATGACCATTTATTCAATCCATGAACATTCTGATGGAAATCTTTGGCTGGGAACAACCGAAGGCATTATGATTTATAATGGAAAAAAAATAAGTCCTTTTATACGAAATGATTCAATAGGTAAATTTCAGGTATGGGCAATCAAACAAGACAAGTTGGGAAACACATGGATTGGAACGATGTCAAACGGACTGTTTTGTTATGATGGAAAAAAAATGTTACACTTCGGAAAAGAGGATGGACTAATTGATTTAAAAAACAGAGATATTTTAATTAATGATGATAAAGTTTGGGTTGCCACTTATCGTGGGGTGTGTGTATATGATCTTTCACAAACCTACACAGGCAGGCATAAATTTGACACATTAAAAGTAAACGGGAAACCCTATTTTGAAACAACGTATTGTTTGTATAAAGATGTTAGCGGTATTGTTTGGGCAGGCACAGCATATGGTGTAAGTAAAATCACTTATGGCAAATCAAAAAACATTTCAAAAGAAAGTGGCTTACCAAATGGGATGATTGTAGGGATAACTCAGGACAAAGAAGGAAATATGTGGTTTGGTGCATTTGGCGGAGGGCTGAGTAAATATAAAAATGATTTGTTTGTGAACATTAACGAAAATCATGGTTTAGCAAACAATACAGTGATGTCATTTTTTAAGGATAGTAAAAACAATATGTGGATAGGAACATGGAGTGGTGGTGTTTCTAAAATGGATTATGAGGCTTGGAAAAAACGTGATACCATTATTATTCACAATTACACACAGAAAAAAGATGAACTGCCATTCAATAATATCTGGGCAATATGCGAAGATAAAAAAGGAAATATTTGGTTTGGAACTTCGGCACATGGCGTAAGTGTGTACGATGGCAAAAAATTTAAAAACTATCATTTAGAGGATGGCTTACATGGTGTGCACATTTCTTCATTGTTAGTAGATAAAAAGGGGAACGTGTGGATAGGTCACGATAAAGGATTAGATAAATTTGATGGGAAAACATTTAATTTTTACGGAAAGGACCAAGGGATTTTTACAGAACCGGTTGGAGCAATATTTGAAGATAATTTAGGCTACTTGTGGTTTGGTTGTGCCAATAAAATTGTGAAATACGATGGGAAAACATTTTCCAGCATTACTCGTCCGGAAGGATTTCCTAAAATCAGAAACATTACCCGAGATAATTTTGGTTATATGTGGTTTAGCACAGATGCGGGCGCTTGTGTTTACAATGGAAAAATTTTCAAAAGCCTTACCGAAAATGACGGGTTGAGTTCCAATATGATTTATTACATTCAACCAGATGATGAAGGATATTTGTGGTTGGGAACAAACAATGGAATAGATAGATTAGATGTTAGTCAGTATGTAAATCAAAAAGAAATAGTATTAAAACATTATGGAAAGAATGATGGATTTATTGGATTAGAATGTAATCAGAATGCATTTTATAAAGATGATGATGGAAAATTGTGGATTGGAACAATTGGAGGAGTTACTATTTATGATTCAAAGCAAGAAAAAACAAACGCGATTGAACCACAAACTCATATTTCAAACATTCGTTTATTTTTAGAAAAGGTAAACTTTGGAAAATATTCGGATAGTATTGAGGATGGCCTGCCTAAAAATTTAAAATTACCTTACGATAAAAATCACATCACATTTGATTTTATTGGCATTTCACTTTCAAATCCATACAAAGTGAAGTACCAGTTTATGTTGGAAGGATTTGATTCCGACTGGTTGCCAATAGGAAAAGAAACGAGTACAACCTATTCGAATTTGCCTCCGGGGCAATATACTTTTTTACTAAAAGCATGCAACAATGATGGGCTTTGGAATGTAAATCCTGTAATGTATTCTTTTGAAATTATTCCACCATTTTGGAAGCGGCCATGGTTTTTTATTTTTACTATATTGGTTGGTGTTGGGAGTATTTTTGCTACAATTAAAGGAAGGGAAAGAAGTTTACGACAATCGCAAAAATTGTTAGAAGAACAGGTAGCAATTAGAACATATGAATTACTTGAAGAAAAAGAAAAATTACAAATTGCCTATTCCGAAATTGATGGGAAAAATAAAGACATCACGGATAGTATTCATTATGCAAAAAGAATTCAAAATGCAATTCTTCCTTCCGATAGTACTATTAAACAATCATTAAACGAATCATTTGTTTTGTATCAACCAAAAGCAATTGTAAGTGGCGATTTTTATTGGTTGGAGAAATGGGGAAATGAAACGTTAATAGCTGCAGTTGATTGTACCGGACATGGAGTTCCAGGTGCATTTATGAGCATTGTTTGTCACAATATATTAACGCAAGCGGTGAATGTACTTGGATTAACAAAACCTGCTCTAATTTTAAATGAAACAAATTCACAGCTTTCAAAAAAATTAAATCAGGATCCAGATGAAGCTACTGTTCGTGACGGGATGGATATTGCATTGATTTCTATTAACTATCCGAAATTAAAAATTGAATTTGCCGGAGCAAATAATCCAATGTGGATTGTTAGAAGCAATCAAATCATTCAAGTGAACGGAGATAAATTTCCGATTGGCGTATTTGTAGGAGAAGAGTTGCAACAATTTACCAATCATGAATATGAATTGCAAAAGGATGATTGCATTTATATTTTTACTGATGGCTTTGCCGATCAATTTGGTGGCCCGAAAGGAAAGAAATTTAAGTACAAACAATTTGAAACACTTTTATTGAAGCATCACAAAAAATCAATGGAAGAGCAAAAAGGAATATTGGAAACAACTATTAAAAATTGGATTGGAGATTTGGAGCAGATTGATGATATATTAGTTATTGGTATAAGAATATAAATGAAAAATAATAGGAGACAATTTATTTCAACAGCAGCTATGGCCTCTCTTTCTATTCCACTTTTAGGAATGAAAGAAAATTCATTGGTAAGTGATAAATTAGTTTTACCTACATTAAAACCTGCCGCATTAAAAACGGGAGACACAATTGCAATTAGCTCTCCGGCTGGAGCAGTATGGGACGATGCACAAGTAGATAAATATGTTTCGATGCTTGAAAATTCGGGCTTTCAAGTGAAAAGAGGACAAACATTAAAAGAAAAAGATGGATATTTTGCAGGGTCAGATGAGTTGCGTGCAAAAGAAATAAACGATTTGTTTTTGGATAAAAATGTGAATGCTATTTTTTGTATGAAAGGTGGTTGGGGTTGTGCAAGAATACTCGACAAATTAAATTATGACGCAATAAAAAAAAACCCAAAAATAATTATGGGATTTAGCGACATCACTTCTTTGTTGGTGGCACTAAATGCTAAAACAGGATTGGTTACTTATCATGGTCCGGTTGGAAACAGCGGGTGGAATGATTTTACAGTTGGGTATGTAAAAAATATTTTGGTTGAAAAACAAATGGTTTCCTATTCTTATCCGGATGATGACACTGATAAAATGTATACCATTACCGAAGGGAAAGCAAAAGGAATACTCGTTGGTGGAAATTTAACAGTGCTGGCCGGTATTATTGGTTCGGAATATTTACCTGATTGGAAAAATAAAATTCTTTTTTTAGAAGAAACCGGAGAAGAACCTTATCGGGTGGACAGAATGTTGACGCAATTGAAATTAGCAGGAGTCCTTAATGCTATTAGCGGATTTATTTTTGGTAAATGTGTGAAGTGTGAAGCGGAAGAGCCCGACAAAGCATTTACGTTAAGTCAGGTGTTGGAACAACATATTAAACCTCTTGGTATTCCGGCCTATTACGGAGCTATGATTGGACACATTGCAAATAAATATACTATTCCAATTGGAATAAGCGCTGAAATGAATGCAACAACAGGAGAACTAAAATTATTAGAGAGCGCTGTTCTATAAATTTTGTAATATTGAATCATAAAATTAAGCTTTTGAAAACAAAAATCTATATTGTCTTTTTATTTTGTTTATCCATTTCATTGAAGAGTTTAGCTTTCGGGAATGTGGATAGCCTGAAAATTGCTTTCGAAAAAATTACGGAGCCAACCCAAAAATTTAATACAGGTTATGATCTTGTCAGTGCCATGTCCTTTTCAAGGATAGATGGTGCACAAACATATTATTTAAGATGCGTTGAATTAAGTTCCCAGTTGAATAATCCGGCTTTGGTTGCCAAAACGGAATTTATGAAAGCGATGATTTATTACAATAACAATGAGAACAAGCAAGCAAGTCAAGCATTCAAAATTGCTATCCCAAAACTTCAGGAAAATAATTTGAAAATAGAGTTAGCAGATGCGTATAGTTTATACGGATTAAATTGTATTGCCATTGGCGAATACATTGGCTCCATCGAAAATTTTGAAAAGTCAAACATCTTATGTAAAGAATTAAATCGACAAGTACAGTTGTGTGAAAACAATATGTATTTAGGACGTGATTATGAAAATCTTGGAAATAACACTAAGGCCTTACAATATTATCAAGATGCATTGAGTGTTGCCAAAAACTTAAAAAAAGACCGATTAACTACCGAAGCAACATTGTTTATCGGAGCCTTGTATTCCGATGGAATTAATAAAAAGTTGGGAATGGATTATCTTTCTAAAGCGGCAGAAACAGCTGAAAAAATGCAGGATACATCCCTTTTGATAAATGCGTATACATATATCGCAAACAACTACTATTATGAAAAGGAGTATACTTCTGCTCTTAAAATGTACGAAAAAATAAAAGGGTTTTGTGGCACACATGGAAGTAGAAATACCTATGCAGGTACATTGGGAAACATGGGAAATGTTTATGCTGATATGGGTGATCCGGAAAAAGCAATGGAGTTGCAGTTGGAGGCAGTGAGAATATTTGATGAGATTGGCGATAAGCAAGGATTAACTATTTGTTACAGTGCTATTGGAATAGATTATTTGAAGGCTAAAAAATATGATAAAGCGCTTGAATATTTTAATAAGTCATTACCAATGGCCCAGGAAATGCAATCGCTGGAAGACTTGATAGAGATACACGAAAATTTATCGATTTTGTATGCCGAGACAAAAAATTATGAGAAGGCGTATGAAAACTATAAACTCTATAAACAATTTAGCGATTCAGTTTACAATAGTGCCAACTCTGAAAAAATGACGGAGTTGGAATTAAATTACCAATTAGAAAACAAGCAAAAAGAAACGGTGTTATTACAAGAGCTTTCTGATGAGCGATTCAAAAGAATTATTTATGCCGGTGTTTCAGGAGTTTTGATTTTGTTAGTAATTGTTTTTTTGGTGGCTCGAGCAAACCGCCAACGAAAGAAAACAAATGAACAACTCACCCTTTCCAACAATGCCATTCGAATACAAAAAGAAGAATTGGAAACGCATAAAAAAGAAATTACTGATAGTATCAATTATGCAAAACGAATTCAGGAATCTATTTTACCTCCTGATTTATATTGGCAAAATATTTTACCGGATAGCTTTATTTTTTACCGCCCGAAAGATATTGTTAGTGGAGATTTTTATTGGATAGAACAAAAAAATGATTCAGTATGTTTTGCCGCTGTAGATTGTACCGGACATGGTGTTCCGGGAGCACTTATGAGTGTTGTAGGGTTTAATCTCTTGACACAAGCAGTAAATGAAATGAATTTAACAATTCCATCCGAAATTTTAAAACACTTGGATCACGGAGTAACAAAAACATTACGCCAGTCGGGTGATGGGAAAGGTGTGAAAGACGGAATGGATTTATCATTGTGCTCTTTAAATAGAAGCACAAATGTATTGCAATATGCCGGGGCATTTAATGCCTTGTATTATATAAGTAGTGGAAAATTTTATGAAATAAAAGCAGATAAATTTCCTATAGGTGTAAATTTAGATGGCAAAGTGGATAACTATACCAACCATACTATTTCTCTTCAAAAGGGTGATTGTGTTTATCTTTTCAGCGATGGTTATGCTGACCAGTTTGGTGGGCCTAGAGGAAAAAAATACAAATACAATCAATTAAAAGAAATACTGTTTAAAAATTATTTACTTCCCATAGAAGAGCAACACAAACAATTAGCACGTTCATTCGATACTTGGAAAGGCGATTTGGAACAAGTTGATGATGTGGTGATTATTGGTGTACGAATAGGATAACTCAGAAATGCGTATTGAAAAATTATCGTTTTATTATTCATTTTTTTAATCCCCCTAGCCCCCTTTTCCAAAGGGGGAGTTGTCCTAATTTATTTTTTTGCTTTACTAGGTTAGCCGATTTTCCATAATCATTTTATTTAAAACGTTTTTCAAATTAATTAGCAGAATCTAATTCCCCCTTTGGAAAAGGGGGCTAGGTCCGAAGGACTCCTATGGAGGGGATTCCCTCTAATCATCAATATACTTATATTATTAGTACACATTCTCAAGCATTCTTTCATAATTAACACAATTTCTGAAACCCTTTCATATTCGTGGCGTTAAAGGAGGTAGTTCTTAATTTATTGTTCTAATATAAAAAATGGAGGTCCCCATGGAATCTAAACTACAAACCAGACTCCTTACTTGGCTTAGCTTTATTATAATGTTTATTCAAACATCCAATGAAGCTTTTGCCTCGCACGCCCAAAGTGCTGATATCACGTATCGATGCTTGGGCGGAAATCAGTACGAGCTATCGCTCTCTTTCTATCGCGATTGTGCAGGTGTGGCAGCACCGGCAACCGTATCCATAAATCTTGCCTCTGCATCATGCGCTCAAAATTATAATCTTACACTCAATCAAATACCAGGAACAGGAATAGATGTATCACCAATTTGCACAGCCTTTAATACCGAATGCTCCGGAGGAACTTATCCCGGTGTGCAAGAATATATCTATCGTGGAATCACTACACTTCCTGCCAGCTGTACCGACTGGGTATTTAGTTTTAGTCTTTGTTGCAGAAACGCTTCAATAGGCACCATCCTCAATCCATCTGCCGAAAGCATTTATGTTGAAGCACATTTGGATAATTTTAATTTCCCTTGCAATAGTTCTCCAATTTTTTCGAATGACCCAATTCCTTTTGTTTGTTCGAATCAACCGTATTGTTTTAACAATGGCTCATCTGATCCCGATGGCGATTCGTTATACTTTACTTTAATTGCACCTCAAACAAGTGCAACAACAACAGTAACGTATCTTACACCTTACACTGCAGCTCAGCCTCTTGCTTCATCTCCTGCAGTTACATTTAATAATTTTACAGGTGATATGTGTATGACTCCAACTATGATTCAAGTTACTGTTTTTGCTGTATTAGTTCAAGAGTATAGAAATGAGTTACTCGTTGGAAGTGTAATGCGCGATATTCAGATGAGAACGATTTCATGTACCAACAACAATCCTTATGTGGCGGGAATAAATAACACAGGCGTATATTCTTTAACTGCTTGTGCCGGTGTACCCATCAACTTTATAATTGACACATATGATGTGGATGCTGCACAAAACGTTTCCATTGTATGGAACAGCGGAATACCGGGAGCAACATTTACTTCAGGCGGTGGTGCCCGTCCTACTGCAACATTTAGCTGGACTCCCACGGCTGCAGATATCAGTACAGCCAGTCACTGTTTTACAATCACTGTGCAAGATGATAATTGTCCCTATAACGGAAGCCAAACATTTTCTTTTTGTATTACCGTAACCGGAATTGTATTAACAACAACCGCATCACCTGCAAATTGTGGTGCTTCTAACGGAACAGCAGATGTATCTATACTTACAGGAACAGGACCATATACTTACTCCTGGTCAAGTGGTGGCGTAACATCTAGTGAGAACGGACTTACAGCCGGAACATATACCGTTAGTGTATCTGGTGCAGGAGGTTGTGTAAGTACTGCAACTGCAACGGTTGGAACCGGTGCGGCACCAGGGAATGTAAATATGACCGGAACCAATGTTTCGTGTTTTGGTGGAAGTGATGGTTCAGCAACTGCAAATGCAAGTGGTGGTGCGCCTCCTTATACTTATTTGTGGAATAACGGGTCTACTACTTCTACCATAACCGGTTTAGCAGCAGGGACGTATTATGTAACTGTGACTACTAGTGGTGGATGTATAAAATATGATACCATCACAATTACGCAACCGGCAACTCCTTTGTCATATACATTATCTCAAACAAACATAACTTGTTTTGGTTTAAATGACGGAACAGCAAACATTGTAGCAGCAGGAGGTACAGGACCATTCACCTATTTGTGGAACACAACTCCGGCTCAAACTACTGCCACGGCAACAAATTTAACTGCCGGAGTACATTCAATTGTTGTAACCGATAATAATGGTTGTATCGTTTCTTCAAGTGTAAGCACCACTCAACCAAACGCATTAAATGCAAATGCAATGATTATTAATAATATTTCGTGTAATGGAATGGCAAATGGTTTTGCAACAGTTGGTGCATCAGGTGGTACTGGTTTATATAACTACATGTGGAATACAACTCCTGCCACATTTACTCAAAACATTTCAAGTTTGAGTCCGGGAGCTTATACTGCAACTGTTAGTGATGCAAACAATTGTACTGCTACTTCTTCCATTACTATCACGGAACCTCCTGCATTAACAATTTCTTCTGCAGGTCTTCCGGCAACATGTAATGGATTAAATAACGGACAAGGTATTGTTATCCCTGCAGGCGGTACTCCAACATATACTTACCAGTGGTTACCAAGTGGTGGAACAAGTGCAAGTACGAGTCCTTTAGGTCCCGGAACATATACTGCCATCGCAAGTGATGCCAACGGTTGTACAATTACTGTAAGTGTTATTATTACAGAACCTCCGCCATTGATTACCATTGCATCCGGAGGAACAACAATTTGTTCTGGACAAACTACAACAATCAGTGCGACTGCTACAGGTGGAACAGCAGGTTATGCATATACGTGGACAGGAATTGGAGCTGGTGCCACACAAAATGTGAGCCCAACAACAAATACAACATATAGTGTTATTGCTACCGACTCATATGGTTGTGTTGGAGCAGCTGCAACAGTAAGTGTGAATGTTACATCTTTAACACTTGCAAACTTAACGGTATCTCCTCCTGCAGCAATGTGTATCGGAAATAGTGCAACAGTTGCTTCCAATGTTTTTGGAAGTACAGGACCGGTAACAATTAACTGGAGTGGTGGATTAGGAAGTGGAAACGGACCGTTCACAGTTTCTCCAACAACCAATACTACTTATACAGTAACGGTGATGGATGCTTGTGGAAACACAGTTACATCAACGGTTTCAGTTACAGTACATCCATTACCGGTAATTGCTCTTTCACCGCAATCGATTGCAAATTGTGAACAAGCATCATTAACGTATGTGGATAATTCTACAACAAATGCAGGATGTATTTATTATTGGTCCTTTGGCGATGGAAATACCTCATCCGCTGTAAGTCCCTCAAATACATATAGTGCAAGCGGAACATATATTGTGAATGTAACAGTTACATCTCCTTTCGGATGTGTGAATACTGCAACAACAACAAGTACTGTTGTGGTGTATCCCGGAACAACAGCACACTTTACTTCCGAAGGAATGGATGGAACAATGATGAGTCCGATTTATCAATTTTACGATCAATCAACTAATGCTGCAACACGTGTTTGGAATTTTGGTGACGGAACAGGAGCAACAGTTTTAAATCCACAACATACTTATGCAAGCAAAGGAATATACATTGTATCGTTAATTACCACAACAATAAATGGTTGTACCGATTCCACCGCAATGCAAATAGAAGTGTTACCAATATTTACTTTATACATTCCAAATGCATTTACACCGGATGGAAATGGTAACAACGATTATTTTATGCCAAAAGGAGTGGAGATAAATGAATTTAATATGATGATTTTTGACAGATGGGGAGAACTTATTTTCTCTTCCGATGATATTACAAAAGGTTGGGATGGTAGAGCCAATAACGGAGATAAAATTGCAGAGCAAGGAGTGTATGTATATAAAATTGCTGTACGCGACTTCTCTCAAAAATATCACGACTACACAGGACATATTACCCTGCTTGCTAGTAACGATTAGAATAAATTAGGACTAAATGGAAAAACCTCTCAGGCGATTAGCTTGAGGGGTTTTTGTTATTGCTTGAACTTCACAAAATATTCTTTCCCATTGTATGTTGTTTTCAACCAGAGCTCTTGCTTTTTTAGTCTTCGAATTTCCCAAATTATATTTTCAGCTGCGTATGGCCCCATATTAAAAGGGCCACCAATGCTATATGATAAACTCAGCTCCAAGTCTCTTTTATTATTTTTAAAATACCAATGGCCGGAAGATCCACTTGAACCAGCATTTGTTTTAAATAGAAAATCTCCCACCCCATATTCTCCATCCTGAAGTTGATATTTACCATAAAAAGGATTGCTTTTTAAATATGCTGTTGAGTCGCTTCCATCAACGGTGTACGATTCCACATCCCAAG
>JAHEYB010000048.1 GCA_023251805.1 Bacteroidota bacterium | reverse complement strand
ATTCCATTTATTAGATTTTGGAAAATGAATAACTATTCTTTTATCACTTTTTATTTCAATATCTTGTCCGTTAGACCTAGCAGAAATATTTAACATTCCACCAGTTTCAAGTAATTTCCCATCCGATTCAGTTGACAGGTTAGCCAAAATGATGTCGGATTTAGAATAAAATTCTTTTAGAGTAAGTTCTATTGAATCGGTTGCGGTTGCTCCGTCAGGAAATTGAAAGGTTTCCTTTTCAATAAAAATTCGAGTTCCTTGTGGTCCAAAAATGGTTGTATCAGCTGTTGCATCAATTATAAATTTAATTTCAGGAAATGTAATTTTTTCTGCAAGTGTTTTATCTGAATCAGATTGTTCGGAGCCACAACTGGTAAAAAGAGCAATTATGATACTTGTTATCGTTAATCTCGAAAATATTTGATTCATGTGTTTACATTTCATGTGCAAGAAAATTGTAATTTAAAAACAAAAGCAAAATTTTTCGTAATTGGTTTTAATCTTAGTAAATATAATCAATTTAGTTGTAAGCAAAAACGCCCATCTTCAAAGAAAAAGGGCGATTAGGTTATTCCTGATAGTTGTTTTTTGAGAAGCTCGTTTCTCCTGAATACTCGGGGTTCGTTTCTCGACAGGCTCGAAATGACGCTGATGATATATTTATTTCAAAAGCTCTTCAATAATCTTATCTACACTCACACCTTCAGCTTCTGCTTTATAGTTTCTTACAATACGGTGACGCAATATTGCTCCAGCTACTGCTTTTACATCTTCTATATCTGGTGAATATTTTCCTTTTATTAATGAATGGCATTTTGCTCCAATAACTAAAAATTGTGAAGCACGTGGTCCGGCTCCCCATGATAAATATTTGTTTGCAATTTCTGCAGCGTGTTCGGTATTCGGACGGGTTTTGGTTGCCAGCTTTACAGCATATTCTAACACATTGTCTGCTACGGGAATTCTGCGCACCAATTCCTGAAAATATAAAATTTCCTCGGCCGACATTGTTTTCTTTAATTCTACTTTATTATTTGAAGTAGTACTTTTTACAACTAGATATTCGTCTTGCAATTTTGGATAATCCAACCAAACGTTAAACATAAAACGATCAAGTTGTGCTTCAGGCAATGCATAAGTTCCTTCTTGTTCAATAGGGTTTTGGGTTGCCAACACAAAAAAAGGATTTCCTAATTCATACCGCTTTCCTGCAGTAGTAATACTTCTTTCCTGCATTGCTTCTAACAAAGCTGCTTGTGTTTTTGGAGGAGTACGATTAATCTCATCGGCCAAAACTATGTTTGCAAACAATGGACCTTTAATGAATTTAAAATTTCGGTCTTCTCCTAAAATTTCGGAGCCTATAATATCGGAAGGCATTAAATCAGGAGTAAACTGAATACGGTTATAGCTTAAACCTAATACATCGGCAATGGTATTTACCAAAAGTGTTTTGGCTAATCCGGGAACACCAATCAATAAACAGTGTCCTTTACTGAAGATGGAAATCAAAACATCTTTCACCACTTCATCCTGGCCAATAATTACTTTACCTATTTCGGCATTTAGTTCTTTGTATTTAACAACAAAGGCATCTACGGCTTCTACGTCTGTTTTAAACATTTTTTGATTTTTTGATTTTTTGAATTCTAGATTTTTTAATTCTACAATTCTAAAACTCTACAATTCTAAAATTATTAATTAATCCATTTATTATTAAATGTACAATTTTTAAAATCATCGGCAAGATGAACATACGTATCTAAGGATTTTTTCTTAATCCATGTTTGTATTGCTTCCTGATTTTTTTTTGAAATTGCAGCATTTTGAATTTTTTGATAATCATCCACCAAATTTGCTTTATGGGGCAAGGTACGTGTTTTCAAATATAAAATACGATACGCTTGTTTACCATCTGTAGTGGTACAAGCCATAGGTTTTGTAAATTCTCCCACCTTTAAATTTTCAATTGCAAAAGCAATACTTTGGTCAAATTGTCCGATTTCATCCATTTGAAAACGAGTAGAACCAGTATAAGGATTCACAATTAATCCACCGCTATTTTTGCTTTCATCATCATCAGAATATCGGCCAGCCATGTCCGCAAAGGTTGCAGTATCAGCAAGTAATCGAGTGTAGGTAGTATCCAAGCCTAGTTTCGCGCGATACATATCGTTAGCATCCACAGCAGGTGCAATCAACAAACTACGCGCATCCACTTCTTCTCCTCTTCTTTCAATCAATTGAATAATAAAATAACCGTACACTGTTTCAAATACTTCCGAGAGTTCATCTTTTTTAAGTTTAAATGCCCAAGCATCCCATTCGGGAACAAATGCACCGCGCGGAATATGCTCATAAACTCCTCCTTTACTTGCGGAGCCGGGATCCATCGAATACAATGCAGCCATTGAACCAAAGCTTTCACCTTTTAAGATTCGTTGACGTAAGCCTTCTATTTTTTCTTTTGCTTCTTTTTTTGCTTCAGGAGTAATGCTTGGCTTTTTCATAATCTGTCCTACTTCTACCTCTGCATTAATAAATGGAATTGAGTCTTCAGGAATAGCGTTAAAATATTCTTTCACATCCTTAGGAGTAACCGATAATCCATCTGTAATTTTACCTTGCATTTGTTGCTCCAATAAAAGTTCACGAACTTCATCTTTCAACTCTAATTTATAATCTTCTACTGATTTGCCATAGAACTCGGCAAACTTTTCTTCACTGCCAAATTTTTGCAAATAATATTTCATTCTTCTGTCCATCTCTTGCTCTATTTGTCCTTCTGTTACATCCAAACTATCTTTTTGTGCTTGAGCAAGCAATAATTTTTGGTACAACAATTCTTCCATCAGCTTACACTTAGTATCAACATTCACGGGTTCGCCCGAAGCTAACATTTGCTGATATTGCGTTTCCAAGTCGGATTGTAAAATATAATTGTTTCCCACAACAGCAATAATGCGGTCGATTACTTTTTCTTGCGCCTTTGCTCCCAGCATACACAACATGCATAATCCGACAAGAAGTAATTTATTTTTTGAGTTTACCATCCGTATAAATTTCTATATTATTATTGTTAGCAGCATCGTTATAAATATCTTCAATCATTTTCGTAATTAAACTCAGCTTTCGCTTATTTAAAATAATGTTTTTAATGTTTTCTTTTTCGAAACCTAAAGGCGACAAACTGTTTCTGATTTTAAATCCTTTAATGTTTACAAAATAATGATTCAAAGAGTCACTTACTTCTACAAAACGATTGTTCTGCAAAAATAACTCTTTATTATAGGTTTGAATAGGAATTTCTTTTAACAAGTCGTCAAACAATAACCAAGACGAATCATCGAGGTAAAAGTTACTGGCGAATTGATGACAGTAGCTGGCCAATAGTTCACGATCGTTAGGAATATCCGACTTATACATTCGTTTTAGCTTATCAATACCTGGTGCTTTTTTGTCCACTTTAATGTAAAGCACCTTAATAATGTTATCCTTTAACTCAAAATCTGCTTGATTATTATTGTAATACTCTGCTATTTCGGTTTCGGAGACAATGGTATCTAATTTTTGTTTCACCAATTCTTTTTCATAGGTGTATGTTATCAGCGAATTACGGTAATCTTTCAACTGCTTTTCCACATTTTTTTGTTCATCACCCAAATTGCTTTCCGCCTTTTGAGTAACCAATGTTTCGCGAATCCAATTATCAATATACTTCTGGATAAGTTCGGAGCTATCTTTTGTGGGAGTACCTTTTGGGACAATATCTTTGACATCGTCCAAGTATAAATATTCGCTATTAGCACGCGCAACAGCAACACCATTTTGATCTTTTTCAGTTGATGGGTTACAAGCGAAAGTTAGTGATACTATCAGAAAAAAGGCAAATTTACTTTTGAAAATATTTCTCGACAGGCTCGGAATGACAATAGAACTTTCATTCCTAGATTGTAAATAAAATAATGTAATGAGATTTTGCATTTTTCAGAGCAATAAAAACTAAAAAAGTTTATGGCGCTTTACACCATAAACTTATTAAATAAGAATTCTATTTTTATTTTATAGTAGAAAGAACTGCTTTGTCAATTGTGACAGGGTATTTTGCTTTCAAAGAAGCAATCCATTCTTTTTCTAAATAATTTTGATAGTCAGCTGTCACCATACCTTTTGAATCAGTATATGATTTTGGCTCCGGTTTTAGCAATTTAGTAGTTACAACAATCACCGTTTTTTTATCCTTTTCAGATTTAAAATCAGCAGAGGTTCCCGGGTTCCAGCTTTTATCTACAAATTCATTTTCTCCCTTATTGAAAACACGGGTTTCCACTTGTAAATTTAATTGAGAATCTTTGTTTGCAACAATAAGAATATCTTTTTCTGTTTTTTTCTTTTTCATCAATCCTCTCACTTGAGCAGCAACTTTATCGCTTGAACATGAATACACAGATGCTTCGGCACGTTCATCCCACATATAATTAGTTTTATTTTTTTCATAGAATGCTTTAGAGCCGGTAGTATCTTTCACGGCTTTGCTCCACACTTTTTGATCGGTTAATTCAAACAATAAAATACCATCGCGGTATTCTTGCATCAATGCTTTAAACTCAGGGTATTTTTGATCCAAGCGAGTTTCTTCGTATGCAACAACACTTTCTTCAACAAATTGTTTGTACAATTGATTTAAAACAAGCAACACATCTGTTTTAGCACGTTTACTTTGATGTGATGCAATGTAATTTGCAAAATCGGTTTGTGTATACACTTTATCGTTCAAATTGAACATCGTCTTTTTTAATCCTGATGCTTTAGTAACATCCCAACGGCCATCAAAAAATAGCGTGTCCATTACTTTCACAAACTCATCCACCATTTTAGGCATTTCATGAAATTTGTATTCTGCTTTTACTTTAGCAATTAAAGATGCACGCCCTGCCTGTGAGCGAGAATCTTTTGTCACTTTGGCTTTCAATTCATTTTTTAAATCATCGAAAGAAGCCAAGCCTCTTTTATCAAGTAATTTAACTACATGCCATCCATATTTTGTACGCATTGGTTGGCTATATACTCCTTTTTCTTTTAAGCTAAAGGCTACTTTTTCAAATTCCAAAGGCATTTTACCGGTTCCAAACCAAGGCAATTCCCCACCTTTTTTAGCGGTGGATTTATCATCAGAAAACTCAGCGGCTAGCTCTTCAAACTTAGAACCAGCTTTTAGCTTGTTGTAAATCTCTGTTATTTTAGTATAGGCGTTTAATGAATCTTCTTTTGACATATTAGGTGTAGTTTTTACCATAATATGAGCTGCTAAAACTTCTCCTTGAGCTTGTCTTCTTTCTACCACTTTAATGATGTGGTAACCATAACGAGTACGAACAGGCATAGAAACTTCCCCTGTTTTTGTTTTATAGGCAGCACTTTCAAAAGGGTAAACCATTTGTAAAGAAGTAAAATAGCCTAAATCTCCGCCATTGTCTTTTGCAGAAGGGTCATCCGAAATACCTTTTTCGGCAGCTACTTTATTAAAATCTTCACCCTTGATAATGCGGGCACGAATTTTCATAATTTTATTATATGCTTCCAAAGTGTCTTTTGGCAAAGCCGATTCAGAAACTTTTACTAAAATATGTGAAGCATGAACATCTTCTTGCATACGATCATATGTTTCTCTCAATAACTTTTCATTGACATCTTTATCAGTCAAATAAGGTTGAGCCAATTGCTTGCGATAACCACCTAATTCTTCTTTAAACGATTTGGCAGTATCCAACCCCATTTCTTCAGCCTCTTTTACTTTCAATTTAAAGTTTATAAACAAATCGACATATTCACTTAAAGATTTAGCATCCGGAGCACCTTCTTTACTATTGTTTTTGTGGAATACGTTTTCAAATTCCGCTACTGTAACTTTGGTATTGCCTATTGTCATTAGAACAGGTTCTGCTTTTGCCGGTTCAACAGCAACAACCGGTTTAGTTTCCGATTTTTTAGGTTGAGCTACTGCAGAATTAATTGTTATTACTGCCAATGGCAACATCAACACTCTTGAAAAAACACTCATATTCATAGTTTTAACGATTTTTTTATTTAGGGTAACAAATGTAGTTATTTATGCGATGTGTCAAAATAAAAGAAGTGCTAAAATTTAGCATTTGTAATGTTAAAATTTGTTAAGCACTGGCTTGTTTATCCAACTATAATTATGCTAAACAAAACCATAAAAGGATTTGCCATATTGATTTTCAAATAGTATATTTGAGACGTTATACTCTATCAATTCTCTACTTATGAAAAAAAGCTTCCGTCTCCTATTGTTCTTATTGTGTTTTATATCCGTAACCGGATATTCTCAGGGCTCTTGGGCACCTTTAACCAGTGGAACAACTGTAACCTTATTGGGTGTTTCTACTCCTAGTTCCGCCTTGTGTTTTGTTTGCGGGGCTACCGGAACAATTAGAAAAACAAGCAATGGTGGTGCAACTTGGGTGCCATTATCCAGCGGAACAGGCCAAAACCTTTTTTCTATTCAATTCATTGATGTGCTTACAGGTTTTTGTGTAGGAGACAATGGAACAGCGCTAAAAACAACCAATAGCGGTGCTACCTGGACGCCAATGACCACAGGTACAACAACCAATTTGCGATTTGTATACTTTCTGGATGCCACTACAGGCTTTATAACTGGAGCATCAGGCTTAATTCTAAAAACTTCGGATGGAGGTACAACTTGGACGCCAACCACAACAGGAACAGCTTCGCAACTCAATTCAGTTTATTTTACTACGCCTACTATTGGATACGCTGCCGGTGCATCAGGAACAATTATAAGAACCAATACGTCAGGTGCAACTTGGGTTCCTCTAACAAGTGGTGTAGGAACAAATTTGGGTGTGATTCAATTTACTTCCACTACTGATGGTATTGTAGGCGGTGATGGAGGAGTTATTCGTCAAACCATTACTTCGGGAGCTACTTGGGGTGCTGTTACCAGCGGCACACCCGACAATTTAACCGGAATGGATTTTTATGATGCGAGCAATGGTTTTATGGTAGGTGGCGATGTTCCTTTAAATACGGGAAATATTCTTCGAACAACGGATGGTGGTAATAGTTGGACTAGTTTTTTACCCGGCTCCTCTCGTTTAACAAAAACAGATTTTTATGATATAAACTTAGGATATGCTGTTGGTTTGGATGGAACTATTTTACAATATACAGTGCCTCTTCCTCCGGCAGCAGCGGATGCAACATTTAGTTCAACAACACCGGGTTGTATGGGACAATATCAAAATTTTTATAGCGTAATGTATGGAACACCCGGAGTTACCAATAGCTGGGATTTTGGTGTTGGTGCTGCTCCTGCTACTTCTAATTTATATAATCCTTCCGGAATTTTATATTCAGTTCCAGGAGCAAAATTAGTGACTCACATTGCTACTACAGCATTGGGTTCTGATACAATCACAACACTTATCACTATTAATCCGGCAGCTATTGCATCATTTTCCAGCACTGCTCCTGTTTGTCCAGGCACCGGAGTAGATTTTAGTAATACGGGCAGCACAGGACCTGGGATAACTTATTCTTGGGATTTTGGTGGCGCCAGTCCAAATCTTTCAACTGTTGAAAATCCGAGCGGAATAGTTTATTCAAGCGGTGGAACAAAATCCATTAGCTATACCGTTACAAATCAATATGGTTGTTCAACCACTGCAATACAAACTATTTCTATTAATGCTTTACCAACTGCAAATGCCGGAATGGATTCTACTATTTGCAATAACACGACAGTAAGTATTGGTGACACTACTATGGCCGGAGTGACTTACTCTTGGTCACCTTCTTCTACTTTAAGCAGTGCTTCTATTTCCAATCCGATTGCAAGTCCTATTGCTGCAACATCACAATATGTTTTGACTGTTACTAATACAACAACAGGTTGCTCCAATAAGGATACGGTCACCATTTCTATGCTATCTCCTCTTTTTGCTAATGCAGGTAGCGATGGTGAAATTTGCAAAAACGACAGCATTCAATTAGGAACAGGTATGATATTGGGACAAACATATACTTGGTCGCCATCAGCAGGATTAAATGATACTACATTATCTAATCCAATGTCGATTCCTGCTTCAACAATTACTTATACCTTAACGGTAAACGGAAATGGTTGTGCTCCTGCAATGGACGAAGTAACAATTACTGTTAATAGTTCTCCAACTGTTAGTGCAGGGATTGATGATACAACTACAACAGGTGCTTCTATTCAATTAAATGCTACGGGAGGAATTTTATATTCTTGGTCACCAAGCATTACTTTGGACAATGCAGGAATATATAATCCAATTGCTAGTCCAACTGCCACCACCACTTACACTGTAACAGTAACCGATTTGAATGGCTGTAAAAAAAGTGATGCGGTTTTAATTACCGTGATAGATCCGGCATTTTGGGTTCCAACAGCTTTTTCTCCTAATGATGATGGAAGCAGCGATGTTTTTTATGTTCGTGGAGAAGGAATATTAGATTTTGAATTTTCGATATACAATCGTTGGGGTGAACGCATTTTCTTGACAAAAGATTTTTATACAGGATGGGATGGAACACGTCAATCCAATGGTGATAAATTACCCGAAGGTGCTTATGTTTATAATATACGCGGAACACTTTCAAACGGAGCTCCTGTTGATGAAAAGGGAATGATAAATCTGATAAGATAAAATCAAAAAAAACTAAATTCTAAAATTCAGAATATGAAAAATATATATTTAACCATACTTACTTTCACACTGCTTGGTTTGTCAAACAATCAAACAGTTGTTGCGCAGGATGTGCGATTTGCTCAATCGTATGCAAATCCACTAAGAATAAATCCAGCGATAATGGGTGCAAACAGAGATATTAAATTTGGCATCAATTACAGAACCCAATGGTCGGCTATTGAAAAAGGATATAAAACAGCTTCATTTACTGCTATGTATCCAATTATTTTAAAAGATCAAAATGGGAAAGTGGATATTGGAGTAACTGCAATGAATGATAAAGCGGGAGCATTTAATACAACTGATTTTGCTGTTGCAATAGATTATAGTAAAGAGATTTCGCCTAACAACAATCTTTGTTTGTCATTAATGGGTGGTTATGCACAAAAATCAATCGATGTGGGTTCACAAACATTCGACAGTCAATATTTATTGGGAGGATTCAGTGCAAATAATCCTTCCAATGAATCTACTTTAAACAGTTCGGCTTCGCATGCTGATTTAGGCTTTGGTTTCCTTTGGTTTTTTAATCCAAACAAGAAAGAATCGAAAATAAATGCTTTTTTAGGTATAGCCGGTTTTCATTTGAATCAACCGAATCAAAGTTTAACTGATGGAGATGGAAAACTTCCAATGCGATTTTCTTATCAGGCAGGAATAAAAGTTTTTGGCAATAACAAAGTGGATTTAAGTCCTTCGGTGAGAGTAAATAATCAAAATGGAAACTTAGAGCCTGCAGCAGGATTATACATGCACTATCATTTTAATGCGGATGTTGATTTTGTGCTTGGTGCCTGGTATCGTGTGCATGATGCAAATGCAATTGTGGTGGGCTTTGAACATGCCAATTTTGCTTTTGGTTATAGTTACGACATGCTAAATTCGGGACTAAATGATGTGAAAAATACGGTGAAAGCACATGAATTAACGTTGTCAATTAAATTTTCAAAAGAACCAAAAGCGAAAGCAAATCCGGATGAAATTGAAAGAGAACTTTTGAAGAATGCGAAGTTATATTCCAGTCCACTTCCTGCATTTTAAATGCATTTTCTCTAAACAAAAAAGAACTGATATAATCTCAGTTCTTTTTTGTTATTATCTACTATAATTCGGAGCCTCTCGAGTAATAGAAATTCCGTGGGGATGACTTTCGCGAATACCGGAATTAGTAATGCGAATAAATTTTGCCTTTTGCAATTCAGTCATTGTTTTAGCTCCGCAATAACCCATTCCTGCTCGCAATCCACCAATAAATTGATAAACAACTTCTGCTAAACTTCCTTTTACAGGAACGCGTCCGGAAATTCCTTCTGGAACTAGTTTTTTGATATCATCTTCTGCATCCTGGAAATAGCGGTCTTTTGAGCCCATTTGCATTGCTTCGATTGAGCCCATTCCACGATACGATTTAAATTTTCTTCCTTCAAAAATAATTGTTTCTCCAGGAGATTCTTCTACACCGGCAAACATAGAGCCCATCATTACAGAACTGGCTCCTGCTGCTAACGCTTTTACAATGTCGCCCGTAAAACGGATGCCACCATCAGCAATAATTGGAACACCTTTTCCTTTTAATGCTTTTGCTACTTCTAATACAGCGGTTAACTGAGGAACACCAACCCCTGCAATAATGCGAGTTGTACAAATAGAACCCGGACCAATTCCAACTTTAACAGCATCTGCACCTGCAGCAGCCAATGCCAATGCACCTTCTGGAGTAGCCACATTCCCAACAACTACTTGTAAACCTGGAAATGCCTTTTTTATTTTTTTCAAGGATTCAATTACACCTTTTGAATGGCCATGGGCGGTATCCAATACTACTGCATCAACTCCTGATTTCATCAACGCCTCCACTCTTTCTATTACATCGGCAGTAACTCCAATTGCAGCGGCAACACGCAAACGTCCCAAGCTATCTTTATTTGCATTTGGATGAACTTTTACTTTGATGATATCACGATAAGTAATCAGTCCAACCAACTTTCCATTTTTATCTACTACAGGAAGTTTTTCAATTTTATGATGCTGAAGAATTTGTTCCGCTTTTTTTAAATCGGTTCCCACTTTCGCAACCACCATGTCTTTGCTGGTCATTACTTCTTTAACAGGGCGCTTAAGATTTTTTTCGAAACGTAAATCGCGGTTGGTGACAATTCCTATCAAATCTCTTCTATCGTTCACCACAGGAATTCCACCAATTTTGTTTTCTTTCATCAATCGCAAAGCATCTTTAACTGTAGCAGTTTCCAATAAAGTAACAGGATCTAAAATCATCCCACTTTCCGAACGTTTTACTTTCCGAACATGATCAGCCTGGCTCTCGATACTCATATTTTTATGAAGTACTCCTATTCCACCTTCTTGTGCAATAGCAATAGCTAATTGGTATTCGGTAACTGTGTCCATGGCAGCGGAAACAATTGGAGTATTAAGGATAATTTTTTTTGTGAAATAAGAAGTAGTATTTACTTCGCGAGGCAACACTTCGGAATAAGCAGGTACTAAAAGTACGTCATCGTAAGTTAAGCCTTCACCTACAAATTTGCTTGAATCTAATGGCATATGAACGGTTTTGAATTTTATCCCGATAACATCGGGGATTGGTTAAAATTCCCGCAAAGATACACTTTTTTGCTAAGCTCTAACGTATCCAGCTAAATTTAAGATTGAATCTCCATCTGTTTGATTAACAAATTTGGAAGTAATATAGTAAATACACTTCCTATTTCCGGCTCACTCTCTAATTTAATTTCCCCTCCCAATTTTTTTATACTTTTTTTAACAATATATAAACCTAGCCCTGAGCCTTGGCTTTGATAATTGGCCCTAACAAACATTTCAAATACTTTTGCCTGTTGGTCCATTGAAATCCCTTGTCCGTTATCCGAAATAGTTATTTCAACTGCATCTTTCTTATACTCCCAATGAATTTTTACAAATGAATTTGAAATAGCACTGTTTTTATACTTTATGGCATTATCAATAAGATTTTGTAAAATGGCGCGAAGAAGATTTTCATCTGTATTTAATTTCAAATTTTTATCTCCTAATAGTTCAATCTTAACATCTGAAAAATAGGATGCATTTTTTAACTCTTTTATTATTTCATTTAAAAACTCCGAAAAAACGACCTGAACTATTTTTAAATTTCCATGTGTTACCTTTGTCGCCACCAACATTTCTTCCAGCAACTTGTGCAGCTTACTTGTACTTGTATTGATCATTTTAAGCACTTCTATTCGCTCGGACTCTGAATCAGATTGCAATGCAATGTTTGTTAAACCAATAATTGAAATAAGCGGACTGTTTATATCGTGAGAAGAACGATACATAAAATTATTCAGTTCTTCATTACTGACTTCCAATTGGTTTTGTACTAATTTATTTCTATTCAACTCTTGGTTCAATTGATTGACAATTTCTTCCATTTTTAGTTCCCGTAATTCATCTCTATCTTTCAACACTTCGTTTATCTTTTGTTTTCGTAAATATCCTCTCCAAAAAATAACCACAAGTATTATCAAAAAAAAGCCTCCGATACTCATCAACAATAGTATTTCCCGATTTTTTTTTAGCTCAAGGTTATTCATAACTTTTTCCTTCATAACCAATTCCAGCTCATTTTTTTGCATTGCAAATTCATAATTGCTTTGAATACCGACTATTTCTTTGATTCGTTCTAAAGAAAAAACAGAATCATTAATCACATTCATAGCTTTATAATGCTGGTAGGCTTTTTCATAATTTCCAATAGAGCTATAAATGATTGAAAGCGAGTGATGATTATCGAGTATTTCTTTTACCAATTGATATTTTTCTCCTAAAGCCAATCCTTTATCAGCATTCTCAATCGCTGTTTTATATTCTTTTTTTTCCAGGTGTAGATCTGCAAGAATATGATAGGTATAGGATTCCCAGCGATGATTTTTTGCTTCTTTGAATTGATTAAGCGCTTTATTGTAGAATACCTCAGCTTGTTGGTATTCCTTTTTCAACTGAAAATACTTTCCTATTGATAACAAAGGAATAGGCTTTGCATCAAGAAATTGTTGCTGCTTTTCTAGTTCATAAATTTTACCATAATACACAATTGCACTGTCAATTACTCCATGTGTTTCAAATAAATCTGCTATGTAGGAGCTATAGTTTATATAGTCGCTGGTAAATTGATTTTTTTTTGCAATCGAAATTGCCTCTTTATAATATTTTATTGCTTTCTCAAAATCCCCTTGTCGGTTATGAACAAATCCAATAAGTGCCAAAATACTCATTTCGGTTTTTTTTCTTTTTGTTTTTCTTACCAATTTTAATGCTTCCAATAAGTGTTCTATTCCTTTTTGATAATTGAGGGAATAGTTCACATTTATTTGGCCAATAATAAAATGTGCGTCCATAATACCAATAGTATCCGCTAGACCTTGAGCCAACAGCAACCCTTCCATCGAATAATGCATAGATTGTTGATAATCAACATCCATTAATTCTTTGGAAAGTTGATTAAGTAAACTAATTTTTTGACTATTTGATGCGGAACTTACTAATGCTTTTTTTAAGGAATCAACTGTAGAAAGATTGTCAGCACTTACAGAATTAAAAACACCAAGTATAAGGAACAGGAATATAAACCTAGTATAACCAAGAAAAGCAGAATTATTTCTATCACTAAAAAATAAATGCATCTGAGAGTAGGATGCTTAGTTTATACGGCAATTTACAAATTATATTCTAAAGAGCCTATTTCCCTAATAAAACAAAAAAATCCCTCAACATTTCTGAAGAGGGAATTTTTTTAGTAGTAGTTTTTTTATTTCATGCATAAAATCAATTCCATTAAAATATCCTTAATCAAGTTCGGGATAGATTCGTCTAAGCTTTCATGCTGAAAGCAAGTCGAATCTATTTCACAATAGTAACAGTTCCAATATATGCATGCTTTCTATCAAACACATCTGTCAGCCTCACTTTCCAAACATATACATCTTGTTGTGCAACGTCTTTTCCTCCATTAGCCCTTCCATCCCACTTATCATACAAATAGCTTCCATGGAAAATTTCATTTCCCCAACGGTCGAATATCCAAATATCATAATCTACAATTCCTATTCCGTCACCAAAGAAATAATCATTGACACCATCACCATTTGGTGTAACACAATTTGGAATGTAGAATGTAAACTCTGGTCCGATTTCGATAGGAATAGTCACAGTAGACGTACAACCATCAGAATTTACAACAGTTAATGTGACGTTGTAAACACCCGGACTAGTTACAGGAAACTGATGCACATTGTTTTGAGTGGTGCTTGTTGCACCATCACCAAAATCCCAAGACCAGCTTACAATTGTCCCAGTAGACGTTGAGCTCTGATCAGTGAACGTGATAAGGCCATCAAATATAGTTGAACTTGGAGGTGTAGCAGTAAATGCTGCAGTAGGTACAGCAAACACTTGCACAAATTGCGAAATTAATAAAGTAGATGAACAACCATTGTTAGAAGTAACAGTAAGACTTACATTATAGAATCCGCTGTTATTATAACAATGTGAAGGGTTTTGCAAAATGCTTGTATTACTTGCAGAAGTAGAATCACCAAAATTCCATAACCATCCCACAATTGTTCCACCGGCTACTGTCGACAAATCAGTAAAATTAACACAAAGCGGAGGGCATCCGGGAGGAGTGGAAGAAAATGCAACGATAGGTGAAGGATAAAAACTAAGTGTTACGTTTGAAGAGGCAAACGGACAAGAACTTGAACTAGTTGAAGTAAGTGTTAATGTTACTGAACCACCAATGGTATCAGCGGCACTAGGAGTATAAGTAGCATTTAAGGTATTTGCATTTGGCGAAAACGTTCCTGTTCCACCACTCCATGTTCCACCTGTAGCAGAACCACCAACAGCACCACCCAACACAACACTAGAGCCAAAACACAATGATTGTGCGGAGCCGGCATTTGCTGTTTGAACAGGGTCAACAGTTACAACTACCATATCAGTAGAAGTACATCCTGATGCTGTATTTGTTGTTGTAACAGTATAAGTTGATGAAGAAGATCCAGGACCGGGATTTATTAAAGTCACAGTGGGATTTGAAGCGGTTGTACTACTTAATCCTATTGCTGGGGTCCATAAGTACGTATCGCCTGCAGTTCCTGCAAATCCTAAATTTCCAATATTACCTGTACAAATTAAAATATCTGGTCCGGCATTAGATGTTGGTGCAGGACTAATTGTGACAGTTGAAACAGCTGTGGCAGTACATCCCAAAGAAGTTCCTGTTACAGTATAAGTTGTAGTAACAGCTGGCGAAGCATCAGCAGTATTCACTCCTGTAACGGTTGCTCCTGCAGACCAAGCATAAGTTGTGGCACCACCGGCAACTAAGTTTGCTGTAGCACCTGCGCATATGGCCGGAGAATTAACAACAGTAATAGGAAGAGGGTTTACTGTAACGGTAGCAACTGCTGTACCCGAACAACTTCCAGTTGAGCCGGTAACAGTATAAGTAGTAGTTGCCGCAGGTGTTGCTGTAGCTGTATTTACTCCAGTAGGCGTTGCTCCCGCTGTCCATACATACGATGTTCCACCCGTAGCTGTTAGTGTAGCTGTTTGTCCGGCACAAACTGTAGGGGAATTTACATTGACGACAATTGTTCCACCATTAGTAACAGTGGCAACTGCTGTATTTGAACACGAACCAGTTGTTCCGGTTACAGTATAAGATGTTGTAGCAGCAGGTGTAGCAAAAGCTGTATTTACACCTGTTACAGTAACACCAGGAGACCAAGTGTATGATGTTGCCCCACCTGCAACTAGGAAAGCAGTATCACCGGGACAAATAGAAGGCGAGTTAACAACTACAACAGGCAAAGGATTAACTGTGACTATCCCATGAGCCGTATCGGTACAGCCATTTAAATCGGTATAGGTACAGATGTAGGTTGTGGTTGCAGCTGGACTAACAGTAATAGAAGCAGTAGTAGCTCCACCAGGGCTCCATGAAAAACCACCACCCGGAACGCCCGGAGTAGCAGTTATTGTAGCAGGTGTTCCTGCACAAATAGTTTGCGAAGTAGAAGTAACTGTTGCTGGAGGATAAACTGTCACAGGATATGTTAAAAAAGTTGTACACATTGGACCTGCAACAGAAGTAATAGTACAAGTATAAGTGGTGTTAGTAGCAGGAGTAACTGTAATTGCTTGAGTAGTTTGTCCGCCTGGTGCCCACGAATACGCTGCTGCTCCAGCAGGTGCAGTTAAAGTAGTAGAAACACCCGGACAAACAAAGTTAGGACCAGTGATTGCCATTGGTGCACATTGCACATCAATATAGGCGTACGCAAAGTGAGCTCCTAAAGAACAATCGCCAACAGAAAATTTTATTTTTGCACATGAACCAATGTATGGCGTAAGGTCTACTGCTACTGGTGTCCAAGGACGATAGTACACATCGGTATATCCTGGAGCGAGAACAAAACCCGGAATACCAGGTCCACCAACTACTAAATATTGCCCGCACACAATTGGATTTCCGGCACAATCAAAAACTTCAATTTTAAAAAACGGTTGTTGCTCCGTTGTATGTGCTGTGGCGCCATTCGCATCCTGGATAACAACAGCATATTGGTACGTCAACAAAGCATTTGCAGCTGTTACGCTAAAAGTCTGTTCTAAGGTTGCACCACCATATCCTGCTGTGACTCCATCTCCAAGCATTGCAGAGTTTGGACCTAAGCCGGGACAAACAATAGGAAAACCTCCTATTGGATCTACTCCTGCTCCAGAAGTAATAGTATGTTGCGGTGCAGCGATGGTAAAATACACCGGATTGTAAGTTGGAGTTGGCGCGCCAGGAGCACCGTCATGCATTGTATAACCATAGGTCCCCGACCAACCTGCAAAACTTCCTGCATCAAAACTCATATTTGTACATGAAGGTTGAGTTGGTGGTGTTGTCACATAACTTACACCCATTGAATAATCAAAACAAGGGCAATATCCCGGATAACAATCAATTAATATGTAATAACATTGTCCCGCTGTAACGTTAGCCGAAACTGCTACTTCAGGAGTTCCTTGGCAGCTTGTTCCACTTACGCACGTTCCTACGTTGGGGCAACCTTGCCAAACAGATAGAGCAGGAAATTGAAAAGGCTGCAATGGGTCATAACAATAGATAGTCATATTGGTTAATGAAATATTTATTGTTCCTGTAGTTGGTGCACAAAAATAGTATAACCAATCTGCGCCTTGTGTATTGAGAGCATCCATACACGATGCCCCAACTAAGTTGTAATCGTTAGTGGTAGTGGCAGCACAAGTTGAACCTGTTGTTGTGGTAAATGGAATAGTAATAGGGCTAGCTGCAGCATTTGCACACGTATTTCCACCTTGAGAAAACCCAATTAAATGAATCAATAAGAAAGAGAGAAAGAGAGTAGTTTTTTTCATGAGATTATGTTGGGATAAATCATGATTTGTTTTATTTATTTTCTTTAATTATAAACTTTTCTTTAGAGAGAGAGCCGTCTGCTGTTTTAGTAGTTACTATTGCTTCTTTTTTAGAAGCATTTATTTCACAAGAGTGAATAGAATTTTTGTCATCTGCAAGTACCACCTTTTCCTTGCAAGGAGTACCCGCCTTTGGTGTTTCAACTGGAATTTTATAGATTACCTTTTGTGTTTTTACAGGATCTTGAGAAAATCCATTAACGCAAAACAAAAAAAGAAAAACGATAAAAGAATTAATTTTTAGTTTCATTAGTTTAAAATTTGTTTAACAAATTCAATATTATACTTCCTTGGAGTAGAAGATAATGTTGCTAATATAGATACAAATATTCGAAAATAGTTGCATCAACAATCTAATTATTAACCTTTTATCGTTAATAGAGGTAATTTATTTCACCAAAGTGCTATTTAACAAGTGTTACAGTACCAATATAATTGTGTTTTTTGCCAAACACATCTGTCAACCTAACCTTCCAAACATATACATCTTGTTGAGCTACATTATCGCCACCATTTGCTCTTCCATCCCACAAATCATATAAATTTTTTCCATGGAAAATTTCGTTACCCCAACGATCGAAGATGTATAAGTCGTAGTCAACAATTCCAATTCCTTGTCCAAAGAAATAATCGTTTGTACCATCGCCATTTGGAGTAAATGCATTTGGAATAAAGAAAGTAAACTCCGGTCCAATTTCAACATAATGCTGAACAGTATCCAAGCATCCATATATGTTTGCTACATATAAAGTAGCAAGATAAGTGCTGGAAGCAACGTTAGGATAAGTATGTGTTGGGCTAGCAGTGGTAAATCCTATTGAATCGCCATCACCATAAAAATATTGCCATGAAATAACATCTGCTGAAGAGCCATTATTTAAAGTAACTACAGGATCGAGTATTGAAGCAGGATTTGGAGTAGGAGTAAATTCGGCAATAGGCTTAGGATACACCTCAACAAAACCGGGATTCATTAACGTACTCGAACAACCATTATTTGATGTCACAGTTAAAGTCACATCATACAATCCTGTAATTTCATAACAATTACCAGGGTTTTGCGTAATGTTTGGGGCTCCACCTTCACCAAAATTCCAAACCCATCCAACAATCACATCGCCTCCACCAACAGTTGAAAGGTCGGTAAACTGAACACAATGAACGGGGCAACCTTTTGGAATATCAACTGAGAAATTTACTACAGGATTTTGAAAAATAGTAAATGTAACGTTTGAAGATGCAAAAGTACAAGGACCTGTAGGATCGTTTGTTGTTAGAGTTAATGTAAATGTTCCAGCAGCATATTCAGCAGCGCTTGGAGTATATACTGCATTTAATGTAGTATTATTAGGGGAATATGTTCCTGTTCCACCGCTCCAAGTCCCACCAGAAGCAGAACCTCCAATAGCACCAGCCAAAGTAATTGAATTTCCTGCACAAACACTTTGTGGAGAACCTGCATTAGCAGTAGCAACGGCATCTACAGTAACAACAACAACATCAGTTGAAGTACATCCGGTAGTTGAGTTAGTAGTAGTTACAGTGTAGTTATTAATTGTAGAAGGACCACCGGCATTAATTAGTGTAACGGTTGGGTTTGAAATGGTAGCACTGCTTAGTCCTGTTGCAGGAAACCAAGCGTATGTATCACCAGCTGTTGCTACAGCACCTATATTGGCAACACCACCTGTACAAATTGTAACATCTGGTCCGGCATTAGAAACAGGAGGAGGATTTATTGTAACAGTTACAGGTTGAATGTCAGTACAACCGCCACCGGCATTTGCTTGAATGTAATACGTTCCACTTGTACCAACAGCAGAAGGTGTTGCAAGAGAACTAGTAGCACCGGCATCATTCCAATAGGTAATGATACTACCTGCAATTGTACTTCCAGCAGTAACAGCAGCAGCAGTAATATCAACAGTAGAAGGACTGCAAACCGCAGCAGGATTAGTAATAACTAATATTGGTAGAGGATTAACGGTTACATCTACTTGATCGGTTGAGGTACATCCTGTTGCTGCAACAGTAGTAGTAACTGTATAAGTAGAGGTTACAGGTGTTGTACCACCAATACTTAAAGTAACTGAAGGATTTGAAACAGCGGCAGAACTTAATCCTGTGACAGCTAGCCAAGCATATGTTTGTCCTGCTGTAGTAGCCACTCCAATATTTCCGGTTGAACCCGAACAGAAAGAAATATCAGGCCCTGCATTAGAAATAGGCAAAGGATTTATGGTAACAATAACAGGTGCAATATCTGTGCAGCCACCCGCAGTAGTTGATTCAATATAATAAGTTCCGCTCGTTCCAATAGATGAAGGACTTGCTAAAGTAATAGTTGCAGCAGCATCTGACCAATATGAAAGAACACCGGCACCGGTGCTACCAGCTGTTACAGCAGCAGCGGTAATATCAACTGTTCCCGGAGAACAAACTGCCGGAGGATTAGTAATTACCAGTACAGGTAAAGGATTAACAGTAACAGTAGCAATAGCACTTCCTGTACAACCACCATTGGTTGCTGTCACAGTGTACGAAGTAGTAACAGCAGGAGTAACATTTAAAGGGTTTGCGGTAGAACCGGTATTCCATAAATACGTTCCACCGCCAGTTGCAGTTAATGTTGCAATTTGTCCAGCACAAATAGTTGGAGAATTAACTGTTGCCACTATAGAACCGCCAACAGTAACTGTTGCGACTGCACTTGAAGTACATCCTAAAGAAGTTCCTGTGACAGTATAAGAAGTGGTAACAGCAGGTGTAACATTTATAGGGTTAAGTGTTGATCCTGTACTCCACAAATAAGTTGTTGCTCCCGCTGCAGTTAATGTTGCGGTTAAAGTAGGGCAAATAGTTGGGGAGTTTACTGTTGTTACGGGAACAGGATTCACAACAATGGTTGCGTTTACAGTTCCACCACAAGCACCGGCAGTAGTATAGGTAACAGTATTACTTCCGACAGTAGCGGTAGCGGGATCAAATGTTCCTAGGGCTGCATTAGTAATTCCAGTTCCAGTCCATGTTCCACCAGCGGGACTGCCTACCAAATTAACTGCAGGAGCGTTTGCACAAAACGGACCAGCAGGAGTAATTGTTGGTGGAACGCCTGGGTTTACAGTAATATTTTGAGTAATGACTGCGTTGCAAGGACCATTAGTAACAATTAAAGTAACGGGGAAAGTTCCAGCTCCCGGAAAAGTATAAGAAGGATTTTGTGTAGTTGCATCAGGGGTTCCATCACCATTAAAATCCCATGACCATCCGGTTATTGACCCTCCAGGTGTGGAAGTGTCGGTGAAGCTAGTTGGAAGTCCTGCACAAACAGTTGTATTTGTAAAACTAGCAACAGGATTAGTAGGACTGGAACCAACTGTAATGGTTAAAGTAGTTGTACATGTGGGTCCTCCAGAAGATGTAATTACGCACTGATATGTACCGGCAACATTCACAACTGCGGTTACACCAGTAGTAGAACCAACAATTCCTGTTGTACCACCAGCAGTGTTTGTCCATGCATAAGCAGCACCACCAGATGGGGCTGTTAATGTAACAGAGGCTCCACCACAAATAGATGGGGAAGAAGATAACAATACTAAAGGATCACAATCACCATCAATATAAGCATAACCATAGTGGCCACCTTGTGAACAATCGGAAGAAGTAAATTGAACTGTAACACATTGTCCAATATAAGAACTTAGCGGAACGAATACGGTGGTCCAGTTTCTCCACCATATGGCACTTCCTGGAGAAGTTTCAGTAAATCCAATAACGGGTGGTTTGGCCATAACCATATATTCTCCACACATAATTAAGTTTCCTGAACCATCTTTTAAATGAACATTAAAGTATGGACGCTCAGGGTCAGTATGTCCAGAAACAGGGTCTTGTAATACACAAGCATAACGATAAGTAAAGTTTGCGTTTGCCGCAGACACGGTAAATGAAATACTAGCACGAGAAGCAAAACCACCTGTGGTAGGACCATCTCCTAACATCAAAGAGCTTCCACCACCACCTGGAGCAACGACAGGCAAAGCGGCTCCAACTACCGGATCGAAACCACCTACTGTTTGAATCACATGTTGAGAAGAACTAAATCCTGCAACAATGGAACAAGGGTCACTAGTTGAGCTTGCACAAGCAGTTCCTGTATAATAATCCCAGAAACCTGTTCCCGCTTCAAAACCGGGATTAGTACAAGGAGAACCACAATTGGATGGTGTAGGAAAAACACCAGTTCCAGGGGCTCTTTGCGGAGTAGCTGCAATAATTTGATCTCTCCTTTTTAGAAACTCAAAATAATACGTTTCATATTTTGGTTGCAAATCTGAATAAAATGTGTTGATATCAGTTGCTGTGGTAACTGTCCCTTTGCCTACTTTATAAATTAACTCTTGTTTATCTTTTCTCAATTTCCCTTTCACATAATCCAAGTAATAATTCATGTCAGCAAAATCGCCATGATTTTTGAAAAACACATAATTTATGAAACTCTGCACCTCAATATTCTCAGAAAGAAGGTTGGTTTTGTTGGTATAAGTAATCCAGTCTTTTTCGGAAACGCCAAAAGGATTAGAAAGAGGAGAATTGCCTCCTACAATGGCTTTTTGAGCGCTGGATGAATGAGCAGTAAACAAAAGGAATGCAAGGAACAGCATTCGCATTTTTTTAAAGAGTAATTTTGTGTTCATTTAGAGAGATTTAGTAGTTTTTTTAACGAATTTACTTAAGAATGAGGCAAATAAAAAATATTTTGGCACTTATTTTATGCTCGATGATTTTGAAAAACTTAGACGAAACTGACTTTTTTATCGATAATTTGGCAAAAAAGACGATATGTACTGACTTACACGGAGAGTAGTGTTTCTTCAAAAAGGTTGCATTTTGAAGGGAAAGTTATTAACAATTTTGAAAAAAGGTGGAAATATGAGGCAACCCTATGCCCAAGATATATTTTTTTTAAGAAAATTGAGGGTTTGTGCTTCTAAACTATCATTAGCAGGAGAGTAATCATATTCCCAAGCGGCAAGTTTGGGCAAGCTCATTAATATTGATTCGACTCTACCATTACTTTCGAGCCCAAATTTAGTTCCCAAATCATATATTAAATTAAACTCTACATACCTACCTCTTCTGAGCAATTGCCATTGTTTATTTGCTTCTGAAAATGGCAATGTTTTATTTTTATTCATCAATTTGGTATACGTGGGCGCAAAAGTATTCCCTACTTCTTTTACAAATTCAAAAAGCTGTTCTTTTGTAAGGTTTTGTTTTTGGTTGAGTTTATCAAAAAAGATACCTCCTACTCCACGCGTTTCATTTCTATGTTTGATAAAAAAATAATCGTCTGCCCATTTTTTATATTCTGCATAATAATTCTCATTGTGTTTATCACAAGCATTTTTTAAAGCAGAATGAAAAAATTTGGCATCTTGTTCTATAACATAATGTGGTGTGAGATCAATTCCTCCACCAAACCACCACACTCCATTATCCATTTCAAAGTATCGAACATTCATATGAATAATAGGAACCATAGGGTTTTCGGGATGAATAACGATGGAAACACCCGTTGCGTAAAAAGTAGTTGTTGGTTGTTGGCTGCTGGTTGTTGGAATTGTATCTTTTTTTAAAAAATCAGGAATTGGTCCGTGGACAGCAGAAAATAAAACGCCTCCTTTTTCAATTACATTTCCATTTTGAATGATTCGAGTTCTTCCTCCTCCTCCTCCTTCTCTCTTCCAATTGTCTTCTACAAATTTTCCTGAGCCATCTTCAGTTTCTAGGGCAGAGCAAATGTTTTCTTGCAATTGCATAAACCACTCTGAAATCTGTTCTTTGGTAAGCATAAATTAATTAGCTTTTAAAAGTTGATAGTCGCTATATTTTAATATATACACGAATTTATTTTCAAAGCCACTATCCGGAGGATATTGTGAAAAATGATAATTACTACTTAAACCTTGAAATTTATTTTCGGGCAGGTTTTTCAAAAATCCTGAACCATCTTTTTGCAAGAATGACAAAAATGAATATGTAATATCAAAACCTTGAAACACGAAAATTTCTGGTTCTGTTTTATATTTCAATCGATAGGATTTAACGAAGTTTTGAGTTTGGCCATTTTTATAATCAATGAACGTATTAGAGGGGATATGCAATGATAAATTATTCAAATATTCAAAATCCAGATTATCATAATTCATCCAGTTTTGCAATCCAAATAATACGATTTTATATTTTTCCTTCAACGTATTCAAATTAGAGATAAACTCGGTGACATAAGATTGATTATTAGAGGGTAAAACAACCACATTCACTTTTGTAGTGCTCAACAAACTTTGAGTGTTACCTAGTCCAAATCCAATTTTAACAGAGTCTGACGCGGGTAATCCGGCTTTTAATAATTCGGCATTTGCTGTATTTTTAAATGCATTGAAAAAGGAAAGTTCTTTTGGATTTGAATTGTTAACCAGAATAATGTTTTGTGTTTTAAATGTATCTACAGCAAAATGTGCCAACTGTTCTACCTGCATAGTAACAGAAGGAGAAACTTTAGAAACATAAGGATTATTAAATAAAATTTTATTGATTTGAGTGAATGGCGAAACAATTGCAATAGAATGTTCTTTCGCAAAATTTGCTACATGAATAAATCCCGAGCCATATAGTGGACCAATCATTAAATCCATATCAGCTAACTCAGGTTTTTTTAATAATGCAGCAACATTTGATGAATCTTTATCATCAATATCGTAAACAAATACTTTTGCGTGTAGGTGTGATTTTGTCAATGAATCGATGGCCAAAAGTGCTCCTTCATAAAACTGTAAAGCAACAGTTGTTTTAGCTGAAAATTGAGCATCACCTTTTATTAATTTCTCTAAATCTATTCCATTTGCTTCATCAGCATGAAAAGGTAAAAAGAAGGCAACATTGTATTCTTCTTTTTTTTCACCTTTGTAATTATTATACCCTAAAGAACTTCTGTCGGCCGCTTCATTTGAAGTGCTTGTTGTTGAAGTGGTTGTTACTGAAGTGGTTGTAACGACAGTAGTTGCAATCGTGTCGGGATTTGCTTTTACAGAAGGAATTTTCAGCATTTGATTTGCTTTCAATCCATCTGCTAACTCGGGGTTAAGCGCTCTCAGTTTTTCTATTGAAACACCATAATGTTTACTAATCGAATAAAGTGTTTGCGATTTTTCAACTTTGTGTAAAATATAATTAATGGTATCGTTAGAAGTGAGTTGAGATGGTTTTTTTTTAGCTATTTGAATTTTTAAAATTTGTCCGGGTTTAATCCCATCAATAGCTTCAGGATTATCAATTACAATATCATTCACATCGCGTTGATAAAATTTAGCAATAGCAAAAAGTGTTTGTCCTTTTTCAACTGTATGCAAATAGTATTTTAAACCATTAATAGTTGCAGAGCTGCGGGTTTTATGAATATCCGTAGATTCTTTTTCTTGGGCAAAAGAAGAAGAAATCGACAATAAAAAAAAACCAATAGACAAAAAAAGTTTAATATTTAATTTCCAAATTTTCAAATTGTATTATTTTCAAATTGTATTATTCCCATTCAATGGTAGCTGGTGGTTTTGAACTAATATCATACACCACACGATTAATTCCTTTGACTTTATTTATAATTTCGTTGGATACTTTTCCTAAAAATTCATATGGTAAATGGCACCAATCAGCTGTCATACCATCGGTACTTGTAACAGCGCGCAAAGCTACCGCATTTTCATAGGTACGCTCATCACCCATTACACCAACCGATTGCACCGGCAAAAAAATGGCACCAGCTTGCCAAACATCTTTATATAAACCAGCTAATTTTAGGTTATCAATAAAGATGGCATCCACTTCTTGCAAAATCCGTACCTTTTCTAGGGTAATGTCACCAAGTATACGAATGGCTAATCCTGGTCCGGGGAATGGGTGACGATTTAAAATGGCTTCATCAATATTCAACGTTTTACCAACTCTTCTCACTTCATCTTTAAAAAGTGTATTCAATGGCTCCACAATTTTCAATTTCATAAAATCGGGCAAGCCACCAACATTGTGATGCGACTTAATAGTAGCAGAAGGTCCTTTTACTGAAACAGATTCAATCACATCGGGATAAATGGTTCCCTGAGCCAGCCACTTTACATCTTCAATACGTTTTGATTCATCGTCAAAAACGTCAATAAATATTTTTCCAATTGCTTTCCGTTTTAATTCAGGATCGGTAACGCCTGCTAATGCTCCATAAAAGCGGTCTTTTACATTCACACCTTTCACATTTAAACCCATGTGTTTATATGATTCCAACACATTTTCAAATTCATTTTTACGAAGCAATCCGTTGTCAACAAAAATACAATACAAATTTTTTCCGATGGCCTTGTGTAATAAAACGGCCGCTACACTTGAGTCGACACCACCGCTCAAACCCAACACTACTTTATCGTTCCCGATTTTTTGTTTTAAGTCGTTAATCGTAGTTTCAACAAATGAATC
>JAHEYB010000047.1 GCA_023251805.1 Bacteroidota bacterium | reverse complement strand
AGGTGCTAAAATCAGAAATGTGGATATTACTAACACCAATTTAATTACAAAGCAAGAAATAAAACAATCTGTTAACAATGTATTACCGTTTTTAGGATATATGTATCGTTTCAGTCAAAGTACAAGATTCAATTTTAAGTATACTACAAATTCTTCGCAACCGAGTATTAACCAATTGCAGCCTATTCCGGATAATAGTAATCCCAATTCAATTACTATTGGAAACCCTAATTTGATTCCAACTTTCAGTCATAAATTTGACATGAGTTTTAATTCCTATAAACCTATCAGTGGGAAATACATCTGGACCAATGCAAATTTTATGATTACCGATAATGCTTTTGCTAATTCTGTTTCGTATGATAGTTTAGGTAGAACTATTTCTCAAACGTTGAATGTGAATGGTAATTACAATGGCAATGTTTATGTCGGAGGTGGAATCCCACTTTTTTCACGTACTTTTTCTATAAACCCAAGCGTTAATGTGAGTTATAACAATTATTCGAGCTATATTAATTTACAAAAAAATATTACTAAAACACTAAATAGTAATTTCCGATTAGATTTGCAGCTAGATATTGATACTGTATCTTTTTCAATTGGATATAGCTATGACTATAATGCTCCATCCTCTTCTTTGAGTACCGCCTCTAATAAACCCTATTCAAATCAAGCATTTAGTGCCGCTTTTAGGTTTAAATTGCCATTTAAAATATTATTTGAAACAGATGCTGAATACACCATTGCAAGTCAAAGGGCGGAAGGATATAATACAAATTATGTGGTTTGGAATGCCAATTTAAGTAAATCGTTTTTTAAATTGGAAAATTTAATTTTAACAGTATCCGGTAACGATATTTTAAATCAAAACATTAGTAATACCAGAACCATTCAGGATAACATCATTACGGATAATAAAACAAATGTTATTTCGCGTTATTTTTTATTGAAATTGACATATAAGTTTAATAGCACAAAAACTAAAGACAATGAGGAAGATTTTTGGTAAATCATTTTTATTGCTGGCACTTGCTTTCATTTTTGTTTTAGATGTAAGCGGACAAATTACGTCCGGAAAAATTGTGTTTGAACGAAAAACTAATTTGTATAAAAAGTTCAAAGACGATGATGTGAAAGATTGGTTGAAACCGGAAGACAAAAATAAAGTAGACATGTTTGAATTGTATTTCAACGATTCGCTGTCTGTTTTTAAGCCCCAAGAAAGTGATTTGAAAGAACGAATGAGTTGGGCTACAAGTAAGAACACAACGTTCCAAAATTTTAATACCAATACAACACTCGCTATAAAAAGTGTTTGGGGTGAAGAGTTGTTTGTAAAGGATTCTGTAAAAAAGCGTGAATGGAAAATTACAGAAAGTAAAAGAGTTATTAGCGGATACAATTGCCGCAAAGCAATTTGGAAAATGAACGATAGCACCCGCATTTATGTTTGGTATACTGATGATATTGTTCCTAATGTTGGCCCCGAAAGTTTTTGCGGTTTGCCCGGTGCAATACTTGGTTTAGCTACAGAAGATGGAGGTTTGATTTACTTTGCAAAAAGTGTTGAAGACACAAAACCACCAATAGAAACGTTAATACCAAAAACAGGAAAAAATAAAATATACGCCACAGCCGAGCTAAAAACCAAACTAGAAAAAGATTTTGGCAAAAACCCTTGGGGCAAAGCTATGATAAGGGAATTGTTTAGTTGGTAGCAATTATTTCTCCGCTTGAACTTTCTTCGCTTCCTCCATCAACACACATTTTCCACAAGCTTGTTTTTTCTTTACACTTGAATATATGCGGTAGCCCACATAAGCTGTTGCAAATGCTAAAAGAATATAGATGATTAGTTGTTGAATCATACAGCTAAATTACGGAATTTATTCTCCTTTATGTGTCCTTATTTTTGATAATTTTGCTGATAATTCCTCCGTTTAATGATTTTAGCGCTTTCCCTTCGACTCCGCTCAGGGTGAAGGTTAAGTTAATAGTTCGGAGGGGCATTGATTAAAAAACTGACCAACAACCAACAACCAATTATGATTACCGCAGAAACTCCTATCCGTTACGATAGAAAAAAATACAACGATTCCACTTTAATTGCTTTATACAAAGGTGTTTTAAAACCTCGCATGATTGAGGAAAAAATGCTCTTACTTCTCCGCCAAGGAAAAATTTCAAAATGGTTTAGTGGAATCGGACAAGAAGCTGGTTCGGTTGGCGCTGCTATGGCTTTGGATAAGGAAGAGTATATTTTACCAATGCATCGCAATTTAGGTGTGTTTACGAGTCGTGGTATTCCCTTAAATCGTTTGTTTTGTCAGTTTCAAGGGAAGCCAAGTGGTTTTACAAAAGGTCGCGACCGTTCTTTCCATTTCGGGACACAGGAATATAAAATTGTTGGAATGATTTCTCATTTGGGTCCGCAATTGGGTGTGGGAGATGGAATAGCATTGGGAAATCTATTGCACGAGAATAGTAAAGTTACATTGGTATATTCCGGTGATGGTGGAGCAAGTGAAGGCGATTTTCATGAATCATTAAATGTGGCTGCTGTTTGGGATTTACCGGTAATATTCGCAATTGAAAATAATGGTTATGGTTTATCCACACCCAGCAATGAACAATTTCGTTGTAAACAATTTATTGATAAAGGAATTGGTTATGGAATGGAAGCCGTGCAAGTGGATGGAAACAATGTGTTGGAAGTATACGATACAGTGAAGCGTTTGGCAGAATCGATCAGAAAAAATCCTCGTCCGGTTTTACTTGAGTTAATGACTTTTAGAATGCGCGGACACGAAGAAGCATCAGGAACAAAATATGTTCCGAAAGAACTTTTGGAGATTTGGGGCAAAAAAGATCCATTGAATAATTTTGAAAAATATCTTTTAGAAGAAGGTGTGTTAGATGAAAAAATGATTGAAGACTTTCGCTCCGAAATTAAAACTGAAATTGAAGAAGGGCTGGAGCTAGCCTATGCAGAAACATTGCCGCCCCCAAGTACAGAATTGGAATTGAAAGATATGTATATGTCTTTTGAATTGAATGAAACAATTCCATCGGGAAATAAAACCAACAAACGATTCATTGATGCTATTTCTGATGGGTTGAGATTAGCAATGCGTAAGCATAAAAATTTGGTGTTAATGGGACAAGACATAGCAGATTATGGAGGCGTATTTAAAATCACGGAAGGATTTGTAGAAGAGTTTGGAAAAAAACGAGTTCGTAACACACCCTTATGCGAAGCTGCAATTTTAGGAACTGGCTTTGGCTTGTCTATCAACGGAATGAAAGCAATGGTAGAAATGCAGTTTGCCGATTTTGTAACAGAAGGATTTAACCAAATCGTAAATAATTTGGCGAAATCGCATTACCGTTGGGGACAAAATGCAGATGTAGTAGTACGCATGCCAACAGGTGCTGCCGTAGCTGCCGGTCCTTTTCACTCGCAAAGTAACGAAGCTTGGTTTTTTCATACACCCGGATTAAAAATTGCATATCCTGCATTTGCAAGTGATGCAAAAGGCTTATTGCTGACAGCTTTTGAAGACCCCAATCCTGTTATGTTTTTTGAACACAAAGCATTGTACAGAAGTATTACCGAAGATATTTCGGACGAATATTATACCATTCCTTTTGGTAAAGCACGATTAGTTAGAGAAGGAAACGATTTAACTATTGTGACTTATGGATTGGGAGTGCACTGGGCAATGGAACTGTTAGACAAACATCCTGAAATAAAAGCAGATTTAATTGATTTAAGAACCTTGGTTCCATTGGATACTGAAGCAATTATTAATTCGGTAAACAAAACCGGAAAAGCAATTGTGTTGCATGAAGATACGATGACAGGCGGGATTGGTGGAGAATTAGCTTCTATCATCAACGAAAATTGTTTTCAAAATTTAGATGCTCCTGTTGTTCGTGTTGCCAGTTTAGATACACCTGTGCCAATGAATACCGATTTAGAATGGAATTTTCTTCCAAAAGGCAGGTTTGAAGAGGCTTTATTGAAACTTTCCAGTTACTAGTAGATGGAAGGTTTGGTCAAACTTTTCCTTATGTTTTCTATTCGGAAATGTTAATTTCCACGCTCCTTTGCCTATATTTGTTACATGGGCAAAAAAACACTCCATACTTTTTTTCTTCTGTTTTTTGTTTGGATATTTTCATATTCAAAAGCTCAGGACAAAGTCCTTGATTCCTTAAATAGTATTCTTAAAACACATTCAAATGATACAGTTTCGTTAAAAGCAAAAATTGCTTTAGGAGATTATTTGGAAATTTTTAGAGTTCCATATTGGGATAGTTTATTAACTGATGCAGAAAAGTATGGCACATCTAAAAATCGTTCTACAATTATAAATAATAAAGGTTTTATTTTGATGAATAATGGAGATTTAGAAGAAGCGCTTGTTTGTTTTGAAAAGTGCATGAAAATTGACTCAGAAAATAATGATTTAAAAAATCTTTCTTATTCCTACCACAACATTGGTATGATTTATCTTAATAAAGGAAATACACCTCTGTCATTAGATTACTTACTAAAAAGTTTAAAAATAAAAGAGGAAAGAGACGATAAAACACAAATACCACAAACCTTGAATAATCTTGGGTATTTGTATAGTAGTCAGAAGGAATATGTGGCAGCTATTGATTACTATAAAAAAAGTTTAAAATTATTTGAAGATTTGTCAGATAAAAAAGGAATTGCTTTAGCATATAATAATTTAGGTTTTAATCATATGAAACTTGGAGATACTGTTAATGCAATTGTGTTTTATAAAAAGAGCTTAGCCCTTCGTAGAGAAATTAATGATAAAAAAGGAGTTGCAAATGTTTTGCATAATATGGGTGGAATTTATTTAGAGAAAAATGACTTGAAAAATGCATTGGAGTCGTTTCAAACTAGTTTGGCACTGAAAGAAGAGATTGGTGATAAAGGTGGTGTTGCACAAACATTGAGCGGTTTAGGTGGTACCTATTTTAAATTGGGTGAACTCGACAAAGCCCTAGATGCCGGATTAAGAGCATTGAATGGCTCACAAGAACTAGGTTTTGCTCAAGCTACAAGAGATGCTGCTAATTTATTGAATAAGGTTTATGCTAAAAAAAATAATTATCTTAAAGCATATGAAATGTATCAGTTGTATGTTTCTACTCGTGATAGTATTAGTAACCAAGAAACGCAAAAGCTAAGCATACGAGGCCAGTATAAATATGAGTACGACAAAAAAGCGGCTGCAGATAGTATAAATACAGCTGCCGAGAAGATGATTACAACAGCTCAGTTAAAACAGGAGCAAACTCAACGTTATGCATTATATGGGGGAGTTTTTTTATTAATTGTTTTTGGTGGTTTTATGTTTAATAGATTTAATATAAGCCAGAAACAAAAAAAAGTAATTGAATTTCAAAAAAGCATCGTTGAGGAAAAGCAGAAAGAAATTATTGATAGTATTACATATGCTAAAAGAATTCAAAAATCCAATATGCCAACCGAAAAATACATTGAGTATACTATTACTCGGTTGAAAAATAATAGATTATAATTTTGACACATGAAAAAAATAGGAATTATAACAACTGTTTTAGGAATCCCTTTATTTGTAATTTCAATATTCGATTTACACGAGGGAAAAAATATGCCTGTTCCTTTATCTGTTAGTTGTATGATTATTGGTGTTATTGCTGCTTTTGTTGGTCCTGCGTTATTTTTGTTTCCACTAATTATCGAAAGAAGAAAAAAAATTGCAAATAGAGCACTTCTCTTTTCGCTTATTTTAATTGCGTTCGGATTCATTAGCATATTTATGCATTGGCTAGGTGCAAGAGTTGAAATTATTTTTGGTGTAGTGATAATTTCCTTTTTTTGGGGTACACTTACTTTTAAAAACAAATATGAAAAATGGCAAATTTATACACGCTCTAAAAGAGATGCTTTTTTCTTAAGCTTATTTGATTTTTTAGGGATTGCTTCAGTAATACTGGGTTTTTTGTTCAAAATTCAGAGTTGGCCATATGCAACATTAATGTCGACCATTGGTTTAGTTGTGTTAGCTATTGGAATGCTGGCTTGGAATCAAAAATTTAAAAAAGAAATTGTTTTTAGAAAAGAAACAGAAGACAAGCTGCAACAATCGCTTGAACAAATTGAGGAGCAACATTTAAAGTTGGGAGAAAAACAAAAAGAAATTATTGACAGCATTAAATATGCAGAACGTATTCAAAAATCATTATTGCCAACGGAAAAATACATTGATAGTTCAATCAATCGGTTGAATGAAGGTAAAATTAAAAAGTAGAAATGAACTTGTTCAGTAAAACAACTTGCAGTATTTATTTTATTTTATGCTTGAGTGCTTGTGATAATGATACCACTGAACCCAACTTGCTTTCAACCGAACCGATAAGTTTTAAAACAAGTGGCTATGTAATTTCTAAAGACAGTATTTCAGAACCTGAAGTTGTTATTGCAGGAAAACCTGACATTCTTAATTTTGATATGAATACAGTTGTTTCTTCTGGAAACAATGTACTAAAAGCAGGAGCACCAAAAATTGTTCCTGTTGGTAAACCTTATACAGCAACTCCCGGCACAGCCATTTATGACAAACCTATTGTTGTTAAAATAAAAGACACTGTTGTTCCCTACGTTTGTCACGAGCCAATTCCATCTCAGCGTCCACGATTTAAAGACGATGCCACCTGTAATATTCAGTACTTGGATGTTGATCAAGGATTACCGAATTCATACATAATTAAAATTTATGAAGACCGACTTGGAAATATTTGGTTGAGTTCTGCTAACGGTTTAACAAAGTATGATGGAAAATCATTTGCCAATTTCACATTATCGGAAGGTTTTTATTGCAATAATAGAATAAGGGCAATAGCAGAAGATAAAAATGGAAATATTTGGTTTGGAAACGGAAAAGGCGCCTGTAAATTTGATGGAAAAGTATTTACATACTACTATCAAGAAAATGGTTGGCCCGGAAAAGATGTGAATGGTTTTGCTGAGGATAAGCTAGGAAACATGTGGTTTTCAAGTGAAAGAGGTATTTCTTGTTTTGATGGAAAAAAACTTACTTGTTATTCCGAAAAGCAAGGATTGGTGGATGATGGTGCAGGCTTTTTAAAAATTGATAAAAAAGGAAATTTATGGATAGCAACAGCAAACGGCTTAAGTAAATGGGATGGAAAATCTTTTTGTTCCTATACTGTAGAACAAGGTTTGATTAGTAATGCAATTGGAACAATTGGTGAGGATAAGCAGGGAAATCTTTGGCTTAGCAGTCAATTAGGAATATGCAAATTCACTGGCACAACATTCGAACACTATACACAAAATGAAGGCTTATTAAACAATGATGATAGGACCTTAATTGTTGATAAAGAAGGGAATGTTTGGATTGCTTGCTACGGAGGTGGAGTAAATAAATTTGATGGAACAAATTTCACTCAGTTTACCGAAAAAGAAGGCTTGACAATTAATATTGTTTGGACTGTAATGGAAGACCGAGCTGGTAACATTTGGATAGGAACTGATGGAGGTGGAGTTTGTAAATATTCAGCACGTTCATTTTCACATTTTACTGGCAAGCAAGGAATGGGCTATACAATCATGAGTGTATTGGAAGACAAAGAAAAAAATATATGGCTTGGATCATATGCAGCGGGTTTATGGAAATACGATGGAAAAAGTTTTAAGCTGTATAACGATAAGCCCAGAACTGCTTCAACAGTTCGCTCAATGATGCAAGACAAAATTGGAAACATTTGGTTTGGATCTGAATCAGGATTGATAAAACACAATGGTAAAACCTTTGAGCTCTATGAATTAAAGCAAGGTTTAACTAGCATAGGGATAAGTTGCATGTTGGAAGATAAAAATGGGAATTTATGGTTTGGCACTAATGAAGGGCTAAACAAATTTGATGGAAAGCAGTTTACACACATCACTAAAAAGCAAGGATTGTGTAGCAATAATGTGACAGATATTTTGGAAGATAAGGATGGAAATATTTGGGTGGGAACAACGAAAGGACTGAATAAATATGATGGTAAATCAATGCTGCGCATTACGGAAAATGAAGGCTTAAGTAAAAATAGTATTAAAAATATTTTAGAAGACCGTAACGGAGATATTTGGATTGGAACAAATGGTGGAGGGTTAAATAAATATGATGGGAAAGTGATTAAGCAATATTTCGAAAAAAATGGTTTAAGTAATGATTTTATTAGAAGTTTAGTAGAGGATAATCCTAAAAATTTACCACAAGGAATGGTTGGTGTATGGGCAAGTACAGATAACGGAATTGACCATTTATTAATTGGTAACAAACAATTTTCGGATACAGATACAAGTCAGCAAGAAGTAAAAATTGTGGTTTATAAAAGAGAAGATGGATTAAAAGGGGAAGACTTTACAAGTAATAGCGGTTATCAGGATAGTAAAAGCAGAATATGGTGGGGAAGCGTAAAGAGCTTAACAATGTTGGATGCTTCCTCTGTTGTTTCAAAAAACGAGATACCACAAATTAAATTAGATAATATAAAACTCGAGCAAAAATTTGTTGATTTTGCTAGCTTAAGAGATTCCATTCAAAATAAAAAAGCATGGTATGTGGATGAAAAGAAAGATATTAATTTAAGCAGAATAATATTTTCAGACATTCCGGCATATTACAATTACCCTTTAAATCTTGAATTGCCATTCGATATTAATAACATTGAATTTAATTATTCTGCTATTGATTGGACGTTTCCTTATAAAATAAGATATCAATATATTTTGGAGGGTTCCGATAAGGAATGGCATCCTATTACTTCTGAAACAAAAGCCGTTTACACAAATCTTGGAAATGGTGATTATACATTTAAAGTTAAGGCAAAGGGGTTTTCTGATATTTGGAGCGAACCATTTGAATATCATTTTGTGATTCATCCTCCTTGGTGGAAAACTATTTGGGCATATTTCTTTTATTTCTTTTCGTTTATTGGTGTTACTTATTTAATTTTAAAATGGAGGACAAAAGCACTTGTTGAACGACAGAAAGAATTAGAAACAACTATTGTTGAACGCACAGCTGATGTTGTTCAGGAAAAAAATAGGGTAGAGGAAAAAAATGAAATAATTGAAAAGAAACAAAAAGAAATTTTAGATTCTATTAATTATGCGAAGCAAATTCAGTATTCTTTACTTGCAAATGAAGAATTATTACGAAAAAACTTGCCAGAACATTTTGTTTTGTTTAAACCAAAAGATATTGTGAGTGGTGATTTTTATTGGGCAACTAAAAAAGATGATAGCTTTTATTTGGCGGTTTGCGATTCAACAGGACATGGGATTCCGGGTGCTTTTATGAGTTTACTAAATATTTCATTTTTAAATGAAGCCATCAGTGAAAAAAGTATTCAAGAACCTAATAAAGTATTTGCCCACGTTAGGGAGCGATTGATTCAAAATATGGAGGGACAAGATGGGATGGATGCAACCTTAGTTCGATTCGAAAAAGGTAACATCACTTATTCTTCTGCATACAACAAACCTGTATTGATCAGAAATGGAAATATCATAGAACTTGCTGCCGATAAAATGCCGGTTGGAAAGGGTGAACGAGTAAATCCATTTAATTTATATACGCTCGATTGTCAAAAAGGTGATATGCTATATTTTTTTACTGATGGTTATGCCGACCAGTTTGGATTGTCTAGTGAAGCTTGGGCAATGGTTCGTGGACCACTTTCTAATGTGAATGGAAAAAAATTCAAATACAAACAACTTCATTCACTATTGATTGAAATTGCATCTTGTTCGGTGGAAGAACAAAAGAATTGTTTAGAGGATAGAATTGAGCAATGGAAGGGAAGCATCGAACAGGTAGACGATATTTGTATTATAGGCATTCGCCTATAATACAAATGAGTAGCCTGTCCAGAGCGTAGTCGAAGGAATATTTGCATTATAGGCATTAAATTATGAAAAAACTTTTTAGTTGTTTTATTATTTTTTTCTTTTATTGTTCTGGATTTATTTCGGCTGCAGGTTCTGATTCTTTAATTAGTGCACTCTCTTCGGCAAAACAAGACATAAACAAAGTTTATATTTTACTTGACATTGCTTCAAATTATGCAGACGAAACTGATTTTCCACTTAGTAAAAAATATGCTAAGGATGCTATTTTACTTTCTACTGAAATTAAGTCGGAAATAGGTTTGATGGAGAGTTATTATGAATTAGGTAGAACAGAATATCTTTCCGCAAATTACCCAGCTTCTATCGATAATTATTTTAAATCGTTAAAATTATCTGAGAAATTAAAAAACAACCCCGAGGAATCAAAATGTTTAAATGCTATTGGAATGGTTTATTACGCTTTAGAAGATTTTCCCAAAGGCATACAATATTTGAATTCGTCTATTTCTGCTAGTAATGATTCCTCAAGCATAGCAGATAGCTATACTTATTTGGCTGGAATATATTTTAACCTTCAAAAATATGATTCGGCTCAAGTGATGTATCAAAAGGCAAGCAATATTTATGAAAAAATGGGTTCAACTGCTAATTTGATTATGTGTCAGCAAAATATGGCCGGAGTATATTCTCGGCTTGGTTTGAAAGACAAAGCACTTGAAGCTGCTGGTCAGTCCTTGTCCATTTCAATGAAAACAAACGATCCTGAACAAATTGCGTATGCATATTTTACAATAGGATTCATTGCTTCTGAAAATGAGATGTATGCAAAAGCTATTACAAATTTTTCGAAAGCAATGGATGAATATAAGAAGTTGAACGATATTGCTTACATTTATAATTGCCATAAAGGATTATCTGATTGCTATTACGCATTGGGCGATTCAAAAAATGCGTTGGAGCACTATATTAAATATATCGAAATAAAAGACAGTACATTAAATATTGAACAAGCCAAAGAAATTGCGAGAAAAGAAGTGTTATTTCAAGTGGAGAAAAAACAATATGCAGATAGCATTGTTACATCTGAAAAAGCAAACAGCTTAAAAATTTTGAATGACGAAAAAATTAAACGTCAAACATTGTATGCATATGGAGGTATAGCTGGTTTTTTAGTAATGCTTGTTTTGGTCTTGATTTTATTTAGGAACAACAGAAGTAAACAAAAAGCCAATGAATTGATTGCAATAGAAAAAAAAATTGTAGAAAGCCAAAAAAATATTATTGAGGTAAAACAAAAAGAAATTATTGACAGCATCACATATGCAAGACGAATTCAAAAGTCTTTGTTGCCTACTGATAAATACATTGATTCTCAATTTAAACGCTTGAAAATTGATACAGAACAAACAATCAATAGATTGAAAAAATAATTGAAAAAATATTTTCACATATTATTTTATTTTCTTTTTACAGTTACAAGCTGCTATGGGCAGGTTACTGTAATTGATTCCCTTGATAGTGTTGTAGATAAAATAAGTGAGGACACATCAAAAGTAAATGCTTACAATGGATACTTTTTGGACTATGAATTTGTTGATATTCATATTGCAGAACAATGCCTCAATAAATCAGAAGCACTGGGTAGAAAAGTTGATTTTAAAAAAGGCCTGGCAACAACTCACTTGTATCTTGGTTTCTTAGCTCAGGATAAAGGTGATGCACAACTTGCTCTAAAGTATTTTCAAAATTCCATTTCATATTCTTCTGCAATAAATGATAAAAGAAATGAAGCCAAAGCTTATAATAATATTGGCATTGTGTATAACGACATAGGAGAGTACGATAAATCCTTAAAAAATCACTTTATCTCTTTGAAAATTGCTACAGAATTAGGCGCTGAAAAAAGCATTTCTAATTCTTACATAAATATTGGAACGACTTATTCTAACATCGGGAATTATGCTGAAGGATTAAAAAACTATTTTAGTGCACTCAAAATTAAGAGAGCTATAAATGATCAGAAAGGGATTGCAGACGCTCTTGTAAATATTGGTTTTACATATGATGAACTTGGAAATTATCCGGATGCTTTTAAAAATTATTTCGAAGCACTAAAAATTTATGAGACCACAAATAATAGATTTAGTGTTGCAGATGTATATAATAATATAGGCATTGTTTATGACCACCAAAAAAATTATATAGAGGCCATAAAAAATTACAATGCTTCTTTAAAAATAAAAATTGAACTAGGTGATAAGAAGGGAATTGCTACTTCTTATAATAATATAGGTATTATTCAAATGACTCAAGGCAATTTCGCTACTGCTATCAATAATTTTAATGATGCGCTGAAGGTATATAGTGGTATGGATTATAAGATCGGTGAGGCGTCCACGCATAACAATCTGGGCTTAGTGTATTATAATTTGACTGATTACGACAAGGCCTTGAATAACCATCTTCTTGCCTTAAAAATTTATGAAACTATTGGAAGAAAAGGTGGAATTGCTTCTTCTCAATTAAATATTGGAAATGTATTTACAAAACAAAAAAAATATAGTCAAGCAAAAACGTATTTAGATTTGGCAAATAAATTCTCGAAAGAAATAGGTTTGAAGGAGCTCACTATGCAAACGTATAGTGGATTGGCTATGCTAGATAGCACAATGGGAAACTATAAAAGTGCTTTTGAAAATCACAAGCAATTTATTTTGTATCAGGATAGTTTGGATAACGAGCAAATACGCAAAAAAACCATTCAAAGCCAAATGACTTATGAATTTGAGAAAAAAGAAGCAATCGCAGCAGCTGAGCATAAAAAGGAATTAGAGAACCAAGAAATAATTACTGAAGAAAAAGCCAGAAAGCAAAAAATTGTCTTATTTCTAGTTTCTTGTTTCTTGTTTCTTGTAATTATATTTTCTGGGTTTATTTATCGTTCGCTTAAAATAACGCGTGGACAAAAAGACATAATCGAGAAACAAAAAGAGCTTGTTGAAGTGCAAAAAATGGAGATGGAGAACCAAAAAATAATTGTAGAAGAACATCAAAAAGAAATTATTGATAGTATTAGGTATGCTAGAAGAATACAGCGTTCATTATTGCCAACGGAAAAATACATTGATAAGCAGTTGAAACGTTTAATGAAATTTAGTAGTACAAAAAAGTGAAAAAAAAATTTAAATATCTTATTTGTGGCTTTTTGCTTCTTGCAAGTTATTTTTGCATGGGGCAAAATGCAACGATTGATTCTCTTCAAAATGTTGTTAAAACTTCCAATCAGGACAGCACCAAAGTGAAAGCACTACTAAACCTTTTCCAATTGTATGAATTTACTGATATAGATAAAGCAACTCAATGCATAAATGAAGGACTAAGCCTTGCACAAAAATGTGATTTTAAAAAGGGCTTAAGCAAAGCCTATCTTTTGTCCGGTTATTTTGCTGAAGACAAAGCACATTATAATGAAGCATTAAAATATTATAAGACCTCCTTGGAAATGAACAGAGCGATTGGTAATAAGCGGGGTATGGCCGATTCTTATATTAACATTGGCAATGTGTATACGCACCAAGGAAATTATGCCGAAGTATTAAAAAATTATTTGGCAGGATTAAAAATTTATGAGTCAATTGATTTGAAAACCGGAATCGCTGCTTCTTATGATAACATTGGAAGTATTTATGCAACTCAGGGTAATTATGATGAAGCACTTAAAAATCATAACAAATCTTTGAAAATATTTGAGGCATTGAACGACCAGTGGAGTATTGCATATGTGTATAACAATATTGGCATAATCTATTACAAACAATCAAAATACGAAGAGGCGCTAAAAAATCATTTCGCCTCTTTGAAAATTAAAAAAGAGCTTGACGATAAATCTGGTATGGCTAACTCATACAATTGTATCGGTGCAGTTTATTGTGAAATGGGCAATTATGCTCTAGCGCTTGAAAACCATTTTGCATCATTAAAAATTGAAGAGAAAATAGATGACAAGAATGATATTACTGCTTCGCTGTTGAATATCGGTATAGCTTTCACAAAACAAAAAAAATATTCTGAAGCAGAAGCATTTCTTTCAAAAACTATAACCATCTCAAAACAATTTGGCTTAAAACCTAGTCTCCGTGATTCATTTAAAGCATTTTCTAGATTGGATAGTGCAAAAGGTAATTTTAAAGGTGCCTATTTAAATAATAAATTATTTATTCTGTATAGAGATAGTTTGGATAATGAAGAAGTTCGTAAAAAAACGGTTGAAAGTCAGCTTACCTACGATTTTGAAGTAAAGGAAGCAGTTGCTCAAGCTGAGTATAAAAAAGAGTTGGAAAATCAAGCATTGATAGCAAATGAAAAAAGCCTGAAACAAAGGCTAGTTTTAATTCTTGTTTCGTGCTTTTTAGCAATTGTAGTTTGTTTTGCTGGGTTTATAATTCGCTCTTTAAGAATAACAAGGAAACAAAAGCGATTAATTGAAACGCAAAAAAACATAGTGGAACAACAAAAATATCAAGTAGAATATCAAAAGTCTATTGTTGAAGAACACCAAAAAGAAACCATTGATAGTATTACCTATGCTAGACGAATCCAGCGGTCCTTATTACCAACAGAAAGTTACATTGAAAAGAATTTGATTCGTTTGAAGGGTATATAAATTAGGGTTCTCAATAATTTTTTTGATTGAAAATTAGTTGTAAATTAGGCTTGTGAAAAAGCTATTCCTGCCATTTATATTCTTTCTTTTCATTTTTGCATATCATTGCCATTCTCAAAATGGCAATCTGGACTCTTTAATCAATATAATTAAATCGGAAAAACCAGATACCAATAAGCTAAAGCATCTTTATCAAGTAAGTGATGAATCGGAAACTCTTGGAAGTTATGAGCAAGGGTTACTTTATGGTAAAAAAGCGATTGAACTTGCTAACGAGTTATTAATGAGAAAAGAAAATGAGAAAGTGGTATTGCTTAGTAAAAGATATAAAGCTCGAGCATATAATAATGTTGGACTCATTTATTTTGGGCAAGGAAATTTTTCTGAGGCACAAAAAAATCAAGCACTGAGTCTGCAAATTAGAATTGAAATTGATGACAAAAAAGGAATTGCTTCTTCCTACAATAATATTGGTAACATTTATTTTGTTCAGGGGAATTATTCAGAAGCAATAAAAAATTATTTTACTTCTTTAAAAACCAGAGAATTTATTGGGGATAAGGCAGGAATAGCCACTTCCTATAATAATATTGGTAGCGTTTATAGATCGCAAAGAAATTCATCCGAAGCTCTTCGATATTTTAAAATTTCATTAAAAATAAGAAATGAACTTGGAGATGTACAAGCCGTTGCCGATTCATATAATAATATTGGAACAATATATAACGACTTAAAAGAATTCTCAAAAGCCCTAGAAAATTATTATAAATCTTTAGAACTTCGAAAAGAAATTGGGAATAAGGCAGGGATAAGTAACTCCTACATGAATATTGGAAGTACATATGCTGAACAGAAAAAATATGCGGACGCTCTAGCGAATTATTTATTAAGTGTAGGAATTGATGAATCTATTGGTAATAAAGCTGGCTTAGCAACAACTTACAATAATATTGCTAGTATTCTCATTACTCAAAAAAAATATTCCGATGCAAACAAATATTTAATTAAAGGAAAAAGTCTTTCTTTGGAAATTGGTCACAAAGAATGCCTGAGAGATGCCTATGTTGAATTAATTAGGTTAGATAGTGCAACTGGAGATTTTAAAGGTGCTTTCGAAAGTCATAAAAATTTTGTTTTGTATAATGACAGTCTTGATAATGAAGAGACCCGCAAAAATATGATTCAAAATCAAATGACCTACGATTTTGAAAAGAAAGAGGCTGTTGCTGAGGCAGAACATAAAAAAGAATTAGAAAATCAAAGTGTAATAGCTGAAGAAGAAAGTAGAAAACAAAAAATAGTGCTGATACTTGTTTCTTGCTTCTTAGTTTTAGTAGTGATATTCTCTGTTTTTATATTTCGTTCTTTAAGAATTACTAGAAAACAAAAAAATATTATTGAACTTCAGAAAAATTTGGTAGAACATCAAAAAGAGCAGGTAGAGTATCAAAAGTCCATGGTGGAAGAACATCAAAAAGAAATTATTGATAGCATAACATACGCAAGACGAATCCAGCAGTCTTTACTTCCAACGGATAGTTATATTGAAAAAAATTTTATTAGATTAAAAAGAAAATAAAGAAAAAATGATGAGTAGAATCAAATATATTTTGTTTTTTATATCAATGCTTTTGTCTGTTTTTTCTTTTTCGCAAAATGAACTGGTTGATTCACTTCAAAATGTAGTAAAAACATGCAAAGAAGATACAACAATAATAAAAACACTTAATAAATTGTTTCTGGAATATGAATATGTCGATGCAGAAAAGGCTGTGAATTATTTGGACCAGGCACTCAAATTATCGAAAAAAAGTGGTTATCAAAAGGGGCTAGGAAACACTTATATTTATTTTGGCTATTATAATGAAGACATTGGTAATTATCCACAAGCCTTAAAAAATTATTTATCGGCAAAACAAATATTTGAAAAAATAGAATACAAACGAGGCTTGGGGAATGTATACTTATACATTGGAATTGTTTATTATAGTGAAGGAAATTATTCAGAAGCCTTGAAAAATTATTTTACTTGTTTAAAAATTAGAGAGGCTTTAAAGGATAATGCTGGAATTGCAGCCACTTATAATAATATTGGACTTATTTATGATGAACAAAAGAATAATTCTTTCGCGTTAAAAAATTATTTTTCAGCTTTGAAAATTTTTGAATGGCTTGAGGATAAAAAGGGACAAGCATTTACCACCAATAATATAGGAAATATTTATTCTTCTCAATCCCGCTATGATGAAGCACTTAAATTTCATTTTAAGTCTTTAAAAATTCAAAAAGAATTAGATAATAAAGGTGGTATAGCTGCTTCCAACAATAATATTGGAAGTATTTATAAAGAAAAAAATAATTACGAGGAAGCATTAAAATTTCTTTTCGAATCATTAAAGATAGCAGAAGAAATTGATGACAAAAAAGATTTGGCAGCCTCTTGTATAAATATTGCTGATATATATTCATCTCAAAAGAAATATGCTCAGGCTGAAAAATATCTCTCAAAATCCTTGAAAGTTTCTACTGAAATTGGTTATAAAGAATTTTTGAAAGATATTTTTTATGACTTTGCTAAAATGGATAGCGCAACAGGGGATTTTAAGAGTGCATACGAAAACCATAAAAAGTATATTTTTTATAGAGACACCTTAGATAATGAAGAGTCTCGAAAAAAAACAATTCAAAATCAAATGACCTACGATTTTGAAAAGAAAGAGGCAGTTGCAGATGCGGAACATAAAAAAGAATTGGAAAGCCAAGAATTGATTTCAAATGAAAAAAGTCGCAAGCAAAAAATAGTTCTGTTATTTGTTTCTTGTTTTTTACTTTTAGTGATTGTATTTGCGGGATTAATATTTCGTTCACTTCGAATCACCCGCAAACAGAAAGATATTATTGAAACTCAAAAAAACATAGTGGAAGAACAAAAACAGCAAGTAGAATATCAAAAATCTATTGTAGAAGAACACCAAAAAGAAATCATTGATAGTATAACCTATGCTAGGCGAATCCAACGTTCTTTATTACCAACGGAAAGTTACATTGAAAAGAATTTGAACAGATTGATGAAGAAATAAAGAAGAATGACTAAAAAAGAACGTTTTGAAAAGATTATAGAGCATTTCAGCATTCATCATCCCATTGCGGAGACGGAGTTGAAATATGATAACCCTTATCAGTTGTTGGTAGCGGTTATTTTGTCGGCACAGTGCACCGATAAAAGAGTAAACATAGTAACTCCTTCTTTATTTAAGGCTTTTCCCGTTCCGGATGTAATGGCTGTTGCAAGCAGTGATGAAGTATTCGACTATATCAAAAGTATCAGTTATCCTAATAATAAAGCAAAACATTTAGTTGGAATGGCAAAAATGTTGGTGAACGATTTTAACGGAATTGTTCCTTCTGAGATAGAAGAGTTAGTGAAAATGCCCGGAGTAGGACGAAAAACAGCCAATGTGATTGCTTCTGTTGTATACGATAAGCCTGCAATGGCGGTTGATACGCATGTATTTCGTGTTTCTAACCGATTGGGTTTAACCACCAATTCAAAAACGCCCCTTGAAACCGAAAAACAATTGATTAAATACATTCCTGAGAGTAAAGTAGCAGTTGCTCATCACTGGCTAATTCTTCATGGAAGATATGTGTGCATCGCCCGAAATCCTAAATGTGCCGAGTGTGAATTGAAAAAATACTGTAAGTATTTTGAAAAGTTGTAAACCGCTTTCGGTTTTAAAATTCTGCTACATATATTAGTATTTTTAAAATTATCCCTATTTTCATTGGTTTGTAGGTTTGGCAAAAAGATAGAAATTCTGCTACGTTTTTTAGCATTTTCATTTTTTTCTTTTTTCCTGTTCATAAATACCATTAATTTGTTTCGTGAATGTGCAATTATTCATCTAACTTTAGTAGAAAGAATTTATGAAAAATCACATCACAAGCCTGAGAGAGGGGGATAAAGCTCCCGATTTTAAAGCGAAAGATCAAAACGGAAAAATAGTTTCTTTGAAAGAGTTTGCAGGAAAAAAATTGGTTTTGTACTTCTATCCAAAGGACAATACTCCAACTTGTACAGTGGAAGCTTGCAATTTAAGAGATAATTATTCAGCATTAAAAAAGAAAGGCTATGCCATTATAGGCGTAAGTGCAGACGAAGAAAAAAAGCATATAAAGTTCATTGAAAAATTTGATTTGCCTTTTCCGCTTTTAGCGGATGTGGATATGAAAGTGATAAAAGCGTATGATATATGGGGGAAGAAACAATTTATGGGAAGAATTTTTGACGGCATTAACAGAACCACATTTGTAATAGACGAAAAAGGAAAAATCGAAAAAGTAATTACCGATGTGAAAAGTAAAAACCACACGGAACAAATTTTAGAGAAGAATTAATTTTGGAAGATGTCCCTCCGCATAGGCGGAATAGGGCAAGGGGAGGAGGTTTTAATTTTAAATAATTCTCTGCGGAAATCAGCGAAATCTGCGTGAAAAGTAACCAACCAAGTAACTATAAAAACTATATATCATGAGCAAAGAAACCAAAGAAACAAAGGGCGCAAAAGAAGCAAAAGAATCAATCAACAAAGAAAAATTAAAAGCATTACAACTTACCATTGATAAGTTGGAAAAAACGTATGGAAAAGGTGCCATTATGAAAATGGGCGATGCTCCTGCAGAAAATGTGGAAGTAATTCCAACAGGTTCGTTGGGAATAGACATTGCATTAGGAATTGGTGGATTACCAAAAGGAAGAGTAATTGAAATTTATGGACCTGAATCTTCCGGTAAAACTACCCTAACATTACATGCAATAGCAGAAGTGCAACGTGCTGGTGGAATTGCCGCATTCATTGATGCAGAACATGCATTTGATCGTACTTATGCTGAGAAACTAGGTATTGATACCGAAAATTTATTAATCTCTCAACCTGATAATGGTGAACAAGCTTTGGAAATTGCAGAAAACTTAATTCGCTCTGGAGCAATTGATATTATTGTAATCGACTCAGTTGCAGCATTAACTCCGAAAAGTGAGATTGAAGGTGAAATGGGTGATTCTAAAATGGGTTTACATGCTCGTTTGATGTCTCAAGCCTTACGAAAATTAACAGGTACAATTAATAAAACAGGCTGTTGCTGTATCTTCATCAATCAGCTACGCGAAAAAATTGGCGTGATGTTCGGTAATCCTGAAACTACAACTGGTGGTAACGCACTTAAGTTTTATGCTTCCGTTCGTATCGATATCCGTAGAATCGGACAAATTAAAGAAGGTGATGCAGTTGTTGGAAATCGTACGCGTGTGAAAATTGTAAAAAATAAAGTAGCACCTCCTTTTCGTCAAGCTGAATTTGATATCATGTACGGAGAAGGAATTTCTAAAATCGGAGAAATTGTTGATTTGGGTGTTGAACACAATATCATCAAAAAAAGCGGTTCTTGGTTCAGTTATGGTGATACCAAATTAGGACAAGGTAGAGATGCTGTTAAAGCTCTGTTCCATGACAATCTTGAATTATGCGAAGAGATAGAAATGAAAATTCGTGTAGCTTTAAGTAGCACTGCCATAGTTACACCCGAAATGCCTGAACTTGCAACTACTACTAAATAGTATAAGTATCGCAGGTTTGCAACCTGTGTAAAAAGTATCATAGGTTTGTAACCTGTGTAAATAAAGTATCACAGGTTTGCAACCTGTGTAATTTTTGAATATATTTGTATTGTACTAAAATGTCATCCCCAAATAGTATTTTCGCAAGAAATACTATCAATCGGGGATGACATTTTTTATTTACTTTTGACCATCACTAATTTATAAGATATGAATCTCAAAACACTTTCCTTCGTTTTCCTTTTTTTAGGGACAATTCTAGTTTCTTCTTGTGGAAATGAAAGTACTCCCCCAGAAACTATAGTGACAGATTCATTAAAAGCAAAGCTCCCCCCAGCGTTGATAAAATTAAATGAGCAAATTGCGGAAGACCCCCAAAATGCAGACGCATATCACAAAAGAGCCCAATACTATTTGAACGAGCACAAATTTGAGGAAGGATTTGATGATATGAGAAAGGTGATGATGATTGATAGTACAAAAGCACCTTATTTTATTACACTTTCCGATTTATATTTTGTAACGAATCAAACTGCGAATTCAAAAGCGGCATTAGAAAAATGTCTCACACTTGATGATAAAAACGTGGATGCAATGTTGAAATTAGCAGAATTGTATTTCTATGTTAAAAAACACGATGAGTGTTTTAAGTATATCAATATGGCTTTGAAAATTGATAAATATAATTCAAAAGCCTACTTTATGAAAGGAATGAATTACAAAGAATTGAAAGATACCAGTAAAGCAATTTCCAGTATGCAAACAGCTGTTGAGCAAGATCAGTCCTTTTACAACGCCTACCTTCAATTGGGGATTTTAAATGCAGCGCAAAAAAATCCTATTGCAGTTGATTATTATAAAAATGCCTTACGTGTTCAACCTCAAAGCACCGAAATTTGGTATGCCATTGGTAAATATTATCAAGATGTTGAAAATTGGGACAAAGCGGTTGAAGCATATGAAGTACTTTTGAAAATCGACTCTAAAAATAAAAATGCAAATTATAATTTGGGGGGGATAAATTTAGTTGGTAAAAAAGATTACAAAACGGCATTAAAATATTTTACCACTGCTCTTATGATTGATCCCGCTTATGTTGATGCTTATTATGCCAGAGGAGTTTGTTATCAAACGATGGGCGATAAAAAAAATGCGGTGGTAGATTTCAATGCTTGCCTTACCATAAATCCACAATTTGAAGCCGCTAAAACAGCCTTAGAAAAAATTAATTAATTTCTAAATTTTTATTTTCTTAGAAATTAATTTTTCACCATCCGAAGCTTTCAATAAATAAACACCTTCCGCTATTTTATTCATTGGGATAATTATTTCCGAGTTTTTGCCCAAAGTATTTTTTGTAGAAAAGTATATTCTTCTGCCAGTTAAATCATAAATTTCAATGTTTATAGAACAATTGGAGTTGCAATTAAAGTAAACAGCTAACTGATTTTGTGAAGGAAAATAGCTAGTGTTTATAATTTCAAAACTAGTTTCATTTTTTTGCACAGAAACAATTGAACTATATTTTGAATCGCCATTAAAATCAGTTTGCTTCAATCGGTAATAGGAAATACCACTTAAAGGAGAATCATCTATAGAGACATAATTTAAAATGCTGCCACTATTTCCAGCTCCGTCAACAACACCAATTTCCTGAAATGTAATTCCGTCCATTGAACGTTCAATCGTAAAGTAATCGTTATTTGTTTCAGAAGCAGTACTCCAATTTATATCTACAAAATTTGAAGAATTAAAATGTGCTGTAAAACTCAATAAATCTATTGGCAAAGGATTTGCACCACTCAAATAAGATGCTAAGGTAAACGGACTAAAAGAAGTAACCGCTGCACTCGAAATTACGGTGCCACTGGCGGTTGTTCCAGTGGTTGCTCCATTGCCATGATCTTTCCACATGCTTCCATCCCAACGTGCAACAGCTAAATCAGGTAACGAAGTAACTCCGCAACTATAAGTGTCCCAACTTAAAGTCACATTTGCATTTACAGTTCCGACTCTATTTAAAATCCAATATTCACACCTTCCAATATCATCCAAAGTCGGATCCTTTAACGTAACATCGTACGGAACAGCATCTGGGTCAGCATGAAAATATTCTGCAGTAAATGTTTCTGAACCGGTTAAGGAAGTAGCAGAAATGGGTCGGTATTTTACATCTTTGCCAACCGGGAATGTAAAATTGCTGCTTCCAATTTTTGACATCGGTCCGTAAACAAAACTATTATTATTTACACCGGAAACAGATGTTCCGGAATTCATTGTCAATGTATTTGTTGAAGAGGAATATAAGTAGCCATTTGTTAACGTTAATACTCCGGCTGTTCCAGAAATTGTAATAGGGGAAAATAAAGTAACTCCGCCAAGAGAATTATTAATTGTTAAATTATTAAATCCGGTAGCTGTTGTTCCGGTTATGCTTTGTGATGATGTTCCATTAAAAGTAACTGTTCTGGAATTATTATGTACAAATGTTCCTGAATTATTCCAATTTCCTGTTAATGAAAAATTGTATAAAAATCCAGAACCCCAATTATTATCCAAGGTAGTACCCGCATTAATGGTAATACTTCCTATCACTCTTATATCAGTACCGGGATATAATAGCGGATTTAATCCTGAAGAATTATTTATCACCAAAGATGGCATATAGGAGCCTCCACCACATTCTATTTCAAAACCTGCGGCAGCAACAGTTGTGGATGCATCTCCAAATTGAATTGTTCCGCCAGTAATAGCACATGTAGCATAATTTATAACGTCCGATACGGTTGAGGCAACATTTCTATCAATGATTGTTCCACCCGACATAATCAAGCTGTCGCTAAAAAGATGGAAATCCAAATCGGAAACAGTGCCACTGGTATTTGCACCAACTGTTGTCAACGTAACACTCCCTCCACTTTGATTATACGTTACCGTTCCTTGAAATGTGCCAGCAGAATTGGCCGCCTGAACTCTACCTGCTACATTCACAGTTCCTCCTTGAACATGCATAGTTGAACCGCTTAACAATCGTATCGAATTTCCTACAACAGTTCCAACATTTAAAGTTCCGGCAGTAATTCTTAGTAGTCCTGAAACATCATATGAATCATTAGATGCGGTTATTGTTACATTTGAATTGTTTAGCCAAATGCCTGCTGTTGCCGCAATTGCATAGCTTAAACCAGTTGAAAAAACCGGCCCTGAAAATGTATAAGAACCAGAAAATTTTATAGTTCCGTTTTGTAATGCATTTGTTCCTGAACTGTTAAATAACAAAGCTCGAGTAGGAGTGCAACTGAAATTTGAAGAGCTAATAGTAAGGTAATTGCTTTTTGATGCACCCATATTTAATCCGATACTATAAAAATTAGTTGTTCCTCCTGTTCCTGTAATGGATTGACTTCCGTTTTTATTGAATACGACATCAACTCCTTTTATTCCATTTACCATTTGAACAGTTCCGTCATTCACTAAATTTCCAATTAATGTTAAAGAAACAAAAGTGGTTGCGTTTGCTTGTAATGTTCCTCCGTTATTTATAGTAAGAACAGGAGAGGATGCATTTACATCAATGGTAACGGTATGTCCATTTAATACGGTTACAGAAGTTGCAGCACTTGTTGGAATAAGCGAAGCAGCATACCAGGTAACATTATCGGGTGATGATTCCCAAGAACCGATTGCACTCCAGCTTCCAGTTACAAACGACCGAAAATAATCACTCGGTGATGTACATCCATTGCAGGTAATTTGACTATTAGGATTGTTCGCAGAAGTGGTAACATTAAAAAATGAATTGACTCCAGTACAATTGGATTCATAAATTCTGAACCAATAAGTTGTGTTTTGTGTAAGACCAGTAACAGTAACTGTATTGCTAGTTCCATTATAAACAACTTGTTCGCTTCCACCAAAAACACTGTTTGCAGGTTGGCTTGTTCCATTGACCGGGTCAGTAAACGAATTGGATGTATTTATTTTTACAATTCGTCCTCCGCCATTTCCATTTGTCCAGTTAACTGTCATTGACGTACCATAAACAGATGAAAAGGTAATATTACTTGCTTGAGTTGTTGGGGTAATACACATAGTAATAGCCACATCATCAATAGAAAAACTTGGTCTGTTTCCTGACCCACTCACATCTCTTATCTCCCATCGCAGTTGAACTACGGCTTGACCTTCACATGCAATTGGCAACATAACGGCAACAGTAGCTCCATTACTTCCTGCAGTTCCCGTATTAATAGTTGATGTGGCATTGTTTTGATATGTCGATCCGGCAATACTTGTAAATGATCCTGAAGTTCCAACACGATATTGAAGTAACAATTCATCAATTCTTCCTGCAGAAACCTGAGATTGTGTTTGTGCTAAAAATGAAACATTGATATTTGTTAATCCAGTTGTATTAATTGCTAAACAAGCAGTTTTAAGAGCAGCTCCGGTAGAAAGAATTCCCATTTTTCCATTCATATCATAAATACCTGCAGTAGTAGTAGCATTCGTCCCTCCAGCAAGTGCTTGATTACCGCTAGGAGTAGCTGTAGATGCTACAGTAGTTAAAGATCCAGCGATTGTCCAACCTTGCCAACCTGCCGGATAAGCAGTAGTAGAACCTGTAAACGAGGAAAAATCCTGAGAATAAGGTAAGGCTTGCGCAGTAGGATTTGTTTGCCCTAAAGCAACTCTTCCTAAAATGCATAAAACAAAAATACTATTTAGCCTTTTTAATCTCATTTATAATTTACTATTTTATCAGTGGTTTAGGAGGCTTGCAGAAAAATTTACAATTCCTATAGGGTGTTCACCGGAAGTATTCTATTACAAAACTAAACATATTTCATACTATTCAACAGAACAGAATAGTATGAAAATGTTAAATGCTTTATATATATGATTCAAAAATAGCGAGAATGGTTGCAATCACCTACTGATATTCGTCATAAATTATGAACAAATTGTTAAAATTTATAGCACTAGCTCTGCCCCAATTTGTATATTTGCGAGCATGCAAGAAACGATTTTAATTTTAGATTTTGGCTCTCAATATACACAGCTGATTGCGCGTAGAGTTCGCGAACTAAATGTGTATTGCGAAATTCATCCGTACAATAAAATTCCTCAAATTTCATCTAATATAAAAGGTGTTATTCTTTCCGGAAGCCCATTCTCTGTGAGGGCAAAAGATGCGCCCAATCCTTCTTTGGAGGCGTTTAAAAATAAACTTCCTTTGTTAGGCGTTTGCTATGGAGCACAATTGATGGCTCATAAATTTGGTGGAGAAGTGCAAGCTTCTGAACACCGCGAATATGGAAGAGCAAATCTTTCTTTTGTCAAAGAAAATAATCAACTTTTTAAAGGCGTTAGCAGTAACTCGCAAGTGTGGATGAGCCACGCTGATACCATCACAAAAATCCCCGATAACTACGAAATTATTTCCAGTACAAAAGATGTAAAGTTTGCGGGTTACCAAGTGAAAGGGGAACAAACATTCGGAATTCAATTTCATCCTGAAGTATACCATTCTACAGAAGGTGCAGTGTTGCTCAGAAATTTTGTAGTGGATATTTGTGGATGTAAACAAAATTGGACTCCTGATTCATTTGTTGAAACTACGATTAATGACTTAAAACAAAAAATCGGGAACGATAAAGTAGTGTTGGGTTTGAGCGGTGGTGTCGACTCAAGTGTAGCGGCCGTTTTATTACACAAGGCCATCGGAAAAAATTTGTATTGTATTTT
>JAHEYB010000046.1 GCA_023251805.1 Bacteroidota bacterium | reverse complement strand
AATAATAAATACCATCCACTGCTTTAGAACCATTCCAATTGTTTTTATAATCGGAACTTTCAAATACCTTGTTGCCCCAACGATTATATATTGCTAAAGAACTGCCCGGAAATTTTTCTAAATTTTCAACAAAGAAAAATTCATTTACAGCAGGGCCGGCTCCATCAGGAGTAATTACGTTTGGTATATTCAACACACAAGATGTTTCTACACCAATTAAAATTTGATCGTTTTGTACGTTACCACAAACATCGGTAATGGTAACTTGATACAATCCATTACCATTTGCAACAACACTTGTATTTGCTGTGCCGGAAGAGCTAACAGTATCAGTTCCTGTAACAGTTGTCCAACTAAATATATAAGGCGAACCACCGCCAGTAATATTTGCATTCATTAAAATTAAATCACCGGGACAAACTAAAATATCCGGACCGGCATCCACAACCATTGGCGCAAATGTAGCAACAGTGATTGTTGCGGAGTCGGTAACAGCCGGTGTTGGATCAATGGTTGCATTACAAGCATCGTTAACCGTGACGGTGTATGTTATTGTAGACAATGCAGTAACCGTATTGGATGGAGTACTTGGTAATCCTCCGCTCCAAGCGTAGGAATAGGGTTCAACACCACCAGTGATAATTGGAGTCATAGTAAACGTTCCACCAAAATTACAGAAGGTGGTATCACTCATACTTATGGTTAAAGGAGTATACTCGTTTAAATAAACAGTAGCGTATGTTGTTGTTCCACCACAAGCGCCAGTTAATATAATTGACAACTGAATAGTATCCAATCCTTCTAATGTTCCATCAGAAACTGCATTGATACAATATGAAATAGAATCTTGTCCCGCTGCAAAAATTAATTGATTCGGCAATGGAACTCCAACAACACCTGTGTTATAATCCACACCATTTATTGCAGAACCTCCAATTGTTAAATTCACAGTATCAGCATTTGCAAGATTAGATGTTCTAACAAAATAAATACATGCTAATCCACAACCTTCGTATAAAGTAGAATCGTTTGTTCCACCATAACTAATTTCAGGAATGATGGTAACACCTTGACTGCTGAAACTTCCTTCTTCTAAAAATACACCGGAATCTAAAATATCGTCACCACCATCACCAATCGCCAATTTAATGTGATACGTTGCACCGCATTGAACAGGAGAAATGGCAGTTAAAGGAACGGTGAATCCATCGTATTGAATGGTTGCACCATCAGGAGCAGTACCAGTTCCAAAGCCATCACCATTATCAAAATAATAGGCTGCGTTTGTATATAAATTTAAATTGAACATGGTTACAGGCAAACTAGTACCCGGCACAATTGCAATATTTTGAGCACCTCCGCTAAAAGGACCAGAGATACCGGGGCCTGAAATAAAAAATCCGAATCCATCATTAATTCCACCCGGAACTGTACTCACATATTCCATGTATTCTTCAGAAGCAAAAACATAATTAAATTTTACGGTATCGGAAGTAGGAATAAAATCGAACTCCAAAATGGTAGCATCAAAACTTAATGTGGGAGACATAATGATATTCAAATCTGGATCTCCTGGTAATCCGTTTCCTACAGATGAGCTGGAAGAATTATTTGGCCCGATTGCATTTGTAAGGTTACCACATGTTAAAAGTACACCACTTGAAAAACCAATGTTGGACAAACCACCAAAGGTTCCTCTGCAATTTATATTTCCTGTATAGGTAACACCACTGGCTGTTACACCCGTACCCAACAACGTATCCACTAATTGTGTGGGAGTAAATGCTCCGCTAACCGTTAATTGTGCGTTGGCTGCGTTAAACGCAAAAAGAGCAATAATGCTCAGTGCAATTTTTGTGATGAATGATTTCATGGATACTGATTTTTATTTTTTACTTAACTACTGTTACGCTTCCAATGTATCGTTTTACTTCATAGTGATACCCTTCTAAATCAAAGATGACCACATATACTGCTGACGGTACTTTTTCTCCTCTATAGGTTCCATCCCAACCGGTATACAAATCATCTGTTTCAAAAAGTTTTTCTCCCCAGCGATCAAAAATTTTCATGCTGTATGTTTTTATTCCGGCACCATAGCCCATAAATAAATCGTTTCTGCCGTTTGCGTTTGGAGTAAAGGCATTAGGAAAATAAAAATAAAAATCGGGAAGCACATCCACAATTTGATAAATGGTATCGGTACAACCTTGCGGATTTGTAGTCACCAACATTACGGTATACGTTCCATCATTTGCATAGAAGTGGGAAGGATTTTCAGCTGTTGATGTAGAATCGGATGAGCCATCACCAAAATTCCAGAAATAAGAAATGGCACCGGTTGACTGATTTTGAAATTGTACATTTTGATTGGTAGTAAAGTTATAACCAAAATCAGCATGAATTGGATAAACTGTTACATCCACAATATCTGAAATTGTTAAACCGCATTCATCTGTTACAATTACTGTATAGCTGGTTGATATTGCTGGAGCAACAGTTATCGAATCAATTATTGTAATGTTTGGCGACCAAGAATACGTATAATCCGGTAAACCAAGTGAAGGATTTGCATTTAACAAAACAGCATCTCCTCCACAAATAGTTGTATCGTTATTGAATGTCATTTGCAAAGGGACGTAAGGAATTACAGTTACTATCATATTATCGCTGGCGGTATTTCCACAACTATCTGTAACAGTAATGGTATAAGATGTAGTAACAGCAGGATTTACAATAGCACTAGATGTTGTACTGCTTGCATTTGTCCATGTATAATTATAATTTCCAATGGCAACACCACCGCTGGCGACAGCTGTTAAAGGAAGGTTTGTAAACGGGCAAGCCAAAATAGTATCGTTATTTAAATTAATAGTGAGTGGAGGTGAATCGATAATTAAAAGGGTAAGTGTTGCAGTATCATTGCCACAAGGAGTATTTGCATAAACAGTTAGGATAACCGTTTCTGTTCCTTCAATGATTGCATCGGGTAAAGAGTTGATGGTAACATAAGATGAATCTTGTCCAACAGCAAAATAAACGCTGTCGTTAATGGTTGAATAATCTGCACCATTTATAGCTGTTCCTGAAATGGTATAATAAAATGTATCGGCAACAGCTAAATTATTTGTCCCTCTGTCAAACAAAACAGAAGCAAATCCACAACCCTCATAAATTGTTGTATCGTTTCCGGCAACAGCACCACCAAAACTGGTAGAGGACGACATTAATACATTTCCAGAACTAACGAAGCTTCCTTCTTCAATAAAAACACCTGAATCTAAAATATCGTCTCCGCCATCGGCAATTGCTAATTTAACATGATATGTTTGTCCGCATTGTACAGCAGCAGAGGCTTCCAGTGGAACAGTGAATCCATCGTACTGAATGGTTAATCCATCAGGTGCTGTTCCTGTTCCAAAACCATCACCATTATCAAAATAATAAGCGTTATTGGTATTTAAGTTTAAGTTGAACATGGTAACAGGCAAAGATGTGCCGGGAATAATAGCAATATTTTGTGCTCCTCCACTATACGGACCGCTGATTCCGGGGCCGCTGATAAAAAATCCAAATCCATCATTGATCCCTCCGGGAGTTGTACTTACAAATTCCATGTATTCTTCAGAGCCAAAAACATAATTGAACTTTATACTATCGGAAGTGGCAACAAAATCGAATTCCAAAATAGTAGCGTCATAACTCAAGGTTGGAGTCATAATCATATCTAAATCAGGGTCGCCTGGAAGTAAATTTCCTAAAGAGGCGCCAGACATATTGTTTGGACCAATGGCATTTGTAAGATTTCCGCTTGTTAAAAGCACTCCTGAATTAAAACCAATATTTGAAGCTGAACCGTTGAATGTGCCTCTGGCATTGGGACTTCCGGTATAGGTAATTCCGGTTGCAGTGAGTCCGCCACCTGCCATTAATACATTTTGAACCAAGAAAGTAGGTGTAACGGCAGTATTAACTGTCAATTGCGCTTTGGCAAAGCCCTGTGAGCAAATTGCAGCAGTGAGTGTAAAGAGAGTGTTTTTAGTAAAAAGAGAAAAATTCATTTTAATTTTGTATTGTAATCTGACAATCAAGCAAATATATTAAAAAGTCGTTAAATTTTATGGATTAAACAGCAAATTTTATGAGTTCATCGAACAAAAAATAAAGCTTTTATGTCCATTCAAATCCTATTCAACATATTATCAGACGTGGATTTCAGGCAAATAGTTGCAAGGAAAATTCAAATTTTCAGTACAATTTCGAACATTTTGAGCTATTTAAAAAATGCCTTTTGAGCGATTCTTATGCTTTGAAAGGTTGATTTCAGTTAGAATTTGTCAAAATTTAAGCCTTCAAAACTCAATTTTTCATTGTTTTCAAGGATTTCAGGATTTTTTAGAGATAAATCTCCTTAGTTTTCCACCCAATTAAAGCCAAATTAATTTTTTGAGGAAAACAAATGCTTTTCTCGATAATAATTGCAAATTTGTGACTCTGAAAAAAGTCAAAAGTCAAAATTTAAATAAAGCACATTATGACAAATCCAAGTATTAGCGCTTATATCGAAAAAAACAAAGAACGTTTTTTGAGTGAACTTTTTGAATTGCTCCGAATTCCATCTGTTAGCGCAGATCCAAAATATAAAAACGATGTTATTAAAACTGCCGCAGTCGTAAAAGAAAAATTAGTTGCTGCCGGAGCTGAAAATGTAGAAATATGTGAAACTGCCGGTTATCCAATTGTGTATGGTGATAAAATAATTGATGCAAAATTACCTACTGTTTTAGTTTATGGACATTATGATGTTCAACCTGCTGACCCAATTGAGTTGTGGACATCCGGACCATTTGAGCCGGTCATTAAAAAAACGGAGCTACATCCTGAAGGAGCTATTTTTGCCAGAGGTTCATGCGATGATAAAGGACAAATGTATATGCATGTGAAAGCATTTGAATTGATGATGCAAACCAATTCACTTCCGTGCAATGTAAAATTTATGATTGAAGGAGAAGAAGAAGTAGGTTCAAACAATTTAGGAACATTTGTAAAAGCAAACAAAGAAAAATTAAAAGCAGATGTAATTGTGATTTCCGATACAGGAATTATTGCAAATGATATTCCATCCATCACCGTTGGTTTACGCGGATTGAGTTACGTGGAAGTTGAAGTAACTGGTCCGAACCGTGATTTACATTCGGGCTTGTATGGTGGTGCTGTGGCTAATCCAATCAATATTTTATGTGAGATGATTGCTAAAATGAAGGATGATAAAAATCACATTACCATTCCAGGATTTTATGATGATGTAGAAATATTAACAGCGGAAGAGCGAGCAGAAATGGCGAAAGCTCCATTTAGTTTAGATGAATACAAAAAAGCATTAGACCTTTCGGATATACACGGTGAAGATGGATTTAGTACAAACGAAAGAAATTCAATTCGTCCAACACTTGATGTAAATGGTATTTGGGGCGGATATCAAGGCGAAGGCGCAAAAACGGTTATTGCTTCAAAAGCGTATGCAAAAATTTCGATGCGATTGGTTCCGCATCAAAATAGTGAGAAGATTATGAAAATCTTTTCAGATTATTTCAAAAGCATTGCTCCTAAATCAGTAAAAGTAAAAGTAACTCCACATCACGGGGGAGAACCTGTTGTAACACCAAGCACAACTGCAGCTTACAAAGCAGCTAGTATGGCTATGGAAACAACATTTGGAAAAAAACCGGTTCCTGTTCGCAGCGGAGGAAGTATTCCTATTGTTGCAATGTTTAAATCGGAGCTGGGATTGGATTCGGTACTGATGGGTTTTGGTTTGGATTCGGATGCTATTCACTCTCCAAACGAACATTATGGTGTTTTCAATTATTTTAAAGGCATTGAAACAATTCCTTATTTCTATAAAAATTTTGCAGCTTTAAGTAAATAAAAAAGATATACTAATCTGTAAATTAATTCGTTCAACAGATAGGACGTCATTGCTAGGAACGAAGCAATCTTGCCCAATGATAATTGGATTGCCATCATGAGAGATTGAGTGTCTGCTTCAACGCAGAATGTTCCTCGCAATGACGTTCTCAAGAAATTATCTGCCCTATGAAAAAATATTTTTTTATTCTTTTAAGTATTTCTAACCTTATGTTTTCTTCTTGCGGAGACTTTCAGGATGTTACGTTTATGGGAATTGAAAATGTTAAAGTGAATAAAATTTCACAACAAGGAATTGATATTGACGTGACGGCAAAAATTAAAAACCCAAATAATGTTGCTTTTACTATTTACAAATCCGACTTAGATGCAAGCTTCAGTAATATGAATGTTGGTAAAGCTACCATTACAAAAAATGTGAAAATCAAGGCGAACTCTGAAGAGTCTTACACATTTAATGTAAAATCAGATTTTTCAAAATTGAGCGCTAGTGAATTGCCTAATCTATTGTCGATAGCTATGAGCAAAACCATAAAAGTAGCGTTGAAAGGGAATTTAAAAGTAGGGAAATTATTTATGAAGCAAAATTATCCTGTAGATATGGCAAAAAGCGTTCCTCTAAATTTACGTGGGTTGTAATTATTTATAAGTCAATTCGCAACTTTCTACTCTATCCAAGCCGAGCAATCCAGTACTTGTATTTACTCTTACCTTTTTCGCGGCATAAAAATTTTCAAAATTGTCGTTTAGATAATCAGCCACGTTGCGTTCCAAAGCACTACTACTTCCATCTCCCGCAAGTATAACTTCTAATCCCTGATTTCCATTTTTAAAGGAAATAATTTCATATGTTATAGAAGAATGTTGAATGGGAATAAATGTGTTTAGACAAAAAAGAAAATTAATCAAGCACATTCCAAATCCCGAAAAAGCGTACATCGCAAACTGATGATATTCCATATCTATATGTTCTCTGACATATTTCCATTGAATTAATCCCAATGCACCACAAACAAAAAGTAAAATAAATATTGCACCAATGCTAATAACGGTGGTAGACCAAAACCATATCAACAATGGGATTCCAGCAAACAATCCAATAAAAGTTGCCGCCATTGCAATATAAATTCCGTTGCGTTGAACAGTTGTTTCAAATAATGTATATCGTTCATCAATATGAGAATTATCTAAAATCTGTTTATTCAACTTTTCTTCACTTGTCTTAGAAGTGTTGTCAATTGGTATCACTGCTTTTTCAGCATATGCTCTTACCAGATAATCACCCTTTACATTGTCAGGGTCTTGATTTAACATTAACATCAAATAATTATATAGGTGCGGTAACTCTTTTTTAAATTCTTTTGGTGCTTCAAAAAAATGTTCTACGCAAACAGCAAAAAATTCATGCATATTTGTTCCGCCATAGTTTCTCAAAAAAGTAACTTTGTGTTCTTTTAAGTCCAAATAATCTTTCTCTGCCACATCTTCCCACTTTTCAAAATAAGCAGAAAAATGTTCATCATAATTACCATCTTCATCCAAGTCGATAAATAAAGCATGTGCCAATTCATGTAGTCCTAGGTTCAATTTATCATCGTCAATAGCATACCCTTCTTTAAAATCGTTCCAAGAAAGGGACAAAACACCACTTTGCGTATTTAACCCTTTGAGATTTGCATTTAAAAATTTGGAAAAAAAGATGCGAGGAAAAACATTTATCGCATATAAATGAGAAATCATATAATCTTTGAGCCCAAACGTCAACTGAATAGCAGAAGCAGATATGAGCACTTTTATTTCATCGGTTATCACTAAGCCTTCTCTGCCAATAAATTTTTTATCTTCCATAAAATTAAACAAACGGGCGACAAAAATTTCCTGTGCATCAGGAGATAAGTTTTTGAAATAGGTGTTTTTTTGTTTTAAAAGATTATAAGGCACGTATGAAATTAAAAATTAAAGTTGAGATATAAAAATTATACTTTGTATTTTTATAGAATGAAAGAATTTTCATATTCACATACTAACGCTTTAATTCACGAAAGTAGCCCGTATTTACTGCAACACGCACATAATCCAGTCAATTGGCTTGCATGGAACGAAGCCTCCTTGGAAAAAGCTAAAACAGAAAATAAATTGATATTGATTAGTGTTGGTTATTCTGCCTGCCATTGGTGTCATGTCATGGAACACGAGAGTTTTGAAGATGAAAATGTGGCAAAACTGATGAACGATTATTTCATTTGCATAAAAGTGGACAGAGAGGAACGACCTGACATTGACCAAGTTTATATGTTGGCAGTACAATTGATGACCGGGCAAGGTGGTTGGCCGCTTAACTGTTTTGCTTTACCCGATGGAAGACCCATTTACGGAGGAACATATTTTCCAAAAACAAATTGGATGAATATTTTGCTAAACTTAGCAGATGTTTACCAGCATGAACCAGAAAAAGTAATTGATTATGCGAAGCAACTAACCGAAGGAGTGAAATTAGCTGAATTGGTAAAAATAAATTCAGAAGAAAAAGAATTTACGATAGAAATACTACATAAAAGTGTAACTGCTTGGAAACAACGTTTTGATGAGGTAGATGGCGGGCCGAACAAAGCACCTAAATTTCCTTTGCCAAACAATTATCAGTTTTTATTGCGCTATGCTCATTTATCAAAAAGTGATGAATTACTACAACATGTAGCGCTCACTTTAAAAAAGATGGCTTGTGGTGGAATCTATGATCAAATCGGAGGAGGATTTTCACGGTATTCGGTTGACCATTTTTGGAAAGTTCCTCATTTTGAAAAAATGCTTTATGATAATTCTCAATTAGTGACACTTTATAGTGAAGCCTATCAAAAAACAAAAAATCCTTTATACAAACAAGTTGTGTATGAAACATTGGCGTTTGTAGAGCGTGAACTAACCTCTCCTGAAGGTGGATTTTATTCAGCATTGGATGCCGATTCGGAGGGAATTGAAGGGAAATATTATGTATGGACAAAAGATGAACTAAAAGAATTATTAAAAGAAAAATTTAATTTATTTGCCGATTATTTTAATGTGAACGAACGTGGTTTCTGGGAACACAACAATTACATTTTGCTTCGCAACGATGAAGATGAGATGATTGCAAAGAGAAATAACATTTCTGTTATCGATTTACAGAAATTTATCAATGAGAGCAAAAAACAAATTCTAAAAATCAGAGAAAAAAGAATTCATCCGGGTCTAGACAATAAAATTATTACTTCCTGGAATGCACTTATGATAAAGGCCTATTCTGATGCTTACACCGTATTTGATGAAAAATATTTTTTAGATATTGCTCTAAAGAATATTGATTTTCTTTTGAATAATTGTGCTGACGAAAACGGAAAATTATATCATTTGAGCACAGGTAAAGTAAACGGTTTTTTAGAAGATTATTCATTTACTATTGAGGCCTTACTTTCTTTATACGAAAGCACCTTTGATGAAAAACACCTTCATAAAGCAAAAAGTTTAATGCAATATGTGATAACACATTTTCAAGACAAGGATTCAGGGATGTTTTATTTTACTTCGGATGAAGACAAAGCATTAATCAGTCGCAAAATGGAATTATCCGACAATGTAATTCCAGCATCAAATTCCAGCATTGCAAAATCATTTTTTATATTTGGGCATCATTTTGAAAATGCGGATTATATTGAAATAAGTAGGCATATGCTCAACAATATGCTTGGGGAAATTGAAAATTACGGAGCTGGATATAGCAATTGGGCTATGTTACTACTCTATTTCAGCATTCCCTTTCATGAACTGGCAATTGTTGGTAAATCTGTTGATGAAAAAAGGAAAAACCTCAATAAACATTACTATCCAAATAAGATATTTGTAGGAAGTGCTTCGGAAAGCTCTTTGCCTTTATTGTTAAACAGATACAAAAAAGACGAAACTCTCATTTATGTTTGTAAAAACAAAGTGTGTTTGGCTCCGGTAAAAGAACTTGAAGAAGCATTGCAATTAATGAATATTGAATGAAACTAGTAGCTACTCTATCTTTTTTACTACTTAATCTTGGTTGTTTTGCTCAACTAATAAATACTTATCCGGTTGAAATTGGGGTTGGTCCAGCAGCATTCAATCCTAAAGTTATCCAACAAAATAAGATAAGAAAAATTGATGTGGTGATTGTCGACAAACCAGATGGTGAAGTAATTGTGGATAAAGGTGCCAGTCAGGGCTATGAATTTGATAGCATTGGTCGTGTTACCAGATATTATTATACCATTTTAAATTTTGCTGAAAAGGAAGAAGTAGATGTTCCTGAAATAAGAAAAAAAGGTAAAATCATTCAGGCTGCTACTTCTCACACTGTAACAAAATATTACAACGACACTATTTTTGCGAACATCTATTACAACCATGAAAATAGAATTATTACAAAAAGAGTAAAAATGGGCGCTTATTATGATTCCTACTATTACGAATATAATGAGAAAGGACAAGTAATTAAAGAAATGCATTTTAGAGAAACGAATGTGAGTGAAGATAAAAATGAATTCAAGTTGGGGGTTCAAAATATATTATCAAGCGAAACATTTGAGTACATTCAAATGACACCCACTCAAATTAAAAAGAGCTGCAAAAATGATGAAGGGCGAGAATACAAAAAAGCAATTATCAATTATAATGAAAAGGGGAATAAGCTAACAGAAAGCTATGAATTTATTGTTAGCTGGATGAGACAAGAAAATAACTATCAATACGATGCTAATGGCAGATTGCTTGAGCGGACATACACTAGTAATGAAAGCGGAGATGTGAAAGAGTACACAGTATACAAGTATGATGGCAATGGTGTAGTATTAGAAGAAAAGAAATTTAAAAATGATGCGCTTTTGTTTGAAATCAGCTATTTGTATGATGACACAAATAATTTACTCAAATCAAAAATAAATCGCGACCACAAAAATACTTCTATAGGAATTGTGAAATTTGGATATAGTTTTTATTAAAAAAATAAACCGCAGAGAACGCAGAGCAATCGCAGAGAGCCGCGGAGATTTATTTTTACTCCCCTTTCTTCTTTCCTGCAACAAAGTCTTTCAAGTAAAACGGTTCGAAGTAAGCCACATCTTCAAATTGTTTTGCATTGTATGCTTGTTCGGATAGCTCTATCATATTTTTTGCAGAAGGAACCACATCATCAATAAAAATAGCGTTGGAATTTTTAGAAACTATTTCTTTGCACTTCGCAGAGCCATCACCAAAAAATATTACTTTGTTAGTTTTAAGAATATCGGCAAATGAATGTTCATCAATAATTTCTGCACTTGTTTCTTTTACTTCTTTTCCGTTTAAATCATATACTGCACAATAGACTTCCATTCTACGAGCGTCTAACATTGGACAAAGAAGAACTGGTTGTTGGTTATTAGTTGCTGGTTGCTGGGAAAGGGCCATTTGCTGCAATGTATTAATTGCAATCAAAGGCTTATCCAAAGAATAACACAATCCCTTAGCAGTACTAACACCAATTCGCAAGCCTGTGTAGGAACCGGGGCCCTTACTTACTGCAATTGCATCAACCTTTGAAAGTTTTATTTGAGCTTGTTTAAGAACATCTTCAATAAACAATGTTAGATTCTCCGCATGAGAGTAATCACCATTTTGTTCTTTTAAGGAAAGCAACTTACCATCCTTCGCTAAAGAAACACTACAAACAGTAGTTGCTGTTTCTATGTTTAAGATGAGTGCCATTGTTTGTTTACTTTTTTGTAACAGTAAACAATTCGGATTTGTCCACCTTGTTTACTTTATCGCCATCCTTCAACTCCTTGGCAATTGCACTATACGGAGAAGAAATAATTTCATCGCCATCTTTTATTCCTGAAGAAATTTCAATATAATTATTATCCTGAATACCTGTTTTTACTTTTACCAATTTCACTTTACTTTCAGTAGCATTGTAAACAAAAACACATTCTTCAATTTTAATTAATGCATCGTTATTTTGAGTTTTATCATTATCGTTCTTCACAATAATTTCTTCATCGTCTTCATCCCCACCTTTTTGTTTATTTTTTTCATTAAACTCAGTACTATCACTTCTGGTTGTAACCGATTGAATAGGAACAGCAATCACGTTTGTTACTTTCATAGTTTGAATATCAACTGTAGCGCTCATTCCAGGGCGGAAAGGAGCAATATTATGATTTGCTGTTAGCAAGTCCATATACGACTCCTGTAAAATTCTGATTTTCACAACAAAGTTGGTAACCTGTTCAGCAGTAACTCCGGTTGTGTTTGCAGAATTTGCGATTTCGGTAACAATGCCTTTAAATTTTCTTCCCAAATAAGCATCCACTTCAATAGATGAAGTGTCGCCATTGCTAACACGAACGATATCATTTTCGTTTACTTCCACACTTACTTCCATTTCATTTAAATTTGCCAAACGCATAATTTCTGTTCCTTCCATTTGCGCTGTTCCAACAACACGTTCTCCTTTTTCTTTATTCAGTTTGGAAACAGTTCCATTTACGGGAGAATAAATATTTGTTTTTGCTAAATTATCATTTGCTTCTTTCAAAGAAGCCTCCGTACTTTTAACATTGAACTCCGAAGCATCTACATTATCTTCCGCACCTTTCACATCAGCTTTGGCTCCTTCATAAGCTGCTTTGGCAGCATCAAAATCAGACTGAGAAATGGCTCCTTGGTCGAATAGTTTTTTATTACGATTGAAGGAGGCTTCAGAGTTTACAAATGCTGCCTTGATTTGTTCCAATCGAGCTTTTGAATTTGCTAAGTTGGCTTTTGCTCCATTTAAAGTTGCCACCATTCTGCTAGAATTGGATTCATAAATCAATGGGTTTATTTTACACAACAAATCACCTTTTTTTACTTGGTCACCTTCCTTTACAAATAATTCAACTATTTCACCGGATACATCTGAACTTATTTTTACTTCTACTTCCGGTTGAATTTTTCCATTGGCAGAAACCGATTCCACGATGTTACGTTTGCTGGCCTTTTCCACAGCAACTTTAATTTCTTTGTTTCCTGAACAATTTTTTAACATCATTATTGATATTAAGAAAACCAGTCCTATAACGATAATCCAAATTATTTTTTTCATAGTTTTTTCTCGCAGATTCCGCAGATTTTCGCAGATATCAATTTTTAATATGGTTAAAACTTTAAAGGTTTTCCTTGATAAAAATCAAGCACTTTTGTTTTGAATACGTATTCATATTTTGCTTGCAACAAATCGCTTTGTGCTTTTATTAATTTATTTTTTGCATCGTTATAGTCGTTGGTATTCAATAAACCAACATTAAACTTCTGCTCAGTATATTTAAATGATTCCTGCATCGCTTCAATTGCTTTTAAGGATGCATTGTATTTTTTAAATCCTGCATTGGCATCTGCATAAGCTTGCTGAACATTTTTTTGAATTTGCAGTTTGGTAGACTCTACTGTTAAATCTGCATTCATTTTTTGTATCCGTGCTCTATCAATTGCTGTTTTTGTTTGCCAACGATTAAAAATCGGAACCGTTAAATAAAATCCAAACGATTTATTTACGTTGTCGTTATACTGATCAGAAAAAGGAATTTTTTCATATGTCCCTGAAGAAAACAAAGGTGAATAAACGGTATCACCAGAAGAAGTAATATCTCCATTAGGGCTATATCCCTGAAATGCCGGTAAAGTAGAAAAACGCTGACTGGCACCTGAATAGCCTGTCCCATAAGAAGCACTAAAAGATAATCTAGGACTTATACCACCCCAAGCAACATCCACCGACTTTTCAGCACTTTTCACATTAAGTTCAGCACTTTTAATTTCGGGTAAATTGCTCACAGCTGAATTGTAAATCTGAGTAGCAGTAACAGCTAACAAGGCATCACTTCCAACTGTTAGTTCCGGTTTCACTATTGTCAAGCCTTCTGCTGATGACATATTTAAAAGTTGTGCCAAATTCAGATACGAAATATCCAATTGATTTTGGGCATTTGTAAAATTCAATTCTTCCGATGCTAATTGTGATTGTATATCAAGTAATATTCCTTTCGCTACGGAGCCTGCTTCCACCAATATTTTTGTGCGATCTACTTGCGCAGCAGTAATTCCCATTTGGTTTTTAGCATTATCAACAGCCTCTGTGCTGTACAATATTTGTAAATAGGCTGTAGCAATATTTAAAGCTACATCATTTTTCATTTTTTCGATGTCGTATTTTCCAGCCAAATAACTAAACTTGTTTTGTTGAATGGTATTGATATTTTGAAAGCCACTAAAAAGTGTAACATCTGTACTAAGTCCAAAATTTTGTGAAAGCACTTGAGCATCCGCAAATTGATTCGTAAATCGATCAACTGTTCTTCCGATATTATAAGAGTGGGAAGCATTGGCATTTAATGAAGGTAAAAGATTGGCCTTACTTTGTGTTAAAGTTATTTTTGACAAGTCGGTAGTTAATTCCGATTGTTTGATTTGGATATTATTCTTCAATGCATAATCGATACATTGTTCCAAGGTCATCGTTTGAGCAGTAGCAGGAGTTTGTGCCTTGATGTGTAATACAACCGACAGAAGGAAAATAGTGCTTAAAAAAAACTGATTTTTCAAAAAATTCATAGCTGGTAAATGAGCTACAAATTTAAAAATAGAATTTGATATTTGGGAGATAAATCGTTAAATAACAAAAGGAGGAGAAAATGGGCCCAAAAGCACTAATGAATGAACTCCCAGGCCGATTTGTAAGCCCCAACAGACTCCGCATAATCCAAGAAATCTTTATAAAAAGGATGATTTCCGATAGTAGCACTATCGCCAATAACCACCAATTTCTTCTTGGCTCTTGTCAAAGCCACATTCATTCTTCGCGTATCATTCAAAAATCCAATCTCTCTTTGGTCGTTACTTCTTACCATACTAATATAGATAATATCTCGCTCCTGACCCTGAAAACCGTCCACCGTTTTTACTGCAATCTGTGATTTATATTTTATCAGTTCTTCATCCGCCAAAATTTGAGCCATTAAATATTGTACCTGTTCTTTATAAGGTGAAATAATTCCGATACTGATTCTTTTAGTCGACTCTTTTGACCGCGTGTCGCCTTTAGCTTCAGTTGTGGCGCAAATTGCTACTTGAGTCAAAACCATTTTCAAATGTTTGATTAATAATTGTGCTTCCTCCGGATTTGCAATACTCAGACTTTCAGGATTTACAATTTCGTTATAACCGCAACCTGCAGTATCTATAAAATCAAGCGCTGTATTTAATAACAAATTTTGCGTATCTAAAAGTGTTTCTTTTACAGTAATGTCTGCTTTTAAATTTCTTTCATAAAACTTTTTGTTGGAAAAATTCATGATGTCCTCATGCATTCGATATTGTGTATTTAACATCACCGATGCCACTTCTATTTTCATGCATCGTTCAAATAAGGTTTCCTTCAATCCCAATTCTTCAGCCTTTTTTGATTTTACAGTTGGAGGTAATTGAAAATGATCTCCCGCAAAAACTACTCTATTGCTTCTCGAAATTGGAATCCAACACATTGGCTCAAGTGCCTGTGCTGCCTCATCTATAAACAAAGTTGAAAATTGTTTGTCCCGCATCATCCTGCTGGATGAAACTACCGGTGTGCATGCAATTACTTGTGCTTTGTCGAACTGCTCATTTATAATATAATCTTCCAAAACTCTTGCATCGTGCAAAATTTTTCTCGCTTCCTGATAAAATAATTGTCGCTGTTCACGCTCTTCTTTTCCAAATGTACGTTTGTATTTTCCTGCCATACGAAAATATTCATCCGCTGTTTTCCGATAGCTTTTTAAATCTTTATATGATTCATGTGCTGCTACTTTTGCATCCAAGGTATTCATCAATACTTCTTCGGAAATACGTGCAGGATTTCCTAATCGCAAAACCGTAATTCCTTCGCGATGTAATTTTTCTGTTAATAAATCTACCGCGGTATTACTCGGACTGCATACCAGTACCTGTTTTTCAGAAAATAATGTTTGTCGAATTGCTTGCACCAACGTGGTTGTTTTTCCCGTTCCCGGAGGGCCATGAATGATGGCAATATCTTTCGCAGCAATAATTTTTTGTACTGCAGCACTTTGCGATTGATTTAACCTTGTAACGTGAACCGACTCGTCTATTTTGTCAAACACAGGAGGTTTGATTTCATACATTACATCACGCAAATGAGCCAAACGATTGTGAGAAGCAGAAATTACTTTTTCGAGAGCAATGTCCATCTCCTTATAACTCGTTTCATCAAATAGTAAATTGATTCCTAATTTTCCATCATCACACCAATCGGGAAGGTCATCAACATTAAGTGATAAACGAAGTTTATTGGGACCCAACACTTTTACAGTTCCATTTAATGTACCCAATTCAGAAGTATTATTTGAAAAAAGAGAAGCCACTTTACCACCAGAAAATTGGTGTGGTTCATTGTGATTGGTGGTACGTTCAACATCAATGGAGATATATTCACCTAAACCAATTTCGGTATTTGTAATAATGATAGGATACCAGGTAACACCGTTTTCTCTACGGTGATTGATATTGTTGCGAGAAAAATGCTGCTTGTATTGAGCAAAATCTTCGTCTCGTTCAATTTTTAGAAGTGCTCGTAATTGTTGTAGGCGTTCATAATTGGGCTCCATCAGATTACTCTTCTACTTCACCATTAACTACATGCTTCCCATTTTTATCACATCGCATGCCTTCTGTATTGATATAATATTCTTTCCCTTCCAGCAATACTGGTGCAACTCCGTTAACAAATTCTCCAATAGATTGAAAAGTTGGTTTGCGAAGAACTGTTCCTTTGGTATCTATCAATCCCCACCTCTGACCAATTCTTACTCGTGCTAAACCATCATTAAAATTTGTTACTTCATTGTATCTAGGTGCAACAACAACATTTCCCGTTGTATCTATAAAGCCCCATTTTTTTTCAGCAGTTTTCACTCTAGCAAGTCCATTACAATAAGGTCCTTGAAACTCGTATTTAGATGATTTCGGTTTTGATTTTCCTTTTTGCGCGAACGAATGATTCGCAGAAAATAAAAGAAAAAATAAACACAAGATGGATTTCGCAATGAATTTCATATTACAAATTTACGAAAAAAGATTCTTAAAATATTAATACGCCAAATTAGGACCCAACCAACGCTCGGCTTTATCTAAACTCATTCCTTTGCGCTTCGCATAATCCTCTACTTGATCTTGTTTTATTTTTCCAATTCCGAAGTAATGTGAATTTGGGTTAGCAAAATACAATCCACTCACAGCTGCTGTTGGAACCATTGCCATACTTTCAGTCAATATCATACCAGTATTCTTTTCGACATCCAACAATTTCCAAATGATTGGTTTCTCAGTATGATCAGGTTGTGCAGGGTAACCTGGGGCCGGACGAATTCCGGCATATTCTTCTTTAATTAATTCTTCATTATGCAGATTTTCATCTTTTGCATATCCCCAGAATTCCTTACGTACTTTTTTATGCATCAACTCTGCAAATGCTTCCGCCAAACGATCGGCCAATGCTTTTAACATAATAGCAGAATAATCATCATGGTCTTTTTCAAAACGAGCAACATGTTCATCAATTCCTAACCCTGTAGTTAAGGCGAAGATTCCGATATAGTCGGGAGTCGGGAGTTCGGAGTTGTGAGACGCTGGGCGAATGAAATCAGAAAGCGCAACATTGTATTGTCCTGCAGGTTTTTTTGTTTGTTGACGTAATGTGTGAAAAGTTGTTTTCAATTTTCCGTTCTTATTTTCATAAACTTCAATATCATCACCAACAGCTTTCGCTGGATAAATTCCAATTACCGCATTTGCTTTTAACCATTTTTCAGAAATAATTTTCTTCAACATAACTTGAGCATCCTCAAATAATTTACGTGCTTCTTCGCCTCTTGTTGGGTCTTTTAATATTTTTGGATAAGACCCTTTCATCTCCCAAGAGATAAAGAATGGCGTCCAATCGATGTAATCAACGATTTCGGACAAAGGGTAATCTGTAAAAACTTTATTTCCTATGAATGTTGGTTTTACAATTTCTGCATTATTCCAGTCGATTGGAAATTTATTTTCACGTGCTTCTTCAATTGAAATAAATTTATTTTGCGATTGTGCATTTTTATTTTGTTCACGTACTCGGTCATAATCTTTTGTTACGTCCATCATAAAAGCATCACGCAACTCATCCGAAATCAAACTACTGGCAACAGGAACCGATTTACTCGCATCGTTTACATGAATTACTGGTCCTGAATAATTTTGAGCAATCTTCACTGCTGTATGTACTTTTGAAGTAGTTGCACCACCAATCATTAAAGGCATTTTAAAACCTAAACGCTCCATCTCTTTTGCAACGTGAACCATCTCATCTAAGGAAGGCGTAATCAATCCGCTCAAGCCAATGATATCTACTTCTTGCTTTTTTGCTTCTTCCAAAATTTTGTCAGCAGAAACCATCACACCCAAATCGATGATTTCATAATTGTTACACGCGAGAACAACACCCACAATATTTTTTCCAATATCGTGCACATCACCTTTCACAGTTGCCATTAAAATTTTTCCGGCATTTGTTCTTCCATCACCAACAATTCCTGCTAATTTATTTGCTTCCTTTTCAGCTTGGAGATAGGGCTCTAAATACGCAACCGCTTTTTTCATCACACGCGCACTCTTCACCACTTGAGGTAAAAACATTTTTCCACTCCCAAATAAATCACCTACCACATTCATTCCATCCATTAACGGACCTTCAATCACATTTAATGGGCGACCTAATTTTTGGAATGCTTCTTCTGTATCTACATCAATGTATTCCACCAAGCCTTTTACCAAAGCATAACTCAATCGTTCTTCAACAGTTCCTTTTCTCCACGCTTCATCTTTTTCCGTTTTTTCTTTTGTGATTCCTTTTAATGATTCGGCATGTTCCACCAATCGCTCCGTAGCATCATCGCGTCTATTTAATAAAACATCTTCTACTAAGTCCAATAATGTTTTATCTATATCATCATACACCACCAGTTGCGCAGGGTTAACAATTCCCATATCCATACCATTTTTCACCGCATGGTATAAGAATGCAGAGTGAATGGCTTCACGAACATGATCATTCCCTCGGAAGGAAAACGAAACATTACTTACACCACCACTCACTTTTGCATGTGGTAAATTTTCTTTAATCCATTTTGTTGCATTAAAAAAATCGAGCGCATTCAAACGGTGCTCTTCCATTCCTGTTGCAACAGGAAAAATATTGGGATCAAAAATAATGTCTTGCGGAGTAAAATGAACTTTATTGACTAGCACATCATACGCACGTTTACAAATATCTATTCTGCGTTGCAAAGTATCTGCCTGTCCTACTTCATCAAAGGCCATCACAATCACCGCGGCACCATATTGTTTTACTTTATTCGCTTGTTCAATAAATTTTTCTTCTCCTTCTTTTAAGGAAATAGAATTCACAATGGCTTTTCCTTGCACACATTTTAATCCCGCTTCAATAACTGTCCATTTTGATGAGTCAATCATAATTGGAACCTTGCAAATATCCGGCTCAGAAGCAATGAGGTTCAAAAATTTTGTCATTGCCGCTTCCGAATCCAACATTCCTTCATCCATATTTACATCAATCACTTGCGCTCCACCATCTACCTGATCTTTGGCAATTGACAATGCTTCTTCGTAATTTCCTTCGTTAATTAAGCGCAAGAATTTTTTAGAGCCGGTGACATTTGTTCGCTCTCCCACATTTAAAAAGTTGCTTTCAGGACGAAGTGTTAATGGTTCTAATCCACTCAAATGCATTAAAGTATCTGCTTGTGGTTTTTTACGAGGTTTCGATTCTTTTGCTAATTCAGCAATTCGTTTGATGTGTGCTGGAGTTGTTCCACAACATCCTCCCACAATGTTTAAAAATCCTGCAAGCAAAAAATCTTCAATCTGATGTCCCATTTCATGGGCATCTTGATCGTATTCACCAAACTGGTTTGGCAATCCTGCATTTGGATATGCACTCACGTAAAAAGGAGCTTTATCGGAAAGTTCCTCTAAATACGGACGCATGTCTTTTGCACCCAAGGCACAATTTAAACCAACACTTAATAAATCAACATGAGAAATGGAATTTAAAAATGCTTCTGTTGTTTGTCCGGATAATGTTCTACCGCTCGCATCCGTAATTGTTCCCGATACCATCACAGGCATTTTTATATTTTTTTCCTTGCACACATTTTGAATCGCAAACAAAGCTGCTTTTGCATTCAAGGTATCAAAAATTGTTTCTACCAATAACACATCTGCCCCACCATCAATTAATCCGCATGCTTGTTCTGAATAAGCAATTACCAATTCATCAAATGTTGTTGCACGAAATCCTGGGTCGTTTACGTTCGGGGACAAAGACAATGTTCTGTTAGTTGGGCCAAATGCTCCAGCCACGAAACGTGGTTGTTGCTCTTCGACTCCACTCAGGGTGACGTCCGCATTGAACTCTGCCACCGCTTCCTTTGCAATTTTCGCTGATTCATAATTTAATTCGTATGCAAATTCTTGCATATCGTAATCAGCCATAGCAATTGTAGTTGCGCTGAAAGTATTTGTTTCAATAATATCAGCACCTGCTTTTAAATATTCTTTGTGAATGGCCTTAATGATTTGCGGTTGTGTAATGGATAACAAATCATTGTTGCCCTTCAAATCTTTATGCCAATCCGAAAAGCGTTTGCTTCTGAAATCTTTTTCCTCCAACTTATACTGCTGAATCATGGTCCCCATCGCACCATCAATCACTAAAATTCGTTTTTCTAACTCTTTTTTAATATCACTCATAAGTCAAATTTGCTTTTAGGCAAATAGTATTTAAATTAATTGTATTAACTATTTTTTAATAATCGTTTCATATTTTTGCTGATATAATTTTCACTTGGTAATAATGATTGTTGGATTCTGCGGGCATAATAAATGCTATCCATTATTTCCCTTTGCTTATTCTCAACAAACAATTTTTGTTCTTCAATAATATTTTTTTGCTTCTGAGTCACCTTAAATCGATTAAACATAAAACCACCAAAAACAAGAAGTAAAGATAATCCAACATACAAAGCATAGCGTTGCGTTTGCTCCTGTTTAAATTGCACAGCAACTATTTTTTTCTGTTCTGAAGTACGAACGCTATCCGCAATAACCTTTTTTTCATATTCATATTTAAACTCCTGTCGCACCAATTCTTTTTTTGATGATTCACTGTTGATACTGTCGGTCATCTGAATATATAATTCATGCATATTTAATGCTTCGGTATAGCGTCCTGCAGATTTGTAAATCATGTATAAACTTTTGCTTGCACTTTTAATTCCCGAAACATCACCAATTTCTTTTGCTATTTCGAAAGATTTATTAGAATACAACAGGGCATTAGGAATATCCATTTTAGCAAAATAAATTGACCCAATGTTTAAAATGGAAATTGCCATCGTCTGTTTTTGACCTAATTCTTCTTGGATAGCTAAACTCTGTTTAAAATAGTCAAGCCCCTTATCTAAATCATTTAAATTTTGGTATATCATTCCAATGTTTCCCATGGCTGCGGCAATTGCTTGTTTGTTGTCAATCGCTTTACTTATCAACAAGCTACGATTGTTATATTCGAGTGATTTAACATAATTTTTTTTGTCAAAATAAACGGACCCCAAATTAATCAAGACGGAAGAAATTCCTACTTGATCATTTAGCATTTCTCTTATTTTTAAACTTTTAGTATAATACTGAATTGCTTTGTCAAAATTGAATTGTTCTTGATACAAGTGACCAATGTTGTGCAATGAAGTAGCTACACCCATTTTATTATTTACTTCTTCATTGTATTTCAAACTCAATGTATAATAGTCGATGGCATTTGAAAAATCCCCCTGAACCTGAGACAGAATTCCTGAATTGACAGCACAAACAGCCATCCCCAATTTATCTCCATTCTTTTCCCTTAACTTCAATGCTTCGGAGTTTTTTTCCATCGCCATTTTCAAATCCCCCTTACCAAAAAAATAACTGAATTGCAGATTAAGGGCTTTTGCTTGAAAAAGATCTTGTCCTTTTTCTTTAGCAAAGGCATACATTTGTTCACTAAAATAATAACTGCTATCCGGGTTTGTATATAAATAGCCGTCCCAAGCAAAATCGTACATCGCTTTCAATCGATTGGTATCACTCTGTGATACATCACTCCACACTTTCCATAAAGAATCCAAGTAGGCTTTTTGTGAAAAGCCTACCAATGAAATAAAAAGTGATACTATGAGTAATTTAAATTTCATCAAACTTGCTTAATCTTTTAAAACTTCTATAAATGTATTTTTCTGTTGGCAATAACGATTGCTGAATTCTTTTTGCATAGTGAATGCTATCCAACACCTCTCGTTGCTTCATTTCTACGATTTGCTTTTGTTGCTCAATAATTATTTTTTGTTTTTGCGTGGCTCTAAAACGATTAAACATAAAACCGGCAAAAACAATTAAAAGCGCTATTCCAATGTATAAAACATATCGCTGAGTTTGGGCCTGATGAAACTGGGCATCGACTACTTTTTTTTCTTCAGATGCCTTCACACTATCTGCAGCCGTCTTTTTTTCATATTGATATTTAAATTCCTGCTTCACCACTTCCTTTTTAGAAGTTTCGCTATTGATACTATCACGCATTTGAATAAACAATTCGTGCATTTCAAGTGCCTCCTTTCCTTTTCCTATTTTCTTGAAAGCAATATATAAATTTTCACTTGCCGCTTGTACTTCCAGAATTGCACCAATTTTTTGTGCTATTAATAATCCTTTATTAGAATAACTAATGGCTTTGGAATAATCATTTTGAATCAAATAAATTCCGCCTATATTGGCATTGGCATTGGCTATGCCTTGTTTGTCACCAATCTCTTCATTAATTTTAAGTGCTCGACTATAATTTTCAATTGCTTTTCCATATTCCTTTTCAGAAAAATAAAGCGAACCTATACTACCTAACGACTTAGCAACACCAGGCTTGTCATCCGTTTCTTCTCGTATTTTCAAGCTTCTTGTGTAATTATCAAGCGCTTTTACATTGTCTTTATTCCCAAAATAAATCATCCCAATATTATTTAATGAACCCGAAATTCCTTTTTTATCTTTCAGCTCTTCCCAAATAACCAATCCTTTATTAAAATAGTCAATCGCATGTTTATAATCTCCCAAGTTGCTGTAAATATTGCCAATGTTATTGTACGAAATAGCAATGCCTTTTTTATCGCCCAAACCTTCTTTAATTTTTAAACCTTGCGTATAATAATCAATAGCCGTTGTAAAATCACCTTGTATTTTGTAAAGCACACCAATATTTGACAAGGCAGAAGCAATTCCTTTTTTATCATCAATTTCTTTCATTAAAAACAAGCTACGCTTGTGCGATTCCATCGACTTAGCATAATCCCCAATGTTGTAGAAATAAGTTCCTTGTAAATTGTTCGCTTTGGCTTCATATTTCTTTTGCTTTTTGGCTATCGCAAAATCCATCATAAACGTTGAATAGTAATAGGCCGAATCGGGTTTGTTAAACAAATAACCATTCCAAGCAAAATCGTAAATGGCATTTAAACGACTGGTATCGCTTTGTTTCACATCCTTCCAAACATTCCACAAAGAATCCTGCTCCGACTTCTGAGAAAAGCCAAGGAATGTTGTCAAAAACAATAGTATGGTTATGCGAAGTTTCATTTCAATCGTCCGTAATAAACCTTTGTGTCGTACTCACCCCTACCCTCTCCAAAAGGAGAGGGAGTACATTTGTTTGTTATTTTAATAATTGTCCGTAATAAACTTTTGTGTCATATTCTAAATTCACCTTACCATTTTCGGCAAAGCGTGTAAATATTTTTTTTAAAACACTCATCATATAATTAAAATCCGTATGATCTTCTGCAGGCATATAAGAAGAAGACAATATTCGCCCTTTCAAACCCTCCAAATCAAAATGCTGATAATTTAAAAATGATTCCATTTTGTAAGCCTGCCTGTCCGGCAGGCAGGCTCCTTCAAAAAAGTTGTTAAATATTTTTTCATCTATGTTCTTGTGATTTACTTCTAAATAATCTGTTGCAAACATTTTAATAAAATCTTCGTACGCCTGTAAAAACTGGGTTGTATCGGTCCTCCTATCGTTCCACATCAATACGACTGTTCCGCCTGGCCGCAAAATTCGTTTGAATTCTTCTTTGCACTTTTCTTTGTCAAACCAATGAAATGCTTGTCCGGCAACAATCAAATCCACACTGTTATTTTCAAGACCTGTATTTTCTGCCGTAGCATCCACACTTTTAAAATTGCTATAGTCTTTCAACAATCGTTCAGCGGCTTCACGCATTTCTTTGTTAGGTTCCACACCGTATACAATATTGTTATTCTTCAAAAACAACTCAGCCGAAATGCCTGTTCCGGAGCCAATGTCAGCAACAACAGTTTGTTCGTTTAACATCCCATTCTTTTTCAAAAACACAATCACCTCTTCCGGATAACTCGGACGAAATTTGATGTAGTTGTCTACACGGTTGCTAAAACGGTTAAGTCCATCCCCAGCCCTTCCCGAAGGGAAGGGAGTTTTCTCCGTATTTATCTTTGTGCTCATTTTAAATATTATATTTTTAAACCAAACTCCTCTTCGCAAGCAACCTGATTATTGCAAAGACATTCCCTCTACTTTGTAGAGGGCTAGGGAGGGGTAAAAAAAACTCCTCTCACTTTTTACAGTCAGAGGAGAAAATTATTTTTGATTTCATGTTGTTTCAAAAAAATTACTCTGACTTATCTTTTCCTGTCATCTCGAGCATTCTGCGTTGAAGCAGACACTATCGAGAGATGGAAACGAGTTTACACCTTCTTTTAATATAAAATTAAAATGGGTTGTCAAGGTTTCATTGGGCGTTATCCCTCCACCTTTCTTGATAAGTTATTAAAATCAAATTTTTCATTCAAAATTTAGATTTTAAAATCCCGAGTTTACCTCGGGATACGATTATCCGTTTTTACACGGCTATTAAAGAACTAATACAAATATACGAAGATTTTGGATGCGGGAAACGTAGAAGGAGAAAGGATAGCAGCGGGAATTGATTAAAACAAATTAATAAAAAATCACAAATGACATCTCATCGTTTTTCACTGCTAAAATAATTGTTAAAAAATATATTAACATTTTTTTCAACAGTTTTATTTACTTGTTTTCAAACAGTTACAAAAATATTTACGAGCGAGTCGTAAGTTTTTAAGTTTTCAAGTCGAAAAGTGGCAGTGAGAGAATTTACATTTGCCCAGCTTAACAAAAAATAAACGTTAAGTGATATAAAAATTAATTGAGTCGAAAATAAAAAACGGCTCTTCATTTCAAATCAGTAGGCCTATGCAACTTACTAAAATTAGAAGGGAGGAAATAAGAAACAGTAATTAAACCATCAATTATCAACACTCTTCAGAAGAGCCGTTGAAAGAAAACCTTGAAGCTTTCATTTCAAGGATGAAATTAGACAATTAATCATTAAAAACAATTAAAATCAAAATTAAAATATATGAAAAAATTAATTATAGTAGCAGTATTAGTAATAGCAAGTAGTATGCAAATGTTGGCTGGGCCGATTATTTCAATTTCAATAGAATTTGGCCACCTAGATGGTGGAGGCAATTGTATCGAAAGAGGTTTTTGCAGAGTTATTTTTGGTGGTTCGAGAAACATGACAGCCCAAATAAATGACAATACTGGAAACTTGGAAATGACGTTTCTGAAAAGTGCTAATCAAACAGCTATCTATGAAGTACAGTTTGCCAATGGAGTTTTTGAGGTTCCTGTAGCTTATGCTTTAAACTCTGAGCTATGTCAAAAACTAGGCGTTGACAAGTTTACAGTAAAAGCAGGGAAATATAAGGTCGAAGAAACTCGAGGGCAATACAAAATAGTTTTCCAAAAATAAATTCAATAATCAAAAAACAAGCACTGCATTTAGGCAGTGTTTGTTTTTTAAAAAATTTAAAAATGAAAAAGACAATTTCTCTTCTATTTCTTAGTACAATCCTTCTAAGTAGCTGCACTAAAATTTTATTATACTCTTATGGATTAAGAAATCCAAAGGTTGAAAACAGTGAAAGTATTTCAAAATACTTAACAAAAAACAAGTTAATGTCCTATGATTGTTTTTGTTTAAAAGACACTGCTACACTTAATAAATTTTACTACAGTGGTATTGGCACACCAGAAATTCGTTTTTATGATTCGAATGGTTATTTAATGCTATACAGAGACAATAAAAGGTGTAATGGACAAAATGATAGTTTAATAGGATTTTTAAACCCAAATAATGTTGTCAAAATAGATTCTACTAACAACATAAATGAATACCTAAATAGTTTGAAAACAATAGATGGGAAAAACATTAATAAAGAAGACTTCAAGAACTATGACTTCTATTTAATAATGTATTGGGCAAAATATTTAGGAAAAGTAAATAGTACCAAAATGCTGGATTGGGAAAACAGTTTGAATAAAAAAAATAATTTGAAAATAAAAACAATTAAGGTAACAACAGATTATATGAATTTTTGGGAATTAAATAAAAAGGAAATACCCAAGGTATATGGTTGGAGGACTAAAATTACAGACAAAAAGAAAGTAAGGGAACAAGAGGAAAAAAAATGAAAAAAATAGCATTTTTGGCATTGATTACAATTACATCATGTATCACAATTGAAAGAGTTCCGTAAAAAAAAAAGGATGATGGATATTCGTCTTTAAATGAAAATCAAAAAAA
>JAHEYB010000045.1 GCA_023251805.1 Bacteroidota bacterium | reverse complement strand
TTTGAACTTTGAACTTTCAACTTTTTTTTACGGTTCCGGTTGTAGAGTAGCCGATAAGAAAAAAATAGTTGCAGATGCACTTATTGAAATTTTTCCAAAAAGTACTATCGAAATAAATGCAGATATTCTTGGTGCTGCTCATTCCTTGTGTGGAAAAAATGCTGGAATTGTAGCCATTTTAGGAACCGGAGCAAACACCTGCTATTATGATGGAAAAAAAATAGTTGAGAACAGAACTTCTGCAGGTTTTATTTTAGGAGATGAAGGAAGTGGAGCACATATTGGAAAAACGTTTATTCAGGCTTTTTTAAATGATGAATTGCCAAAGGATTTGTCAGATAGATTTACAGCTCGTTTTAAATTAAGTAAAGATGATATTTTGGATGCCGTTTACAAACAACCAATGCCGAATCGTTTTTTAGCTTCATTCAGCAAATTCATTTTTCAAAATATAAAAGAGCAGTTTGTGGTCGATTTGGTTGCCAATTGTTTTAACCAATTTTTTGATAAACACATTTGTAAATATGAAAAGCATAAGGAACTTAAATTAAGCTGTACAGGCTCAGTGGCATTTTATTACAGCAATATTCTTCGTGCTGTTGCGGCAAATAAAGGTGTAAACATTGAAACAATTACAGAAACACCAATTGCTGGATTAACCTTGTATCATTTGGATGAGCAATAAGAAATTTTAGAATTTTAGATTTCTTGAATTTTAGAATAAAAAAAGATTTTTAAAGTGTGAAACTCTAAAACTCTATAATTCTAAAATTGATTCTTACTTCATATTGTGGTAAACCGTTTGCACATCATCATCCTCTTCTAATTTAGTAACTAATTTCATTACTTCTTCTACTTGTGCATCGCTTAATTCTACAGTTGAATTTGGAATGCGCTCTAATTCCGAACTAATGATATTGAATTTTTTTGCTTCCAATGCTTTCTGCATGTTTCCAAAATCAGTAAAAGCAGTATAGATTACAATTTCTTCTTCATCACTTTCAATCTCATCGGCCCCGAAATCAATTAATTCCAATTCTAAGTCTTCTAAAGAAATATTATCGTTTTTAATTCTAAATACTCCCTTTCTGTCAAATAAGTAGTCGAGAGAGCCTGTTTTGCCCAATTCGCCACCGTATTTATTGAAGTTCATTCGAACGTTAGCTACAGTTCTGGTAGGGTTATCGGTTGCTGTTTCTATTAAAATGGCAATTCCATACAAACCTTTTCCTTCGTAAACAACTTCTTCTAAATTGGTTGAATCTTTTGATGTTGCACGTTTAATAGCCGCATCTATATTCACCTTAGGCATATTTAAACCTTTAGCATTTTGAATGGCTACACGTAATCGTGAATTTCCTGCCGGATCACCACCGCCAAGTTTTATGGCAATAGCGATCTCTTTTCCAATTCGTGTAAAGCCTTTCGCCATTTTATCATAGCGCGCAAACATCTTATACTTCCGTTTTTCAAATACTCGTCCCATAGTGAGAAATTGTAAATTATGAATTATAAATGGTGAACAAATTATAAAATTGTTCTATTTTTTAATAATAATTTTATTTGTTTTAATTTTTGAATCGTCTGAAACTTTTATAAAATAAATACCATTTGAGAATGCTTCTAATTCGATTTGAAATAGAGTAGAAGCAGCGCTTATTGCTTCCTGGCTCAATACTTTCTTACCAAGCAAATCATAAAGTTCAATACTCGTTTTTCCATCAAACATTCCTAAGTCGATATTCAGAATATCATTAGCTGGATTGGGATAGATAGTTAAATTATCCTGAGCAGCACTTGTCAAACTTTCTATTCCGGTAAAAATATTGTTTTCTGCAACTGATGCAAGTGACAACGTATCTGTTTTTATTAAATAAATATCATCAATTCCCATATTAAAACCATTGGTGGTTCCACAAAGAATAAATGCATTGTCGTTAGTAGGCTCAACAGAATAGCCTTCATCTTTTTGTGTGGAACCAAAAGTGGTTAAACCGTAGTACGACCAATCACTTTTTAAGGTATAAAAAAAGAAATCTCCATTTCCCAAGCCAAAAGACTTTGTTGTCCCTAACATTGCTACTTTTCCATTGGCATCCTCTGTTACCGATTGAAAATTATCATCCGGAATTCCTCCCACAGTTTTCACAGAATCGGTGACCCCTAATGGAGAAATTTTTACAAGTATTGCATCAGAATTTCCTGCTCCAATACTCTTTGTCTCACCTGCCAATAAATATCCACCATACATACTCTCCACAACATCGTTTGAAAAATCTGCTGCTGCTCCGCCATATTTGTTTGACCATAAACTATCACCAGTTAAATCTAATTTGATGCTAAAAAAATCTCCATCATCATCTCCATTACTTTTACTTGTGCCTGTAACCAAATAGCCTAAACCATCACTGGTTTCAATAATAGATTTTGCAACATCTTGATTTATTCCACCATAGGTTTTTGTCCATAATGTGTCACCATTTGCATCTGTTTTTACAATGTAATAATCTTCATCTCCGTTACCATAACTAAATGTTTCACCACAAACAATATAACCACCATCGGATGTTTGTTCCACACAATTTCCAAAATCCCAGTCAATTCCGCCATAGGTTTTTGTCCACTGCACTTGGTAAAGCTTGTTGAGTTTAATTAAATAAACATCGTATCCTCCGGCTCCGAAACTATTTGTATAGCCAGAGATAACAAATCCGCTATCGGCAGTTTGTCTCACACAACTTCCTCTGTCGATATTAATTCCACCAAAAGTTTGTTGTCCTGTTGGAATTCCCATTGAATCGGTTTTTACCAAATAAATATCTGTATTGCCGGCTCCGAAACTGCTGGTTGTACCCAAAACAACGTATCCCGAATCAAGTGTTTGTTGAGCCGAAACGCCATAGTCGTAACCCGTGCTTCCGATTACTTTTCTAAATTTAATTTGAGCCATCATCAGATTTCCAAAAGAAAAAAGAACAAGCAAAAGAATGAGTTTTTTTGTTTTCATTATTTTATTACGTCTCTGATTTTTACCAAATCTGTCATTAATTTTTCAAAATAATCGAGGTGAAGCATATTGGCTCCATCCGATTTTGCTTTTGCAGGGTTTGGATGTGTTTCTAAAAAGATACCATCGGCACCAACCGCTATTGCAGCTTTTGCAATTGTTCCAATCAACTCGGGGCGTCCACCAGTTACTCCACTTGTTTGATTTGGTTGTTGTAAGGAATGTGTGATGTCCATCACAACAGGTACATTGTTTTTTTGCATTTCAGGAATTCCTCTGTAATCAACTACCAAATCCTGATATCCTAAAAATGTTCCTCGCTCCGTTAACATAATATTGTTGTTTCCCGATTCACGCACTTTGTCCACAGCAAACTTCATCGACTCAGCCGAAAGGAATTGCCCTTTCTTAATATTTACATGCTTACCTGTTAATGCTGCAGCAACCAATAAATCTGTTTGTCGGCATAAAAAAGCAGGAATTTGTAATACATCCACATACTTTGCTGCCACTGCCGCCTCTTCATTTGTATGTATGTCGGTAAGTGTTGGAATATTAAAATGGTTTCCAATTTTTGCAATAATTTCCAATCCTTTTTCATCACCAATTCCGGTAAACGAATCCAAGCGCGAACGATTTGCTTTTTTGTAAGATGCTTTAAAAATATATGGAATCCCTAACTTGTTTGTAACGGCAATTGCCTTTTCTGCAATCTCAAAACATATCTCTTCTGTTTCCACAGCACAAGGACCTGCAATTAAAAAAAAATTATTCTTCTCTAAATGTTTTATGTTTTTAATATTCTTTAATGACATAAGTTTTATCTGAAATTTTTAACAATTGAAATGTAGGCCGATTGTCCACAAGCTTTTTTAGGACTTACAAATCCTTCCAAGTTATTGCTTCCGGCATACACAATAAATCCCTTTCCTAAATTTGAAAAAACGCCTAATCCGTATGTAAACTTGCCATAGCCGCCATATCCAGCTGTTGCAGAAAGAACAAACTTTGGAGTGATGGTAAAGTTTCCTTTTATGTATGCCAGTAAATGATAATTGCCATTAAAAATATAACGGATGCCTTCTACCATTTCAATTTTTTTGCTGAATTGTGTTTCATAAGTTAAATTAAAAACAGAAGGCAAAGTCACAGAAAAGGATTGGTTTTTAAATGGGGCAATTGCATTGATAATAGTATCTTGAGAAGTATTTGCAAACGTAGAGTCTTGTAAGTCGTAAACACTGTTAACATTAAAGCCGGTATAATGAAACAATGAATCTTGATTTAAAAATAGTGATTTATTATTGAATTTAATGGCGCCAATATCTGCAACAGATACCCTTAATTTTGAATCGCCAAATCGAGTTTTGAATGGTGCTTCAAAATAAATATCTATGCTTGCACCCGCACCATTAAAAGCACCAATTCCCTTTTTTGAAGTGTCTGATTTAGCAACTTGCATGTTTGTATTAAAATCGATGTATTGGCCATCTTCACTTGTAAATAATTCTGCTTTTTGTGCAAAAATAGAAGCATACTGTTCTCCTTTTAAAAAGGATAGAGCAATTCCCCAACGTGCAGCACTGTCATATTTAGATGAAAACAAACCGACTTGCAATTGCTGGTAACGCAGAAAATTCAAATTGAAATCATTGAAATTAGCTGTTTCTCCTCTAAAATCAGAATTCCCGTAAAATCCTACTTTGTAAAAATCTTTTGAATAACGAGCGTCAAAATGTGCTCGGTCGCGCAAACTAAAAAACAAACTCACATTTTGTTTGTGACAAAGGGAATCCAGTTTTATTCCAACGTAAACACCATAGTTTAAATCGCCACCAATTGTATTCATATTTTTAGTGCGACTCAAGACCTGGTCTTTTAAATCAACATCAATAAATCCGCCTTTGTAAAATTTGGAAACAAATTGTGCGGTTAATGCACTTGCATTTATTCCGTAATCGGCCGTTAAGCCAACACGAACTTTTGTTGAATCGGGAAATTCATCAGAAAAAATAGCAGAAATTTGAGCTTCGGTTTTATTCTGAATCGTAAAAAGGGTAAGTATGAATAGTATTTTTTTCAAAGGCAAAATTTATTGAAGGTGTACTGTATAATTAAAATCTCCCACCAGTTTAACATCTATTGAATATTCGCTATAAATTTTAATGTACTGCGGTTGTGCGCTGGTATTGAATTTTACTTTCATTACCACCTTTTTAGTGTCATACAATAAGTTCATTTTGCTTTCACTAATCGGAATAGTAATTTTTGTTAACTTTTTGCCAATAACTCTCAAGCTTGCATTAATTGGAGCTTCTACAATAGTGTTGGCATATCCAAATATGGAATCGGTGACCACATTGCTTTCGTTTAATAAATATAATTGCAATTGAGCATCAAACGGAAAACCATTGTTTGCAAAAAGCGTAATAGTTCCATCATGAATATTTTGTGTTCCGTCCGTTTGTGAAATATTCAAATCCAATGTATCAGCAAGTGTCAAATTATTTGCAACAAACGAAAGCGGAATTTCCATATCCAGCGATGCTTTTAATAATCTATCGGAATAAATAAAATCGTTAGAACCCGAAATGTTACCAAGTGGATTCGTAATTATTTGCATCGAATAACCAAATTTATTGGGTAAATTTTCAATCATTGGTTTGATATTCGAATTGGTTGTGTTCAAAGGAAAGTTCGCATAAGTAGGATAAATAATTCCGCCACTTTCTGCAGCACGATTAATGTTGATTGGAGTACCAATCATTGAATTCGTTAAATTGATAGTAGTTGCTGTTCTCGTGTTTATCGAACTGATATTGTTCACATACAAACGGGCATCCATTCCAATCGGGTTTTCAATTTTGAAATTAAAATCAACATCTTCTAACTGTAAAGTGCCATCCACTATTCTGTCAAATAATGTAAATGCACTTTCACTCGGACCAACATTGTAAATATTATTACCAAAATACCCTTTTGCGTAAAAAGGAACAATATCGAAAAATGTATTGTCTATCACTAAACTATCTGCAGGTGCAACCCAAACGGTATCCGTTGCAGAAGCGCTTACTTGTCCTGTTAAAGAAGTATAAATAGTATTGATTTGCGTTCCTGATGGACCCGTTAAATCAATTACATACCCCGATAGATCAAATGTTTGGTTATACACTCCTGGAGTTGAACCAACTCTTGCAGGAACGGTTATAGGTTTCAGGAAAGGAACGCCTGCCAGTGTGGCGCAAGGAATTCCATAAGTAAATGTAGTGACTTCTCGTATTTTGCTTTTTACCTTAAATGTAACATAGCCCGATTTAATAATTATCTTTTTTAATTCTATGCCAGGTAAAGCATATGTTGTAGAAGTGCTTGAAGGAAACGGAATAACTTGTCCGGGCGACAAAGAAGTTCCTATAGGCAATGCATAGCCATTGTGAATAGTAGTATCACCTATATTAAAAAGGGTGTCAATATCTATCTTATACAATTCGTTATTGAAAACAATTTTTAATGAGCTATCCGCATTGGCTTGTAAAATGGAATCAGGTAAAATATTGTTGATATTCATGCTCGCAGTAATCAATGGCGCCAAAATATCAGTGTCCCAGGATGGTTTTTCCATCTCTTTTCTGCAAGAGGAAAAGAGGAGCGGAGCAATAAAAAGTAGTAAAAAGGCAGATTTTCTCATATTTATTGCTTTTGCAACAGGTTTATTCATTGCTAAAATTACTAAAAATCTTCGAAAAACTGCAACCGGAAAGAAGAAAAACGCGTATAGTTTTTTGAATCAAAAAATTAGAATACCTTTGCACCATCGTTTAAGCGATATCCCATGCTAACTAAACGCTTTTTAATTTCTTGGATTGCCTCATCAATAGTGATGTTTGCAATATCATACATCTGGCATGGTATATTCCTTACCGATTTTTCAAGACTATCGTATCCCAAAGAGATTTTTCTATTCTTTGCCGTTTTTGTTTATTTAGTAATCGGATTCGTCTCCGCAAAGGCAATAGACATAAAGCTTTTAGAAAGTCGCTTTAAAAGAAAGCCTATTCTTAAAGGATTAATTTCTGGAGCTTGTTTGGGTTTTACCTTGTTTGTAATGACATATGTAATTGGAGTTTCTTTCAGTACAGGTTCTAAAATAGAAAATCTTTTGTTGGATGGATGCTGGCAAACAATAGAGCAGGGAATAGGCGGAGTGGTAGTTGGACTGGCTCATTTCTTTGTTTTCGACTCCAGTGCAATTATTGAAGATTAGTAATTGTATTTACTTCCCCACAATTTTTTCAAATACTCTTTCAGTTCATTTTCACGAGCATTATTGCCTGGATCATAAAATTTTGTTCCGCTAATTTCAGTGGGAAGATATTCTTGGGCAGAAAAGTTGTTCTTAAAACCATGAGAGTATTCATAATTCTCGCCATATCCAATATCCTTCATCAATTTGGTAGGTGCATTTCTTAAATGCAATGGAACCGTCAAATCTCCCGTTTTCTTGACCATTTCCGATGCTAAACTGATAGCGGCATATGCTGCATTGCTTTTTGCAGAAGAGGCTAGATAAGTGACAGTTTGTGATAAAATAATTCGGGATTCGGGATAGCCAATTACATTTACTGCTTGAAAGCAATTGTTAGCAATCACCAAAGCAGTTGGATTTGCATTTCCAATATCTTCCGAAGCTAAAATCAATAAACGTCTTGCAATAAATAATGGATCTTCCCCGCCTTCTATCATTCTGGCAAGCCAATATACTGCTGCATTGGGGTCGCTTCCTCTAATCGATTTAATAAATGCTGAGATAATATCGTAATGATTTTCTCCTGCTTTATCATAAATAGCAATATTTTGTTGAACGATATTAGTTACTTTTTCATTCGTTAATTCTATCGTTTCTCCTGAAAGCGAATTGACAACTAGCTCAAAGACATTTAATAATTTCCTTCCGTCTCCACCCGAAAGTCGAAGCAATGCTTCATTTTCAAGGATATTTATTTTTTTTGTTTTTAAAACAATATCGGTTTTCATTGCCAATTCCAGCATTTCCAGCAAATCGTCTTTCTCTAAATGTTTTAGAATATAAACCTGGCAGCGAGATAAGAGTGCTGAAATTACTTCAAAAGAAGGGTTTTCGGTAGTTGCACCAATAAGTGTAATGGTTCCTTTTTCAACAGCCCCCAACAGAGAATCTTGTTGCGATTTACTAAAGCGGTGAATCTCATCAATAAACAAAATGGGGTTACTCTGACTAAACAACCCGTTCGACTTCGATTTTTCAATTACTTCACGAATATCTTTTACTCCTGAGTTAATAGCACTCAAAGCATGAAAAGGGCGTTTTAGCTGATGTGCTATAATGTTTGCTAACGTTGTTTTTCCCACTCCCGGGGGTCCCCACAAAATAATAGAAGGAAGTAAATTGGATTGAATAGCATTTCGCAAAATAGCACCTTCTCCCACAAGGTGCTTTTGTCCTATGTAGTTGTCCAAATCTGTTGGACGCATTCTTTCTGCTAAAGGAGCGCTATTCATTATTCTTTCATTCCGTTTTTAATCCAGCATTCTATTAAGTCGATTGAAGCCTGACCCAATTGTTCATCATTTTTAGGCATCAGTGGAAATCCTCTTTTCCATTTGATGGTTCCAAGTAACTCACCATTTGTTCCAGCTCTTTTTACATCTCCAATAGAAGTGAAATTGTAACCTCCGGCACCGCCACCATAATCGTGACAACTGATGCACTGTTTGTCAAATATGGGTTTGATATCCGCATACGTTAATCCGCTTGTACTGCAATCCAATACAGGCTTTGCACCTTCAACCGCTGTTGCCGTGTCTTTTGCAACTTCTTTTTTTGTCTTACAAGCAATTATTGTTATAAGAATTGTTGCTGAAATTAAAATTGTTTTTTTCATAATCTATTATTTCCCTACAGGGCGTTTATGTTTCCAACGTTTGTGACTCCACAACCAATATTGAGGGGTGGCTATAATATCCTTTTCCAGCAAGCGAGTTGCCAATTCTGTAATTTCCCCTTGCTTTGTATCCTTTGGCTGATCAAACGTTTCAAAAAATTCAAAACTATAATAACCACGCTTTTCTTTGTTAATTCTACCGTATAAAACTGGCTGATTGTATTCTTTTGCAAATTTTTCGGCACCAAATAAAACTCCTGTATCTTGATTCAGGAAAGTCATCCAATGGCAATTGTTTGGGTTGGAAGGTGATTGATCAATTGCAAAAATAGTTGCTGTATAATTATTTTTTTCTTCCTCGTAAACCTGTTTTACAATTTTTGTGGAAATCATATACAAACCATATTTGCTACGAGTACTACGCATTTTTTCATCAAAGTATTTATTCGACAATGGTTTGTAAATGCCAATAGTTTTATGCTTGATTAGTGCGTCCACCCCTACAGCAAACATTTCCCAATTAGCTAAATGTCCACCGGCAATAATCACACTCCTTTTTTTGTCAAAATACGCATTAATAAGCGCAGGATTTTTACATACAACCCTTTTTAATACCTGTTTTTCGGAAATAGTAAAGGTTTTAATGCTTTCTAGAATTAAATCACAAAAATGACTATAAAATTTATCACAAATTTCAAACTGCTCTCTGGCTGATTTGTCAGGGAAAGAGCGCTGTATGTTTCCCAAAACAACCTTTTTTCTATAACCAATCATTTTATATAAAACAAGGTATAAAAAATTGGAAACTCCATATAACAAAGGGAATGGAAGGGAAGAAATGGGGATAATTACACAGTAATACAGAAATCTGTTCATTAGATTCATTCGAAAAACTTTTATAAAACAAAGATAAAGTATAGTTTTACATAATGTATTTAAATTTTTGGCAAAATAATTGCCTATGTCTTTGGTGTAATTAAAATTAAAATTTTATAAAAATGAAACTTCTCGCTAAATCGAAAACTACTTTTGTATTAATTGTTGTTGCTATCTTGTTTTCTGCTTCTTCCTTTGCTCAAAAATCAAAAGGTGAAAAAAATAAGTTTTTAGACAACAAAAAATTCAATGTTCAATTTTATGAAATGAAAGCCGCGGGAAGGGGAAAAGCTCAACCTAGCATTTTGCTTTTGAAAGGTGCGAAAATTGAAGCGGATTTGATGTACGAAAAACTAAGTTTACCTCCAATTCCAATGCGTGTTACCCTTGATTCTACTTATACAGAAGATGAAGTTGAAATGCACATGGTGAGTTTTGAAGCTGATTATTCAGAAGAAAAAAATGATTATCACTGGGAAGGGACTTTAATCAACTACGATATCGAAGGAACTATTGTTCAAATGAAATCGGGTTTGGAAAAAAAGAAATATGAATTTGCCGGTTCCGAAAAAACAAAGAAATAGCTTATTTTAATTTTCTATTTGTTTCTCGTTCAATATCTTTCTTTTTAATATCCGCGCGTTTATCGAAAAGCTTTTTTCCCTTTGCCAATGCTATTTCTAGCTTTGCTAGTCCTTTTTCGTTGATGAATAAGCGTAGGGGAACAATTGTTAGTCCTTGGTCTTTTAGCTTCCCTTGCAACTTGTTCAACTCTTGCCGGTTTAGCAATAGTTTTCGATCTCTCTTCTCTGGCACATTGTTGTATGTCCCATTAAAATATGGTGAAACGTTCATGTTTCTAACAAACAATTCATTTTTTAAAAACACACAAAAGGCATCTGTAATATTAGCTTTTCCTTCTCTGATAGATTTTACCTCAGTTCCTGTCAGCTGAATACCTGCGAGATATTTATCAATAAAAGCATACTCAAAGGATGCTTGTCGGTTTTTAATATTGATATTATTTGCGATACTCATAAGGAGTGCAAATATACAGAAATGGATTCATCTTTTTGAACACTTGAGCCCTAACACATTCGACTACGCTCAGTGTGACGTTACCGTCAGGCTGAGCGTAGTCGAAGACTTTTTGAAGGGAAGAACTAGCTTATCTCACTATCAACACAGGAACATTCACATTATGCCTCACTTCATCTAATGTGGTTCCGAATAATAAATCTTTTAGTGCTCGGTGGCCATGTGCGCCCATTACCAGTAAATCGCAATTACAGTTATTTACAATTTCAGGAATACTTTTTTTAGGGCTGCCAAAACCAAGTTTTATTTCTATGCAGTAGCCTCTCAACTCTAAATCCGATTTGTACTTTTCCAAATTTGACTGATCAGAAAGTGTTTCTAAATCATCAATTTCTTGTCCCATCATTCGAGCTCCGGCAGTTTCTACAATGTGAATTAAAATATATGCTGCTTCTTTTCCACCTTGAGCAAAAGCATTGCTTATTGCTTTGCTATCACTTGAACTGAAATCCACAGTAATGGCAATGCGATTGTATTTTTTTGTTTCTGTTATTTCTAAGTCTCTAGGCAATCCGTCAGGTGCGTATGTCGCTTTTTGTTTCACACTTTTAATAATCGGAGCAAAGGTAATGTAAAGCAATAAAATTCCTGCTCCAACTACCAAAGGAACAACCGTGAAATAATAAATAGTTGGATTTTCAGAACTTGAAATCCAATCCGTCAATGTATCTACAACAAGCTTTGCGTTTAAGGAAACAATTGTTAAAGCAATTAGCCATGCGCAAATTTTTATCCATAATTTATTTACAAATTTACCCATTTGCTTTTTGTCGCTCGTAAGATGTATCAATGGAATGACGGCAAACCCTAATTGTAAACTTAAAATAACCTGACTTAAAATTAATAATTCTCCTGTTGCACCTTCTCCTAAAAAAAAGATGACTAAAAATGCAGGGATAATGGCAATTAATCGTGTTATTAATCGTCTTAGCCAAGGCTGAATACGCAAATTTAAATATCCTTCCATTACAATTTGTCCGGATAGGGTTCCTGTCAAAGTAGAGCTTTGTCCCGCGGCAATCAGAGCAATAGCAAAAAGAGTGGGAGCAATGTTACCAAAAATATCTCTTAATAATTTGTGAGCATCTTGAATTTCTGAAACTTGATTGTTACCTGTTGTAAAAAATGCTGCTGCTGCAAGTATTAATATGGCTGCATTTACAAACAATGCCATGTTTAATGCAATCAAGGTGTCGATAAAATTAAACTTAATTGCTTCTTTTATTCCTTTAAAACTTCTATCAATTTTTCGGGTTTGAACCAATGATGAATGTAAATATAAATTGTGGGGCATTACCGTTGCACCAATAATACCAATGGCAATGTATAGGGCCGTATTGTTAGGCATCGAAGGAATAAAACCTTTTACCAATTCCATTCCATCAGGCTTCGAAAAATATAGTTCTGCTACAAATGATAAGCCTATTGTGGCCACCAAAGCAATAATAAATGCTTCCATTTTGCGCATCCCATATCGTTGTAGTACTAATAGTAAAAGCGTGTCGGCAACACTTATGGTAACTCCTGCAAGAAGTGGTAGTCCGAATAATAATTGTAATCCAATAGCCATTCCAATTACTTCTGCTAAGTCGCAAGCTGCAATAGCTATTTCTGCTAAAAACCAATTGAAAAAATTTACCACCTTCGGATATGCTTGTCGCGATGCTTGCGCTAAATCCAATCCTCTTACCAGTCCTAATTTTGCACTTAAGCTTTGTAAAAGCAAAGCCATTAAATTACTCATCAATAAAACCCAAAGTAATTTGTAGCCAAACTGACTTCCTCCGGCAATGTCGGTAGCCCAGTTACCGGGATCCATGTAGCCCACACTAACAAGGTAAGCCGGACCCATATAAGCAAATAGTTTTTTCCAAAACCCTGCTTTTTTTAGCGTGTCAACACTTGAATGAACTTCTGATAAAGATTTTGTTGAATTGCCGCGCATAAATTATTTTGTTATAGCCAAAATGTTTTTTGCAACATCGTTACTAATGAAAATGGTTGTTTTTTTATTGATACTTATTTGTAAAGAGCGATCAAATTCAATCACTTCTTTTATTTTTATTTCATTACCTAAAGCCAGGCCCGACTTATCTAAATATTGAAGAAACGCTGTTGAGTGGTCAACTACACCAGTCATTACCAACACATCATTTTTTTTAAAATTTGCTATCGATTTAGATTTTTGTGTTTGAATCTTTCCGTTTACGTCCGGAATGGGGTCTCCGTGGGGATCAAATTTGGGATAGTTTAAGAATTTATCAATTTGTGCGATGAGCTTATCGGAGTTTATATGTTCCAATTGTTCCGCCACATCATGCACTTCATCCCATTTAAAATCAAGCTTTTCTAATAAAAACATTTCCCATAAACGATGCTTGCGAATAACACTCAATGCCACTTTTTCACCTTTAGCAGTTAGGGTTACACCTTGATACTTTTGGTAATGGATGAGTTTTTTGTCGGAAAGCTTCTTTAACATATCTGTTACCGAAGCCGCCTTGGTATTCATTTTTTTGGCTATGGCATTGGTTGAAACAGCTTCATCGTTTTGTTCAATCAGCTTATAGATCGCTTTTAAATAATTTTCTTCTGTAAATGAATTCATGCGAAGCTCTTTGTTTATGATGCAAAGATACATATTTTAATAGTTCCTCAAAATAAATTTAGACTAGTCTAAAAAATATTCATATATTTGTCAAAATATTTTAATTTCAAATTATAACGAATGAGTAAAAATATAATCTTCTTTGTGCTTTGTATCACTCTGTTTGGTATGTCTTCTTGTGAAAAACTACTTCCTCCGAAACCTGAATCAGCAGATGTATTGGCAGGTACAATACCAGGACTCACAGAGCAGCAGGAGAGGGAACATTTAATTGGTGATGCGGCTTTTGGGAAGATATTTGGAAAAGCCGATGGATTAGGGCCAATATTTGTTCAGCAATCTTGTGCTAACTGTCATGTTGGAAATGGGAAAGGCCATCCTTCAACTGCATTCTTTAGATATGCAAACGTTACCGGCTCCTCAGTCGACTATCTATTAAATAAAGGTGGCCCACAGTTGCAGGAGCATTCAATTGATAACTATCCTGCTGAAACGTATCCTCCAGAAGCAAACGTATTTACAAAACGTATTGCTCCTGCTGTTATGGGATTAGGATATATTGCGGCACTTAGTGATAATGACATTTTAGCAAATGCCGATTCAAGTGATTCGGATGGTGATGGAATTTCAGGGCGACCTAATTATAACAGTCCTACTCCGTTTTTTATAGCTCAAGACATTCATCTACCTCTAAATGGGAAATACATTGGCAGATTTGGTAAAAAGGCAGAAAAAGTGACTATCACAGATCAAGTTGTATTTGCTTTGAAACAAGACATTGGAATTACCTCCGGTTACGATGAAACAGATGTATACAATTATCAGGCTGGAATAAATACGGGTGACGATGTTCCAGATCCTGAAGTGTCATCAAGCTTTGTGAATAGCCTTGTGTTTTATATGAGAACACTTAAAGCTCCAGAAAGAAGAGATAGTAATAATCCCGATGTTGTTGCAGGAGAAAATTTATTCAATCAAATAGGTTGTACGAGTTGCCACAAAACAACATTCACAACCGGTTCTTCCGACATTGAAGCCCTCAGCAACAAAACATTTCATCCTTATTCCGATTTTTTATTACATGACATGGGAAGCGCTTTAGACGATGGCTATCCTGAAGGCAGTGCGTTTAGTTATGAATGGAGAACTGCTCCTTTGTGGGGGATTGGCTTAGCAAAAGATTCACAAGGTGGTCAACTATTTTTATTGCACGATGGTCGTGCCACAACGTTTGAAGTGGTTATTTCTTATCATGGTGGAGAAGCAGCAAGTAGGCGAGATGCGTTTAATGCATTATCAGAAACAGAAAAAAATCAAATTATCAAATTTTTGGAATCGTTATAAAATGGAAAGACGAAATTTTATAAAAAGTTGCAGTATTTTATGCGCTTCCACACTGGGTGTTTCAACACTTTTGCAGAGTTGCAAATCAACTTTTTATATTCCTAATTCATTTGATGCGAATAGAATTGTAATAAAAAAGGCTGACTTTTTAGAAAACAAATTTGTTTTGGTTAAAAACGAAAAATTGCAAGCGCCAATTTATTTAACAAAACATAGTGATACCGATTTTTCAGCGGTACTAATGTTATGCACCCACAAAGGCTGCGAATTAAGTACTGCAGGAAATTATTTGGTTTGTCCTTGTCACGGAAGTGAATTTTCTAATGTGGGTAAAGTATTGAATCCACCAGCCGAAAAGGATTTGGAAAAGTTTGCTATTACAACTGACGCCTCATTTATTTATATTCAATTATGAGAAAATTAGCTTTCTTTTTTATTTTAATTCCTTTTGTTTCCAATGCACAATTGGATAGCATAATAAAGCGTACTCCTATAGATACATCTGCCCTTAAGATAAATCAGGATGCGCTGTACAATCGTCCTTTTATTTCAGTTGGAAAAACTTCTACGGCTCTGGGTGGATATGTAGAAGGCAATACAAACTATTTTTCAACGGATGGTATTTCAGAAGGCTTTTCAATGGAATTAAGGAGATTTAATATTTTTTTATATTCATCAATAGGAAAGCGAATTAAATTTTTATCGGAGTTGGAATTTGAACATGGAACAGAAGAAATTTCGTTGGAAACAGCACAATTGGATTTTGAATTTAGTCCGGCTTTAAAATTTAGAGCAGGGATAATTGTTGCGCCCATTGGCGCCTTTAATCAAAATCATGACGGACCCAAATGGGAATTTATAGAACGCCCTTTGATGGCAACACAAATTATTCCTTCTACACTTTCTGAAATAGGATTTGGTTTTCATGGAAAAGTATATGGACATGATGCTGCAATTTCCTATGAAGCTTATTTGGTAAATGGTTTAAGAGATGGTATTATTTTGAATTCCGAAGGTCGAACTTTTTTGCAAGAAGGAAAAAGCCCGGAAATGTTTGGCGAAGACAATAATGGCTCACCAATGTTAACAGGTAAAATATCGCTTAAACATCGACAAATTGCAGAAATCGGTTTTTCTTACTATGGTGGAATTTATAATACATTTCGATTAGATGGAATTCAAATCGACTCTAAAAGAAAACTCTCCATTTTCGCTGTAGACCTAAACGCAACTGTATTTAAAAAAGGAATAATGAATGTTGAGTTTGCGAACGTATCTCTTGATGTGCCAGAATCGGCAGGCGAAAATTATGGAACAAAACAAAATGGTATTTATGCTGAACTTGTTTATCCTGTTTTTAAAAGAAAGATTGCCGGATTTGAGCATACCACTTTCTATTTAAGCTTTAGGGCAGAACGTATCGATTATAATGTTGGAAAATTTAAAAGTAACGGTGAAAATATTTATGATGATGTAAAAGCGATTGTACCGGGAATTAGTGTCAGGCCATCAGCAAATACTGTCATTCGCTTTAATTATCGCTATCATTGGGAGAAAGATTTGATAGGAAATCCAACCATAAAAACTGCAGGATTTCAGTTTGGCGTAGCGAGTTATTTCTAAAAACTATAGCGCATAAAAAGTATACACCCTACTAGCAGTCTTTTTTGTGGCTTCATCCGTGAGCTTTATGTCTATTGTATTGTCGGAAATTGAGCCTTTGTATTCTTGCTCTCCTGTCATTCCTTCTACTTCAAATTTAATAGCGCATTTTTTTATTTTATAAGTTCCTTTTAAAACCATGTCTTTATTCTGCTTGTGAAACCATGAAAAAACATCCATATAATCGTTTACTGATGTGGAAGCTAAAACAGTTCCATCTTCATAAAAACGAATGATTGCCGAATGTTCATTGTCCAATTTAAAAGCATAAATACCATTGTATTTAACAGTGCAAGTAGGTGCTTTTTCTGAAGCGACAAACGAAAATGAAATGAGAACAAAAATTAAAATTGAGCAATAAGTTTTCATAGTACAAATGTATAAAAACAAAAACAGCCCCGAATGTTCGGAGCTGTTTTATTATTTTTAGAGAGATTTAGTTTTTTCTGAACAGATGGACGAAACCTTTATTTTCTACCGGTTGAGCATCTACTACACAAGCAGAAGTATACTGGGCTAACCAGAAATAAACACCTTCTTCAGCATCTTTTCCTTTAATTTTACCATCCCAATTATCGGTTAAATCAGTTGTTTCAAAAACTTTCTTTCCCCAACGATTATAAATTTCGATATGGAACTCTTTCACGTAGGCGAATTTATTCATGTCAAATGTTTCGTTTTTATTATCGCCATCAGGCGTAAAAACGTTTGATTTAACAATATAATCCGGTAATATCGGGGGAGGTGTATAATTTAAAACAGTTGTTAAAAATACAGGGCAGCCTGCTGCTGGATACATCACTACAGTGAATTGTGTTCCTGCAATTGGATTCGTCAAATAAAGCGAATCACCAACGCCAAGCAATGTTCCTGTTCCATCAGGATTTGGATACCATTCGTAAGAAACGTATCCTGGAGGAGCATATAAATTAATAGATGGGTCGCCAGGGCAAAACACTGTTCCAACACCTAAAGTGTCACCGGGATTTGGAGGATTTGCAATGGTTAATGTATCAGTGGTAGAGCAACCTCCAAGTGAGGAAACGGTTATGTAATATGTTCCAGGAGGATAACCTACCAAACTATCGTTATTGCCACCAACAACAGAGCCCGTTGCAGCATCAACCCAAACAAATGTGAAAGGAGGAATAGCTCCCGATGGCGTAGCGTAGGCATATCCATCAACATAATCATGACAAGTTGCTGGAATCACATTTGTTCCAACATTGATATCTGAATACGCAAGTGTTACTGTCAATGACGTTCCACAACCTGAAGCCGAAAGCATACTAACACTGTAAACTTGCCCTAAAACAGGGTTCACAATTGCTAAAGTATCATCTGTTGCACCAGGGATAAGTACCGAAGAAGCATCATACCATTGGTAAGAATTGAATCCACCTGGAGCAGATAGCAACAATAAGGTATCAAGAGGACAAAATGCCACCTGAGCAGCTAGTTGAGAACAAGAGCAATCGATATAAGCATAACCAAAATGTCCGGTTAAAGTACAATCACTTGTTTGAAATTGAATGGTAACAGTTGATCCAATATATGGCGTTAAGTCGATACTTACAGTTGTCCATTTTTTATAATAGCCCTGTAATGCACCAAATGAGTCGTTAAAAGGATAGAAAGTAGTGTCGGTAGATGCAGCAATACCTTCAACCGAATATACTCCACAAGGCCCGGAAACAGGAAGACCCGCAGGGTCATAAACTGTAATATCAAATCGAGGTTGCTCAGAAGCTGTATGTCCTGTTGGATTTTCCAAAACCACCGCATACTGATATGTAAAAGATGTGTTTGCTGCTGTAACGGTAATTGGATATCTAAGATACTCAGTTTCAGCGCCAATATTGGAGTTACCTAAACGAACAGATGTGGTTAAGCCACCTGGAGCAATCAATGGAATATCTGGCAAACCAGAGATTGTGTTTATAGCTAAAGGATCGGTACCCGGAGTGGAATTAATTGTATGGCGATTGACTACAAAACCTGGAGTCCATGTTGTTGGCAATACATCACACATACCAGTTGCTCCTGTCCAGTTTAAAAATGTTCCGTCTTCGAAACCCGCATTATCACATGGACCAACAGAAAGTCTTTGTTGAGAAAAGAACGTTTCTTTCTTTTCTGTTATCCCTTTCTGAGCATTTATATAGTCTAATTTCTTATGGCGAATAATCGATCTGAATTCAATCTCTTTGATTCCTTTTGCTTTTAGCTCAGCAATAACTGCTGCTTCATCAAAGCCAGCAAGTAATTTAGCTTCTTCTTGTTCTTGAACAGAAGGAGCATGAAGTACTTCTTGTGCCATCAATGTATTCACTGAAAGTAAGGAAGCAACTGCGAAAATTGTAAAACAATTTATTTTTTTCATATAATTCTATATAAATTTAGTGAGCAAGATACTATCTTTTAACATAATGTGATGCTCTAAAATCGAAAAAAGTTGCACCTGTTTAAAATTAATTTGATTTTGTTGAAATTATCTCTAATTTAACCACTTGATTTAAGAGGAAATCAAGATATAAGTGCTTTTTACCCTCATTTTTGAACAAATATTAGGTGCCTGCTAAAAATATGAAATTTAAAACCATTTTTGCTCTCTTTTTTCTGTTAAAGGCCCTTTGCTTTAATGCTCAGAGTTTATCTGTTATTATCCAAAATGGAAATGCCAAACTGGCTTCTGGTACTTTTGATGCTGCTGAAATTGATTTTGCCAATGCCATCCGATTGAATGACGCTGCCACAAGCACTTATCTTGATAAACTTAAAAAATATGGAACGTTAAACGAATATCAAAAATCCACTTCTGATATGCCCGATGGCTTTATTTATAATCACGATTTAGCTGTTCCTTACTTTGGACACGGGATGAGTAAAGCAGGATTGGGAAAACAAGAAGAAGCCCTGGCCGACTTTGAAATAGCGATTACCATAGACCCAAAATATGCTGAAGCTCTTTGTGAAAGAGGAATACTGCTTATTGCAAAAGGTTCAAAAGATATAGGCTGCATGGATTTGCGTAAAGCCAAAGTGCTCAAAAGTGAGAAAGCAAAGGGCTTGTATGAGTCCAATGCCTGTTCTGGAATGAGTACGACTTTTGTCACTTCTGGTGATTCTAAAATGGGTTTAAAAGATTATGTCGGAGCGATTACGGATTATACATCAGCCATCCAGTTAAATTCCGATTCCATTCAGCCTTTTTTAAAGCGTGCTGAATGCAATGTGCTTTTGAAAAAATATGATAAGGCACTTGCTGACTACAATAAAGCACTAAAAATAAAACCTGATACAATTGTGATTCTCTTCCAAAGAGGATTAGCCTATAATGCTGCTTCTAATTGGAAAATGGCCTTCGAGGATTTTTCGGCTGTTGTTAGATTGAGCCCTAATTACTACGAAGCATACATACAGCGAGGAATGGCCTGTGAAGGAATGGAGAACTATCGTTCAGCAATGTATGATTACTCAGAAGCGATTCGTATTAAACCAAAAGATGGACAAGCATATTACAGAAGAGGATTAGCGAATGCCGATTCAAAAGATTTTAGTCATTGCAAAGATTTTAGAATGGCTGCATCATTAGGAGTGGAAGAAGCAAAATCACTTGGAGAAAATTGTGGTCCGCCACCTGAGAAAAAGAAATAAATGTGATTGTTATTTGTGCTAATTTTGCTTGAAATTTATTGCAATGTATAAAAGCATTATTAAGCCCATTTTCTTTTTAGTTCAACCCGAACGCATTCATCATATCGTTTTTAAATTCATAAAGTTTTTTTGTAAAATACCAGGTATTCCTGCTATCATAAAAAGTATTTATTGTATAAATGATAAACGCCTGGAGCGTAAATTATTCGGACTAACATTCCTTAATCCTGTTGGATTGGCTGCAGGGTTTGATAAAGATGCAAAGCTATATGATGAATTAGGATATTATGGATTTGGCTTTATAGAAATTGGAACTCTTACACCAAAAGCACAGCCGGGAAACGAACAACCACGTATGTTTCGTTTGCCTGAAGATGAAGGATTAATCAATCGTATGGGATTTAATAATGGTGGAGTGGATGCGGCAGTAGAACGATTAAAAAATAGAAAAACAAAAATTGTTATCGGAGGAAATATTGGAAAAAATAAAGTAACACCCAATGAAGATGCTGTAGGTGATTATGAAAAATGTTTTGAAGCACTTTTTGAATATGTTGATTATTTTGTTGTGAACGTGAGCTCCCCAAACACTCCCGGATTAAGAGAGTTGCAAGACAAAGAGCCTTTGACAAAATTATTACTTAGGGTAAAAGAATTAAATTCAAAAAAGAATAAACCAAAACCAATTCTGTTAAAAATTGCTCCGGATTTAACAAACGAACAACTGGATGATATCATTCTTATCGTTAAAGAAACAAAAATTGATGGAGTAGTTGCTACGAATACGACCATTTCCCGCGAAGGTCTGCAAACTCCAGACTCTAGACTTAAGACTTGCGGAGCTGGAGGATTGAGTGGAAAACCTTTAACAAATCGCTCGGTAGAAGTAGTGAAATATTTAAGTGAAAAATCAAACAAAGCATTTCCAATAATTGGAGTAGGAGGAATACATACAGGGGAAGATGCCATTGCAATGCTGAAAGCAGGAGCAAGTTTGGTGCAAGTGTATACAGGTTTTATTTATGAAGGACCTGGAATTGCTAAGAGAATATGTAAAGCATTGCTGGAAGACTGATGTCGGATGTTTGTGTATTGTAATTCGTATTATTCGTATTTTTTTTCGTAATTCGCTGGAGTACTATTTAAATTTAGAGAAGATGAAGCTTATAGAATGCCCTCGTGACGCCATGCAAGGTATACACGATTTTATTCCTACCGAAAAAAAAGTAGCCTATATCAATTCCATTTTAAAATGTGGATTTGATACAGTTGATTTTGGAAGCTTCGTTTCTCCAAAAGCAATTCCGCAAATGCGAGATACTGCAAAGGTTTTAGAACAATTGGATTTAGGTTCAACCAATTCGAAATTACTTGCTATTATTGCAAATGTTCGCGGTGCACAGGATGCAATTGAATTTGAAGAAATATCTTATTTGGGTTTTCCTTTTTCTATTTCTGAAACCTTTCAACAACGCAATACCAATTCATCCATTGCAGAATCATTAACTAGAGTAGAAGAAATATACGATTTGTGTGTTCGTAATAAAAAAGAATTGGTGGTGTATGTTTCTATGGCATTCGGAAATCCATACGGAGATGAATGGAGTAGCGATGTCGCAGTTTCTTGGACGAGACGACTGGCACAAATGGGAATTAAAATTATTGCTTTAAGCGACACCATTGGTGTTTCAAATCCTGAAAACATCAAAACCTTATTTTCAAAATTAATTCCTGAATTTCCTGAAGTAGAGATTGGCGCGCACCTACACACAACTCCAAATGCTTGGGAAGAAAAAGTGCATGCAGCTTATTCTGCCGGATGCAAGCGCTTTGATAGTGCAATTAAAGGATATGGCGGTTGTCCGATGGCAACAGATAAATTAACTGGAAACATGCCGACAGAAAATCTGTTGCAGTATTTTAAGAAGAACAATATTAAAACAGGAATAGATGATACTGCTTTTGCTGAGGCGATGAATTTGTCGGCAAGTACGTTTCCGATGTAAAATGAAATACTTCGACTACGCTCAGTATGACGTCCTAAAAGAAATCAATAAAGCGATCTAAACGGCAGCAATAAAACGCCACAAACGTCAGTCTGAGCGTAGTCGAAGACAAGTTAACAAAATCATTATGCCAAACACAAAATTTCAAAAACTCGTTAACAACTCCTTTCTCTTTCGCATATACTTGCTAAAGAGTTTGCCTATGGCATACATCGCTGGTGTTCGTGTGAAAGAATTATCGGATGCAAAAGCCATAACCACAGTAAAATTTGGTTGGTTAACACAAAATCCGTTTCGTTCCATGTATTTTGCTTGCCAAGCTATGGCTGCCGAAATGAGCACCGGTTTGCTTGTACTAAATGCTATTTATGATTCTACCCCAGCTATTTCTATGCTCATCGTTCAAAATAATGCGATTTATCATAAAAAAGCGGTAGGGAAAATTACTTTTACATGTAATGATGGAAATCATATAAACGAAATAATTGCTAAAGTTAAGCAAGGCGGAGAAGGGGCAATTACCGACCTAAAATCAATTGGTGTAGACGAACAAGGCGATATGGTTGCCGAATTTAGTTTTACCTGGTCGTTGAAAGCTAAAATCAAGTAGTTTTCAACAAGCCATTTTTAATTATTTAACAGAGTATCAAGCTGTTTAATGATTATCTTTGACCGAATCAAGAAATTCACAAGAATGCAAAAGGTAAGCTTTAACAATAAAAATTCTGTCTTCTTTAATGCTTTAAAAGAAAAAGTAGATAGCTATTTTAAATCGAACAATATAAAAGAAACGGGGAATTATAAATTATACATCAAAACCGCTTTGCTTTCCCTTTCACTTATTGCTTTATACACTATTCTCGTGTTTTTTACACCAAACGTATGGATTTCCTTAGGACTATGTATTTTAATGGGAATCAATCTTGCCGGAATTGGTTTTAACGTGATGCACGATGGCGCCCACGGAAGCTTTTCTACCAAAACATGGGTGAACGAATTAATGGGCTATTCTTTGAATGTAATGGGAGGAAGTGTTTATTTATGGAAATACAAACACAATGTAAATCACCATTCATTTACAAACATCGAAGGAATGGATGATGATATAGATATCAAGCCTTGGATTCGTGTGCACGATGATCAAAAGAAATTTTGGTATCACCGCTTTCAACATGTGTATTGGGTTGTATTGTACGGAGTAACCTATTTGCTTTGGATTTTCGTACAAGATTTTAAAAAATACTTTACCGGTAAAATTGGTGATTTGCCTTTTCGTAAAATGGATGCAAAAGAGCATGTTATTTTTTGGGTAAGTAAATTGTTATACATCGGAGCATTTATTGTACTACCAATATTTACTGTTGGTTGGCTGGAATTAATCATTGGTTATTCCATTATCGCTTTTGTATGCGGATTTGTGATTGCAGTAGTATTCCAATTAGCACACATTGTTGAAGATGCATCTTTTGAAATGCCAACATCAACAAATCATAAGATAGAAGCAGAGTGGGCGGTACACCAAATTCAAACTACAGCAAATTTTGCGACAAAAAGTAAAATTGTTTCTTGGTTTACAGGTGGATTAAACTACCAAGTAGAACATCACTTATTTCCTAGAGTAAGTCATATCCATTATCCAAAAATAAGCCAGTTAGTTCGTGAAACCTGCGAGCAATTTGGAGTAACGTATTTGGAATTTCCAACTGTAATGAGTGCTGTTAAATCGCATGTGGTGCATTTGAAGTATGTAGGACGGAATTAAAAATTAACCGCAGAGGACGCGGAGAAGGCGCAGAGAAATATTTATTGAGGAGCTGAGAAGCTCCTTTTTTTATTTGGATTCTTCATCTTCAGTTGGCACTTTTTTTATAGTTTCTTTCTGAGTGTTCGGTGAAACGTAATCTTTTCTAACAATAGATATTATCACTCTTCTGTTTAATTTATAAGAGTCTTCATTGCTTTTATCTGCAACAGTACGTTCCCAAGTATCCTCATCAATTATTTCATATGGCTTTGTATTGGAATAAGAGCGAACTAATAATCTTTCAGGTTCAATCCCTTTTTGTAGAAGTATATCCTGTATTGTTATCGCTCTTTTTTTAGCAAGTACTTCTGGCTTTTTCTCTTCTTTGCTTGCATGTCCTGCGATTTCAAATACTAGGTTAGGATTATCAAGCATAAATTGATAAAACATATTTATGTCCATGAAAGTTGAATCAATAATATATTTGCTAAAACTATTTTTAGAAAAATTTACACAAGGAGAACGCATCATACACCCTCCTTTTACAAAACAAAAATTGAATTCGAATGCTTTGCCTGCTGTGTCGAGTGTATTAAACTTGTATTTATCTGATGAGCCAACGTATCCTCTATTATTTTTAGAGCCTACAATAATTGAGGTCTTTGTTACAGAAGATGTAAGCACATACTCCCTTTTCTTTTTAACTTTTGTGTTATCAAAAAAATAATGACCAGCACTATCTGTCATTACTTGAACTGAACTACCATCATCCCCAATTAACCTTAATTGAACGTTCATTATCAATCCATGTGTCTTACAATCCGTGACTTTCCCTGAAATGCTAAACTCATTCTTCTGTCCAAAAACAAAAAAACTACAACCAGCAAGAAGTATAACTAATAATTTTTTCATCACTTAAAGATACAAAAAAGGAGCCTCGCGATATTTCGGAGACTCCTTTTGAATTTTAAATTTTTTCTCTTTCCTGCAGGCAGGCAGGTGAATTACTTAGTCAATGTCAATTTGCTTACTAAGGTGTTTTTTTCATTTTTTACAGAAATAAAATAACTTCCTGCGTTTAATTCAGAAACATTAAAGTTGAGAGTTTCTCCTTGTAAAGCATTTTCAAGTGATTGTGTTTTTACTAATCTTCCTGCAACATCTGTAATTTCAATTGTTGTAGTTGAATTCATATTGTAATCGAAGGAAACATTCACTTCGGTACTTGCAGGATTTGGAAAAATGTGAATTCCATTGTTGTCAGCTGCAGCAAAAATACCTGCTGAATTAGTAACTGTTGCAGTAACAGGAACTCTTGGTGAGCTAATGCAATTGATATTTGCTCCTTGTACTTTCCAATCATAAAAATAATAATAGTAAGACGGACCTTGATTTGAGCCGGTGATAGAAACCAATCCGGATAAAGTATAAGGATAACTAACTCCTGAACTGCTTCTTTGGCAACGTGGAGAAGCACTACCAAAACTTGTCACGTTTGTTGGACCATCCGTTGTTAAATGATATCCTGTTCCCGGTGTTAAAGGGAAGTTCAATGTGATAATCGTAGTGTCGGCCGGCAAGTTTATTGTTAAACTATTAATTGTTGTTAAAGAAGCATCTTGTAAAATGATCATACGTGTTCCAGCTGTTACAGTATAAACTTTAACTGTTTGCAATGTACAAGCTGCAATCACATCAAAATCATTAGAACCATTTGTGGTGCTGGATGAAGAATACAAACTAGCACCGGTATGGTTTGGTTGTCCTGTATAACCAATAGCTCCGGGATATACATTTGTTTCATCAATATAATAAGTTGTAGTACTACTAATAGATGGCGTCATAAACGAAGTTCCTGTTCCTAACGAAGCGCCACCTGTTGAAGCTGCATACCAGTTTATTGTTCCGCCTGTTCCAGTTGCACTCAAATTAAATGTTGCTGGACCTAATCCTGTAGCTCCCGTTCCTGTTGGCGCTGCTGGTGTTGCTAAAATAGTAACAGTTGTTGGTGCAGCATTCCAGTTTTGACATAATCCTGTAATGGTTAAATTGTATGTTCCACTCAAAACAGGATTGATTGTTTGTGTAGTTGCAGAAAATCCTGAAGGGCCTGTCCAGCTATAAGTAGAGGCAGGCGTACTTGTTAACGAAATTGTTCCCGCACAAGAATTTCCTCCTGTTGTAGAAACAAGTGGTGTTTCGTTTGGATTTAATAATGTTGTAACGGTTGGTGAAATATTTGTACATCCCGCAGCATTTGTAACCTTCACATTGTAGCTTCCTGATGTGCTAACAACAATTGAAGAAGTGGTGGCGCCATTTGACCATAAATAAGAGGTATATCCACCAGGTGCTGTTAATGTTACCGAACCAGCTGTACAGAAGTTATAAGGGCCGGGAATAACGTTATCAGAAATCGTACAACCACCTTCAACTACAGTTATAAATTGGTCAGCTGTTAAAGAAGTTAATGTAGTTGTTCCACCAGCAGGCCATTCAATTACTGCTGTTGTAACTGCTGTATTGGCGCCTAATCCAAAATGTATTTGAAATGAATTTTCGGTTCCATACGTTTCACCAGCTCTTACTTCACGAACTTGCGTTCCAAATGCTCCGGTGATTGTTACTTTCGCACCAATTGCACCGGGATTACTTGTTGTTCCTGTTAAATTAAACGTAATGAAATGATTTGAATTTTTATTGTTCAACCACAAAACATCATCTGTAGTGGTTGGGGTATTGTAAACGTTTCCATAAGAAGAAACCATATCAATAAATCCATCGTGATTTAAATCTCCTGTAGCAAAAGATAAAAATGATGCCATTGCTCCGCCAAAGGCTCCTGAAACAGTAGAATAAGTTCCGTCTCCGTTATTGTGATACATTACCAAACCCGGACCAGATACCAAAATATCCAACCAGCCATCGTTATCAAAATCTTCTACAAATGATTCAATTGCATCAAAAGAAGTAGAAAATCCTGAACCTGCAGTTATATCTGTAAATACACCTGAACCGTTGTTGCTAAAAATCTGACTGTTTTCTCCGTGATTACACATTACCACATCTTGATCGCCATCATTGTCTAAATCTCCAAAGCTGGAAGTCCAAGATTGTTTAA
>JAHEYB010000044.1 GCA_023251805.1 Bacteroidota bacterium | reverse complement strand
AACCTTCACCTACTTTTGAATCGTTAAAAGCACTAAGTGCCGCTTCTGTTGTTCCTCCTTTAGATGCAACGGCTTTGATTAATTCATCCAATGATTTTTCTGCTGTATTTAGTAAATGAAAAGAACCAAGCATTGTTTGCTTCACCAACATAGATGCTGTTGCTTCATCAAATCCCATTTGTTTTCCAGCTTCCACCATTTGTTTTACGATATAAAAAAAATAGGCTGGTCCACTCCCACTTAAGGCTGTTACCGCATCCAGTAAATTTTCATTTTCAAAAAAAACCGTCCTTCCAGTTGTGCCCAATAAATTTTCAGCTTTGCGAACTTGTTCCATTGTAAGTGTTTTGCTGGCTGTAAAGGCAGTCATCCCCATTCCCAATTCAGCGGGGGAATTTGGCATCGCCCTAATAATGAACTTTTGATCCAAAGCCTCTTCTATTCGTTGCAACTTCATGCCTGCCATGATAGAAATAACAATGTTATTATTTAGGACATGTTTTAAATCTGTACTCAGCTCACCAAAATCTTGTGGCTTCACAGCTAAAATAATAATACCACTTTCCGAAATTCGTTGATCATTCACAACACAAACTTGACCGATATTTAGTTTTAGTAACTCGCGTTTCCTCAATTCATTTTTTTCTGCTAACAATAAATTTTCTTTTGAAACAATGTTGTATTTCAAAAATGCTCGGGCATAAATTAAGCCCATATTTCCACAGCCAATAATTGTAATTTTCATTTTTATAATTTTTGTTTGAAGACTAAATTTTATTTATTGTTCATAATTTCTGTTTGTTTTCGTATCGACTCTTCATGAATAAGAACATACAAAGCACGCACAAATTCTTCGCTCAAGCCCATCATAGCTGCGTTGCTTAGCCTTTCATTCAACAAGGCCTCCCACCTATTTTTTTGAAGAATCGTCACGTTATTTTCTTTTTTATAAGTCCCAATTTTTTCTGCAACCAGCATCCTATTCATTAAAATTTGCAATAAATTGTCGTCTGTTTTATTTATCGTTTCTCTTAGTTCTTCCAATTTATTTTTAAAATCGGGATTCTGAGAGTTTGATTTTCTAACCACCAACTTTTTGATTAAGCCCGAAAGTTCTGAAGGTGTTAGTTGTTGCTTCGCATCACTCCAAGCTACTTGAGGCATACAATGCGTTTCAATCATTAACCCATGCATATCCATATCCAATGCTTTTTGAGAAATGTATGGAATCAAATCGGTGTTTCCACAAATATGACTTGGATCACAAATGATTGGCAAATCTCTGCAAAGCAATCGCAACTCAATTGCCATTTCCCATTTAGGGTCATTCCGAAATGGAGTACTTGCATGAGAATGAAACCCTCTGTGAATGGCCGAAATCTTTGTTATCCCCGCTTGATTTATTCTTTCCAAAGCTCCTATCCACAATTGCATATCGGGTGTAACAGGGTTTTTTACGAATACCGGAATATCCACACCTTTCAAAGCATCTGCAATTTCTTGAACAGAAAAAGGATTTACAGTTGTTCTAGCGCCAATCCATAAAATATCGACACCTGCTTTCAAACATTCTTCCACATGGTTTGCATTTGCCACTTCCGTTGATACCAGCATTCCTGTTTCTTCTTTTACCTTCTTCATCCATTGCAAACCAATACTTCCAATTCCTTCAAACGAATTCGGACGCGTACGTGGTTTCCATATTCCAGCACGGAAAATAATTTTTGTATCAATTGATGAAATCGACTTAGCTGTATTCAGCATTTGTATTTCTGATTCTGCACTGCAAGGTCCTGCTATAATCAGAGGTCGTTTGGCTTCATTTAGCCAATCGCAGACCGGTGTAATTGTTAAATTTGGTTTCATCTTATTCGTTCATATTAGCTTTTACATATTCTCCTAAAACCGACAAATTTGTGGTTGCACTCTTAATTTTTTTTAACGCTTTTTGAAAGCAGAGGTATTCTTCCCATTCTAAATCTGTATGAAATGAATATTCACTCGGTTCACCCAACACAGGCACACTTTGAATTTTTGACAAACTAACTTTGTTCTTTTTAAAAACCGACAACACATCCGCTAATGTTCCCATTTCATGTTTTAGTTGAAACGAAACAGAAGCCTTGTTTGGATTTTCTGGACGCGCATCTCCTTTCGAAAGAACGATGAATCTTGTATAATTTTTCTCATTGTTTTGAATGTTTGCTTCTAAAACAGGAACATTATACAATTTTGAAGACGAACTATTCGCGACCGCTGCAACATTTTTCAACTGCTTCTCCTGAATATTCTTTACGCAGGATGCTGTATCGCCCAACTCTACAATTTTGATATTGGGATACTTTACTAAAAATTGAGAACATTGCGCCAAAGCAATCGGATGCGAATGGATGTATTCAATTGATCTCATCTCTACTCCTTTTAATGCCAACAAATGCAATTCAATTTTCAGGTATTGCTCACCAATTATTTTAAGCTCGTATTCATTGATTAAATTGTAATTCGATAAAATACTTCCTGCCAACGAATTTTCAATTGCCATAACTGCATAATCCGCATGATTGTTTTTAAGCATATCACAACATTGACGAAACGTAAAACACTCAACTGTTTCAACTTCTTGTCCATAAAATTTCTGGGCTGCCAAATCATGGTACGATGCGGCTGTTCCGAAAATTGCTACTTTAAAATTTCTCATGCGTTTTTGTTTTTAATTGTTTTACTCATTTTTCAGTAAGATCCCGAATTTGTTGGGATAATTTCCACTAAACCTTTCATTTCATGAAAGCTAAGTGGCATAAAAAAAGGCGAGTCCCGATAATATCGGGACTCGCCTTTGGTTGAATAGTATGTTTTATTTATTGATTCGACATAGTAATCTCCTTGCGGTGTCCCGTATAAGAACCCGGATAAAAAGGAAAGAAAAAATATCGGTTATATAATGTCATTGTGTTTTTAATCTGCGACAAAGATAATGGAGAAAATAAATACAAAACAAATTTATTTTAAAAATAAATCAATTTTTCAATATTTTAGACACTTTCAGGGCCATTTTTTTTTCAATTAAGTCGTTACATAAGTTGCCGATACTTCCTTCATGCGAATGATTTAGTTCAAAACTAGGATAAAAATTATTTTCATTAATAGCATTCCCAACATTTTTGTACGCATCTCTGAAAGGGATTCCATCTAATACTTGAGTATTAGCAGCCTCTACACTAAACAAATAATTATACTTTTCATTTTTCAAAATATCGTCTTTTATTTGAATCTGCTCAAGCATAAATTTTGTCATAATTATACAATCTTTCAGCTCTTTTATAGATGGGAACAAGTTTTCTTTCGTAAGCTGCATATCTCTGTGGTATCCTGATGGTAAATTACTTGTAAGTAAAGTCAATTCATTCGGCAAGGCTTGAATCTTGTTACATTTTGCGCGAATTAGTTCAAATACATCCGGATTCTTTTTATGTGGCATAATGCTACTTCCTGTTGTCAAATTATCAGGAAAAGAGATAAATCCGAAATTTTGATTCATGTACAAACACACATCATAAGCTAATTTCGAAAGCGTAGCAGAAACAGATGCCATTGCCATCGCAACAATCTTTTCTGTTTTTCCTCTTGTCATTTGAGCATATACCACATTGTAATTCATAGATTCAAAACCCAATAAGTTTGTTGTCATACTTCTATTCAAAGGAAAAGACGAGCCATAACCAGCGCCTGATCCTAAAGGGTTTTTGTTTGCAACATTAAACGCTGCTAAAACTAATTCCATATCATCCACCAAGCTTTCGGCATAAGCACCAAACCACAGACCAAAAGAGGAAGGCATTGCCAATTGAAAATGCGTATATCCAGGCAAAAGTTTTTCTTTATACTTTTCGCTTTGCTGAATCAATAAATCAAAAAGATCAGAAATTAACTGAGTTAATTCTTTCAATTCATACTTTAGATACAATTTAATATCCAACAACACTTGATCATTTCTTGAACGTCCACTGTGAATTTTTTTGCCACATTCGCCTATCCGCTTCGTAAGCATCAGTTCAATTTGCGAATGAATATCCTCTACGTTATCATCCAGCTTAAAACTTTCTGATTTTATTTCCAAGAGAATATTCTTTAATTCCGTATGAATTATCAAAAGCTCCGATTTTGTCAGCAAACCAATAGATTCAAGCATTTCTGTATGAGCAATGGAGCCAATAACATCAAATTCAGCTAATACTAAATCCAATTCTTTGTCCTTTCCAATTGTAAATTTTTCAATCAGTTCGGATACTTCATACTTTTCTTTTTGCCAAAGTTTCATTTGAAAATTTTATTTAAGATGTTAATATATAATTCTATTCCTTCTTTTATTTCATCGATATAAACAAACTCATCGGCTGTATGTGAACGAGCTGAATCGCCAGGACCCATCTTCAAACTTTGAAAAGGCATCAAGGCTTTATCGGAAGATGTTGGCGAACCATACGTTTTTCTGCCTAATTGAATTCCTGCTTTTACAATCGGATGCTCTTTTTTAATGGATGATGGATTCAATCTCAACGAACGAGCATTCACTTCGCAACTAACATTTTCTTTAATAATATCCAACACTTCATGATTTGTATAGACATCTGTTGTTCTTACATCCACCACAAACTCACAAACATCTGGAATCACATTGTGTTGTGCTCCCGAGTGAATCGCTGTCACAGTCATTTTTACGGATCCGAGCGTTTCTGAAATTTTAGGAAATTGGAACGTCTTAAACCACTGAATATCTTTCAAACTATTATAGATTGCACTTACTCCTTCTTCTCTCGCAGCATGACCAGCAATCCCATTCGATTTACAATCCAAAACCATCAATCCTTTTTCAGCAATTGCTAAATTCATTTGCGTGGGTTCACCTACAATTGCAAAATCAATTTTTCCTAATTCAGACAAAATAATCTCAATGCCATCTTTTCCAGAAATTTCTTCTTCCGCTGAAGCAGCAAAAACAAAATTGTAAGGAAGCTCTTTGTCAAAATAATAAACAAACACCGCCAATAAAGAAACCAAAGAAGCTCCGGCATCATTACTTCCTAAACCAAACAACTTCCCTTCTTTTTCAATCGCCTCAAAAGGATTTAAAGTATAACCAATATTTGGTTTTACAGTATCATGATGTGAGTTCAACAAAATACTTCGTTTGCCTTCGTTATAGTTTTTACTTACAGCCCAAACATTATTTAGCTTTCGATGAGTAACAATCCCCTTTGAATGTAAAAATATCTCAATCAAATTTGCTGTTTTATCCTCTTCTTTGCTAAAGGAAGGAACAGAAATCAGCTGTTTTAATAAGAATAGCGCGTCTGCCGTTAATTTTTCTAATTCTTGCTTCTCAAGCAACAAGTGTGGTTCCAATAGTTTCATTTTTATAAATTTTATTTAATAAATCTGTAGCATGCAAAATCACAACCGATTGCACACCATTTTGAATTGCAGAGAAAGCAGTGTCTAATTTTGGTATCATCCCTTTTGAAACAATTCCTTCTTGCAACAATTGTTTATATCCCGTCTTTGTAATTTCATGTATCACCGAGCTATCATCTTCTGCATTTTTCAAAACTCCTTTCTTCTCAAAACAATACATCAATTCAACATCATATAACTTGGAAAGTTGAATTGCCAGAGCTGATGCAATCGTATCTGCATTGGTGTTTAACAACTGTCCATTTCCGTCATGTGTAATAGCAGAAAAAACCGGACTGATTCCTACTTCCAATAAAGAGAAAATAAAATTGGCATTAACAGAATCTGCTGATACATCTCCCACAAAACCAAAATCAATATCAACAACTTCTCGTTTTTTTGTCTTTATTGAATTCCCATCTGCACCCGACAAGCCAATTGCATTTATGCATTTTGATTGAAGAGAAGCAACTATTTGCTTATTTATTAATCCAGCATACACCATTGTTGTAATCTTTAACGTTTCCACATCTGTAATTCTTCTCCCATTTAACAATGCCTGAGAAACACCCAATCGCTTTGCTATATCGGTAGCTAGTTTGCCTCCTCCATGAACAAGAATCTTAGCGCATTTTATTTTTGAAAAGTCAGACAAGAAATTTTCCATTGCAATTGCATCATCAATCACATTTCCACCAATTTTTATAATTTTTAATCTTTTCATAACACCTCCTTAATCCTCCCCAAAGGGAAGGAAATTAAATTCAATTATTTTTTTTAAAATAGTTTGAGCTGCATACAAACGATTGTTCGCTTGTTCCAGAACCAATGATTTTTTGCCATCCAGCACTTCATCGCTCAATTCTACATTTCTCCGAACGGGTAAACAATGCATCACTTTTGCTTCATTCGTAATTTTTAATTTTTCATTTGTGAGCATCCAATCCTTCTCTTGCGGAATCATTTTTCCATAATCCGTATAACACGACCAATTTTTCACATATACAAAATCAGCATCTTCCAATGCTTCTTCTTGATTATAAATAATTTTCGCTCCCTTAGTAAACTTTCGACTCAACTCATACCCTTTCGGATGTGTAATCACAAAATCTGCATCTACCTTACACAGCCATTCAGCAAAAGAGTTTGCAACTGCCTGTGGTAAAGATTTAACATGTGGCGCCCAAGTCAGTACAACTTTAGGTTTCTCTACTTTTTTCCAATTCTCTTTAATTGTTATTACGTCAGCAAAACTTTGCAATGGGTGCAGTGTTGCACTTTCCAAACTCACAACTGGAACCTTGCAATATGTCATAAATTTCAAAAGCACATTTTCAGAATAGTCCTCTTCCTTGTTTTTTAAAGAAGGAAAACAACGAATTCCAATTATATCACAATATTGTCCTACCACTGCAGCTGCATCTTTCACATGCTCCACTGTGCTTCCATTCATAATCGCCCCATCTTCCATCTCCAATGCCCAACCTTCTTTATCAATATTCATCACCATTACATGCATTCCTAAATTCATTGCAGCTTTTTGAGTACTCAATCGTGTTCTCAAACTCGCATTCAGAAATATCAAACCAAGAGTCTTATTTTTTCCCAATTCAGAGAACGCATACGGATTCCGCTTAATCAAGAGTGCCTCATTAATTAAGTCATGAATATTTTCTATATCATTCACATTTGTAAACTGTTTCATTTTACGAGTTGTTTTGAAAGCACCATTTTAAATGCTTTGATAAAGTAATCTAAGTCATTCTTTGTAATATTCATGGCTGGAAGTACACGCAAAGTATTTTTATCCGAGGAAGAGCCAGTAAATACTTTGTGTTGGAATAATAAGTCGTTTCTAATCTCTACACAAGGGAATTCCAATTCAATTCCAATCATTAATCCCAAACCTCTTACTTCTTTTATTCCCTCAATCCCTTCCAACAGCTTTTTCAAATAATTTCCAAGAGATTCAGCATTATCAATCAATTGCTCTTTTTCAATCACATCTAAAACAGCAATAGCAGCAGCACAAGCCAAATAATTTCCGCCAAACGTAGTTCCTAGCATTCCATGTTTCGCTTGAACTTTTGGATGAATCAAAACAGCAGCAACCGGAAAACCATTTCCCATTCCCTTCGCTACTGTTATCAAATCAGGTTGAATATCTGCATGCTGATGAGCGAAGAACTTCCCCGAACGGCCATAACCCGACTGCACTTCATCCAAAATTAAAAGGGCATTATACTTTTCGCATAATTTATTTATCGTTTTCAAAAACGAAAACGAAGGAACATTCACTCCCCCAACACCTTGAATTCCTTCCACAATCACTGCGCACACTTCTTCGTTCATCTCCTGTTCAAATACCATTTCATCATTAAAGGGCAAAAAGATTACGTTCTCTGATTCATTTACAGGAGCAATAATTTTAGAATCGTCTGTTGCAGCAACTGCCAAAGAAGTTCTTCCGTGAAAGGATTTACTAAATGAAATAATATTCTTCTTTCCCGTATGAAAAGAAGCCAACTTCAAAGCATTTTCATTTGCTTCTGCACCACTATTACATAAAAATAATTGGTAGTCGTTATAACCAGATAGCTTACCCAGCTTATTTGCCAACTCTTCTTGTACAGAAATTTTAACTGAATTCGAATAAAATCCAATTTCAGTAAATTGGTTCGTCAATTTTTTCACATAATGAGGATGACTGTGACCAATAGAAATAACAGCATGTCCGCCATACAAATCCAAATACTTTTCTCCATTTTTATCCCAAATGAAAGAACCTTCTGCTTTCACTGGCTCTATGTCAAATAATGGATATACATCAAATAATTTCATCTTTTATGTTTTAATACGTTACACTTTTTAATTTTAGTCCGGTTGTTTCCTCCAATCCAAGCATTAAGTTCATATTCTGAATTGCTTGTCCGGACGCACCTTTAATCAAATTATCAATCACCACAGTAATCAATAAATGGTTTTTATGCTTTTTTAATTCTATGAAGCATTTGTTAGTGTTTACTACCATTTTCAGGTGAATTGATTCCTTCAGCACTGAAACAAAAAAATCATTCTCGTAATGTTCTTCAAATAACGCATAAACTTCTTCTTGACTCAGTTCACATTCAACCGTTATTGTTGCTAGAATACCTCTTGTAAAACTTCCTCGCATAGGAATAAAAAGTAATTCATTTTCAAAACTCTTTTGCATAGATGAAATACTTTCCAGAATTTCTTCGTTGTGCGGATGCTCAAAAGCATTGTAAACTGAAGCATTGTTTTGTCGCCAAGAAAAATGTGTTGTCTCAGTTACCTTTATCCCCGCTCCGGTTGAACCTGTTGTGCCAGTCACATGAATTGCGCTTCGCAATAAATCCTTTTCAGCTAATGGCAACAATCCCAACTGTATTGCTGTTGCAAAACATCCAGGATTAGCAATATAATCTGCTTTTTGAATTTGTTCTTTGTTCAGTTCTGGCAACCCATAAACAAATGTTTTTCCATTCTGCTCATTTGCTTTCGCTAATCTAAAATCTCTACTCAAATCAATGATTTTCTTTTCCAGCAATTCAGGATGCTCTATCAAATATTCTTTTGCTTCTCCATGTGGCAAACACAGAAATACAACATCAGCTGAAGCATGCGATTCAGAAACAAAACACAAATCTGTTTCACTTATCAAGTCTGGAAAAGTTAAATGCAATTTTTTACCAACTTGCGACTGACTCACAGCTGAAACTAGTTCAGCATTCGGATGCTGCATCAACAACCGAATCAACTCTGCTCCTGTATAGCCTGCCGCTCCAATAATCGACACTTTTATCTTTTTCATTCTACTTTATTTACTTGATGATAAATACTCATTTGATTGCTCATAATTTTTGTAAAGCCTTTCACATCTTCTCCTGTCCAGCTATTGTTCATCTCTCCGTAACTACCAAACTTGTTGGACATTAAATCGTGCTTGGATTCAATTCCAATGATTGAAAACAAAAACGGACTTAATCTTACAAACACTTTCCCTGTCACATTTTTCTGAGTCGATTCAAAATAATTTTCAAAATCTCTCATCACAGGATCCAAGAACAAACCTTCATGAAGCCAGTTGCCATACCACATTGCTTGTTGATCTTTAATAATCAATTGCAATTTGGTAAGCGTATGTTTTTCAAGGGCGTGATGCGCTTTTATTGTAATCAATGCTGCTGCCGCTTCAAATCCAACTCTTCCTTTTATCCCGATAATCGTATCACCAACATGAATGTCTCTTCCAATTCCATACGGAGCAGCAATTAGCTCCAATGCTTGAATTGCTTCAGTTGAATGAGCAAACGTTTGTCCGTCTAATTCCAACAATTCGCCTTTTTCGAAGTACAACTCAATTTCTTTCACTGTTCGTTTTGTTGCGGGGCTGGGATATGCATCTTCCGGAAGTGTTAAATTAGATGTCAATGTTTCTTTTCCTCCAACTGATGTTCCCCAAATTCCTTTATTGATGCTATACTTTGCTTTTTCTACATTTATCACAATTCCATTCTCTTTCAAGAAATTAATTTCCTGTTCACGTGATAGTTTATTATCCCGAATCGGGGTCATGACTTTTATCTCTGGAATCAAAATATTAAAAATGGCATCAAATCTTACTTGATCGTTTCCTGCGCCAGTGCTTCCATGTGCTACAAAATCTGCATTCAGCTCTTTAGCATAGTTAGCTATGGCTGTTGCTTGTGAAACACGCTCTGCGCTAACCGACAGAGGATAAGTATTATTCTTCAACACATTTCCAAAAACTAAATACTTGATTACTTTCTCGTAATAATTTTTCGTTTCATCAATACAGGTGAATGATTTCACGCCCAGGGACTTTGCTTTTAATTCAATCTCATCAATTTCTTTCTCAGTGAAGCCACCAGTATTTACAATCACCGCATGCACTTCTAAATTCAATTTTTTTGAAAGATAAATCGCACAGTAGGAAGTATCCAATCCGCCACTAAAGGCTAAAACAACTTTCTTTTTCATTTTTTAAAATGTTAGTATTGATTTTATTAATTGCTTATTAAAAAATTTAAATAGTTTATTCTGTTTCATGCGCATGAATCGTTCATACAACTTTGAATATTTTGTAAAATCCCATTTCCCCGCCTTGCCGACATACTGATTTTTATTATCTTGAGGATTAAACAACATGGCTGTACACATACAATTTTTTCGTTCTTTGCTTTTTAGAATTTCAAAATTCACACAACTTTGACAACCTTTCCAGAAAGCATCATCCTGCGTCAGCTCAGAATATGTGACAGGTTCATAGCCTAATTCTGAATTAATTTTCATCACCGCCAAGCCGGTAGTCAATCCAAATATTTTTGCTTCGGGATATTTCTTGCGCGACAATTCAAAAATTTTCTTTTTGATTTCACGTGCCAATCCGCTTTGCCGAAATTCGGGCGCAACAATCAATCCCGAGTTTGCCACATAGTTCCCATGACTCCAGGTTTCGATATAGCAGAAACCTGCCCATACACCCTCGTTGGTGATGGCGATAACCGCTTTGCCTTCCAGCATTTTGTTAGTGATGTAATCCGGAGTACGCTTTGCAATACCCGTTCCACGAGCTTTTGCAGATGCTTCCATTTCATCACAAATAATTTGTGAGTACGATGTATGCTGCTCATTGGCAACAAACACCTTAACTACTGAGTGTGACATCAGTAAAAAATTAAGAATGAAACATAGGGAGCAGACGACATGACGAAGTCCTGCTCTCAGAATATTTAAATAAAGTTTTTGAAAATGACCTCTACGCAAGAGGTCGAATTAGAATGTACGATTTAACGTCTCGGGAAATAAGATACTCGGATCGTAGCAGGAGAAGCAACGATTTTGAAAGTAAACAAAACAGCAATCACACTGAACATCTTGTCAGTTGCTGAAAGGAAGTTGAATGGTAACTTTACTTTTTTCATTTCTTTTTAGTGTAAAAGATTAAAACTTATTTGAATTATTATTTTATTACGATGCAAATGTGATACTTTTTTTTTATTATTTCCAAATAAATTTTTAATTAATTTGATTTTTATAATAAAATCAGTACCTACAGAGCAAAAAAAACCTTTCATAAATGAAAGGGTTTTTTAAATTTATATCTTAAACTCCACTACCTCAAACCTTCGTTTATTTCTTTCAGTATTTCCGAACCCGGACAAAGTTCTTCTTTTGTCATAATATTCAATGGTCGGTCACTCGTTTGAATCATATGATGCAAATCGTGTGCATCGGGGTTTACATATAATAATCCCGTAAGAATTTCATTCTTAGCTTTAGCATTCAAAACAGCGTTCATTGCTGATTGGCGATTCAAAGGATCCCAATCTTCTGATAATTTATGTAATTGAATAACCGAACCATCGTGCATTACCACTTGTTTATGTGTTCCTTTTCCGTATTCTACACTAATTTCCTTCATTTTTGGAACAAAATCCACTGTCGCAGTAGCTTCTACATGCTGACGAACATAATCGTATGATTTTGTTGACCCCATATTATTATTAAATGTCACACAAGGAGAAATTACATTGATGAAAGCAAAACCAGGGTGATTCATTGCCGCTTTTATCAAAGGAACCATTTGAGATTTATCACCTGAAAAACTTTGTGCAACAAATGTTGCCCCTAACTCAATTGCTAAACTCGCTAGATCAATCGACTCAAATAAATTTACATGCCCTGTTTTATTTTTTGACCCTTGGTCTGCTGTAGCAGAATCTTGCCCTTTTGTTAATCCATAACATCCATTATTCATAACAATGTAGGTCATGTTCAAACCTCTTCTGATAGCATGAACAAACTGTCCCATTCCAATACTAGCTGTGTCGCCATCACCAGAAACGCCAAAATAAATTAAATCGCGGTTTGCCAAGTTGGCTCCTGTTGCAACAGAAGGCATTCTTCCGTGTACAGAATTAAATCCATGCGAATTACTTAAAAAATAAGCAGGTGTCTTTGATGAACAACCAATTCCAGAAAGTTTTGCCAATTTATGTGGCTCAATATTCATTTCGTATGCCGCCTGAATAATTCCAGCAGAAATAGAATCATGCCCGCAACCTGCACACAACGTTGATAACGCTCCTTCATAATAATCAACAGAATACCCTAATTCATTTTTGGGCAATTCAGGATGGCGAAATTTTGGACGAATATATGTCATAATAATCTAATGCTTTATATGCTGTTATATTTAAATTTTTTATTTTCTTCTTTTAGATGCTTTTTTTGAATTGCTTTTTTTAGACCGAATGGACCCCTTCGAGGCAATAACCTTCTTTTTAGAAACGACTTTCTTAGCTGCTTTTTTTATTGGTTTCTTCAGGGCAACCTTTTTGAGAGCGACTTTCTTCTTCGCAACTTTCTTCGCAACTTTTTTAGTCCGTGAGGACTCCTTAGGAGGAGCAGCCTTTTTTGCCACAGATGATTTCTTCGGGGCAGCTTTCTTAACCACTTTTTTCGTTGAGCCCTTCGATGCTGTGACTTTCTTAACTACTTTTTTAGTTGAGGCCTTCGGAGCTGCTACTTTTGCCACAACCGTTTTAGCTGAACCTAAATTAGCTTTGATCTGATTTAAGATATTATCAGCAGTAATTGGCATTCCATCATAATTTAAAACAGAAACTAACTTTTTAGGTTCCGCACCCATTTCTATCATCAACAAGCTACGCATTTGTGCATCACGATTTTGTTCAATCACAAAAATTTTATCATGTGAATTAACAAATGCTTCAACTTCCTTTGTAAAAGGGAATGATTTTAAACGGATTGCATCTACAACAATTTTTTCTTCTTTTAAGATGTCCATTGCTTCTACTGCTGCATATTCAGAAGTTCCAAAAAATAAAATTCCATTTTTCGATTCATTCTTTTTCTGATACAATTGAGGAGCAGGAACCATTGCTTTTGCTGTATTCCATTTACGTATCAAACGATCCATGTTACGTTGATATGCAGCACTGTCTTCTGTATACGTTGCATATTCATCACGAGAAGTTCCTCTAGTAAAGAATGAACCTTTGGACGGATGCGTTGCTGGAATTGTACGATAAGTGATTCCATCTTTATCTATATCCAAATAGCGACCGAATTTTTCAATCTTCTCTAAAGCTTCTGCATCCAACACTTTGCCTCTTTTGTATTCACGCTTATCATCAAATGTTAAAGGAGGCGAAACGTGATCGTTCATTCCCAAATCCAAATCCGTCATCACAATTATCGGTGTTTGCAATTGCTCCGATAAATCAAATGCATCCAACATTGAATCGAAACATTCTTTTGGAGTTGATGGAAACAATAATACGTGTTTTGTATCACCATGAGAAGCATAAGCCGCTTCCATAATATCTGATTGCTGTGTTCTTGTTGGCATTCCTGTTGACGGACCGGTACGTTGCACATCTACCAATACAGTTGGAATTTCAGCAAAATAAGCAAGACCTAAAAATTCATTCATCAATGAAACACCCGGACCACTTGTTGCTGTAAATGAACGAGCGCCATTCCAATTTGCTCCAATCACCATTCCGATTGCAGCCAATTCATCCTCTGCCTGAACAATGGCTACATTTCTTTTTCCTGTAATTTTATCTAAACGGAATTCATCCGAATAATCCATAAATGCTTCCACAACAGAAGTAGATGGTGTAATGGGATACCAAGCAGCAACTGTTGCACCTGCATACACGGCACCTAATCCACAAGCAGCATTTCCTTCCATCATAATCATGTCTTTCAAAAGATCTCTTCGCTCTACTCTGAACTCCAAAGGATATTTGAAATTAGCGTGCACATAATCTACACCCAATTTTAATGCTTTTACGTTAGCAGGAATTAATTTTTCTTTTCCTTTAAATTGTTCTGCTAACAATTCTTCTAAAACAGCAAATTCGATATTGAAAAGTGCTGCAAGTGCTCCAACATAAATAATATTTTTAAACAACTGTCGCTGACGAGCATCTGTATATGCTTCATTACACATTTGCATCAAAGGAATCCCTAAATAATTAATGTCCTCACGAATAAATTCCGAATGCAAGGGTTTTGAATTATCATATAAAAAATATCCTCCTGATCTTACACTTTTAACATCATTCAGCATACTTTGTGGATTCACTGCCACTATTAAATCAATTCCTTCTCTTCTTCCCAAATACCCTTTTTCATTCACTCTCACTTCATACCATGTTGGTAATCCTTGAATGTTTGATGGAAAAATATTTTTAGGAGTAACAGGAATTCCCATTCTGAAAATTGCTTTCGTAAATAGAAAATTAGCACTGGCCGAACCGGTACCATTCACATTCGCGAATCGTATTACAAAATCATTAATCTTATCTTTTTTAGCTGCCATAATATTTTTTCTTTCTTCTTGTCTACTGAAAAACTGTCTACTTTTTTATTTGTGTGAGGAACAACCGGTATGCGCTTTCGTTACATTGTAGAAAAACTTCTGCATATCCCATGCAGATGTCGGGCAACGTTCCGCACACAATCCACAGTGTAAACACACATTCTCGTCTTTTACCATCACACGTTTAGTAGGTAATACACTTGAAACATATAAATCTTGTGTTTTATTTGTTGCTGGTACCTTTAACATGTTTCTCAAATCCGATTCATCTGCATTTTCAGTAAATGAAATACATGCTGTTGGACAAACATCCATACACGCATCACACTCAATACATTTATCAGTGGTGAAAACAGTTTGAATATCACAATTTAAACAACGTTCTGCTTCTTTAAAACCTGTTATTCCACTAAACCCTAATTCTACTTCTTTTTTTCTATCGCTTAAGGTTAATTTTTTTTCTGCTTGAGGAACAACATATCTTTTATCATTCACAACAGCACTATCATAAGCCCATTCGTGAATTCCCATTTTTTGAGAAACCAAATTTACAAACGGAGACGGACGAACATTTAAACTTTCTCCACGACACATTAAATCGATAGAAATTGCAGCCTGGTGCCCATGAGCAACTGCTGTAATAACGTTTTTTGGGCCCCATGCAGCATCCCCTCCAAAAAACACTTTTGGATTGCTGGAAACAAAAGTTACTTCATCCACTTTCGGCATATCCCACTGATCAAACTCAATTCCTAAATCGCGTTCAATCCAAGGAAAACTATTTTCTTGTCCAACTGCTATCAATACATCATCTGCTTCAAAAAATACATCTTCACCACCAATTGGAACTAATTTTCTTTTTCCATCTTTATCGTAAACCGCTTCTACTTTTTCAAAAGTCATCCCTTTCAATCTGCCATTTTCAAGAACAAATGATTTAGGAACATGGTTATCGATAATAGGAATATCTTCATGCATTGCATCTTCTTTTTCCCATGGCGATGCTTTCATTTCCGCAAAAGGACTACGAACAATCACCTTCACTTCTTCTCCGCCCAATCTGCGAGAAGTTCTACAACAATCCATTGCAGTATTTCCACCTCCCAATACAATTACTTTTTTTCCGATTTTAGCAGTATGCTCAAAAGCAACATTTGCCAACCAGTTAATTCCAATATGAATATTTGCTGCTGCTTCTTGTCTTCCAGGAATATTCAAATCTCTGCCCTTTGGCGCCCCTGAACCAACAAACACTGCATCATAATTTTTGCCTAACGTTTCTTTTAAACTTTTTACGTATTGATTAAAATGTGTGTGAATTCCCAAATCCAAAATATAATTTACTTCTTCGTTTAAAACTGTTTCAGGTAAACGGAAAGAAGGAATTTGGCTTCTCATAAAACCACCACCTAATTTTTGCTCATCGTACAAGTGAATTTCATATCCTAATGGAGCCAAATCACGCGCAACAGTGAGTGAAGCAGGGCCTGCACCAATCAAAGCAATTTTTTTACCGTTTGCCTTAAATGGACCTTGAGGCATTAATTTTTTTACATCTCCTTTATTATCTGCTGCCACACGTTTCAAACGACAAATTGCTACAGGCTCTTCATCTTTTCCATCAATTCGCCCTCTTCTACAAGCAGGCTCACATGGTCTATCGCATGTACGACCCAATACTCCTGGAAACACATTTGAATCCCAGTTAATCATATACGCCTCTGTATACTTCTCTTCTGCAATTAAACGAATATATTCAGGGACAGGTGTGTGCGCTGGACAAGCATGTTGACAATCTACTACTTTATGGAAATATTCCGGGTTACTAATATCTGTTGGTTCCAATTTTTATAGTTTTAAAATTTATATATCGTACTGAGTAATTTCTATGATTCTGATTGAGTTCTTTACTTAAAAAAGCCCCTAAAATTGTGAAAAATTAAGAACAAAACCTAAAAATAGCCTGTAATTTTAAAAATTGGGGTATGAAGTGATTTGAGATACTTGTATCAGCTTGATTTATAGTGATTTCGGATTACCACTTTTTGAAGCTCTCGTTTGATAATGAGGTCGGTTACAATCACCGAAAAGGGCTCAGTTGAATTAGAATTTACGGCTTTTTTAATTTGCTCATCACTCAAATCGATACGATACAAAATTCCCAGAAATTTTTGTCGGTTAGAATCCACCATTTTTTTGATATGAGGTTCTATTTGATCAAATAGTTCCTCATAAGCATTGTATGCATTTCCTGAAAATTTGACTTCCATACCAAACATTTCAAAATCTTTGATGATTTGTGCAGCGGTATCTTTTATGATATTGAGTTTGTTGAAGTAGGGTGTGAGGTCGGTGAAGTTCATTTTTTGTTTTACCGCAGAGGGCGCAAAGGAGGCGCAGAGAACCGCAGAGTTTTATTTTTTTATTTAATGTTTGTTAGAACAATTCCCCCTTTACAAAGGGGGCTAGGGGGATTGCATGAATGGCTGACAAATTATTTTCTTGCCCTCACATTCTCCAACTTCAATCGTTCCACCACTCTATTATTAATAATATGCTCATTTATGATTTCATCTATATCACTTAGTTGAACACCAACGTAAAAAACACCTTCTGGGTAGACAACAACTGTTTGCCCAAAATCACAAATATCCAAACAACCTGCTTTTTGTGCACGGAGTTTAATAGGAAGATTTAATTCTTTTAATTTTTTCTTGAACGTTTCCACAATCTCCATTCCATGAGCTTCTCCACAACTTTTTCTTGGCGCTTCGGGAGCACGCTGGTTGGTGCAAATGAATATGTGCTTATTATAAATCATCGAATTACGAATTTTTTACGAAATATACGAATTACAAATAAGGATGAATAGTTAAATAAAATAGCTTCCAATTAGAAATTCGTAAGATTCGTATTTTTTTTCGTAATTCGTTGGAATAACAGAATTATAATTTTAAGATAAATCTAAACTTCTCTTACCATCAAACTTTCAGCAAATGCTATCAATTCTTGTTTTTTGGCGTCTGAAACCGGAATATCTTTCAAGAATGTCAATGCCAAATCATAATGCTTTTGCATTTCGTTTCTGGCCAGTTCTTTTACGTTTAAAAAGTTGTAAATGTTTATCACTGCTTCAATTTTTTCCTTGGCATCAAATTGCGGAGCCGCAATCCACTGACTCAATTCTTCCTTCATGTATCTATTACTCTCAGCCATTTCTATGGCTTTCAACAATAAATACGTTTTTTTATTTGCAATGATGTCGCCACCTTTTTGTTTTCCAAATTTTGCAGCATCGGCATACACATCTAAAATATCATCTTGCAATTGAAATGCAATTCCAATATTTTTTCCAAAATCGTATAAACGTTGTGCATCTTCTTCACGAGCTCCACCTATAGCTGCACCAATTTTTAATGCACCTCCCAGCAACACAGCAGTTTTTAATTCAATCATTTTTATGTATTGCTGAATCGATACTTTGGTCATCGACTCATAATTCATATCGTATTGCTGTCCTTCACACACTTTTACTGCTGTATCGCTAAAAATTTCAAGAAGTTGTGGAAGCATTGCTGCATCAGCCAAACAAAGCTCCTGATAAGCACGAACCATCATCGCATCCCCACTCAAAATAGCAATGTTATCATTCCATTTTTTATGAACCGTTGGTTGATTTCTTCTTAACGGAGCTTTGTCCATCAAATCGTCATGCACCAATGTAAAATTGTGAAACAATTCAATCGCTAATGCAGGATGAATGGCTTTTGATGTATCACCACCAAAAATATCGGTGGCAATCATTACTAAAACAGGACGCAATCTTTTTCCACCTAAAGACATGATATAAGAAATAGGTTCGTACAATTCTTTCGGATTGGAACCATATTTTTTATCCCTTAAGGCATCTTCTATTTGTTGTTGGTATGTGGCGATTGTTGTCAATGAAAAGAATTTATTGTTCTGCCAATTTCATCAAATACGTTCCGTATCCACTTTTTACTAATGGCTCCGCAACCTTCTTTAGTTGCTCTTTATTGATGTATCCCATTCGATAAGCCACTTCTTCAATACAACCAATTCGTAAGCCCTGACGTTCTTCAATCACTTGAACAAACTGTCCTGCTTGTGTTAAAGAAGCAAATGTTCCCGTATCCAACCAAGCTGTTCCTCTATCTAAAATTCCAACTTTTAATTTCCCCGCTTCTAAATAATATTTGTTCACATCTGTAATCTCGTATTCACCGCGAGCGCTTGGTTTTAATGTTTTTGCCACCTGCACAACACTGTTATCATAAAAATACAATCCCGGAACTGCATAATTTGATTTTGGTTTTGATGGCTTTTCTTCAATCGACATTGCTTTTCCATTTACATCAAATTCCACCACGCCATAACGCTCAGGGTCGGAAACGTGGTAAGCAAAAACAACTCCGCCATCCGGATTTTGATGTTCTTGTAAAAGCCTTCCCAATCCCGCTCCGTAAAAAATATTGTCACCCAAAACAAGCGCAACTTTATCATTGCCTATAAATTTTTCGCCAATCACAAATGCTTGTGCGAGTCCGTTTGGAATTTCTTGCACTGCATAAGAAAATTTACAGCCCAAACTTTTTCCGTCACCTAATAATCTTTCAAATTGAGGAAGGTCATGTGGAGTAGAAATAATCAATACCTCCGAAATGCCTGCCATCATTAGAACAGAAAGCGGATAATAAATCATTGGTTTATCATATACCGGCATAAGTTGTTTACTAACAGCAAGTGTCAAAGGATGTAAACGCGTTCCGGAACCTCCGGCCAAAATAATTCCTTTCATTTTTTAATTTTTTATATTTTGTACTAATTTCATTTTTTTCATCTGCACATCAATAAATCAGTAATCTGCACATCATTTTTTCTTTATCTCCAATTCATCCAAATCAATATCCTCGTCTTCATCATATACTTCAATCAAAGGATCTTGTAAAAATGCTTTGTTGGTTAAACGTTTTTCGAGCGACAATAAAAAGCAAGGCAACAATATCAAATTCGAGCAGTATGCGATTAACAATGTCACAGAAATTAATATCCCTAATGCTGCTGTTCCACCAAATTTAGAGGCTGAAAATATTCCGAAACCACAAAACAAAATAATAGCCGTATAAATCATACTTACACCTGTTTCCTTGATGGTAAGGGATACCGCTTTTGAAATACTGGAATGCGAATTTTTCATTTCCTGTCGGTATTTTGTTAAAAAGTAAAGTGTTCCATCAGATGCAATTCCAAAGGCAATACTATAAACCAAAATGGTGCTTGGCTTAATATAAATGTGAAAGAAACCCATAATTCCTGCTGTAATAATTAATGGAATTAAACTAGGAACCACTGAAACAAAAATCATACGGGGCGACATAAACAAGGTATACAATACAATTGCGATTAATAATACCGCTAATAAAATACTTTCTAATAAATTTTTAACTAAAAATTTATTTCCATGCAAAAATATCATACTGTTTCCTGTAATGCTGATTTTGTAATTTTTATAAGTCGGAAGCCATTCATTTTTTTCATAGTCATAATTAAAAATGCTGTCGATACGAGGCTGCAAACGTTTCAACACTTTTAATAATTCAATTGAGCCAATGTCTTTCATTTGAACACTCACTCTCGTAAATTGTTTTGTGCTGTCAATAAAAGCGGCAAACTGTCCTGATTTGCTTTCAGCATCCGACTTTGCAAACTCTGCCAACTTTTGCAAATCCATTGCTCCTGGTAAACGATATTCTTTTTTATTTCCATCGTTGTAGGCCTGATTGAAAAATTTAATTCCCTCAACTACTGAAACAGCTTTTGAAAAAACAGAATCCTGAATAAATAATTTTTGCAACTTATTTATTTTGTATAACGTTCTTGCACCATCAGCAAATACGCCATTTGGTTTTTTAGTGTCCACAGATATTTCAAAAGGAAGAACACCATTGTAATTTTTTTCAAAATAACGCATATCCACTAAAATTGGATCATTCTTCGGTAAATCATCAACAATAAATCCTAAAGGCAATATTTTTGTAGTGCCATAAATCGCAATAATTACAATTACTACAACAGTGGCATAAATACGTTTTCTATAGTGATGCACCCAGTAATCAATTTTCTGTAAAACATTTGTTAGCACTTTACTTTGCAAATGTTTGATGTGTTTTACCGAAGGTGAAGGCAGATAACTAAATACAATCGGAACCAACATCATAGAAATGGCATACGTTAACATAACGCTCAAAGAGGAAATCAAGCCAAATTCAAATAATGGCTTACTATCTGTTGAACAAAAAACGGCAAATCCAATGGAAGTGGTAATGTTTGCCATAAACAAAGAAATACCAACTTTTTCGATGGAGCGCGACAAGGAACGCATTTTATTTCCGTGCACTTTATACTCTGTATGATATTTATTCAGCAATAAAATACAATTAGGAACTCCAATTACAATTAATAAAGGTGGGATTAATCCTGTAAGAACCGAAACTTGATAACCGCATAAAACCAAGATTCCAATTGACCAAATTACTCCGATTGAAACAACAATTAATGAGAACACAACGGGTAAAACCGATCTAAAAAACAACATCAAAATAATGGCAGTAACTAACAGAGCAAGCATAGTAAACAACTTAGTTTCACCCTGAATCATTCGTGCAACAGCCGTTCGGATATAAGGCATTCCGGAAAAACGAACATCGATATTAGATGCAGCAATAAATTTATCTACTTGGTTTTTTATTGAATCAACAATTACCAAACGATTTTTTGTATTCAACAATTTATTGTCGAATGTAATCGCCATTAAAGTGGCGTGAGCTGTATCATTATAAATAATTCCTTTATAAAAAGGCAAAGCCATGATTACCTTTTTTATACTATCTACTTCTTCCTGTGATTGGGGTTTTCGAGATAAAATTGGGAAATTTTGAAACTTTTGGAGACTATCATTTTTTATCAATGTTTGTAATCGGGCTACCGACAATACCGCCTTGACACCCCAAACATTTTTTATTCTTTCTCCTAAATCATACCATTCATTAAAGTTTTTTAAAGAATATAATGTGCTATCCGAAATGCCCAATACCATTACAGCCCCATCCATTCCGAAACGTTTTTTGAACTTAATATACTCAATAGCGGTGGTATCGTGGGCAGGTAAAAGATTAGGCGCTTCGTATGAAAGTTCCGCTTTTTGAGCGTAAAATCCCAAATAACCAGTTATTCCCAACAATACAACTATTATTGTTAATCTATTTCTTAAAATAAAACGTCCGAGGAATGTCCACATACTATAAAATTCTTCTTAATGGTTTTCACCCCGAAATTAATCATAATAAACTTATCCACAATAAGAGAAGTGAAGGAATTGGAAAGTACCTTTTTAGAAGGTAAGCACCAAGGAAAGTTTGTAGACAATATTTTTTTCTGTTTGTACATCTGCGTAAGCACCATAGCGCATAAATGCACCCCCGCCCAAGCCCAAGTAAACAATGTTATAATAATTTACTCTTACCACATTATTGATTAATAAACCACTTTCGTAAAACCCCTTTTCCATGGTTTTAAAACCCAAATGTGATTGTTGTTCGCGATGTTGTAAACTACCAAATCCGACATTGCTGAAAATCACCAATTGAGGCTGAAATTTTGGTTGTTTAAATAAAAGTGAGCCGAAATTGTGAGAGAAAAATAAATTCACATATCTATCAGAAACAAATTCATATAAACCCATCGTTTGAAATGTATTTTCCACATAAAGATAATTCCCTTTCGAATTACTTCCATTGCCATTAAACAAATACGGATAAGGTACATTTCCTTGCATATATCCCCCCTCCAACAATAATTTTGTTCGTCCAAGATTTTTAATTAAAAACGTTTTTTCTATTCCTATTGAACCTTTACTATAATCGTATTTTGCACTAGACGTATTCAAATCCAAGCCTTTTGTATACGCAAAATAAATAACGGGATAATCTGTTCCATCTGATACTAACTGCCCAAACGATTGTATTAATTTTTCTTTATAAGCATATTTTCCTTTCACTCTAATTTCGGATGAATGAAAATCAATGGAAGTGAAAGTAGAATCATCTCTCACCGGCAAAAACATATAATTGTATTTGGGAATCCGAAAGCTTTCATTGTATGCAATATTGGTTGTCAAATAGTTGAATATACGCGAATTGAAAGAAATTTCTTTTTGCTCCAAATAATCCATACGAGATGTCATTTGCATGCGATTAAAATTGTATTTTGTATAAAAATATTGTGTACGACCGGGCTCTGCAATATCTTTTGAATAAAGTGCTTTCACATAATAATCTTTGCTCCCTTTTTTCAAAAACACTTTCGCGTCAAACCCAAATTTTGTAATCGAATCGGAATAACCATAAGCAATATATCCACCAACATTTGCCCATCTTGTTAAACGATCATTTGTATGCAATCCAATCCCGCCTCTGATTACTTCATAGTCGTTAAACCCAATTATTCTGCTCAAATCAATACTTATAAATGAAATTGGAATTTGTAAGGTGGTTAATCCTTCAAACACTTTTAATACTCTATCAAAATGCTCTTTTTTACCTAAACTATCAATCACTTTATACGTTTTTGCTTCTCTACTATCCAGTGTATCGATGCGATGTGATTCCCAGTACGATTTATCCTTTTTTGCAGCATCCGGTTCAATCACAAGTGTTTCAAAATCGAAATCTTTTTTCTTTAAATCAGGATTTAATTTTACATCTGCAATATAACTTTTACCAATGAGTTTCATTCCAACATATTTGGTCGGGTATTTTTTATAATACAGTTCATAATTTAATTGCTCAGGAAACCATTGCCTGCTCTCAATGAATTTATATTGCTGTTGAATTTTTAAATCTACCAATCCTTTTTCATAAGGTGTTGCAATCACATTTTGTATGGCATATCCATTTGTGTTGATATACAAAACACCTTCTAAGGCTTCGAAATTTTTTCCTTTAAACGGACGATAAGAAATAATGTAAACAGAATCGCTTCCTACAAACAAGGTGTCTTCTAAGGTGAACAAATATTTACTGGTGCTTCCTCCTGCAATTGGATTCAGATAATCTTTTCCTAGTATTGGAAAGTAATCTTCATAAAAACTAAATGGTTGTAAATCGCTAGAAGAAAGCGTAAATGAAGGATTTTTAAAACCAGAAACTTTGTTGGCAACTACTTTTTCATTTAGATTTTCTGGATATAAAAATTTACGTTCTTTCACATCTTCCATCATCAACAAATGCGAATTTTCGGAAAATAATCTCAGCCTCGATTTCAACGAATCTGTCTTTAAAGAATCTTTTTTGTCTTTCACCTCATCCGTATTGTAAACCAAATCCCAATACGTTTTGCTATAAATATTACAAGTATAACTTTGAATTTTATCAGGATTGTTTTTATCACGATTTTTACTCGCCAGCTTGATAATTCGATGCGCAGGATTTTCTCCCGGGCGAATCGTAACGGTATTTAAGTCGAACGATTTTTTTTGCATTTTGACAATAATTTCTTTTTCATCACCAAGTGTATATTTATACGATTCATAACCAACATACGTAAATACAATTCCAAGGATAGGTTCAGAAGAACTCAATTTGAATTTACCATCAATGTCGGAAGAAGTGGCTTGTTGTGTTCCAACAATACCAATATTTACAAAGGCGAGCGCTTGCTTTCCAGACGCATCGAGGACTTTTCCTTCAATAGAGTATTGGGCTTGAGAGAGAAAAGAAAAGGTTAAAAGGAAAATGGTTAATTGTAAACGAAGCACAGAATTTGTTTTGTGCTAATGTAAGGGTTTTGGAAAGAAAAAAATAAAAGAATTAATTCAACTTTTTACATTTTATCCCTTCTCGAACAGAATACAAGGTATCAATCGTTGTTGAATAATAAATTTTGCTTATCTCGCATTCACAACCAGGTTTTGTCATGGTAAGTGAAATTATTCTAGGTCCAAGAGGAGGACAATTACCTCTTCCCCAATTGGTAATCTTAAATCCTTTTATCTTTAATTTTTCTGAAAGAATTAGCTTCTCATCTTTGTCTTCTGGAATCACATAAATAAGCGAATCATACAAATCTGGAAACTCAACACTTGTACCATCGGCATTTTTAATTGTTAGATCCAAAATTTCGTCAACTGATGTTTTAGATTCTTGCACATTTTCAGCACAAGAGAATAAAAAGAAAAGAAAAAAAAGAATGAATTTACCCCGCTTCATTTCTTCCGAAGTTAATTATCCTATTCCCCTTTATTTCGAAACCATACACCACTGTATGTTCTGTGCACCAATTAGGTTCTACCAAAAAAGTATTGAAGATTACCACTCTATAACCTTTTCCAGGAAAATATTGTACTGAAATTTTATCTTTACAATCTGCAGGATCTGAGTAGTTTTTGGGCGCAATATTAAAATGGTATTCTTTTTCAAATGTATTATTTTTAGAAAACTCTTTTGTATCAATATCTTTTAAAAATTGGTTTAACAACTTTTGATTTAAGTCAACCATCATTTCTTTTTCCTTATCATTTGGAGGATGTTGAAAATTCCTTACAGAGTCAAGTAGAATGAAAAATTTATTCTGAAATTCCTTATTATTCAATTGCATGAAATCCAATGCGGAAGAAGCTGGCTGACTTAGGCCCGTATTCATCAAAATTAAAAACGAGAATAGGATAATACTGCTTTTAATCATTTTACTCAATTTTCAAATTTCTATTTTAAAGAGGCTTCCTCTTCAGTTCTCCTCTATCTTATATTTCAAATCTGCCTTTTCACCTTTGTAGTTCATTATACCAATTGAAACTCCTAATGAAAAACACATTATTAAGAAATTAATTAGAATTGTTTCCAATGGCCTTTTGACATAGTTTGTGGAAGCACCAATAGCGATTAGTACTATAAAGTAAGGCACAAAAATTATAATTTCATAATACAAAACACCTATACATTGTGCATCTACACTATTAACCATTCCTATCCCAAAAAAAACAGAGAGTGAAATGGTTATGATGTAAATTAGTATAGTTGCTTTCATAGAGTATGGAATTAAAAAAAAAGGTTAAAACGAAAATTGTTAGTACTGAACGCAGCACAAATTGTTGTTTTGTGCTAAAGTACTAGTTTTAACAACAAACTCCCCATCAGCACATCAGAAATCAGCACATCTACACATCATTTTTCTTCGCCAACACCTCTTTCAAATTCGGACGTAACCTACTTTTATAAACGGAAAGACAATCTTCTTTTTTTCTTCCTTTACGCAATGCTCTCTGCTCTTCAACAGGCAAAGAAGCTATGTGAACACATTCGGGAGTACAACAACCTTTCATCTTTTCGGCACAGGCTTCACATTGTATAAATAATAAATGGCAATCATCATTCGCACAATTCACATGCGTATCGCATGCCGCTCCGCATTGATGACATTGCGCAATTACATCATCTGTAATTCTTTCTCCTACTCTTTCATCAAACACAAAGTTTTTTCCAATAAATTTTGATGGTAATCCTTCTGCTTTTATTTGACGCACATAATCAATCACACCTCCGTGTAATTGATTTACATCTGTAAAACCGTGATGCTTTAAATAAGCACTTGCTTTTTCGCAGCGCACACCACCCGTGCAATACATGATTATTTTTTTATCCTTTTTATCTTTCAACTCTTCAATCACCATTGGCAACTCTTCACGAAAGGTATCTGCATCCGGAGTAATGGCACCCACAAATTTTCCAACTTCACTTTCATAATGGTTTCGCATATCCACAATAATCGTCTCAGGATTTTCCATTGCCTGATTAAATTCTTTTGCAGTCAAATGATTTCCAACATTGGTTACATCAAATGCATTGTCATCCAATCCATCGGCAACAATTTTTGGCCGTACTTTAATAGTGAGTTTATAGAAAGATTTGCCATCGTCTTCTACTGCAATTTTTAAAGGCATTTTTGAAAACAAAGGATCTTGTTCGAGATTGTATTTGAAAATCTCCCAATTTTCTTCTGGCACACACATTTGTGCGTTGATGCCTTCATGGGCAACATAAATGCGTCCGAGGATTTTCAATGTATTCCATTGCACAAATAAAGAATCGCGAAGTTCTGTAGGATTATCAATAATAACGTAGCGGTAAAACGAAACGGTAATCCGTTTGAGGGTTTCTTCCTGAATTCGTTTTTTAAGCTCCTTTTTGTTAACTCTGTTTTGCAGTAACATAGTGTCGAGGGTTTAAAATCGTACAAAGGTACGAGAAAAGTGATAAGGTAATTAGGTGATTAAGTAATTAAGTGACTTATATCATATTGTAGAAGTGATTAAAAAATAAAGTGATTGGGGGATGGAGGCAAATTTCGAAGCCGCGGGTTGGCCTTGGTCGGGCGCGATGGCGTGTAGCGTTGAATGTCATTTTCATAGAAAATCTTGGCAAAAACTTCAGTTTTTTTGCTTAGATTTTCTTGAAAATGGCAAGAGGCGGGCAGGAATCGTCCGACCTTGATTCTTTTGGTTCTTTTCTGATCAAGCAGAAAAGAACAAAGCGTATTTTATTTAAAAATAATTTTGAATAACAGAAAATTTAAGGATATTTAGCCTTTCAAAACCCCATGAAGAATGCGAACGAGTGATAAAATATTGGTAATTGGTTCATCCGGACAAATAGGTACGGAGCTGGTTCAAAATCTAAGAGACATTTATGGGATTGACAATGTGGTTGCTTCCGATGTAAAAGTAACCGACCAAGCCAAAGAAGGCCCGTTTGAAGTAATAGATGTAATGAACGCCACGGGTCTTTTAGAAATCGTCAAACGTCACAACATTACTCAAGTCTATTTATTAGCAGCTTTATTATCGGCAACAGCCGAAAAAATGCCCAAATTTGGTTGGG
>JAHEYB010000043.1 GCA_023251805.1 Bacteroidota bacterium | reverse complement strand
CGATGCATTGCTGGATAAATTAGATGATTCTATTAAAGAAGATAAAAATGATGCAACAAATAAAATAAAAGTAGCAGTTATTTTGGGAGGGTATTCTTCGGAGAGGCACATCTCTGTAGAAAGTGGAAGAAATATTTATGAAAAATTAGCCTCTTCAGCCAAATATGAACCCATTCCTGTTTTCCTTACAGGTAGTAACGAAGAGCACATTATGTATCAAATTCCTGTCAATGTTTTATTAAAAGACAATGCAGATGATATCAAAGATAAAATTGATAACTATAAAATTCACGAATTAGTAAAACAAATCATTGCTGAAAGTTCAGCTATTACAACAAAATATTCGAGTACTGATAATTTGGCAAAACCAAAGCGAATTTCTTATGAAGAACTGTCGCAAATGGTGGATTGTGTTTTTATTGCCTTGCATGGCCGCCCGGGTGAAGACGGAGCCGTTCAACAAAACCTTGAACGAGTTGGTTTGCCTTATAACGGTTCGGGGGTAGAAAGCTCTCAAATTACAATTGATAAATATAAAACAAACGAAATTTTAAAACAAAATGGATTCCTGGTTGCTGAACATTTATTAGTAACAGAATTGAATTGGAATGAAAATCAATCAAAAGTGCTGAACAGTATAAAAGATAAAATTCATTATCCTTTTATTGCAAAACCCGTTGATGATGGTTGTTCCTCTGCAGTAAAAAAAATAAAAACACAAGAAGAATTTGAAGCATTTGCAAAATTGATTTTTCGCAAACAAGAAAGTTTAGATGCTACAGCTGCGAATGTATTGCACATAAAAGATAAAGAGGAATTTCCGCAAAAACAAGTGATATTGGTGGAAGAATTAATTTCTAAAAGAGATGCTAAACATTTTATCGAAATTACGGGTGGAATGCTTACTCAATATGACACTAATGGAAATGTGATGTATGAAGTTTTTGAAGCTTCAGAAGCATTGAGTGAAGGGGAAGTATTGTCTTTAGAAGAAAAATTTTTAGCAGGGCAAGGTCAAAACATCACTCCTGCAAGGTATTCAAAGGATTCGAAAGAGCGACAAAAAATATCTGATAAAGTAAAAGAAACATTGGGTGCCGCTGCAAAATTGCTTAATATCAATGGTTATACCCGTATAGATGCGTTTGTTCGAATATATAATTCCAATAAAATAGAGGTTATTTTTATTGAAGTAAATTCGCTTCCCGGCATGACTCCCGCCACCTGCATTTTTCATCAAACAGCTATTAATGGCTATAAACCATACGATTTTATTGATCGTATTCTTGATTTTGGCTTTCAGAAGCGAAAAATGCTCGTGAAATCATAAGATTTTTGTCAAGATTGTCTACTACTGAGGCTGACGAAGTAATTAGTTCTACTGATAGAACACAATTTCCTTCCATTTCTTTCGTTTCTCTAAAATTCGTACATTCGTAATCTAATTTCGATTGCAAACATTTATGTTTAAAGGCTTATTCCAATTTTTAAAGAGCAAAACTTTTTTTAAGCATTTGGTGATTTACATTGCCTCTGTTTCTTTGATATTTTGGTTGGTTTTTTCGTGGTTAAGTGCAACTACTAACCATGGTGAAACAATTGTTGTCCCCGATTTTTCGGGAATTGGGCTCAAGGAATTGGACAAATTTGTAGCGGATAAAAATTTAAAATATTTGGTGATCGACTCCATTTATGATGTAAAAGCAAAAAAAGGAGTAGTAGTAAAGCAGGAACCCGAAGCTGATGCAGAGGTAAAAGAAGGTAGAACAATTTATTTATATGTTACTTCTGTTTTGCCACCCAGTATTCAAATGCCTAAGTTAATCGACCGTTCTTTACGTCAAGCGGCTGCTATGATTACTACATTCGGACTGAGATTGGGAAAAACTAAGTTTGTTCCCGATCAATGTGCAAATTGTGTGCTGGACCAATTATCAAAAGGAAAAAAAATTGTACCCGGTGATATCATTGAAAAAGGAACAGTAATCGACTTGATAGTTGGAAAAGGTTTAAGTGATGAAGAAGTTGGCGTACCTTGTTTGTATGGATTGTCGAAAAAAGAGGCCTTAGCAAAATTAGCCGAATCTTCACTTAGTATTGGTGCAATAGGATTTGATAATCCTAAAGATTCTGCTAGCGGACGAGTGTACCGTCAAATTCCTTCTTGTGGTAAGGAAGCAATGATTAATATGGGCGGAACAATTGATTTGTATTTTACGAATGATAAAAATAAACTTTCTACAATGCCCGATACTTCTAGTGTAAAAAATGATGATGAAAATTTCGACTAATAAAATTGTTTATGTAATGCTGTTTATATTTTTTTCTAATCTTGGTTTTTCTCAGGGATTGGTTGAAAATGAATTAAACAGCAATTTGCTAATTGTAAGTAAATACAATCAGCTGGAAGGAAAATTAAAAACACCGGTAATTATTGATACGCTTAGTTTGGGTGTGAAGGGAATTTTGGATGATTTTTCTTATTCAGGGCCTTATCCTGATACAACTATTTGGATAGACAATAAAGTATTTATCAATCGTGATTTTGCAAAAGCACCTATCACTCTTGGTATTGCTACTTTTGATGGATTGGATGAAACAGGTTATCCATATGACTTTACAGCCGGTCCAACCACTTCTGCAGTTGCCGATTATCTTACTTCCAAACCTATTAATTTAAATTATCCAGCAACCGATTCTATTTATTTTAGTTTTTATTGTCAGCCTCAAGGTATTGGAAATGCTCCCGAATATCAGGATTCATTGGTGCTTCAGTTTAAACATTCTACAGCCGGTTGGAGAAATATTTGGGCTAAAAAAGGAAGCACCTTGTCCACAAGCGATAGTACTTGGGATTTCGTTATGATTCCAATTACCGATACAGCTTATTTAAAAGATGATTTTCAATTTCGCTTTTTCAATAGAGCAACTATCAGCGGGAATACCGACCATTGGAATGTTGATTATGTTTATTTGAATAGAATTAGAAATGTGAACGATACCACTTTTGAAGATGTTTCTTTTGTTTACAATACACCTTCTTTGCTCAATACCTATTCTGCAATGCCTTGGAAACAGTATGATACAACAGATATGAAAACGTTGTATGCGACAACTATCCGAAATAATCATACAGTAACAAAAAATGGAAGTTTTATTTATAAAATGTATGACGATTTAGGTGCTCAAGTGAATGCAACCTATTCGGGTGGAAGTTTTAATATCGATCCCTTTGCCACGACAGGGTATATGAATTACGCCCCTTTTACAACCCCTCCTGTCAACTACAAAATCCCATTATTAACAAATGCTGAGCGGTTTACTATTGAATGCATTTTGAGTTGTTCACCAGACAATGATCGAATGAATGATACTGTTCGTCATGTACAAGATGTAACAAATTATTTTTCTTACGATGATGGAACGGCTGAAAATTCTTTTGGGATGAGCACCTTGTATGCTCAGCTTGCAGAAAAATTTGTTTTAAAAGTAGCCGACTCAATGCAATACATCGATATTTATTTTAATCCCTTTTTAACAAATGCTTCCATCTATAGTTTTAATTTAAATGTTTGGAGTGATGGTGGCAGTGCTCCAGGTGCTGCAATATACACTGGAGCTAATCCCGAATTTCCTACTTATAGCGGAGTAATGCACAACCAATTTATTCGCTACAAACTTGATGCGCCTTTGTATTTAAGTCCGGGAACATTTTATGTTGGTTTCACCCAAAATACAAATCAGTTTATAAATATTGGTGTGGATAAAAACATAAATTCTCAATCAAAAATATTTTATAATGTCTCCGGAGTTTGGAATAATTCACCTTTCTTTGGTTCATTGATGTTGCATCCCGTCTTCGGTTCATATGCTGAATTTACCGGTATTGAAGATTCTCCGGCTGAAACAAAAGCAGAGGCAACTGTATTTCCAAATCCGGTAAACGACCGTTTGTATATTGATTTTAAAACAGATTCAGGAAAAAACTCATTTTCAATTATTGATTTATTAGGAAAAACAATTGTTGGAGAACAAATTTATTCCGATTACATAGATGTTTCTTTCCTAGAAAATGGAGTATATTTTGTTCAACTAAAGAACGACAATAAAATTTCAACACTTAAGTTTATTAAATTAAAACAATAATTTTTTTAATCCTGATGAATGAAGAAGAAATAGAGGTAGTGGATGATGGTGAAGATCAGGAATTGTTTGAACATCTTCGAATAGTTGTAGATAAAGGTCAAAGTTTACTTCGTATCGATAAATTTATTATGGGGCGCAAAGAAAACGCGACTCGTTCTAAAATCCAGCAAGCAGCTGAAAATGGTAATATTCTTGTAAACGATAAACCGGTTAAATCAAATTACAAAGTCAAACCCTTCGATGTAATTACGGTTGTTTTTGCTCACCCTCCTCGTGAAATTGAGTTAATTCCTCAAAATATCCCTCTTAATATTGTTTTTGAAGATGATGATTTAATTATTGTAAATAAGGAGCCGGGAATGGTGGTGCATCCCGGATATGGTAATTACAAAGGTACTTTAGTAAATGCATTGGTATATCATTTTCAACAATTGCCAACAAGTAACTATGCAGGAACTGCAAACGCAACTAAAAAATCAAAGGAGCAAGCGTTGCTTCGTCCGGGATTAGTTCATCGAATTGATAAAAATACAAGCGGAATAATGGTAATTGCAAAAAGCGAACTTGCAATGGTGAAATTGGCGAAAGATTTTTTTGACAGAAATTTAGACAGGATTTATAATGCTCTGGTTTGGGGTGATTTTAAAGAAGAAGAAGGAACTATTACAGGAAATATTGGTAGGCATTTGAAAGACAGAAAAAAGATGGATGTTTTTCCTCCGGACAGTGAAGAAGGGAAGCATGCAGTAACGCATTATAAAGTATTGGAGCGATTTGGCTATGTAACACTTATAGAATGTAAGTTGGAAACCGGACGTACACATCAAATTCGTGCACACATGCAACACATCGGCCATTCTTTGTTTAATGATGAAACGTATGGAGGAGACCGCATTTTAAAAGGAACCACTTTTGCTAAGTACAAGCAATTTGTAGACAATTGTTTCTCTATTTTACCTCGACATGCATTGCATGCTAAATCGCTGGGGTTTAACCATCCTATTACAGGAAAATACATTCATTTTGATTCCGAATTGCCTGCAGATATGCAAGCGGTGTTAACAAAATGGAGAGGTTATGCCGTTTCAATGGCCTTGGAAGAATAAGTTATTTCTTTAATTTATCCTTAAATACCTTTTTGAATTTATCCACTTTTGGTTGAATTACAAACTGACAATATCCTTCAGAACCATTTTGGTTATAATAATCTTGATGATAGTCTTCCGCTTTGTAAAACGGGCCAGCGGGGCTTATTTCTGTAACAATTGGCTTAGTCCAAGCCCCCGAAGCATTCAATTGTTTTTTATAATTTTCGGCAAGTAGTTTTTGAGCTTCGTTATGATAAAAAATGACAGAACGATATTGTGTTCCAATATCATTTCCTTGTCGGTTTAATTGCGTTGGGTCGTGCGATTGCCAAAATGCTGCCAAAAGCTCATCGTAAGAAATTTTACTTGAGTCATATACTATCTGACACACTTCTGCATGTCCTGTTGTGCCATTGCAAACTTCACGATAAGCTGGATTTTTAACGTGACCTCCGGAAAATCCGGAAGAAACAGATAGTACTCCATCTAACATTTGAAATTGTGCTTCAACACACCAAAAGCATCCTGCTCCGAAAGTTGCTGTATCCATAACTGATATTGATTGATTGTTAGTAATCACTTGCTGTTTTTCAGCCTTGATATTCTGTTTACACGAAACGAGAATAGTACTTATTAACACGAATAATATTTTCTTTTTCATAGTAACAGATACGTAAAAACAAAAAAAGAGGTTTTTTAGAACCTCTTTTTTTTATAAAAAAATATTATTTTTTAGGTGGGCTTGCCGGTGGAGCAGTAGTGGCAGTTGCCGACTTCCTTTTGTTCTTTTTTGGCATTCCTTGCTCTGATATTGCCATTCTTGTTCCTCCTCCAGCAGCTGAATCGGTTTTTGAGCCACTTTTTGAAGTAGTACCACCTGGAGCAGGAGCATCTTTTTTAGGCTCTTGTTTTGTAGTTTTTGCAGGGTCTTGCTTCTCGGATTTTGCATCCGTTGCAGTTGGAGTCTCTAATTTACTGGCTGTTGAAGCAGCATCCTTTTTAATCTCTTCTTGAGCAAATGTAGTAGTGCTAAGTGCAATTCCAACTGTTAGAAAGCTAAGTTTTAGTATGTTTTTCATTTTATAGGTTGTTTGTTATACTAGTTAAGACAAAGATAATGCCATTTCAATCGAAAATCCAATTAGTTCTTTAAAAGTTCCAATGCCTCTTGGATAGTAATGTATTCACCATTAAAGAACGCCAATATAAAAGCATCGTCAATTCCAATGTCTTTGATTAAGCTTTCTTTGGTCGACTGGGCTGAAGCATAATCAGCAAATGGGCCAACAGTATATCTGTTTAATCCCGTTGGAGTTGTTTCTTTTGAAACACCCTTTACTTTTTCAAATTTAGCAAGTTTTTCGGCAGGAGGCTCATTTTTGAAAACGCCTATTTGAACTTTAAAAGTTACCAGTTTTTTATTGACAGCATTCACTTCTGTGTTGTCAGCACCTGATTCTGAAATATTGTCCTTCTTTTGAGGTGTTGCTCCGGCATCTTTTAGGGAAACACGTTTTCCATCTTTGTAAGCAGTAATAAAAGCTCCTTGATAACCTTTTAATAATAAATTAACCTTATGCTTGGCTGCATCTTCTACAGATGTAAATGAGCCACTCATGTATTTGTACAAACCATCATCCGTTTTAATTTCAATTAAATCCGGAACGTCTTTGAAGACATTTTTAGATAATCGGTTTTTATATGCTCCTAATTGAACGCGGAGTACAGTTCCTGCTACGTTTGTAGGAGAAGAAATTGAATTGGTGTTTGAATTATTGTTGCTATTATTATTTGAATTCGTATTATTTGTTGAATTATTCGTATTCGTATTATTGCTATTTGTAGTAGAATTATTGCTATTGCTAGCATTGTTATTTGATGTGCTGTTGTTAGCATTGTTATTGTTTGCTACATTTCCACTGCTCGTTGAGCTGTATTTAGGTGCATCATAAAACTTTCCTCCCTGCTTATAAACGACTTTTGCATTGGGTAACCCTTCTGCAATTAATTGTTTTTTACGCATTTCTGCATCCAATAAATTATTGAATTTACCTGCAGTGTAAAGAGTGGTGGAATCATCAATATTGGTGCTTGAAATATCGCTAATACTCAAAAATTTAGTCATCAATTCAGGAGGAAGTCCTTTTATGAAGGTTCCAACATCCACCATATATTCTTTTTGGTACAAACTGTTATAAAGTTCTTTGCCATTATGGTCGTGTCTCACAACGGTCGCAAAAGCACCGGTTGAATCCATGTAAAATCTATACTGATAATCAATTATGGAATCACTTAGTTGTACTCCTTTTATATCTACAAATGAATCTTTAGGAGAATCTAATTCATCGTCTTTATAGTTGGGAACATTGTCATTGTCATCGTCCAAAGGACAACCTTTAATATCTACAGGAACACCTTCAGGGGTACCTTGACAAGAATCTTTGGCATCCGGAACGCCATCTTTATCTAAGTCGGATAAATCAAGAGCAAAAAAATCGACATCATTAAAATTATTTTGCTCATCATCTTCTTCTTCTTCTTTATCTTTCATTCCAAAATTGTAGTGCAAGGAGCAGGAAGTCATCATAAATTTATCGTTACTCTTTTTCCCAACCCTATTGCCAACGCTTTCGTTAGAAACGCCATCCATATAATCGGTAAAGGTAAAATGCATAGTCGCACCGATTTTAAATGTCAAGTAATCATTAATTTTAAATAATGCTCCGGCTCCAACTGGTATTGACCAGCTTCGTTCAGGATATTTTCCAAAACCATCTATATTAAGCGTTCTAATATCTGATTCATAGGTATAATCCCTTTTAATTTCAACGGCCATAAATGCATTTGGTGCGCTTTCATCAATGTTTCGTGTAGAGCCATCCGACCAATAATAATATTTGTTACCATATTGATCATACAAATCGGTTTTGGACAAAAACTCAAAAGACTCTATTCCTAAAGAAATGTAAGGGCTAGCATCTCTTTTTTTAGGAAGAAAATGATCGAAGTTATACGTTAGGTTTAATCCACCTACTCGAATTTGTGATTCAAAATTCAAATTTCTGTTATTGGGCGCGAAACGCTCATTGGCTCCCAATTTCCCAAATAAAACATAAAAATTAAATTGAAGGTAGTCGTTGAACCGTTGAGACACATTTAAGTCGTATCCAATTCTGCTAACCATTGGAGCTTGAAAGTGTTTGTCGTATAAATCGCCATAAAATGAAAACATTCCTGTGCCTAAACCTAGGGCAGGTTTGAAAACAAAGCCTTCGTCTGCCTTTGCATCCTTTATTTCGGTAGGTGCAGCAGAGGTGCTATCTGGAAGTGATGTTTCACCTGTCTGTGAATGCAAAACAGATGTCAATAGTAAGAATAATAGAGTAGATTTTATTCCTTTATTCATAATTACAAATATAATACAAAAAACTCAATCTAACCTTGATTAGACTGAGTTTTTAGGAAAGTAGAGTTACTTATCTATACCATTTTTGGCTAGTAATCATCAGCGCTTCTTGAACAGTGATGCGTTTTCCACTATTGTATGCTGTCACAAACGGGCCTGCAACACCTTTATTTCTTATATCTTCACGAGCATCGCGTGCTGCTTTGTAATCACTGTGGGATCCTACTGTATACTTGGTATAACCTTCGGCCATTTCTGTATTAACAGTTGAGCTAATGTTATATCTACTAGCCAAACTGCTTGCATCCACAGCTGTATGCAAAGCCATAATCTGAACTTTGTAATTCACATTTCCTTGCGGAGCGGGAATTGTGTTGTTCAAAGAAGTGTTTGTATTTGTGTTGGTATTAGTTGCTGTATTTGTGTTGGTAGTTGTATTCGTATTTGTATTAACAGGTTCTGTAACATTCGTATTTGTGTTTGTGTTTGTTACAACTGCGGCACCACCAATACTTATAGCAGTTGGAGATATGATATATTTTTTTGTTTCATCGTTTTCAATGTACGAAAAAACACCATCAATACTTTGACTTCCTGTTGTTCCAGAAGCTACGGCAACTTTATAAGAAATTCTAAATTCTGTTTGTGATGGCATCGAAACCCATACAAATTTCACTTTTTGATCTGCAAAACTAAAAGAAGCCCCTTGTAAATCTCCTGCTGTTGCAGTAAAACCAACAGGTAATGTTTCAAGCAACTTAGCAAATCCTGTAACGTTTCCTTTGTTTACTAATATTTCCACAGTAAAGTTGTCGGTGACACTACTTGGTGCCGAACGTGTACAAACAACAGATGATGGCTCTGAAGTAGTAGTTGGTGTAGTAGTTGTTGTCGGTTCGGTTACTGTTTTTACAGGCTCAGTAGTTGTAGTAGGTGTGGTGTTTGTTACAACTGGTTCTGTAGTAGTTGTAGTATTGGTGGTAACGGGCTCCGTAACAGTTGTTGTATTCGTTGTCGTTGTCGTAGGTTCAGTAGTAGTTGTTGTATTAGTAGTGCTGGCAATAGGTTGGGAAGTTTTGTCACCAATGGTAATTGTTGAGGGTGCAATATCAACTGCTTGCTTAACATTATCCGAAACGTAAGAAAATTTACCAGCTATTATTTTATCTCCACTTATTCCGGCCGCTACTTTTACTTTATATTTTATTTTAAATTCTTTGTCCGATGGCAAGGACATCCAAATGAATTTTACTGATTGATTAGAAAATGTAAAAGAAGCACCATTATTATCATCTTGCACAGCAGTAAACCCTTCTGGTAAATCTTGTTGGAGTTTTGCAAACCCGCCAATAGTTCCTTTGTTTATTACCAATTCTACTGTAAACTCAGCGTCAGGTTTTGCAGAGGAGGGTATGTTTTGAGTTACAGTAATACCGTCAGCAAAGAAAAACTGATATATCAACAATGCTATTGTGTTGAATAAGAGAGCTGCATATTTTAACATATGATTGGAATTAAGTTTTAATTATTTGTTATTGTTCAAAGAAAAAATCAATTAAGTCGTTTAGTTTCTCTACAGAAAAATTAGAATCCCCTTCAAAAAACATATCTATAGCGTTGGCAATTTCGTCTGCGGAAATGAACCCATCATTATTTTTGTCGGCCGGTTTTAAGGCAGATGGGATGCTATTGGCAGCATTTGGATTTGTTTTTCTTGCTTCTGTAGACTTAGCTTCTACATCTTTCAAATACGATAAACTTGGATTTTCATTAAAGAGCTCGCTTCTTTCTGTAGCTAAAGAGTCGAACTGACTTTGTTGATCAGCCAACATTTTATCCGTTAATGTTACACCGTTAACATCTACCAAGGCATCCTTCTTAGTCATCAATTCTTTGTCCTTGTAATCTGGAACCCCGTCTTCGTCATTGTCATCCGGACAACCACGACCATTCACTTTTACTCCTTTTGGAGTGCCTGGACACCTATCATCACCATCATTTACGCCATCTTCATCCGCATCTAATTTATCAAGAGCAGAAAAATCTACACTATTATAGATAGGGTCGCTTTCATCTTTTTCTTTTCCAAAAGTGTATTGAATAGATACATTGGCAAAAAAATATTTATCATTACTTCCTTCTTTAAAGTTGTCGACCCAATCCGAAAAAGTTAAATAGTAAGTAGCTCCAACATTTACAGATAAATTGCGCAATACTTTTAAATTAAATCCTCCACCAATTGGAAGGGCCAATGTTCCTCTTTGATAATTTGTTGCTGAATCGGTTAGCTGAGTTTCAAATGTGTAATCTCTTTGAATTATAGAAGCAGATGGCGCAAGAGGGTCGGTTTCCGCAATATCTCTTATTGTCCCATCGCTCCAATAATTGTAGCTGGAATCATTTTTGTCTTTTAAATCACCATAAGGGTCAAATTTCAAATAACCTATTCCAACAAATAAGTAGGGTGCAAAAATGCTATTTCTGTTAAATATCAAATCATTGTCAAAATGCAATACAAGGTTTAAATCCCCTTGCATAATTGTAGATTCGAAATTTAAATTTCTGTCTTTACTTCTTTCACTATCGGAGAGCTTACCATAAATACCATTTAATGAAACTCCAATGTATTTTCCAATGCGTTCTTCAATTGTTAAGTTGTAACCAGCTCTAATTCGGCTAAATGAGCTTAAGTTGGCGCCATTTCCAATATCTCCGTTAAAAGATAATATTCCGGCACCTAAGGCTACTGACGGGAGTTGTTTTGTTTTTGCTTTTTCAGTTTTTTGGGCGTTAATACTTCCACATGCCAGCAATAAAACAATCAGTAGTAATTTTTTGTTTTTCATATTAGTGCGTTTAGTAATGCATACCAAAACTTGTTCTAATGAAATCGTAGTGTTTTTCAGCGTTTAATACTATTCTTTATAGTGTTTTAATATAGAATTGAACAAAACTATTGTAGTTTGAACAGCCTTTTAAGTGTGTGGTGTTGTAATTACAAACAGGAGTTTGTTAATAACCAAAGAAATGTCTACTTTTCTTTTTGTTCCAAAAAGTTAAGGTTGAATGAAAGGAAAGGCTTGTAAAATAAGAGGTTTGATGGGAAGGTTGCTGTCTACCTGATATGAATAGGTTCAGGTTATTAACATTTCATTTTTAATAAAAGAAATGACTAGAAAATTGTTTCAGTTCGAACGTGTTGCGTATTCGTGAATTTTTGAATCATATAAAAAGCCAATTGTACCATTGTATTTAAATACGGGCAAGTCATTGGCCAGTTCCATTGTATAAGGCTTTTGTACATAAAAATTATCAATAATCTTCCCTTTATAAAAATATTTTGGTCGATTGGAGTTGCTGAAATACAATAGCGAATTTTCTCCCATCTGAATGTTTTGCTTTTCTATTAGTTGATCCGAATAAATTTCTCCTTGATAAACGATTTTTAGTTCTGAATTATAAGAATAATACAAAACATTTCCTTTGCCTGAAAAAAAATCCGGACTTCTAGAATCAATTTTTGTAAGTGTACCATCGTAAAAAACATAAAAATTGTCTTTCGAATCAGTAAAAGCAACCAAGTCGTTGATAACAATGTATTCTTTTATTATGTCTTTACTTATTATTTTGAATTCGCCATTGTAAAAAACATTGAATGTGTTTTTATATTCATCTATAAACGCAACAATATTGTGTCCGCATCCATAATTGCTAACACGATTATTATTTGTGCCAAAAATTTTTCCCTTGAAAAATATTTTTAAGTCATTATTCAAATCATTAAAAGCCATAATGTTATTTCCAACTTTGTAATCATTGATTACACTTGAATTAGTGGCTGAGACAATTGTTTTTATTTCTCCATTTTCATAAGCCATATAATCCAAGCTTGGTAAGGCTTGCCAAATAACAATAGAATCGCTTGCATAAAACGAATCTGCTTTTCGCGCCAATGTTTTCTTTTCTCCGTTTTCACAAATCATCAAACGCTCTTGCATTTGATAAATCAGTGCAGTTGAGGTGGCAACTATTTTATTTGGAATGTTCTCTTCCAGTACTTGCTTTTCGCCATTGTAATAATAAACGAAACTCAATTTGGAATCAATATAGGCAACGTAATTATTTCCGGAAACAATGCTGTTTACCCTGTTGGACTCTACTTGTCTCTCAATCCCTTTGTCGAAGACATACAGGTTATTCGTATAGTCATAATAATACCCTTGTCCGTTTTGAGAAAAAGTCAACAATGCTTTTATAAAAAAAAATAGCAAAAACCAATATTGCATTACTAGAAATTTGGTTTTAATAAATACTTAGAATAAAACTCATTAATGATTACTACGGCTTCATCAGCAGTGTCCACTATTTTAAATAATTCTAAATCTTTTTCACTAATATTGTTTTCTTCATTTAGCATGGTTTGTTTCACCCAATCTAAAAGTCCTTCCCAATATTTTTTTCCAACCAACACAATGGGGAAGTGTGCAACTTTATTTGTTTGAATTAGTGTAATCGCTTCAAACAATTCATCTAAAGTTCCAAATCCTCCGGGCATTGCAATAAACCCTTGTGAATATTTTAAGAAAATAGTTTTTCTAACAAAGAAATAATCGAAGTTGATGCTTTTGTCGTTATCTATAAATGGATTAGAGCTTTGTTCAAAAGGTAAAACAATATTTAGCCCTACTGATTTTCCTCCTCCTGCTTTTGCTCCTTTGTTAGCTGCTTCCATAATTCCGGGGCCGCCACCACTTATCACTCCATAACCTTCTTTTGTTAATTTAAAAGCAATTTCTTCTGCTAATTTGTAATAAGGATTAGTCATTTTGGTTCTCGCTGAGCCAAAGATTGATACGCAAGGACCAATACGGCTCATTTTTTCAAAGCCTTCTACAAACTCGCTCATGATTTTAAATATTTGCCACGAATCGGCAGCTTTAATATCATTCCAGTCTTTTGCAGCAAATGCTTTTCTGATTTTGTCTTCTTCTTGGTTTGTCATATTAGGAGTATCGAATTTATACGAATTTACGAATTATTATAATTGTTTTTTTGATTATCGTACAATTGTCTTTGCTTCAACGATATTCTTCCTTCAGAAATTGTGCCGTATAACTGATTTTATTTTTGATGATTTCTCGGGGTGTTCCCACACAAAGTATTTCACCACCTGCATTTCCACCCTCTTGGCCCAAGTCGATAATGTGGTCGGCTACCTTAATAATATCCATGTTGTGTTCAATGACTAAAACAGTATTTCCACTTTCCACCAATTTATTTAAAACGTCTAATAAAATTCGAATATCTTCAAAGTGTAAACCTGTTGTTGGTTCATCTAAGATGTAAAACGTATTTCCGGTATCACGTTTTGATAATTCGGTTGCAAGTTTCACACGTTGAGCTTCGCCACCCGAAAGAGTCGTGCTTTGCTGTCCAAGTGTTATATATCCTAAACCAACACTGTGCAATGTTTTTATTTTTTGAATAATAGAAGGAATACTGGAGAAAAATTCAACAGCATTATCAATTGTCATATTTAAAACATCGCTTATCGATTTTCCTTTGAAGCGTATTTCTAGTGTTTCTTTGTTATATCGTTTTCCATTGCAGGTTTCGCAATTAACATAAACATCAGGTAAAAAATTCATTTCAATTGTTCTTAATCCAGCACCCTGACATGTTTCACATCTCCCGCCTTTCACATTGAACGAAAATCTACCTGCTTTGTAACCCCTGATTTTTGCTTCTGGAATTTCTGCAAATAATGTCCTGATATCTGAAAAAACATTTGTATAAGTTGCCGGATTACTTCTTGGTGTTCTGCCAATTGGTGACTGATCAATATCTATTACTTTGTCGATGTGTTCCAATCCAGATATAGATTTGTAAGGCAGTGGTTTTTTTTCGGAGCGATAAAAATGTTTGCTTAAAATGGGATAAAGTGTTTCGTTAATGAGTGTGGATTTACCGCTTCCAGAAACTCCTGTTACACAAATTAATTTGCCCAAAGGAAATTCAACTGAAACATCTTTAAGGTTATTGCCTTTTGCGCCTTTTAAAACTATTGATTTGCCACTTCCTTTTCTGATTTCTTTTGGAATTATAATTTTTTTTATTCCATTAATGTAGTCAGATGTAAGTGTATGAAATTTTAATATTTCTTTTGGTGTTCCTTGAGCAATAATTTTACCTCCGTGTATTCCGGCTGCAGGGCCAATATCAATCACATGGTCGGCTGCGAGTATCATTTCTTTGTCGTGCTCAACAACAATAACAGAATTACCAATATTGCGAAGATTTTTTAAAGCATTAATCAAGCGCACATTATCTCTTTGATGTAAGCCGATGCTTGGCTCATCTAAAATATACAATACTCCAACTAGTTGTGAGCCAATTTGAGTGGCTAAACGAATACGTTGCGCTTCGCCACCCGATAATGTTCTAGAGCTTCTGTTTAAAGAAAGATAATCTAAGCCAACGTCCAATAAAAATGAAATTCGTGTTCTGATTTCTTTTAAAACTTCTTTTGCAATTGTATTTTGTTTAGCACTTAATCTGCTCTCTATATTTTTAAACCAGTCATTTAATTCAATAATTCCCATTTCTGATAATTCAGCAATGTTTTTATTATCAATTTTAAAATGAAGTGATTCTTTTTTCAATTTTGCCCCTTCACATTTAGAACATGGAACCTTATTCATAAATCCTTGAATCCATTTCTCGATTGTTGGGGAACTTTGCTCATCATTTTGTTTAATAATAAAATTTGCTATGCCTTCAAATGCAATACTATAGCTAGTTGCTGAGCTATCAGAGTATTGCTTGATTTTAAACACTTCATCGGAACCAAATAAGATCGTATTAATAGCTTCATCAGAAATATCTTCTAATGCTGTATCTAATGTAAACCCATATTTATCTCCAATGGCTTCTAATTGTTTAAATATCCAAGTTCCTTTATGCGGACCAATTGGAGCAATTGCTCCTTTGCGAATGGATAATTTTTTATTTGGTACAATTTTATTAATGTCTACTTCAGATATCATTCCAAGTCCATTACATTTCGGACACGCTCCATAGGGCGAATTAAACGAAAATAAATTTGGCTGAGGTTCATCGTAAGAAATTCCGGAAGTGGGACACATTAAATGTCGACTGAAAAATTCTACTTTACCAAGCTCCTCATCAATTTTCCCCATCTTAAAAGGTTGAATCATAAGAATTCCTTTGCCTTGTTTCATTGCAAGTTGCATGGATTCTGAAATGCGTGGACGAGCATCGGCATTTACTTCTAATCGGTCGATTACAATTTCTATATCGTGTACTTTATATCTATCGAGCTGAATTCTTTTTGTTAATTCAACAACTTCTCCATCAATACGAACCCGCAAGTAGCCCCATTTTTTTATTTGTTCAAATAATTCACGATAATGACCTTTTCTTCCTTTTACTACAGGTGCTAAAATCAATATTTTTTGTCCTTGAAATTTTTCAAGAATGAGTTGAATAATTTGATCATCTGAATAACGAATCATTTTTTCTCCTGTAACATAGGAATAGGCATCAGAACCTCTTGCATATAATAATCTTAAGAAATCATATATTTCGGTAATGGTTCCAACAGTTGAACGGGGATTTTTATTGACCGTTTTTTGTTCGATTGAGATAACAGGACTTAGGCCGGTTATTTTATCTACATCTGGACGTTCCATATTGCCCAAAAATTGGCGAGCATAAGCTGAAAAGCTTTCAATGTATCGCCTTTGTCCTTCAGCATAAATTGTATCAAAAGCAAGGGATGATTTTCCACTTCCACTCAATCCTGTTATTACAACTAGTTTATTTCTTGGAATGGCAACATCAATATTTTTCAAATTGTGAGCTCGTGCGCCAACAACCTCCAAATAGTCTATTTCACTTATATTTATTTCAGATTTCAAGATTTGCAAAGGTAATGAACAATCAGTTAAGAACAAGGTGTTGAATTATTTTAATGAAGGTTTTCCTTTAAGAAGTGGATGGGATTGAAATAGTATTTTTCAAGATCTGTTGCTTTATAGCAAATGAGTGTGAAAGAATTGTAAAATCTTTCCGGATGAAATTTATCAGGTTTAATTTTCTCGGGTTTTAGCTTTAAAATTTCTAAATGAAAGTGGTCAAATTGCCATCCGTACTTGTCGAGCTCCATTTTATTCATAAATCTTGCTACGGGCTTATCGGGATAAACCGTTTCGTTTAAATTAGCGACTATTCCGGCAATGTGTTCATAAACACTCCAAAAGACAGTATTGCCAATATGGTGCTCTACAATTAATTGAGCAAAAGGACCATCGGTTCGTTTACTGATTATTTTGCCTGAAGCAATCACAAAAATTGGTTCATTGATATAATTTTTGCCGGGTCGTTTTATATCAATTCCGGTATGCAAGTGAGAAGGAATCATTTTTCTCTCTTTTCTAATTAATCCAAATTTTCCAATTTCTGTCAATTGAATTTGAGAAATATCCTTTCTGTCGCCCATATTTATAGGAATAAGAAAAGGAGAGGATAAGTATAACGAAAAAAGAAAGCAGGTAAAAAGAGTTTTTAATGCCATTGAACTATTCTTTAGGCTTTTGCTCTTTCTTTATGGAATCATTTATTAATGGGGTAGTAGTAATTAAATTTGCTGAGTCGGTAGCCGTTAATTTATTGCTTCCGTCATAATTTCCATCTACATCATAAATATTCATTGTTCCTTTTGGAATTTCAATGGTATATTTTTTTCCTGTGGTATTGGTTAATGAATTGGTTCTAAGCCAAGGATTAAATAATTTCAGGATTTTATAATTAATACCTTGTGAAATAGCAAAGTCGGCCAAATTATGAATTGTGGTATCAACAATAATTTTTTTAGTAGCAATTTGCGGATATAAATCTTTTTTACGCAGCATATAGCCATATACTTTTGGGCGAGAAATAATTTCTTTCATGGCCAGTATTCTGTAAACATATCTTGCAGTTTCCTCCGTTACTGCTAAATCATAATAGCTTTTTACTTTTTGTTTGTCTAATTGTGCTTGCACTCCGCCCATTCCAAGATTATAAGATGCCGCAACGAGTGTCCAATTATTAAAAATTTTGTAAGCCTCCTTGAAATATTTGCAAGCGGCTTCAGTGGATTTAGTTACACTATATCTTTCATCTACATCATCAGTAATTTCCATTCCATATGCTGTTCCGGTAGGTTCAATAATTTGCCAAAAACCTGTTGCACCTTGCGGAGAAACTACGTTTGTTAGTTGACTTTCTATCAAAGCAATGTATTTAAAGTCTTCGGGGATTCCATTTTTTTCAAGTATTGGCTCAATTATGGGAAACCACCGGTTGGCCTTTTTGTGTAATAACAATGTTTGTGATTGCCAGTAAGTATTTACAATAAGCTCTCGCTCTGTAGCTTCTCGCACACTGAAATCGGTAATAGGAGTTTTTTCTCCTGCAAAATTCAAATTTTTAGGAATTCGTACACTAAATGTTTTATAACTCGCATTAAAATAATCTTGATAGTCGGAATCGGCTAAATTATCACTAAAGGAATAAGAAAAAATTTTAATAAGGCTTATAAATACTATGGCAAGGCCAAAAGCAATAAAATACTTTTTAGCTGATTTGAGAAGGATAATTACTTTTTCTTTTCGTTGCATTATTTGGAATACCTGCGTGTTGGAGCATAAAAAAAGTAAAATAAAAGTAAAAAATAAATTGAAAACAAGACAACGTGTATGTAGCCCCACTGTTTTATCTGAACAACTATCAGATAGCTTAAAAACATATTTGTAATACAAACTGCGGCATACATTAATGCTATTCTTTTTTCAGTTAAACCCATAAAAAAGAAATTATGAGTTGTATGATCTTTTCCGCCTATGAAGGGAGATTTACCTCTTCTTAAACGATTAATAACAACAGTGGTGGTATCAATAATCGGAATTGCAAAAGTTAAAACAGAAACAAAAAATTGTTTCGTTTGATTTATATTTCCGTGAATAATAGTTACATCGGGGGCCGTCCACAAATATTTAATCCCAATCGCAGCTAAAAACACCCCCAAGAATTGACTTCCTGTATCGCCCATAAATATTTTTGACGGATGCCAATTGTAAAATAAAAAACCAATCAATGCAGATAAAACGCCAATGAGAATAATTGTATGAATGGTATGTCCATTTTTATTTATGTACAATATAAATAAAGCGCTTATTATGATTGTAATGGAAACAAGAGTTGTTATTCCATCCATATTGTCGAGCATATTGATGGAGTTCATCATTGCAACAATCCAGAACAATGAAAAAGCAGCATTCAAATACGTGTTTGAAAATAAATTCATACAAGTTCCGGTGGAAATTAATATTAAACCACAACAAATTTGTATGATGAGTTTTAAAATCGGTTTTGTATTGTAAGCATCGTCAGAAAGTCCTAATAAAAAAGCTAACGTACAAGCTGCTAGCAAGCCAAGTATTTGTTTGTTGACCGAATCTCCCGTATTTTCAAAAAATATAGAGTAGCTAGCAATTGAAAGGAGAAAAATAAGATAAAATGAAATTCCCCCTAATGCTGGTTTTGCTGAAGCACTCCATCGGATTATTGTATCAGAAGTATTTCGAATTCCTAAATTTGAAGCAAACTTAAGAAACAAGCCATTTATTAGAAAAGACAAAACAGCTGTACAAATAAAAAAACCGGCATAAATAATCAATAAGTAAGTTCTGTGTTCCATAGTTATTTGTAAGAAAATAGTTCTTAAAACATACTTTCATAATTTTTAAAAAATTTACCAGTTTTATCTTTTTCAGATAGAGTAGGAGCATTTACGCCCCAATTAATAGCTAAAGTTGGATCGTTCCACAAAATACAATCTTCTGAAGCCTTGCTATAAACATTTGTACACTTATAAGAAAATATTGTATCATCTTCCAACGTTAAAAAGCCATGTGCAAAGCCCGGAGGAATCCACAACATAGTTTTGTTAGTTTCATTTAGTACAATGTCAAAATGTTGACCATAGGTTGCGGAATTTTTTCTTATGTCTAAAGCAACATCTAATATTGAACCTTTAATGGCGCGTACTAATTTCCCCTGTGAATAAGGAGGATTTTGAAAGTGCAAGCCTCGCAATACATTTTTTTGAGAAAGTGATTGATTGTCCTGAACAAAATCAAAATCTATTCCTGCTTTTTGGAAGATAGTCTTACTGTATGATTCATAAAAATATCCTCTATCGTCTTCAAATACTTTTGGTTGAAGTATAAGTAAATCTTTAATTGGGGTAGATATAACTTCCATAAATTCGAAAACACCTTATTTTTTTAAAAACGACTTTTTTACGCTAGATTTTGTTCCTTCATCATAGTATCCATATCCATATCCATATCCGTAGCCATATCCGTAGCCATAATTATAGCCATAGCTTTTGCGTTCAATATCAACACCATTTAAAACAACTGATAAACGTTTAATATTTGCTTCGTTGAACAATCTATCAACGTTTTGAATAAAATTTCTTTTAGAATATTCTGCTCTGAAAATATAGATTGGGTAATCTGCTTTTTGTATCATAGAAATTCCATCACTCACTAAACCAACAGGTGGATTATCTATAATAATTATATCATAAATGGTTTTTAAATGGTCTATTATTTGATCCATTTTATCACTAATAATTAATTCTGAAGGATTTGGTGGTATAGGTCCGGCAGTAATAAAATCCAAATTTTCTAAACTACTATGCTGAATAGATTCTTCAATTTCGCCTTTCCCAATTAATAAAGTGCTCATCCCTTTTGTATTTTCGGCATTAAATCCAATGTGAATTTTTGGTTTACGCATATCCAAATCGATAATCACCACTTTTTTTCCAGAAAATGCAATGATACCTGCCAGGTTAATTGCTACAAATGTTTTTCCTTCACCTGAGATAGTGGACGTTAAAGCAATGGTTTTTGGTCCTGGAGCATTGGATATAAATTGTAAATTCGTTCTGATTGATCTGAATGCTTCAGCAATGAGTGATTTTGGGCTTTTGTCAACTAAAAGTTGAGATACAGGTATGTCTTGTTTGCATTTAGGAACAATTCCTAAGATACTAATAGATGCATGTGTGTATTTACTAATTTCGTTTAAAGAGTTGATTTCGTTGTGAGATAAATACCGAAATAAAATCAATAAAAGGCTAAGTAAAAATGCAATCAAAAGATAACTAATATATGTTATTTTACTGCTTGGTGAAACCGGAGCAACAGGAATATCTGCTTTTTCAAGAACCACGTTTTGAGAAACAAATCCCGCTTTGGAAATTGAAAATTCGGTTCTTTTCTCCAGCAATAAAGTATAATATTTTTCATTGATATTAAATAGACGCTGAAGTCGCGCATATTCAACTTCGTTCACAGGTAATTTTTGAAACGAACCGGCAAATTCATTTGCTTTCTTTTGCAATTCATTTTTTCGTAATCCAATATTAGAGAGCACTGATTTAATACTTTCTTTTAATAATTTTTTTTGTATGTCAATTGAAAAATCAATAGCAATAATTGCTTCACTATTTGGCGTTACCTGGTAAAGCATTTCTTCTTTTTGTACCAATAAGCGATGTAATTCAGTAACGGACTTCGAAATATTTGCCTCTGATTCAGTGCCGGCAAGCATTGCAAGCAACGTGTAAGTATCTATACTTTTGGAGTTATTAATGTTGTCCCCAATTTTTTTCAAAACATTTTCTTCTAATTCCAAAGCTATGATTTGATCTTCTAATCCATTTAATCGATTGGTATTTGTATTTTTCAATTCATTGTCTTCCGATACATTATTTGTTTTTTTAAAATCTTGTATGGAATTTTCGGAAGTTTTTAATTGCTCATAAACGGCATTCAACTGCATATCTATGAAATCAATAACACTTTTAGAGCTTTCTCCTTTTCGTTCTATATCAAAAGAAGTATATTCTTCAGTTATTGCTGTTACAATGTCGGCTGCTTTTTGTGGGTTAAAATCTTTAAAGGAGATAGCAATCGTTTTCGCTTCTTCATTTAAAAGTTTTACTGTTAAATTAGAGTAACAGGTATTTACCAATGAATTGGTATCGTTTACAGTAAAATAAAAAGCATTTTCTTTTACTGCACCTTGTTGCTTTTGAATTTTTTGGTAATTCGTGATGTTTATCTTCAAATCAAACTGTGGAAATTTCAACCATTTGTTCGAAGTATAGTCTTCAGAATAATTTTTTCCATCTGAAACAAAATTTATTACGCCCGAATTATTGCTATTGAAATCTACATAAACTTTAATACCCGCAATAGAATTATCTTTGCGCTTTATTTCAACATTAAATGGGCTTCCTGTGTACAATTCATTGTTTAATAAAGTTCCTTCAGAATAATAACTTACTTCAAGAGGTAGTTTTGAGAGAACACGTTTTAAAAAAACTTTAGAGCGAAGAAGTTCAACCGCTTCCGCCAAGCCATTCGTGTTTTCGGAAGACCCGTATAAATTTTCTACATTTAAAAGTTTGTTTGCCTGATTGCTTGTTTGAACTTGAATAACGCTGGACGCTTCATAAATTGGGGCAGTATATCTCAAATATAGTTTGGCTCCAACAAAAGCCAAACCAAAAAATAGAATTATCCAAATAAGACTTTTTCTTGAAATGAATATAAAAAGACCCAATTCGAATTCACCACTGAAATTTGAAATGCGCTCTTTATAGCGTTCAAAATTATCGTTTGTTTTTGATATATCTTCTTTTAACATCTTCTTGGGGTCAGTGCTGTTTTATTTTGTAACTGATCGGGAATAAGTAAGAAGTACAAAAATACTTGTAAGAATGCTTACGATGGGAGCTGCTTCCTGAATAAATCGACTAGCATATTTTTTTCTTGGCTCTACATAAATAATATCGTTTGCTTGTAAAACCATACTGCCTTGCTGAATCCCTTCTATTTTCGACAAATCAATTAAGAATACATCGTGTTTTTTATCTGGGGTCTCTCTAATTAATTTTACCATTTTTGCTTTACCATCATCAGCAATACCACCCGCTAAAGCAAGCGCTTCAATTAATGTGGTGTTGTTGTTGATAAGTGGAATTACTTTTGCATCTCCAGCACTTCCTGGAAAAACAATAACTCGTTTGTTTGAAACGGACATAATAACGTATGGGCGAACATAAAAACTGGAATATTTTTCTTCCAATAAAGTTTCCGCCTCTCTTACAGTTAAGTTGCTTAATTTTGTTTTTCCCAAAACAGGTAATTTTGCATTTCCATCCGATTCTACTAAATATTGAATGTTCGACTCAAAACGATAGCCCATATTTGCGCTATTCAAAGACGTTAAATCCACTAATTTGAACCCATCGTTGGAATACATACTAAATTCTAAGATGTCATTAGGAGATATTTTATAGTCCAAAGCCTTTGTAGAGTCTGAGCTTTTAGCATATTGATAACCTTTATCCGTTTTCAACATGATACTAGGGTTCAACCAGCCACAACTGGAGAAAAATACCATCAATCCGAACAAATAGAGCAGTTTACGCATATAGTTTAAGTATAATTTAACACACAAAGTTAAAAAATATTACGAAACCCCGACTCGCTTTCAATTTTAAAAGAAAGCGAGTTTGTAATACCTTATTTTACTGATGTTTATAAGGTAAGATGGCTAAAAACGACCTTTGTAATTGAGTGTTAGCGATTTTGAAGGAGTAAGTGGTATAAGTTCTCCACGTCTTTGACTAATCTGGTAAAATGAAACTTTTCTCTAACATGGTTCCATCCTTTTTCTGACATTGCGGAACGCGTTTTTTCCTCTTCTACCAGCTGCAATAAGGCTTCAGAAAATTGTTTCAAATTATTATTATCACACAAAAAAGCTGTTTGCTTAGGAATAACAACATTTTCAATGCCACCAACATTTGTAGTAACAATAGGTTTGTTGGCCGCTTGTGCTTCAATTAAACTTACTGGTGTTCCTTCATTGAAAGAAGTTAACGCAACAATGTCACTTCCTGCTAATGCTACATCAATCTCTTTTATCCAGGACGTAAAAGTTAAAAGTGATTTCTCATCAGATTCTGTATTATCAACAAAAGAAATTCCTAATTCTTTTGCTTTGGTCTCTATGGATATTCGTTCTTCTCCATCCCCTATGATAAATGCTCTTATTTTTTTGGATGTTTTTTCGGAAACATTTTTTAAAGCTTCTAAAAAAAGTGTGTGATTTTTTATTGGAACGAGTCGCCCGATAATTGAAATGGCAATTTCATCATCATCTAGCTTGTATTTTTTTCTGAACAGCTTCCTTTTTTGCTCCTGGTTTTCTTGAAATTTTGAAAGGTCAAATCCCAGCGGAATCACTTTTACTTTTTCATCTGAACATATTTTGTGAATTTCAACTAATTCATGCTTTTGTATTTCACTTATGGCAATAATTATAGTTGATTTTTTTGCAAGGTAACGTTCAATGTTTTTATAAAATGCTGTTTTTAATTTTCCAAAATAAGAATGAAAAACATGTCCATGAAAAGTGTGAACGATTATTGGAACGCCACAAGATGAGGCCGCCAAACGTCCCAATGTACCAGCTTTTGATGCATGCGTGTGAACAATATCGGGCTTGAATTCTTGAATTATTTTTTTTATTTTTTTGTATGCGATATAATCATTTTTAATATCAATCTCACGCAACATTTCTTCTACAATCACAGGTTTTAAACCTAAATTCTCAACAATAAAATCGGAGCTCTCTTCGGTTTCATCTTTTGCACCTCCAACCAACAAGGTCTCAAAATCATCCGACATATACCTACTCAAATAGGCAACATTGTAGGTTGGTCCACCAAGATTAAATCGATTTATTATACGCAATACTTTTGTCATTGTTTATAAAAAAATAAGTAAACTCTTCTCCATTTGGAAAAGGGATTAAGGGCTGAGGTTTTTTTTCCACCAATATTGAAAAACAATTAATGCCCAAGTTTTTTCTACAGCATCGTTTGGGTTGTTTGAAAACAATTGTGCTTTCAACTTTTTAATTTCTTCTACATTAAAAATACCTTGCTCTTCAATGAATGTGTTTTCCAGCAATTCATTTGTTATCATTGACTTTAAATCGGTTTTAAACCACTTCAACATGGGCACTTCAAATCCTTGTTTTCTGCGGGATAATAATTCCGGAGGTAATAAATCTTTGAATGCATCCCTTACAATTTTCTTGCGAAATGTACCATCAATTTTATAATTTGCCGGCAAAGAAAATGCAAAGTCAACTATTTTATCATCCAGAAAAGGAACACGCACTTCTAAACTCTGGCTCATACTCATTTTGTCGACTTTAACTAGCATATCATTTTCTAATACTAATTGCATGTCTGTATACAAAACCGAATTGTAGTCACTAGAAATATTTTTTAAAATATCCGATTTCCTTTTTCCAAATTCTTTGTCATTTACATCAGAATTGTATTTTTCGGAAAAAAGTTGTGCGTTTGTATAGCCTGACCATTTTGCCCATTGCCAATAACGTTCTTGAGGACTCAATTTCATTCCCGCAGCAAATTTTTCGAGTTGACGAATTTTATTTCCTGCTTTACTATTTCTCGATTTTGGTAATTGCTTTAATAGACGATGTGAAGATTTTACTAAGCCTGCTCTTATGCCTCCATTCCTTACTTTCAACTCAGCTGCATGTTTGTTGTATCCTGCAAAAAGTTCATCTGCTCCGTCCCCGGAAAGAGCAACCGTTACATGTTTTTTGGTATGCATACTCAATATGCTTACCGCTAATGCAGATGAGTCTGCAAAAGGTTCATCCGTATAATCCAATACATGCTGTAAATTGGCAAATAAGTCGTTGTTACTAAGTTGAAACACAGTATGATTGGTCTTGTATTTTTTTGCTACTAGCTCTGCAAATGATGTTTCATCAAACAATGGCTCATCTTTAAATCCTATAGAAAAAGAATTTAAATTTTTAGTTTGTTGAGAAGCGATGGCTGTAATTATGGAAGAGTCGATTCCTCCGCTTAAAAATGTTCCAAGTGGAACGTCAGCAATCATACGTTGTTGAACCGAATTTTCCAGCAATGATTTTAATTTTTTTTGTGCATCATCATAACTCAATGTGTTTTTTAGTACATCAGAATAAGGAATAGAGTAATATTTTTTCGATTCGAAATTTTCTTTCTGATTTATTTTTAAATAAGTTCCTGATTCCAGTTTTTTTACATTTTCAAAAATAGAGTGGGGGCTAGGTATATAATTTAGATGGAAGTAAAGTTGCAAGGAATTTTTATCGATAACTTTAGGAATTTCAAATGCCATTAATGCTTTTAGCTCTGATGCAAAAATAAATCGTTCAGCATCCTTATAGTAATACAAAGGTTTTACGCCAAATCTGTCGCGAGCCAAAAATAATTCCGAATTTACAGAATCATAAATAACAAACGCAAACTCTCCGTCAAGCAGTTCAAGGCAATTTTCTTTTTCCAAAATGAATAGTTGAAGTAACACTTCTGTATCACTTTGAGATTTAAATTGAATTCCTTTACTTTCGAGTTGTTGACGAAGTGATTTGTAATTAAAAATTTCCCCGTTAAAAACAATCGTATATCTTTCAGAAATTTCAGTGAAAGGTTGAGCAGCCGCACTCGATGTGTCAATAATGGAAAGTCTGCGATGCCCCAAAGCTACATTCTTGTTTAAATAAATGCCTTCTCCATCCGGACCGCGTTTTAATAGGGAATAAGTTGCTGCACTTATTTTTGATAAGTGTTTGTTTCCTTCTTCATTAAATGCTAATATTCCTGTTATTCCACACATATATTACTTCATCTTAAACACAACCCAGTTGCATTGTTTATCGGTTTGAGTTTTCATTCTTCCTATAGTCATGATTTTATTGTCGCTAGGATTTTTATACCAACCTTCGTCCCAAGCACCCATATCTACATATAATGCATCCAGTGCTCCAAGTTCTATCAAATCGGTTGTGAAAGCAGATAAGGTTATATTTTCATAAGATTCTATAACTGCTATTTTATTTCCTTTGAGTTTTACGATAGCTCTACGCTGAAACAATTTTACATCTTTATATTTTGCTCCGGCCCCATTTTCAACCATTTGTATTTGTTGAAACAATGAACCATTTTTTGCAACAACAAAATTAATTAACGAATCGGTCAGGAGTTTTCCTTTTTCTGTTGGAAATATTTCACATGCCCCGTTTATAATTTTGATGGCTCCACCCAAAGAGTTATTGATTTTAGTTTTGTTTAGCACCTTGCCATGATCAATATAGAGTCCGTCAACTGTAAAGTTTTGTAAATCGGTAAAAGCGCCTGCTGTACAAAGTAAAATAGTGGCATCCGTTTTTGCTGGGCGAGTTAAAGAAATATCCAATTTTGAAGTAGTTGCAGTAAAAATGGTGTAATTGTATCCCGATATTGTTTTCTTTTTCTCAACTTTTAAGTCATTATCAAAAAGAATAGAATCATTTCTGAAAGCGCTAATCAAAAGAAAGAATGCCACCGCCATTAACAATACGACTGAAATAGGTAAAAGGCGCTTCTGGTTCATTTTGGGTGTGTGAAAAACTTTGTTAATATACAAAAAATGAATGAGGTGGAATAAGGCTTTTATTTGTTTTTCTTTGTTATGGGTAAGGGGTGTGAAAAAAATCGTAATTACTAAGTAAAATGTCTTCATCGCTTATATTGATTTGTGTTTTAGGGTATTCCCTCTTACTTTTTTATGTCACTTGGTTGACCTCAAAAGGAGCCAATAATGAAAGCTACTATGTTGGAAATCGTTCATCCAAATGGTATTTGGTGGCTTACGGAATGATCGGAGCATCGCTTTCAGGTGTTACTTTTATCTCCGTTCCTGGAGCAGTTGGAACAGCTCAATTTGGATATTTGCAAGTAGTGATGGGATATTTGGTAGGCTATGTTGTGATTGCTTATGTGCTTCTTCCACTATATTATCGGCTAAACCTCACTTCAATTTATAGTTATCTAAAGCAACGCTTTGGAAATTCTTCCTACAAAACTGGTGCTTTCTTTTTCATTTTTTCTCGTGTAGTAGGCGCTGCATTTCGAATGTATATTGTTGTGAATGTGCTTCAAGAGTTTGTATTTGACGATATGCATGTACCATTTTTTGTGACTGTTGCTGTTTTTATGATGCTGATTTTACTTTATACTTATCAGGGTGGAGTAAAAACAATTGTTTATACGGATACCTTGCAAACCACATTTATGATTGCATCGGTTGTCTTATCAATCGTGTTTATTATGCAGGACTTAAACCTAAATGTTTCAGATGTGTATCACAAAATTTCCGAAAGTCACTATTCTAAAGTCTTTTTTGACGATTGGCAGATGAAATCGTTTTTTCCTAAGCAATTTTTTGGAGGAATGTTTATTGCTATTGCAATGACTGGATTGGACCAGGAAATGATGCAAAAAAACATCAGTTGCAAAACATTGGGCGATGCTCAAAAAAATGTATTGACCTTCAGTGGAATTTTATTAATTGTCAATATTTTATTTTTGGTTTTGGGCGCTTTGTTATACATCTATGCAAATCAGGAAAGTATTCCTTTAATGATTGATGCTAAAGGGAAAGTTATTTCCGATACTGTTTTCCCTACAATAGCATTGCATCACTTTGGAACCGTCTCCGGCATTTTCTTCATTCTTGGATTAATCTCAGCCGCATATCCAAGTGCCGATGGAGCTTTAACAGCTTTGACAAGT
>JAHEYB010000069.1 GCA_023251805.1 Bacteroidota bacterium | reverse complement strand
CTATTCCAGAACAAACCATAATGAAAATGATTTTGTATGGTGATACTTTCTATAAAGTACTCGAATAAAAAAAACGCCTCAATTTTGAGGCGTTTTTTTTATTTCCAAGCTTTTATTTACTACATTAGATGTGTTCAAATTTGGTCTAGAATTTGACTCTTTAATAAAAGCAAAAATTATGAAATGCTTAGCATTCACGAATTCAAATAAAACAAACACAAATGAGTAAAAAAGTTATCTTATTATTTCTTGCGAGCTTCACCTTTATTTTTTCAACGAGTGCAACTGCTCAATCCGATGTAAAAATTACAAGTATTAATCAAACTGCTCAGCGGGTTGAATTGACTATTTCGGCATCCAAACCATTTTATGTTGGTGGAAATGTACATATTTTACACATCGGTAAAAAAGATTTTGCTTTGAGCAAACAAGCAAACAAAGAGGGCAAAGGAGCCATTACTTTTTATATCCCTTTGGAAGAGTTTAACAGCTTAACAGAAGGAGAATACATTTGGATGAGTTACGGTAATAAATTCAGAAAAACACCTGAGCCAACCAGCGACCCTGCAAAATTTTGTAAAAAAAATCCTAAAACTTGTTGGGCATTAGGAAAATTCAGCAAACAATTATAAATCAAGAATTGATAACACTCATTCCAATGATAAAAAAATACACCTATTCAATTGTTTTCGTTCTTGCTTTTATTAGCAATTCATTTATCGGCAAAGCACAAACAACACCCGACCCGGGTTTAGTCGGAACTTATGCCGTTAGTTTAGCATCCTACGATTTAGGCGACCTCGCTTTCACCGATGCATCTTTCCCTTATCCCATGGAAGTGAGAGGGAACGTTCATTATCCAACACTACTAAGTTCAGGACCATTTCCTGTTTTAATGTTTTTGCACGGGCGACATGAAACTACTTATCAAACAAGTAATCCCTCAAACACAGCATTGGAATGGCCACCTTCACCGGGATATCAATCTATCACCAGTTTTCAAGGATACGATTATCTTGCTCAACAATTAGCAAGTCACGGTTACATCGTAATTTCTATTTCTGCAAATGCGATAAATGCAGATGATAATAGTTTATCCGACAGAGGAATGCCTGCTCGTGCTGCTTTAATGCAACATCATTTAGATTTATGGAACACATGGAACACAGTTGGAGGAGCACCTTTCGGAACTATGTTTGTTGGAACAATGGATTTACAAAATGTAGGAACAATGGGACATTCGCGCGGTGGCGAAGGTGTTGTTGCTCATGCTTTATTGAATCGTTCATTGGGCAGTCCGTATGGAATTAAAGCTGTTTTACCTCTAGCTCCGGTTGATTTTGCTCGTGAAATTTTAAATGATATGCCTTTATTAAACATTGCTCCTTATTGCGATGGAGATGTTTCCGATTTGCAAGGAGTTCATTTTTATGATGATATTCGTTACAATAGTTTAACCGATGAAGCACCAAAACATTCTATTCTTGTAATGGGTGCAAATCATAATTTTTACAATACCGTTTGGACACCAGGTTCCTACATTGCAGGAACATCAGATGATTGGGATGATAGTTATGGTACAGGAGATATACATTGCGGAACAGCCGGAGCACAAAGTCAGCGATTGACTCCTGCTCGTCAACAAGCTATGCTAGTTGCTTATTCAAGTGCTTTTTTTAGATTATACAATGGCGGAGAAACTGCATTTGCTCCAATACTTAATGCAGATGATATTATTCCTCCTGTGTCCTCTACCTTAGATTCCTCAGATGTTTTTGTTTCTTACCACGCACCGGCATCACAACGTTTGGATATCAATCGTCACTTAACCGAATCTTCTGAAGTAACTAACACATTAACGGGAGCAGTTACTTCTGGCGGACTTTTAAAATACGATATTTGTTCTGATGATGCTGCAGAAATTGATTGTAGCGTTAGCTCTTTTAGTGACAAAGAACCACACAGCGGCTCCGGTTCAACATTAGGAATGCCACAATTGGGAATGCGCTGGGATGGCCCAACCGATTTTTATCAAAATGTAATTCCTGCTGCCAATCAAAATTTTACAATTTATCAAAATTTACAATTCAGAGCTGCAGTTGATTTTTCTGAAATTTCTGCAGGTTCGGGAAATTTTAATTGGACTGTTCAGTTGATTGATGCCTTGGGAGCCATTAGCACAAAACAAATTGGAAATTATACCAATGTGATGTATCGCCCACCGGGAACGCAATTTTGGGAATTACCAAAAGTTTGTTTCAACAGCATCAAAATTCCCTTGACTGATTTTACAGGAATTGATTTAACGCAAGTACAAAAAATTAAATTTTTATACGACCAGTCTGTAACAGGTTCAATATACATTACCGATTTAATGTTAAGCGGATTAACTCCTTTAACAACTTCTATGTCTTATACTTCTCCTGCTTCAGTTGTAGCAGTTTATCCAAATCCTACCGACAACAATGTAACCGTAAAGTTGGGAGCCGATTTCAAAGAAATTACTTCTTTAAAATTGTTTGATGTACAAGGAAAATTAATTTATCACTTGGGAACTATTTCTCAGGAATTAATCAACATCGACTTAGGTGCATTTGAAAAAGGAATTTATATTTTAAATGTTACGAGTACGAAAGATGCTAAGAACTACAAAATTGTAAAACAGTAGTATGAAACTTGAGCACAAAACAGAAAAAGTAGTTTCTGTTAAACGATTTGTATTTCGCTTATTACGTTACTCCTGTTATGCAGTCATTTTAATATTATTTTCTGTGGGAATTGGAATGATGGGATATCATCACTTTGCACAGCTAAATTGGCTGGATAGTTTTCACATGGCATGTTTAATATTAACCGGAATGGGACCTGTTGCCGAAATGCAAAGTTCCGGAGCTAAAGTTTTTGACTCCCTATATGCTTTATACAGCGGAGTTGCTTTTTTGAGTATCACTGCCGTGTTCTTCGCTCCTATTGTTCATCGCATCATGCATATATTGCACGTGGGAGATTCTGAATAGACATTTATTTATCTAAAATCACAAACTCTGTTCTTCTATTCTTTGCTCTTCCTGCCTCTGTAGTATTATCAGCTATTGGAATAGAAGAGCCGTAACCTTTAAAATTAATCAAACGACTTTCTTCTATTCCTTTTGAAAGAAGTAAATCACGAACACTAAATGCCCTATCGGTCGACAAGGCTAAATTTGATTTTGCATCACCCACATTGTCTGTATGCCCACGCACTTCAATTTTTATGGTTGGATTCGCTTTTAAAAATTCTGAAAATTCATTTATCACCACCGCAGAACTTGGATCTAAATCGGCTGAATTAGTTTTGTAATAAATATTGTTCAACAAATATGTTTTTCCAACCTGAATAGTATCCACCAACATATTTAATTTCTGAGGCTTAGCATTAATAAGCGAATCCTTTTTTATTAATTGAGAGCTAAAAGCATAATTATCTTTTTTAACGGTGAGAATTAAATCGCTTTTTGCTTTTGTATTTACAACAACAGCATAATTTCCGGTGATGGTGTCTACCATTCCTTCTGTTACTTTATTGGTTACAGCATCTTTCACTTCCACTTTAAACCCAACAGGAGTACCTTGTCCCAAGTCTTCAATCTTTCCTTTAAAAAAGGCAACTTCATCCGGACGAGCTTCTTTATATAACTCGAAAGAATAAATATCAAATTTACCTACCGATTTACCATTTGCTCTTGCTGGTTCATCAGATGCAAAATATCCTAAATGTCCATCAGTACTTACAAAAAATCCTAAGTCATCGCGAGGAGTATTAATAGGAATTCCAATATTTTTGGGCTCAGACCATTTTCCATCTTCAGCTTTTTTAGAAAAGAAGATATCAAATCCACCTACACCCGGATGTCCGTCAGATGAAAAATACAAGGTTTGGAAATCGGAGTGAATGAATGCCGATTTTTCATCGTATTGCGTATTGATAACCGGTCCAAGATTTTCAGGTTTGCTCCAAACACCTGTTGTCATATCTTTAACTGTAACGTACAAATCCACTCCTCCTCTTCCACCTTTTCTATCGCTCGCAAAATAAAGTGTTTTACCATCGGAACCAATACTTGGCTGTGAATCCCAATAAATCGGGTCATTGATGCCTTCTACTTTTTTTGCTTCTGTCCATTCACCATTAATATTATCGGAAGTATAAATATCAAAATTCATAACAGGCCCGCCTTCATCTTTTGCTTTGGTAAAAAACACATGCTTGTTATCAATTGTCATTGTTGCTCCACCTTCTGCTCCATCTTTATTAAAGGGGTAAGGCATCCGTTGACCTTTATTAAATTCTCCGCTAGTTTTACTACGTGTTGCATAACTAAACAATTCCAATTCCTTATCCGTTTCATATATCATATCTTTATTTACATATGGTTGTTTGCGCGTGAACAACATCATTTCATCATCAGAAGTAATAATAGGAAGGTATTCATCTTTTTCGGTGCAAATGCCTGCAACAGGCTTTGGATCGAAGGGAACTTTATTTTTAAACAATTCGCTGTACACTTTAGCATAACGCACCATGTCTCGTGCTTGCTTTAATAGTGCATCATAATCTTTATTGAATTTTTTTTCATCGTCATCTTTAAAATCGATGTACTGTTTCAAATATTTTATACAGTCTTCATAATTTTCATCTTCCCATGCGATAAATCCAAGATAATAATAAGGGTCGGAATGGTATTTAGGGCAGACTTGAATAACTTTTTTGAGATAAGGCTCAACAGGCTTGTATTTTGCCTCTGCAATACTAAGCGTTTTTATACGCTCCATCGCAAAAGCAAAATTAGCATCCACATAATCCGGTTCTAACTCCATTGCTTCTGTTAAAAAAGCAAGACGCTCTTCTTTCTTGAATTTTTTATCGATTCCTTGCTCGTATAATTTTTTTGCTTTCTTATTGTCGATTTCCTGGCATTTTGTTTCCTCTTGGGAAAATGCAGGCGTTGCTAATGAGCTAAGGAATGCGAATATGATTGTATTTAAATTGAACTTCATTTAAATCCCCCTTGGTCCTGCGGACCTACCCCCTTCCTCCATAGGAGTCCCTACGGGAAAAGGGGGAATTGTTCTAATGATATTTTGTTTTAAACAATAGTATAACACGATACACTTAAAAAGATACAATTTTTTTCTTTTGACTTTTGATTTTCCTCTCTTTTAACTTCTTTTCTTACTGCAGTTTCTTATCCGACTCTGCTTTCGCATTAATCAAAATTTGGTCTGCTTTTTTGTTTGCTTCATCCAAAATCACTTGTGCTTTTTTATCTACTTCCTTCTTTGCAGCAGGAGCAGCCGCTTTAGCAGTTATTTTAGCAACGGGATTTTTTATTGTTTCAATGTTTTTATCTATTGCCGCATACCCTTCTTCCTTCGTTTTATCTGCCAACACTTTAGCATCTGCTTTCAATTTATCGGCTTGTGCTTGTGCATCTTTCATAATTTTTTCTGCTTCTTCACGTGCTTTTTCTTTTGCCATATCAACCCCTTGTGCAATAATTTCTTTCACTTGTTCTTTAGCACCTTGCTCCGTATTAAACAAATCTGTTTTCAAAACAGGTTTTGTGATTGTTCCACCAAATATTGCTTTGATTTTTACTTTATCGCCCAGTTTAATATTTGTACCTGCTTGCGAATTGATTTGCGCCAATAAACTTCCTGCAGCAGCATTCGCTTGGGTACCAAATTCATCACGAGGAATTTCTAATTTCCATGTATAATCAATCGTTTGATCAAAACCTGTAGAACCTTTTACTGTTCCTGTCATTTTTCCCGTTTTGATTGGCATTTCGTCCACAAATAATCTTCCATCTTTAAAAGCATAAGTAGCATTCACATTTTCGAATGTTAACTTTTTATATTTTTCTTGTTTCAACGCATCCGCCAATTTGTTGATTGGCTCAAAACCCTCTACCGTTACACTGCTAGTAAGTAATTTACCACCACCAGTTAATGTATTCATCACCGGCTCCATATGTTCATCCAAGAGTGTAGTGAATTTTAATTTTGTTCCGAATTTACCTTTTGAATATTTTGCAATGGGCGCAAGTTTTTCAACCGTATTAAACATTTTAACTGTTTTAGGAATATCGAAATTTGCAATATCGGCATCAAAATCAACACTTGGTTTTTTAGGATTTTGAGTATTGTAAACTCCACTCAAAGCCATTGTTCCTTCTACTTCATCCAATGTCAGTTTTAAATTATCTAAAGTCATTTTACTATCTTTAATCGCTACACCACCAGTAACTTTAGTAATTGTTAAATTATCGTACAATAATTTTGCTATGCTTGCATTTAATCGAACATCCAAATTGGACGGAACTTCTGCAACAGTCATTGCAGCTGTATCAGCTGGAGTTGCAGCAACAGGTGCAGTTGTGTCGCTACTGCTCATCAATTCATTTACGTCCAACAATGTTGAATTCAAGTTAAACGTTCCTTTCAATAAAGAATCTTTTAATGCATATTGCAAAAAGTTTTCGATTTTACCATCCATTTGCACATCGCTTTTTCCAACCTTGGCATCAAACTTTGTTAAGTCAACTGTTTTCGGATTAAATTCTAAATACATTGCACTTATCTGTGTTGGATAATTCAATGATTTTGTTTGGTAGTTCATATCCAAAATCGTCAACTTCCCTTCTGCATGAAAATCTTCATACTGTTCTTTTTCAATCGCACTCATGCGACCTTTCATTTTCACATCTGCTGTTATCATACCATTTAAATCATCTCCTTTTTCCATCGGAATAATATCTTTCATGCTTGCTAAATTAATTTTAGCCAATACTGCAGCATTAATATTTGCATCTGAAACCGGTGTTGACACATGCATTGTAGCATCAATCGGGTTTCCTCCCAAATCGACATGAAATTTATTTAAATCAATAACAGTTGCATCCGGCTCACCTGTTTTATTGTCTACCAATAAATCAACTTGAATATTGGTTGCTGATTTCGGCAATGCTGGATATTGGAACATCGCATCTTTGATAAGCAACTTACATCCAAAAGCAGGCATTTTAGTATCATTATAAATTCCTTTCGCAAATCCATCCAAAGAAAGTGAACCTGATGTTTTTACATCTTTAAAATCCGCTGTATAAACTCCGGGAACTAATGATAAAATATTTTTAAACTCGGTTTGGTTGGCTTTAAATTTCAAATCCATATCCATATCTTCTTTTGGCATAGCAAAGAAACCATCTAAGCCCAACGTTAACTCGTTGAATGAAAATTCATTTTCTTTAAATGTGAATTTAAAGTTTGGCATATCGGCATCTAAATCAGCTTTTATTCGTGTTTTCACTTTGTTCATGTAAGCAACTCCTCCCGAAGTCATGCTGAATCGTTCAATTTCTGTCATTGTTTCCAACACAAAATTATCGGAAGTAAAATCACCACTTAACGTATGATTCATATTATACAACTCTGTATAAAAACCAATGGATGCATCATCGTAAACAATGTATCCATTTTTAATTTCAAATTTCTTTAAAGTCATTTTAAACGGAGTGCCTTTAGTTGTATCCACTGCTCCGGTTGAATCGGTGCTGGGTTTAGCAATATCCCAGTTTGCTTTTCCATCTTTCAAAACCAATGCATGAATGCGAGGTTGATCAATTACAATCGAATTGATTTTATATTGTTCGCCTTTAATCACACTCATTAAATTTAAACCAACTGTTAAATTTTTAGCATATAATAAAGTGTCGCCATCAAAGTCCCCTATATTAGCAACACTTACACTGTCCACTGTTAAAGTAAAATCGGGAAATGAACTAAACAAGGTCAAATCAAATTCACCAAAATTTACTT
>JAHEYB010000042.1 GCA_023251805.1 Bacteroidota bacterium | reverse complement strand
CCTATGGGTATTGGTTTGCGGTTGTCAAATACGGCTAGTTTGGAATTATTAAAAGATAAAAATATCGAGAATTTTAAAAAATGGTTGATAAAGGAGAATGGGTATGTGTTCACAATGAATGGTTTTCCTTACGGAGATTTTCATCAAACACGTGTGAAGGATAATGTGCATTCTCCCGATTGGACAACAAATGAACGAGTAGAATACACTCAGCGTTTATTTCAAATTTTATCGAAACTGCTGCCGGAAAATATAGATGGAGGAATTTCTACTTCACCACTAAGTTACAGACATTGGCATACAGTTGAAGAAACGAAAGAGGTCAAAAAAAAATCCGTAGAAAATATTTTGAAAATTGTGGGGCAGCTGGTTGATATTAAACAAAAAACACTGAAAGTTTTACATTTGGATATTGAACCGGAGCCGGATGGCGTTCTTGAAACAGGTGATGAGTTTATTGACTGGTTCGATTCATATTTGCTTCCTATAGGTGTGAGGTATATTTCAGAAAAATTTGCTGTTGAGAAGGAGTTAGCAGAAATAATGCTGAAAGAGCACGTACGTTTATGTTATGATGTATGCCATTTTGCAATTGGATATGAAAAGCATACAGAAATAATCAATAAATTAAAGCAGAGAGGAATTAAGGTTGGTAAGATTCAAATAAGTGCCGCATTAAAAGTAGCATTGCCTGAAAAGAACACAAATAGAAAAAAAATAACGGAAGCTTTTTCAAATTTTAATGAATCTACTTATCTTCATCAGGTAGTTGCACGAAAAAAAGATAAATCACTTATTCGTTATAGGGATTTACCGGAAGCTCTGGAAGATATTGAAAATAAGGATGTGTGTGAATGGCGTTCTCATTTTCATGTACCCATTTTTTTGAAAGAGTTTGGCGCATTGTGTTCAACTCAAAGCGACATTGAAGAAGTTTTTAAAATTCATAATTTTAAAGCTGTAACCAATCATCTGGAAGTGGAAACGTATACATGGGAAGTGTTGCCTAAAGAGTTAAAATTACCAATTCAGGAATCAATAATACGTGAATTAGAGTGGGTGAAAAATCAAATGTAGCTTGAGCTGAAGTATTTATTTAAAAAGTATGCAAAAAACTACTGTTATTAATATTGTCGGGCTTTCATCTTCACTAATAGGTGAGCATACTCCATTTTTGAAAAAATATTTGAATGGAAAACAGTTGCTTACCATACAACCAATGCTTCCAGCTGTAACAACTGCTGTTCAAACAACATATATAACAGGGAAATGGCCTTCCGAAAATGGAATTGTTGGAAATGGTTGGTACGATCGCGAGGAGTGTGAAGTTAAATTTTGGAAGCAGTCTAATAAATTAGTTCAATCGGAAAGTATTTGGAAGAAAGCTAAAAAAGAAAATCCGAAATTTACTTGTTCACAAATGTTTTGGTGGTACAATATGTATTCGGAAGCAGATTATTCTGTTACACCGCGACCCAATTATGTTGCTGACGGACGTAAACTTCCCGATTGTTATTCTCATCCTGCCGAATTGCGTGATGAGCTGCAAAATAAATTAGGACAATTTCCATTGTTTCAATTTTGGGGTCCGGGTGCAAACATTAAAAGCTCTCAATGGATAGCAGAGGCTTCCATGTTGATAGATGAGAAATGCAATCCTACCCTTACAATGATTTATTTACCTCATTTGGATTATTGTTTACAAAAATTTGGGCCGGATATTTCAATAATTTCAAAAGAACTCAGAGAAATTGATGCGGTTATTGAAAAATTAATTCGTTTCTATGAAAAGAAAAATAGTGCTATTGTACTTATTTCCGAATATGGCATTACTCCGGTTAGCAATCCAATTCATCTTAATCGGTTATTCCGAGAGGCTGGTCTTTTGCAGATTCGAACCGAAAGAGGATTAGAAGTCCTTGATGTTGCTGCCTCAAAAGCCTTTGTAGTAGCCGATCATCAGATTGCACATGTTTATATCAATGATTTTTCCGTAACGGAAAAAGTTAAAAACATTCTAAAAAATATATCTGGAATAGAACTAATTCTGAACAAAGAAGAACAAAAAAAATATAACATACTTCACGAACGTTCGGGAGATTTGGTGGTCATGTCAGACAAAAACAGTTGGTTCACGTATTATTTTTGGATGGACGATTCCAAAGCTCCTGATTATGCAAGGTGTGTTGATATTCACAAAAAACCGGGTTATGATCCTGTGGAAATGTTTATGACATCTAAATTTCGTGCTGGATATAAGTTGTTGCGAAAAAAATTGGGATTCAGATATGTAATGGACGTAATTCCTTTAAATGCTAATCTTGTAAAAGGTTCACACGGATGTATAAATACTTCAAAAGAATTTTATCCCATATTAATAACAGATAAAATGCAAGAGAAAGAAAATATTAATGCAGTTGAAGTATTTGATGTTATTTGGAAAATCTTAGATTTATGATAATTGATTTGCGGATGTTTTGCTAAGAGCTTTTGTATCAAATACTTAGTAAGAAATAGTCCAAAGGTTTTTATTTATCCATTTTTACTCGCCATCTTTTTTCTTCCTATCTTTTAATCGATTCAAATTTTTTTCAATATACTTTTCTGTCGGCAATAATGCTTGCTGAATACGTTGTGCGTAATTGATAGAATCTAAAATAGATTTTTGTTTTTCTTCTACTAGCATTTTTTGTTGTTCAATGATTTCGTTTTTCTTTTCTACCAGAATTTTCTGACGGTTAATTTGCATGTTTGCTTTTTGTTTATTTCTAAAGGCTCTGAAAGAAACAATGGCAATCAAAAGCATTAATATAAAACCAATCAAGCCTCCGTAAGTATAATATCGTTGTTGCTTTACTTTTAAATCGTTTTGCAATCGCTCTTCCGTTATTTTAGCCATATTTTTTAAACTATCCTTGGTAGATTGCAGTTCAAAATCAATTTGAAATGTTTTTTTGATGGCCATTTCTTTTGTCGCATCATTGGAAACACTGTCTTTCATTACCGTAAGAAGTTCATACATTTCTAATGATTCCTTGAATTTGTTTTGCTTCTTATAAATTTTTTGAAGCACAATTGCCGCATCTATTATGCGATCGGGAGAATGACATTGTTTTGCATATTCCATGCTTTTTAATCCGTAAATAAGAGCTTGAGCAACATTATTATTTCTTAACATATGCTGTGCTAAACTTGCGTAGGATTGTGTTAAACCATCCGGATCATTTATTTCGAGGCGAAGCTTCAAGGCTGAGCTGAAAAGTTCAAGTGCTTTTTGCTCACTTATTTTTTTGCAGTCTTCGGGTGTTGAATTGCAAAATGGATCTCCCTTTTCATCATAAATTCCGGCTAAATGATTCATGGTTCCTGCAGTTAGTGATTTGTCGGGCCCGGCTTCATTAAGGTCAATCGATTTATTTAAGTAATCCACAGCAGTTTTCAGTCCTTCTTTTAAGCAATTTTCTTTTGACAATTTACAGTTAGGGTCGCCATTTGTAGAAAGAATAGCAGCCATATTTCCATAAGCAATTCCCGCCCCTTCTTTATTATTTATTTCTAAATGTACATCAAGCGATTTCCCATAATATTCCATCGCTTTTTTAAATTCATTTTGCCTATCAAAAATGTATGCAATATTATTATAAGCAGTTGCTATTCCAAGTTTATTTCCTATTTCCAATTGAATTTTTAAAGCCATGTGATAGTAATTGATGGCTTCTAAAACTTTACCTTCTTTTCGGTTTAGATATCCCAAATTATTATAAACGGTAGCAATTCCGGCTTTGTTGTTATTCCTTTCTTCTTCTGCCAACGCTTTGTTGTAGTATTCATTAGCTTTTTTTGCATCACTTTTTAGCATGTATAAAAAGCCGAAATTATTTAAAGTTAAAGCGTAATATGCAGCATAATTTTTTTGTAGTTGTCCAGTGGAGTTTTGCATTTTTGCTTGTGAAAATTCCAACAATTGCTGATTGTACAATGGCCAAATTGAATCGTTGAATTCCGATTCAATGAGTTCGTTTAAGATTTTGCAACGGATGGTGTCGTGCTTAGCAATTTTAAGTGCTCTATTCAATGAGTCGAGTAATCGCTCTTGCGAAAAAGCGGAAAGAATGCTTGCATAAAAAAGAATCGAAAGAAAAATGAATTTCGTTTTTTGCATTTTGAAATAATAATGGGGTGATAGAATAAAATTAATTTTTTAAAACCGAATTATTTCCCTAATTTATTATAATCCATATGCAGTACATTCCAGCGGTGTCCATCTAAATCAATAAATGCAAAACCGTACATCCAGCCTTGGTTTTCGGCAGGCGGTGCATAAATGGTTCCTCCTGCAGCAAGTACTTTTTTAGCAAATTCATCTACTTCTTCTCTGCTTTCGGCATCCAACGAAATTAAAAGCTCCGAACTTTTTTTAGTATCTGTAATTTCGGTTTGTATAAACGATTTGAATACCGATTCTTCAAAAAGCATTACAGGAAATTTATTGCTTCCAATAATAAGTGCAGCCATCACAGCATTGTCGTGTTTGGATGTAAATGCATAACCCAATGCAGTAAAAAATGCTTTTGATTTTTCTATATTTTTTACAGGAATGTTTAACCAAATTTCTTTTGTCATATACTATTCTTTTGGATATTTAAGCGCTTCATCGTAATAAATTTTCGCATTTGCTTTGTCTCCCTTCTTTTCGTAAGCTTGAGCTACAAGTTCATAAAATTTATAGTTTCCATAACCTGGAGCGAGTTCCATAAATTTAGTGTAATCTGCTATTGCTGCATCGTAGTTATGAAGCATAAAATTAGCATATCCTCTATTCATATAGGCTTCTGTGTATGCAGAATTTAATTCTATGGCTTTATTGTAATCCAACATGGCCTCTTGATATTTTTCAAGTTCTTTTTTCGCAAAACCTCTATTGCAATATGCTTTGGCATAAGTTGGGTTCATTGAAATTGCGATACTTAAATCAGAAATAGCACCCTCGAAATTTTTGTTTTCACTTTTGCCAAAAGCTCTATTTAAATAATTTCTGGCCTCATTAGGTTCTAGTTCTATCTGTTTGTCAAAATCAGCTAAAGCTTTGTCATATTCTTTTAGAAAACAATAACACATGCCTCTGGCACCATAAACACCTGTATATTTTGGAGACAAACTCATAATATGATTTACATCTTTAAGGGCGGCTTTGTAATCCATAATTTGATATTCTAATTCTTGGCGTCTTTGATAAGCGGCAATATTGGTGCTATCTAATGTTATGAAAAATGTTTGGTCTTTTATTCTATTTCTAATGGAAGCATAATTTGAACTATCAATCAAATAGCTAGAAGTTTGGATTTGGGATATAAGTAAATGAAAATTGAGAATTAAAATTATTAGGGTTGCTATCTTTTTCATTGGTTTTAAAATGAGTCATTATATCATTACTTTCCAACAACTAACTTTATCAATTTTTCTGAATCTGTAGCTTGAATTTTACAAATGTAAACTCCAGGAGATAATTTTGAAGTATTGATTGTTATTTTTTGGTTTCCTTTTGACATTTCTTCATTAGCAATTTCCATCACTTTTTTTCCTGTTACATCCATCAATGAAATAACTGCTTGTGAGTTGTTTTTTAATAAAAATAGTAGTGTGCTGGAGCCGCATGAAGGATTAGGATACAATTGTGCATTTGAAATAGAATAGTTTTCTTCTATTCCAACACTAATATTATTTGGTGTTATAAAAACCCTATATACTGTATCGTTGGCTACGCTGGTTCCAAAGTTTCCTTGTTGTGCACGTATCCCGCCAAATAAATAACCTGCTAAAATTTTTGTGTTTGGCAAATCTCGGATGCGAATAACGTCATTGGAGTAAGTCGAAATATTTTTTGTAGAAACAAATTTTGCATTGCTTCCCAACAATCCTTTTAGTTTAACGGGCAAAATGGTTTCTTCTACAAGCCCACTCGAATTAACTGTCATAGTAGTAATATCATTTACAAATGGAACCAACGAATCGCGTTTAATGGTGCTTGTGGTATCATTAAAATCATACAAACTAATTCCACCAATAAAAGTAGTATACATTTTTTGAGTGGCAGAATCGTAGATGGGCATAACTGCACAAGTATACTGGTTCATCGTTTGTTGATAAGGATTAACGGTTGTTGTTCCCCCTGCATTTAAGCGAATAGGCTCACGGAAAGGTAAATTGGAATCTTTTCTGAAAACGCCCCCATAAGCACCAATTCCAAAACTGCCATCCGGTTTTACAATCGGAGCTGTGTTTAAATCTCTTCTGTGAAAATTAATGGTGTCCAATTGATAAACAAATCCGGATAAATTTATTGTTGTACCATCATCCGCTAAATTGAATTTTTTTATTCTGTCGCTATAAGTTTGTGTGAAAAGCGGAGTAGGTGGGTCGGTATAACGTCCTCCAAAATTATGTCCGAACATCAAATAATAATCGGTTCCAATTTTACCTAAGTCGCCACCACATATCGAAAAGTTAGTGTCGCTAACTTGCCGAATTGTTGGAGCAATGGGTGTTGCATTTATTACGGCATCAATCATGTCATCCACATGCACAGCAGTAAGTTTAGGAAAACTCACAAAGATACTCGCAACACTATCATAACCATATCCGCCAACCATATATAAATAATTACCTTCCTGAATGTATTGCATATTGCTGGAACGCATCGGGTCGGCAATCGCTTTTGGTAATTGATTTAAATCGGCAGTATAAAATGCCCAAGTAGTGGTATCAATTACGGTTACCATATCATTTTTGTCTTCAGGTGGGAAAGCACCACTACTGTTTAATCCATGTAAGCCATTGGTTCTTCCTCCAATAATCAACCATTTGTCGCCCGACTGAGCAAATGCAAAAGAGTGCATGGCTGGCAAAGGAGTAGTAATTACAGGTTCAATTTGAACCGTGAATGGTGGCATAGTGCCAAATTGAGCAAAACAATTAGTAATAAAGGTTACTTTAAAAATAATTGAGAATACAATTTTTGATAAACGCATTTGAGATTTTTATTTAAAGATAGACATTATCTTTAAAATTCTTATCTCGTGGATAAATAATGTTACAATTTTTCAATTTTCAATTTTTCAATTTGTAATTTTACAACATGTCAACAGAAGAAATTGCCCACGCTTTAAAACTCACTGCTCAATTAATGGAGCTGCATGAGGAAAATCCGTTCAAGATAAAATCCATTGCCAATGCTGCTTATAAATTAGATAAGACAGATATTGATTTGCAAGGAAAATCCTTAGAAGAGTTAGAAAAAATAGAAGGAATAGGAAAAGGAATTGCAGCGAAAATTAATGAATTGCAATCAACAGGTAACTTGAAGGAGTTAACCGAAATGGTTGCCAAAACTCCACTTGGAGTGATTGAAATGTTACGTATAAAAGGAATAGGTCCTAAAAAAGTCGGACAATTATGGCGTGAATTAGAAATTGAAAGCATAGGAGAATTGCTTTATGCTTGTAACGAAAATCGTTTAATTACACTCAAAGGTTTTGGCGAAAAAACGCAAGAAGCAGTAAAAAAACAAATCGAATTTTTTAAATCAAACATTGGGAAATTTCATTATGCATCGGTAGAAAAATTTGCAATGGACCTAGTTCGTTTGCTAAAGAAAAAATATAAAACAGAATTTGTTTCTCTTACCGGAGCAATGCGCAGAAAGTGTGATATCATTGAAGTAGTGGAAATAGTCATTGCTTATTCAGGATTTGTAAGTGCTGAAGAAATTGAAAATAAATTGGGTGTGGAAATTAAAATTATAACCTGCACTTCGGAAGGATTTTACAGCATGCTTTTTAAAACCACTGCTACTACTGAGCATTTGGAGAAAATTCCAAATTTCAAATCTCAATTGTTGACTTCGGAGGAAGCAATTTATAAGGTCTATAATTTGCAATACATTGAACCGGAATTAAGAGAAGGATTAAATGAAGTAGCATTAGCAAAAGAAAATAAAATTCCGAAATTAATTGAGCTCTCAGATTTAAAAGGTATTCTGCATAATCACAGTACATATAGCGATGGAATGAATTCGCTGAAAGATATGGCTGAATATTGCAAGGAATTAGGATATGAATATCTAGGAATTTGTGATCACTCACAATCTGCTTTTTATGCGCAAGGTTTAAAGCCTGATAGAGTTATAGATCAGCACGAAGAAATTGAAATACTAAATGAGAAACTTGCGCCCTTTAAAATTTTCAAAGGAATTGAAAGCGATATTTTAAATGATGGCTCGTTGGATTATACCGAAGACGTGCTTAAATCATTTGATTTTATTGTTGCTTCGGTGCATTCCAATTTAAAAATGACCGAAGAAAAAGCAACAGCTCGTTTGTTAAAAGCCATTGAAAATCCTTATACTACTATTCTAGGACATCCAACAGGAAGATTATTATTATCGAGACCCGGATATCCAATCGACCATAAAAAAATTATTGATGCCTGTGCAGCAAATGGAGTAGTGATTGAATTAAATGCACATCCTTATCGTTTGGATATTGATTGGCGATGGATAGAATATTGTTTAGAAAAAGGGGTAAAAATATCCATAAATCCCGATGCACACGAAAAAAGCGGATACCACGATATGTATTATGGAACATGTGTTGCTAGGAAAGGAATGTTAACGAAGGAGATGTGTTTTAATGCATTTTCGTTGACTGAGATGGAATCGTATTTTAAGAAAAGAAATGCTCATTGATTGCGTCATTGCGAGGAACGTAGCAATCTTCCTAATTTTAACTTGTCATCTCATTAAAGAGATTGCTTCAGTTTCTGCTGCAACATAGAACTCGCAATGACGAGCTTTATTTAATTTTTTGTATAACTAAATTTTTTTAACTTTTGAATTTTGACTTTTTTCTCTTTTAACTTTTAAATATGCCCATATTAAACTCCATAGCCTCCTGGTACATGAAAAAGCGAATGCATCAGATAGAGCTTTTTATGAAGTATCCTGATGATGTGCAGAATGAGTGGTTGAACAAACTAACGCTATCGGCAAAGGATACTGAATGGGGGAAAAAATACGATTACAAAAATATTTTTAATGTAGAGCAATTCAAAAACAATGTTCCGGTTCAAGATTACGAATCACTAAAACCTTTTATTGATAGGATTCGCAGAGGCGAACAAAATATTTTATGGCATTCTGATATTAAATGGTTTGCAAAATCATCGGGCACCACCAACGATAAAAGTAAATTTATTCCTGTGAGTGAAGAATCTTTGCACGATTGCCATTATAATGGTGGGCGTGATATGATTTCGATTCATTGTGCTTTAAATCCGGAGACGCAATTGTTTACAGGAAAAAATTTAGCACTTGCCGGTAGTTTGGTTACCGATCATTTTGGTGGATACGAATCGCAAAATGGGGATTTATCTGCCATTGTAATTAATAATTTACCACGCTGGTGGGAGTTTTTTCGTTCACCTGATATGGACATTGCCTTGATGGATAAATGGGATGAGAAATTGGAAAAAATTGCAGAAGCAACAATAAATGAAAATATGGTGAGTTTGGCTGGGGTCCCTTCTTGGATGCTTCTCATCATGAAAAAAGTACTGCAAGAAAGTGGAAAAAAATCGATAGGAGAAGTTTGGCCCAATTTAGAAGTGTATTTCCACGGAGGCGTAAATTTTAATCCATACAGAGAGCAATTCAAATCCATATTTAACAAGCCCGATTTAAATTATTTGGAGTTATATAACGCTACTGAAGGTTTTTTTGGGATACAAGATCAACGAAATTCAGAAGAGCTTTTACTGATGTTGGATTATGGAATTTATTATGAGTTTATTCCTCCGGCAGAGTTTGAAAAGGAATTTCCGACAACACTTTCATTGGATGAAGTAGGTTTGGATGTGAACTACGCATTGGTGATTTCTACCACAGCAGGATTGTGGCGTTACAAATTGGGGGACACCATTAAGTTTACCAATCTTCGTCCTTTTCGTTTTAAAATTACCGGGAGAACAAAACATTTTATGAATGCTTTTGGAGAGGAAATAATTGTTGATAATGCCGATAAAGCATTGGTAATAGCATGCGAAAAAACAAATGCACAAATTGCGGAATATACAGCAGCACCTGTGTACATGCCCTTTGATTCGGGTCAGAACGACAGTAGTGGCGCACACGAATGGTTGATTGAATTTGAATCGCCCCCAAGCAATTTAGCTTATTTTACAGAAGTGCTGGACAATGCATTAAAATCAATCAACTCGGATTACGAAGCAAAACGCTATCAAAATATTGCTTTGAAACAACCAATTGTAAAATCACTTCCCAAAGGAACATTTTATAAATGGTTTGAGTCTAAAAATAAATTAGGCGGTCAGCATAAAGTACCACGTTTGAGTAACGATCGTAAATATGTGGAGGAAATTCTTTCATTAGTTGAGAGGATTGAAAATTGAAAAATTAAAAATTGGCTTAGTTGTTTGGATTGATGTTTATTTTAAGTTGTTGCAATTCCCCCTTTGTAAAGGGGGCTAGGGGGATTAAAAAAGATTCTTATAAAAACAAAACAATCTCCTCCGAAGGAGTCCTTCGGACCTAACCCTCTTCACCAAGAGGGAATAGTTAGCATTGTAAATAGTAAGCAGTACTCCTAATTGAATAAAAGATGCTGCGTTTTGTTGTATTAGTACAATGAATGAAATTAATAAGCAGGAGCAATTCCCCCTTTTTAAAGGGGGTAGGTCCGAAGGACTCCTTCGGATGGGATTTCTCAAAATACGAATATCAATAGCATAATAATTGCTACCTTAGAGCTAAAATGAGAAAACTATTTTTCCTTTTCTTTTTATTTACTACTACTTGCTTTGCTCAAAGCAAATACACGCTTATAAAATCCATTGAGATTGAATCCGATTATTTTACAACCGACAATCAAAGCAATGTGTATGTGGTAACAGGAAATGAGTTGAGTAAATACGATAAAACGGGAAAACTACTTTACAAATACAGTAATAAAAACTTAGGGAACATTACCAGTGTTGATGCTTCCAACATGTTGCGCATTCTTCTTTTTTATAAACAATTTTCCTCAGTTGTTTTTTTAGATAATACATTGAGTCAGAATGGGGAACCAATAAATTTGAGTTTACTGGATATTTATCAGCCACCCTTAGTTTGCTCTTCTTATAATAATGGAATTTGGGTGTACGACCAACAGAGTTTTTCCTTACTCAGATACGATAAAACATTGCAAGATATTTTACAAACCGGAAACCTGAATACCTTGCAGAATGATAGTTTACAACCTAATATGGTTATTGAATATGATAACCGTTTATACTTGAACAATCCTCGCTCAGGAATTTTAATTTTTGATATTTATGGCACTTATTACAAAACCATTCCTGTTAAAAATGCTACAGGATTTCAACCGATTGCAGATTGGGTTTATTATCAGTCGGATAAAAAAATAAAAGCGTACAATATAAAAACTACCGAAGAAAAAGAGTTTGAAATGCCCCTATCTGATATTTTGAATTTTCGACTGGAAATGGGTATTTTAATGCTTCAGACAGAAAAATCGATTTCCTTATTTTCTGCTGAATAAAGGGCTACAAAGAGGGTCAAAAAAACTTATCCACAATTTTCATTTTTTTTCTTGCTTAGCATTTTAGATTTCGTATTTTCGTTTTTCCCAATGGGACTCCTTCGGAGCGGTTTTTAAAATTATTAAATTATTCTACTCATATGCATATAGCAATCGCAGGAAATATTGGCGCTGGTAAAACTACACTTACAACACTTTTAGCAAAACATTATAAATGGCAACCACATTTTGAAGATGCAGATGATAATCCATATTTGAACGATTTTTATGAGGAAATGCAACGTTGGTCGTTCAACTTGCAAGTGTACTTTTTGAACTCTCGTTTCGGACAGGTTCAGCAAATCCGTAATAGTGGAAAAACGGTTATTCAAGATAGAACCATTTATGAGGATGCGTATATTTTTGCACCCAATTTGCATGCAATGGGTTTAATGACAACCCGCGATTTTGAAAACTATTTTGCTTTATTCAAACTGATGGAGAGTTTTATTTCTCCTCCCGATTTATTAATTTATTTGCGTGCATCGGTTCCTACATTGGTAAACCAAATTCAAAAGCGGGGACGCGATTATGAGAACGCCATTCGTTTAGATTATTTGAAAAGATTGAATGAGCGTTACGAAGCGTTCATTACATCTTACGAGCAAGAACATCCAGGCGCAAAATTGCTTATTATAGATGTAGACAATAATAATTTTTCTGAAAATGCAGAAGACTTAGGTTCTATCATCAATAAAATTGATGCGGAAATAAACGGGTTGTTTTAGGGAAGAAATTAATTAGGTTAATTAAGTTAAATAAGTATTTAGGTTAATTAAGTTAAATAAGAAAATGGGGTAGATAAGAGTTTGAAGTAGAAGTGTAAAAGATTCATCTTTCTTCATTTCCTTAATTACCATATTTAACCCAATCAACTCTTTTAAATCTCATCCGAATAAACACTCTTTACTCTATCTCGTAAATTATAAGCCGAACTCATCACTTCTCCGTAAGCTCCTGCTGTGCGCAAAGCAATAATATCGCCTCTGAAAGTTTCCGGTAAGTTCACTGCTTTTCCAAAACAATCAGAGCTTTCACAAATAGGTCCCACGACATCATACTTTATTAGTAGGGAGTCGGTAGTCGGTAGTTCGGAGACAGCGCTGTCTTGAGACTTGATACTTGCTACTTGATACTTAGAAAGGTTTTCAATTTTATGATAAGCCTGATAAAGTGCTGGTCGCATCAACTCGGTCATTCCGGCATCCAAAATTGCGAAATTGGTATTGACTCCCTTTTTTATATAAAGCACACGGGAAATTAATGTTCCGCATTGTGCAACAACCGCTCTTCCCAATTCAAAATGTACTTTTTGGCCCGGTCGCAATTCTAAAAAATCGTTGTAGAGTTTAAAGTAAGCGGCAAAATCTAAATAACGGTTTTTATCCGGCTCATGATAATCCACGCCCCAACCACCGCCAACATTAATGTTTTCGATAGTGATTTTATGACTTACAAACCAAGATTGAATTTCATTCACCCGCATACACAATGTTTTGAATGAGTTGATATCGGTAATTTGTGAACCAATGTGAAAATGCAGTCCGATTAGTTTTAGATTTTTCAAATCTTTTAATGCAGCAATCACATTATCCAATTCCCATAAATTTATTCCGAACTTATTTTCTTCTAAGCCTGTTGTAATGTATTTGTGAGTGTTTGCATTCACATTCGGATTTATTCTCAAAGCTATGCTCGCAGTTGTTCCTTTTGCTTTTGCCAATTCATTAATCACTTCCATTTCTTGCAAACTTTCACAATTGAAACAAAAAATCGAATGATCCAAAGCAATGTTTATTTCTACATCACTTTTTCCAACACCGGCAAATACAATATGGTTGGGATTAAATTTACATTCAATCGCTTTTTTAATTTCATTTCCACTTACACAATCTGCCCCTAATCCGTATGAACGAATAATATCCAAAATTTTATTGTTTGCATTTGCTTTTGTAGCATAATGCACAATAAAGCCATATTTATCACTTTCCTTTTTTAATAAGTTGAGTGTTTGTTTCAACACGTCCATATCATAATAGTAGAAAGGTGTTGGGATAGAATTGAATTTTGAAACTATAGTTGAGTTAAACATATTTTTTTTCTTTGCGGTTCTCTGCGATTTTTCTCTGTGTTCTTTGCGGTTAAATTTATTTTCTCAGAAAAGCCCTTTATTTAATGCAATCAATGTTTCTTTTTTCAATTTCGAATCCACTAAAATAGAAACGTTGTTTTCGCTTCCTCCGTAAGAAATCATACGAATGGGAATGTTTTTTAATGCATCAAAAATTCTAAAAGCATACCCTTGCTTTTCCGCAGCAAAACTCCCTACAATACAAACAATTGTTAAACCAGAATCAATTTCAATGGTACAAAATTCGTCTAGTTCTTTTCTAATTGCTTCTAAGTTTTTGGTGTTGTCAATCGTTAATGAAACCGCAACTTCCGAAGTGGTAATCATATCAATCGGAGTTTTGTAACGTTCGAAAATTTCAAACACAGCTCGTAAAAAACCATATGCTAACAGCATTCGTCCCGATTTAATATTGATTGCCGTGATTCCATCTTTTGCAGCAACTGCTTTTATGCTATCACCGGTTGTTTTTGAACTAATCACTGTTCCTTTTGCTTCGGGTTGCATCGTATTAAGCAAACGGACAGGAATATTTTTAGTTTGTGCAGGAAGAATACAGGTAGGATGCAAAATTTTCGCTCCGAAATAAGCCAACTCGGCTGCTTCATCAAATGATAGCTCTGCAATAGGATGTGTTTTATCCACTACTCTTGGGTCGTTATTATGCATTCCGTCTATGTCGGTCCAAATTTGAATTTCTTCTGATTGTATTGCTGCGCCAATGATAGTTGCTGTATAATCACTTCCTCCGCGTTTTAAATTATCAATTTCACCAAAAGCATTTCTACAGATATAGCCTTGAGTGATGAACAATTTCGCATTAGGATATTTTTGGATTTCAGATTTTATATTCATTTCAATATACTTCATATCGGGCTCTTCATTTTCATCAATACGCATAAAATTGAGAGCAGGAAGTAAAATAGAATCCACTTTAATTTCTTCTAAATAGTAATGAAAAAGTGCTGTGGAAAGCAATTCACCTTGAGCTAAAATAGCACGTTCTTCATTGATTGTAAACATGTCCATTGTAAAGGAACGCAAATAGGCAAAGTGCGAATCTATTAACTCTTTTCCTTTATTTAAAGCCATTTCCGATGAATACAATTGCTTGATAACGTCCTTGTATTTGTTTTCCAAAGCATCAATTAAGCCATTTGCTTTGTCGTTTTCCTTTAAATAAAGTGCATTAGCTATTTCAACCAAATTGTTGGTTGTGCCACTCATGGCCGATAACACAACAATTTTTGGTGCTTTGTCGCTTATTAATTTCGCCAAGGCCTGCATGCGTTCTGCCGAGCCTACAGATGTTCCGCCAAATTTAAAAATTTTCATTATAGCTTAATAGTTATATAAGGGTAGCAAATTTAGAATAATTTAACACATCACCCGAACTTACGAAGAATCGATTGTTAAATAATTTGTATCTTAGTATCCATAATTCATCCCCGCCATACTGTTAAAATAGTATTTTTGCAATCACATATGTTTACATTACTAAAAAAGGAAATTCGGAGTTTTTTAAGTTCACTCATTGGCTATATCGCCATTGGTGTATTCTTATTTCTGATTAGTGTATTTATGTGGTGGATTAAATCGGATGGCTCTAGCAATAATTTAAATGTGCTTGATAGCGGATATGCCAATATCGATTCTCTTTTTATTATCGCTCCGTGGGTATTTCTGTTTTTGATTCCCGCAATTACCATGCGCTCCTTTGCAGATGAGAAAAAGGCCGGAACCATCGAACTTTTATTAACGCGTCCACTTACCGATTTACAAATTATTCTTGCAAAATACCTGGCAGGTTTTGTATTGGTATTGTTTTCATTATTACCAACCTTAATTTATTATTATTCGGTACACAAATTGGGAAGCCCGGTCGGAAATATTGATACTGGCGGAATGTGGGGCTCTTATATCGGACTGCTATTTTTAGGAGCAGCATTCGTTTCTATCGGAATATTTGCTTCCGCAATAACCGATAACCAAGTAGTTTCTTTCATCTTGGCACTATTCCTTTGTTTCTTTATTTATACCGGTTTTGATTTAATTAGCTCTTTTTCACTTTTCGGGAAAATTGATAATATTATTTTAGCATTGGGAATAAATAGTCATTATATATCAATGAGCAGAGGAGTGGTGGATACAAGAGATATCATTTATTTTTTAAGCTTGATAGCTGTATTTATTTTAGGGACAAGAACGGTGTTGGAAAGCCGTAAATGGTAGGTGGTTAGTTAGGAGTCGGTAGTTCGGAGAGCGGAGTGATGAGTTGGGAGATTTATTGATGTGCAGATTTAAATAAAGGGTAGTATGTTGTTTTGAGTTTTTCTAGAAACCATTTGTTTGGAGAAACATAGAAAGGATTGTATTTAACAAATAGTAGATTTTTTAGCAAACACAGACCTGCCTACCCCAGGCAGGTTCGTAATTCGTTAAGATTCGTAATTCGTAGTATGAATAAAAGAAATAAAAAACGGGATTTACTTTCACTTGGCTTGGCAATTGCCTTGCTGGTGATGCTCAACTATTTGGGCTCGTTTGTGTTTCACCGTTTCGACCTTACTACCGAAAAACGTTATACACTTTCGGATGCGACAAAAAAGTTATTAAAAAATTTAGATGATGTTGTTTTTGTAAAAGTGTATTTAGAAGGTGATTTTCCTGCCGGATTCAAACGCCTGAGAAATGAAACAAAAGAGATGTTGGATGAGTTCAGAGCTTATTCTGATAACAATATCGAATATGAATTTATTAATCCGATTGCAGGGGTTGACAAAAAACAACAAAATGAAGTTTGCAAACAACTTTACGACAAAGGACTAGACCCAACCAATCTGGAAGTAAAAGATGAAAACGGCACTTCTCAACAAATTATTTTTCCCGGAGCAATTGTAACGTATCGCGGACATGAAATGCCATGGCAATTGCTGAAAACACAGATGGGGCAATCTCCCGAAGCGCAATTAAATAACTCTATTCAGTCGCTCGAATATGAATTTGCCAGTTGTATCAGAAATCTTACTGTAAATATTCGCCCCGAAATTGCCTTTATTGCTGGTCACGATGAACTGGATACGATGTCAGTTCAAGACATTGCTGACGGCTTGAGTGAATTTTATACTGTTCGTAGAGTAGTCATTAACGAACAACTAAACGCATTAAAAAAATTCGATGCCATTATTATCGCGCAACCCGATTCTTCTTTTACCGATAAAGATAAATTCATTATCGATCAATTTATTATGAAAGGTGGAAAAGTATTGTGGCTAATCGACCCTTTGTATACCAGTCCGGATAGCCTCCGCAAAAATGGTGGAACGCTATCTGTTCCATATAATTTAAGATTGGATGATATGTTGTTTAAATATGGAGCGCGACTAAACCCTGATTTAATTGTAGATATGCAATCTTCTGTTATTCCTGTGAATGCAGCTATGCGCGGACAACCGGCAAACATTCAAATGAAACCTTGGATTTTTTCCCCTCTTATTTTACCATCGGGAAATCATCCGATTGTAAAAAATTTAGATGTAATAAAAATGGATTTTGTTTCTAGTATCGATACAGTTGCTTCCAAAGGGATTCGGAAAACAATTTTATTGCAGTCATCAAAATATTCAAAATCAATTCTTTCTCCTGTGAGAGTGGATTTACGAATGGTAAATATGCCTCAGGATGAAAAACGTTTTAATAATCCTTACAGAAATGTAGCAGTATTGTTAGAAGGAAAATTTGAGTCTTTGTATAAAAATCACTTAGACCCCAAAATTGCTAAGGACAGCGCTATTGGCTTTAAAGAAGATGGCGTAGAAACAAAAATGATTATTGTTTCTGATGGTGATGCAATTCGTAACGATATAGATTATCGTTCACAAAAAAAATTGCCTTTAGGTTATGATAAGTATACCAATCAAACGTATGGCAATAAAAATTTTCTGATGAATTGTGTGAATTATTTATGTGACGATTCAGGCTTAATTAGTGTTCGTGCACGCGAATTAACTTTGCGCTTGCTGGATAAGAAAAAATTAAAAAACGAACGACTAAAATGGCAGACCATTAATACCGGTTTGCCATTACTTGGATTAATAATTTTCGGAATCATTTATACGATCATTCGTAAACGTAAATACACTTCCTGATGCGTAAAAAAAATAGAATAGCAGCAATATTGGTTATTTTGATGGGCTCTCTCACCTTTTGGTTTGTTTTAAATAACCGACAAGGGACACTAAGAGCAGAAATGAAAAATTTTGCAGTGAAAGATACTGCATCTATAAATAAACTTTTTTTAGCAGATAAAAACGGACGAACACTTACTTTAGAGCGTGATGAAAAAGGACATTGGACAGTAAATGGCAAATACGGAGTTCGTATGGATGCATTAGCAACGTTAATGGAAACGATTTATAGATTGGATGTAAAAGAACCTGTTGGAAAAAAAGCACAGGACAATGTGATGAAACGATTAGCATCAAAAGCGGTAAAGTGTGAAATTTATCAGAAAGGGGAATTAGTGAAAGCATATTATGTTGGTACCGAAACACAAAACATGAAAGGTACTTACATGATTATGATAGATCCTGAAACAATGGAAACAATGGAACGGCCTTTTATTACTTATATTCCGGGGTTTGAAGGATATTTGACTACGCGCTATTTTACAGAGGAAAAAGGTTGGCGCGATCGTACCATGTTTGAATACAATCCAAACGATATTAAATCAGTAAAAATGGAAGTGCCATACAACCCTTCATTTGGATACGAGTTAACAGTTAATGCAAATAATGATTATCAAATTAAAATGTTGGCAGATAATAAAATTGTTGCTGATGTTGACCCAATAGCTGTTAAACAGTACTTATCTTATTTTCAAATATTAAGTTTCGAAAGTTTTGAAGTGGATTTGAAACAAAACCAAATCGATTCGGTATTAAAATCACAACCAATAAATATTTTAACAGTAACTGATAAAAATGGCAAAACAAACAAAGTCACTTTTTTTGCCCGTAAGCCTAAAAAGGAGGTGTATGGGAAAGATGGATTATTGTTAAAATTTGATGAAGAACGAATGGATGCTTTGATGAATAATGGAGTTGATTTTGTGATGGTTCAATTTTATATGTTTGGAAAAGTAATGCCTTCGGTCGACTATTTTCAAACAGGAGCGTCCAAATCTGCTCAGCCTGTTAATCTTCCCGTAAATAAACCTAAGGCATAAATTTTATTAACCAAAATTGCATTGAGCCCTTGTAAATAGGCACTTTTTTTGTTAAAAAGTCGGTTGAAACTAAAGTTTTGAACCGACCTTTTTTTTGTTTTAATATTTATATTTGCTTAGTTAAATCGAAAAACTATTAATACCAGACAGCTATGAAATTTATTGTTTCCAGTACTTCATTATTAAAACAATTACAAGCCATCAGTGGTGTGCTTAACTCAAATAACGCCTTACCGATATTAGATAATTTCCTTTTCGAAATAGAAAAAGGACAATTGAAGATTTCTGCATCGGATTTGGAAACAACTATGACCACTTCCATCAGTATCGAATCAAAAGATTCAGGAAGTATCGCAGTGCCTGCAAAATTATTGTTGGATACATTAAAAACATTTGCGGACCAACCTTTGACTTTTTCTATCGATAATAAAAAATATGGCATTGAAATTATTTCTGATTATGGTAAATACAAATTAACGGGTCATAACGGAGAAGAGTTTCCAAAATTACCAGCATTGGAATCAGGTTCTTCATTGGATATCGATGCAAGTGTGTTGGCTTCGGCAATTAACAAAACTATTTTTGCAACCGGTAACGATGAACTTCGCCCTGTAATGTCAGGTGTGTTTTGTCAGTTAGCAACCGACAGCATTACATTTGTTGCTACAGATGCTCATAAATTGGTGCGTTACAAACGTACCGATGCAAAAGCAAAAGCGGCATCTTCGTTCATTATTCCTAAAAAACCATTAAACCTTTTAAAGAATACTTTAGCGAGTGTTAGTGGAAATGTGAAAATCGAATACAACAATACCAACGCATTTTTCTCTTTCGAAAACACAAACTTGATTTGTCGCTTGATTGATGGAAAATATCCAAACTACGAAGCAGTTATTCCAAAAGAAAATCCAAATAAATTAACCGTTGACCGTGTTTCTTTCTTGAGCTCTATCAAACGTGTTTCTATTTTCTCTAACAAAACAACACACCAAGTGCGTTTAAAAATTGCAGGAAGTGAATTGAGCATTTCTGCAGAAGATTTAGACTTCGCAAATGAAGCAAGTGAGCGATTGACTTGTCAATATGGTGGTGAAGACATGGAAATTGGATTCAACTCTAAATTCATGGCAGAGATGTTAAGCAACTTAACTTGCGAAAATGTTAACTTAGAAATGAGCGCTCCAAACAGAGCAGGAATTTTATTGCCAACCGAAAAAGACAATGCCGGAGAAGATGTATTGATGTTGGTGATGCCAGTTATGTTAAACAGCTAATACAACGAACCTGCCTGCCGGTAGGCAGGTTACGAATAAATGAATGTCGCTCCGGTTTGGGCGACATTTTTTATTTGGGAGTAATTCCCCTCTAGGGCAGGGGTGTGCTACGAAATGTAAATATAAAAAGTCGTTTCATTTTGGAACGACTTTTTTTTTAACTTTATCATATGAAAAAACTACTACTCTCAGCATTTATTTTATTAGGCAGCATTTCATTTGCTCAAACAACAGTTATTGATAGTATCATTTCTGGTGGCATCTATCGTAATTATAGAATTTACATTCCTGCAGCCTACACAGGAAGCACCGCTCGTCCATTGGTGTTTGATTTGCACGGATATACTTCCAGTGCCTCGGCAGAACAGGCCTATTCTAATTTTGCTCCTATTGCTGATACAGCCAATGTGATTTTTGTTTATCCAAACGGAACACTAGATGGGAGTTCTCAACCTTATTGGAACGCGGGATTTGGTACTGCAGTGGACGATATTGGATTTATTTCTGATTTGATTGATACATTACAAACACAATACAACATTGATGCAGACATGATTTTTTCTTGCGGAATGAGCAATGGCGGCTACATGAGTCATACCTTGGCCTGTGAACTTAGCAGTAAAATTGCAGCGATTGCTTCTGTAACAGGCAGCATGACAACCTTTCAAAATGCCATTTGTAGCTCGGGTCGACCTGTTCCTGTAATGCAAATTTCCGGTGATGCAGATGGAACTGTTTCATATACTGGTGGTGGAGGCTCAATGGGAATAGATGCTTTGGTAAATTATTGGGTAACAAATGATGGTTGTAACCCAACTCCTGTTTTTTCAAATGTTCCTAATATTAACACAACGGATGGCTGCACAGCAGAACACTATGTGTACAATAATGGAATAGATGGTTCAACGTGTGAGAAATATAAAATCATTGGAGGCGGGCATACATGGCCAGGTTCTCCTTTTATTATAGGAGTTACCAATCAAGATTTTAATGCATCTGAAAAAATATGGTTGTTTTTTAGAAAATATAAATTGAATCAACTTACGGGAATAAATGAAGAAAAAATTTCAAATTTCAGGGTTCAAATTTTTCCTAATCCTGCTACAAATTTTATTGCTATTGCAGGAGAGGATATTTCTGCTGTAACCATTATTGATGTTACAGGAAAAATTGTTTTGCAATCCAATCAAAAGCAAATTGATGTTTCTGCTTTGGCGAAAGGAGTTTATTCTGTAGTGATTTTTTCGGGAGAGAATAGAGTGGTGAAGAAAATGGTGAAGATGTAAGCCCTCCCCCTGCCCCCTCCAGAGGGGGACATGCTACGAAATTATTTTTTAAACACACCCCAAGCCCCTTCCGCCTGGGCGGAGGGAATACATCCTGCTTTTTAATCTGCATATCAGCACATCAGAAATCAGCACATCAAATCAGCATCTTTAAAATCTCATTACTCATAGGATTCACTGCAGATGAATAGTACTTCAGTAATTCTCCTTTTTCGTTGATTAGGTATTTACAAAAGTTCCAAGTAGGTGCTTCTGTATTCCAGCCGTTTTGTTTTTCATCACTTAACCAACTGTATAATTTATTATTGTTTATGTCAATTTTTTCAAATAATTGAAATGTAACTCCAAAGTTTTTTCTGCAAAAAGCACCAATCTCATCATTAGTTCCAGGTTCTTGTCCGCCAAAATTATTTGCTGGAAAACCAAGGATGGTTAATTTGTTTCCATGCGTTTCGTGAAGGTGTTGCAATTCATCATATTGAGGCGTGTAGCCACATTCGGAAGCGGTATTTACAATCAATATCTTCTTTCCTTTGTAAACGGAGAAATCAATTTCTTTTCCTTCGATGGATTTTAAATGAAAATCGTAAAATGATTTAGAGGTTGAACTCATAGCTGCATTTTTTGGTCTGCTTGAAACTCCTTTGGGAGAAAATAATTTGAGTAGTAAATATTTTAATCTTTTCATTTTTTACCACAGATTACACAGATTTACACAGATTTAATTGGTGTTATCTGTAATTTATTTTTTTCTGTGCTAATCTGAGTAATCTGTGGTGAATATCAACCGACAATCCTCAGCTTCGCAAACTTTATTAATAGTTGTTTTTGTCCGATGCCTTCGAAAAAGACAGTGGCTTTATTATTTGGGAAATCACCATCCATTGTAAGCACTTTCCCACTGCCAAACCTATCGTGCTGCACTTGCATTCCTACTTGTAAATCTCGCAAACTCTCGGTATCAAAATCGGAAGTATTTTTTGCTGCTTTATTTACTTTCACCAACTTCTTACCCATTATTGGTCGCTGTTCATAGGTTTCTTTAGGTTTTGAAGTATGCAATTTTGGTTTTGAAGAATACTCTTCATCTGCAAAAATTTTTCCATTTTTTTCGGAAGGCATTTCCAAATATTTTGCATCCAGCTCTTCAATAAACCTGCTGGGCTCACAATAAATTAAATTCCCCCAACGATAACGTGTGGTGGAGTAGGAGAGAGTTACTTTTTTTTCGGCACGAGTAAGTGCTACATAAAACAATCTGCGCTCTTCCTCTAAATCTGCCCTTTCGGTAAGCGACATTTGAGAAGGGAATAAATTTTCTTCCATTCCAACAATATATACATAAGGAAATTCCAAGCCCTTTGCCGAGTGAATGGTCATTAAAACTACTTTGTTTTTATCTTCTTCCGTCTCCGCTTTCCCGCCTGTCCGGCCGGCAGGCTTGTCTGCGTCCGTCATCAATGCAATGTCTTGCATAAATACATCAAGAGTAGAATTCGCAGATAGCTCTAGCCCTTCGACTCCGCTCAGGGTGACGCCATTTGTTTGCTCGTTCGTAAATAATAATTCACTTTCTACTTCTTCACTTTTGACTTTTGACTTTTCTTCTTTCTCCCTTTCGATTTGATTTTCTATCTCCGTTTCATCCAACACAATTTCAATTTCACTTTCGGTAAATTCTTTTAAACCATTTAATAATTCTTGTATATTTTCATGACGACTCACTCCTTCAGGCGATTTGTCGGCATACAAATCTTTTAATATTCCCGAATGAATAGCAATGTGTTGGCCTAAATCATAAGCGTTTTGAGTACTTAGTTGTGCCGAAAAGCTTTTAATCATGCTGGCAAACTCATCCACTTTTGTTTTCGCACCGGCATTTAAACCTATTTCAAATTCATGAATGTTTTCAATTACTTTCCATAAACTCACATCATGGTCGTTGGCAGCAACAATAATTTTATCGAGTGTGGTATCTCCAATTCCTCTAGCCGGATAATTGATAATTCGTTTTAGGGCTTCTTCATCGTTATTGTTGATTGTTAAACGGTAATACGACAGTAAATCTTTTATTTCTTTACGTTGATAAAATGATAATCCACCATAAATGCGATAAGCAATATTTTGCCTGCGTAAAGCTTCTTCCATTGCTCTGGATTGAGCGTTGGTTCTATACAAAATAGCAAAATCACGATTGTGCGCTTGCTCATTCATCTTCGTTTCGAAAATCGAATTAGCAATAAAATTCCCTTCCGAATTATCGCTTTCAGTTTTTACAACTTTAATAATTTCCCCTTGGGCATTATCTGTAAAAATATTTTTTTTGAGCTGATCTTTATTTTTTGCAATAACCGAATTAGCCGCCCCTACAATGTTTTTGGTGGAACGATAATTTTGTTCGAGTTTGAATATTTTTAATTCAGGATAATCTTTTTCGAAATTCAAAATATTTTGAATGGTTGCACCGCGAAAAGCATAAATACTTTGAGCGTCATCACCTACCACGCAAATATTTCGGAATGCGGCAGCCAGTTGTTTCACAATTAAATATTGTGAAAAATTGGTATCCTGATACTCATCCACCATAATGTACTTGAATTTATGCTGATATTTATGAAGTACGGCCGGAAAATCACGCAATAATACATTGGTATTAAACAATAGATCATCAAAATCCATCGCCCCTGCTTTAAAGCACCTTTTTCGATAAACTTCATAAATAATCCCCAATTTTGGTTTGGCCGATTGACGATCTTCTTCCTGAATTTGTGGATTGGTTAAGTATGATTGAGGAGTAATTAGGTTGTTTTTTGCGGATGAAATACGTGATAAAACCATTCCCGGTTTGTATATTTTATCATCCAAACCTTGCTCTTTTAGGATGGTTTTTATCAAACTTTTGGAATCATCGGTGTCATAAATGGTAAAATTGGCCGGATAGCCTATTTTTGTAGATTCACTTCGTAATATTCTAGCAAAAACAGAGTGAAAAGTGCCCATCCAAAGGTTTCTTGCTTCAGATTCACCTACTATCTTAGCAATCCGCTCTTTCATCTCCCGAGCGGCTTTGTTTGTAAAGGTTAGCGACAAAATATGAAAGGGATCAACCCCTTTTTTCATCAAATGTGCTATTCTATAAGTCAAAACACGTGTTTTTCCCGACCCCGCTCCGGCTATAATCATTACTGGCCCTTCTGTGCACTCTACCGCCTCCCTTTGGACCTGATTCAGCTCTTCTAAATACGTTTTTGACATAATCCCACAAATTTTTCTCAAAAATAAGCTAAAAAATAAGCTAAAAAGCAGATTTTAGGGGCTGTTGAAAAGTAAAAAGGGCATTTTTTTTCATCCAATGCAACTTTTAGCTCAAAATCTACATCTGTTTAATAGAATTCAATGAATTTTTTTTTCATAAACAATATAATTAGTAAATTAGTCGGATAATAAATTAAAAAACAAAAATCAAAAAGATGAAAAAACTTGTCTATTCACTTGTAATTACATTTTTAATGGGATTATCGGTAAACGCATTCGCGCAAAAAACTGCTATAGCAACTATGGCTTATTTGAATGTAAAAACCTCTAAAAAGGTTGTGGATGAAAAAACTGCTATTGTTACTTTTCAGTTGAATAATATCTCTGATGCTAACATTATGGATAAGTATAAAAATTCTTTTGCTAAATATCAAAGAGTTCAGTCGGTTACCACTACAATGGGAAAAGGTAATATGGCTACTTATGCAATTAAAATGGACAAAGCAGGCACTTTAGAAACATTGCAAAAAATGTTTGCTGCTGCTCGCATCGAATCTGTTAACGTTGACGGAAAAGTTGTTGCAACGAAAGATTTAGCGAAAGAAAAAAAATCTGCTAAGAAATAATTATTTTTCATATTTATAAAATGGGTATTACAGAAATGTAATTCCCATTTTATTTTTTACCCTATTCATACTTTGGTCGACCCGATTAACAAGCAATTGCATTTTATTATTGGCATTGGCCGTTCCGGAACAACTATTCTGAACAAAATACTCAATTCTCATCCTGCTATTCATTGCATGCCCGAAGCGAATTTTTTTCTCTTCTTTTTGCATGATTATAAAAATGTATCAAAATTTTCTAAAAGTGATATTGAATTGGTTTTCCAGCAAATCAAAATATTTTCCTTATCACATCCATTGGTAGGTTGGGATTTTGACATGGAAAAAACAAAAAATGAATTGATTGCACTAGTAGAAAAAGAAAACATCAGCTATCAACACCTTTGTAAAATTATTTATTCAGCAATAAAAGTAAGTGGCAAAGATAAATCTGATGCTATAATGCTGATTGATAAAAATCCTGCATTTACACTTTCAGTAGATAAAATTGCAAACTATTTGCCGGAGGCTAAATTCATTTTATGTGTGAGAGACTACAGAGCAAACGTACTTTCGCGTAAACAAAATGCCTATTTAAAATCTCCCAAAGTAGCCTATAATGCAATTCGTTGGCGAGTATTCAATGTGATTGCCAATCGATTTTATCAAAAAAATAAAGACAAGGTACTTTTACTTCGTTACGAAGATTTGGTTAGCGATTATAATACAACGTTGAAAAAGATTTTCACTTTTTTAAATGTCAGTGAAAAAGATTTGATTGAGCAAGTGAATACCGATAAAATTGATATTTCAGATGTAACTGTTTCTGATGAACACAAAAAATATTTTGCAAAAAAATATGCGGATTTAAATCGCCCAATTAATACCAGTCGTGTAAACGCTTGGCAAACCGAATTAAGTCCATACGAAATAGCTGAATGCGAAGCCATTTGCGGAAACTTTGCAAATGTATATGGTTACAAAGAATTTAAATCGGTTTCCTTTTTAAAGAAATTCGGAATTATATTGAAAAATATTTTTGTTATTGCTATTTCTTACCTCGATATTAAAAAAGATCAAGTACTTTTTCATGTGCCAGCTAAAATCAAAATGAAGCAATTGATTAATCGCCACAAGGATTTGGGATTCATGAAAAAATAGCTTCTTCTGAATAATCTGCTTTTTAGCCGCAGATTCACAGATTTTTTATAGGACTCAATCTGTGTACCGCCTTTGGCGCATATGCAATAATTGTTATTTATTGCCTTTTCAATAAGGGACAAACTCGGAGCAATTTCATAAATAAGGCTTGATTCCACATTCGCATATGTTAAGCAATAAATCTGCGAATCTGTGGCTAAAAAATCAACATTCGTAATCGAATTATTAATCGAACTAAAGTTATTACATCCTATTTTTTGATGCAGAAGGGCGAAGCGACATTGGAAGCGAGTATTTTATCTTAATCAGTATTCCCCAAACACTCGTTTTAAAATAGCAATAGTGATAATACAGTTTGGCAGAAAATGTTGCTTGAACAGGAGAATCGTATTTTTTATACCCAAATCGTTTTGCTAATGTTGAACAAGCAAAATCCAACAAAGCAATTTCCTCCGGTTTTAATTCATTTACAAAAGCATTCACCCGTTCGGTATTTACTTTTTTCTCGAGATTGGAATGCATGCGTTGAATTTTTTCATTCTTTTCTTTCGATACATTTTCTACCGCATGTTTTCTTATTTCTTTTGAAAGCTCTTGAAAATTAAGCATTTCATCGGTATATGGAATGTCAATAAAATTACAAAGCGATTGCAAATACCCAGTTGGATTAGCCGCCAAATCTTCATACTTAATCAGATGATACGGAATATTATTTTTAGTCAAAGTGCTAAAAATGCATTCATAGTAATAGTTCCAGTCGGCCGCTAATTTATGAATCGGCACATTTTCATCTGAATATTTTCTTCTGGATAAAATATTATCGCGATAATCTCTCACAATCACAATAAATTTTCCTTTTGGAAAGAGCTCCGAAATTTTATCTATATGCAAAGAGTAAGATGGGTTTTTGTCAACCACCAAACGCACATTTGATTTGTCCTTTTTCGACAAAGGGTAGTTCAAATAGGCCAACTTACAAACGTTTTCGAAGTTCTTGACTTTTAATTGAAGAATGTCATTTTTTAATTCTACTCCCGGTTTCCAAATACTAATCACACGATTAAAATTTTGATCGAACATTCCAATAAAGGCATCCACGGTATTAGAATCACTAAAGTCTTTTTGTGAAAATGAATGATAAGAGTGAATCACGAATTCATTTTCGGGGCAAGCAATGACCTGCGGATTTGAGTTGAGCATATTGGTAAGCAAGGTAGTGCCCGAACGACCCATTCCAACAATGAATGCAATTTCTGGAGATGAAAAATGGGTTGTTGTCATATGTTTCCTGAGCCTGTGTTGAATGAAGTAAAAATAGCAATAATTCGTTTATTTATGGTATTTTTGAGATATTTGTAAGGTAAGCACTTAGGCTTAAAATATGAGAATAATTGATAAGCTTTTTCCTTTAATTCCTTCCGTCTATCAACAACAAGATGGCTTATTTAAAAAAGCTCGTCTGCTTTCATTTTTTTTAATTCTAGTTCAAGTTTTAGCCATCTTTTTTGTCGTTAGGGAATATCAATTTGAAAAATCTTCCGGAATAATTGATTATGCTCCATTTATCATCATTGCTTTTGTTATTTATAACTTTATTGCACTCCGATTTCGTCCCGCTTTTATAGTGCTTCTTAGTTTCTCTATCATTTATACAGCTTTCGGATTATTAGCGGGTAGTTTTATCATTGCTTGTGGTAGTTCATTGATAGCGGTTTGCCATCTGCCCATAAAATTCAATTATCGTCTTATTCTAATTTTGTTTCTTGCACTTCTTCTTGCTTTTTTAAGAACAGAGTTTCTTTTCATTCCCTGGATGACCATGTCTGTGATGTATATGGCGCCAATGTTTATGTTCCGTCTTATCATTTATTTGTATGAAATCAAACACGGACTTATCCCTTCATCCAAATGGCAAAGTCTTGTTTACTTTTTTATGTTTCCAAATATATTTTTCCTCTTTTTTCCAATTGTAGATTATAAAACATACATCAAAACATATTTCAATGCTCCCGAAAATGAGATTTGGCAAAAAGGAATTCGTTGGATGCTACGCGGATTAATTCATATTATGTGCTATCGCTTAATATGTTTTAATTTACTAATTGATGCGACAGATGTAACAGATTTAACATCCTTGTTTCATTATATGATTTCGAATTATTCCTTGATATTAAGGCTTTCAGGAATTTTTCATTTTATTATTGGTTTGTTATGTATGTTCGGATTTAATCTTCCTCAAGCCTTTAATAATTATTTTACAGCTACTAGCTTTGTGGATTTGTGGAGAAGAATCAATATTTATTGGCGAGATTTTGTTTTGAAAATATTTTTTTATCCAACAATGTTTAAATATAAGAAACGAATTAAGAAAAATTTGTTGGCGATTACCATGATGACCATGTTTGTGATTACTTGGTTGCTTCATAGTTATCAATTGTATTGGGTAACAGGCTCGGTTTCTATCAAATCGATAGATGCTATTTTTTGGTTGATAGTAGGTGCTTGCATTACAGTAAACTCCGTTATAATAGAAAGAAGAACATTGGAAGGCAAAGAAGTTGTTAAACGAGAAAATGTTTTTGGGTTTTTAATTATCACATTGCGAATGATTGGAATGTTGTTATTTATGTCGGTGATGTGGTCGCTATGGAACAGTAGAACATTGGAAGATTGGTTGTTTGTTGTTTCAAAAGGAAAAACGGCTTCTTTACATCAGCTTTTACTGATTGGAATTTGGTTTATTGTTGTTCTTATTGTTGGAACACTTGCACAAGTTTTATTAAAAAATGAGAGCATTAAAAAATTGTTTGCTACAAAGCCTCAAGATACGGTTCTATTAACTTTGTTTTCACTTTCAATATTGGTAATGCTTTCGTTAAACAGTGTGACAAGCCATTTGCCGGCTTATTTGCAATCATTCATTCAAAATTTACACAACAGCTCACCCAACATTATCGAAAAAACAAATTCTGAAATTGGCTATTACGATAGATTAATTGAAGG
>JAHEYB010000068.1 GCA_023251805.1 Bacteroidota bacterium | reverse complement strand
GAACAGTTTTGTTTAATGTTCGCGGTCGAGATTTAGGGAGTACTGTAAAAGATGCTCAAAAGAAAATTGATGAAACAATTAAAAAATTACCTCGGGGATATTTTATTGATTGGAGTGGACAATGGGAAAATCAAATTCGTGCCACTAATACTTTAAAATTTATTATTCCAATTGTAATACTCATCATCTTTTTTGTGTTGTATCTGGTTTATAAATCAATGCGTGAAGCCTTCTTCAGTTTAATAACGGTTCCTTTTGCACTAATTGGCGGAGTCTTTATTATCTATTTCTATCATGTCAATTTATCAGTTGCAGTTGCAGTTGGATTTATTGCATTGTTTGGAATTGCTGTTCAAACTGGAATTTTTATGGTTATTTATTTACACGAAGCAATGCATGATTTAGTAAAGCTCAAAGGAAATTCTCGTGAAAGCATTACGGATGAAGATTTAAGAGAATATGTATATAAAGGAGCAGCACAACGTTTGCGCCCTAAAATTATGACAGTATGTGTTGCATTGTTTGGATTGGTTCCCATTTTATGGAGTACAGGTGTTGGTAGTGATGTGATGATTCCTATTGTTCTTCCAATGATTGGTGGTGTGTTTACTTCATCTATACACGTTTTGCTTACTACACCAGTAGTTTTTGAAATGACCAAACGATATGAATTAAATAAATATGGGAAAATGGATATGGTTGAATCTAGTATAAAACATTAATTTTTTTACAATGAAAAATAATAGACAATTGGCAGGAGGCAACAAACATACTTGTTATATTTTAATTTTTATGCTACTTATTGTCAGCTCTATGCTGTCAACTACACTATTGTCCCAAACAATTTCTTTAGATGAAGTATTGACTAAGATTGAGAAAAATAATTTGTTGTTATTGTCTTATGAAAACAAAATTAAAGCAAATGATGAATTGGTAAATGGGGCAGGAGCTTGGATGTCGCCCAAACTTTCTACGGAGTGGGATGACATACCATATCAATTTGATGCACAAAAAACACAATTAAAAATTGCTCTTTCACAGGATTTCCCGAACCCTAAAAAAATTGAAGCAAAAGAAAATTATTTAAAATCAATAGCATCAATAGATAAAAATGAAGCTGAATTTTATAAAATTGGACTTTTTACCCAAGCTAAAGAAGCATATTACAAGAGATATATTACAGAAAAAAAGATTAAAGTGTTACAGGAAAGCATAACAATCATGCAAATGATGGTAACCCTTTCCGAAAAACAAATGGCCATTTCTAAAGGGGATTTAGGTACAGTATATCGACTAAAAGCAAGATTGACGGAAAATGAAACAATGTTGATTCACGAGCAAAATATGGTTCGTTCACAAACGTCTACACTCAACTATTTAATGAATGCAGACTTGTCACAAAATTTTGAAATTGATACGCAACATCTGATGAAAAATTATCGACTGTTAAAGGCGGACATGAAGATGGACTCACTCGATTGTAAGCGAAGTGATATTGTTAGGATGACCAGTGTCATTAACTCCATGAAGTTGAATCAAATGCTTATATCAACGCGTTCGAAACCCGAATTTGGAGTTCGTGTAGCAAATTACACAAAATTTGGTGGTAGAGCGGATGCTTATTCTGTAATGGGAACAATGACCATTCCCATTGCTCCATGGAGCTCCAAAGGTTATAAAAGCGAACTGAAAGCGATGGGTTTTAGCATTGATGCAATGGAACAGAATAAGCAAAACATGATAAAGATGGCTCAACAAATGATTAATATGTTTTTAATAGAATTGGAATCAGAATACAAAGAATTGGATAATTATACGATGATAGTAATCCCTGCCTATAAAAAAAGCTTGGATGCGAATTTACTTTCATACGGACAAAATACAAATGATTTAAATATGGCATTAATGGCTTGGGATGATTTACAAATGGCACATATGGAATATTTAAAACATTTAGATACATATTTTAAAATTCAAGCAGAATATGAGAAGGAAGTTCAAATCAGATAAAGAAATTTTTTCTTTGATGAATGTTTTTGTATGGCAAAAAGCTGTGCGAGCTTGCTTTGTATTAAGTATAGTGTTTGCATCTTGTAATCAAACTCCTAATAAGGTTGATGAAAGTTCACAAACTGTTATGGTTTCATCAAAAAAGGAAATTTACTATTGTCCAATGCACCCTGAAATTGAGCAAGATCATCCTGGAATTTGTCCAAAGCCTGTTTGTAAAGGGATGGATTTAATAAAAAAAATTCCGGAAGACATCTTAAATGTTGTTCTGAAGCCAGTAAATTCCTCTGTTCTTTCGGCTATTAAAACGGTTAATCCAGAAGAAAAAGAATTGTCTGTGAACATTGATGTGCAAGGATATATTGATTATGATGACCGTAATAAACATGATATAGCTTCTCGATTTAGTGGTAGAATAGAGAAGTTGTATGTCAAATATAATTATCAGCCAATACTAAGAGGAAGTTGGATTTTTGATATTTATAGCCCCGATTTAGTTACAGCACAAGAAAACTTGATTTATCTTTTAAAGACCGATTCAAAAGAAACAGCGCTCATAAATGCGGCTAAACAAAAATTAAAATTGCTTGGCTTCACCGATATGCAAACGGATGATTTAGTTCATTCAAAGCAGGTGCTTTATACTATTCCTGTACTTAGTAAATGGGATGGGCATATTCACGAAATGTATGCTCAAGTTTCCCCGCAACAAAATGGGCAAGGAATGTCCTCTATGGGTTCAAAGGATGCGAGTTCGGGCTCCTCATTGTCGCAGAATAATGCAGTTTCGAATAATTCAAACAAATTACAAAGCACTTCCGAACTTTCAATAAAAGAAGGAATGTATGTTGCCAGAGGTCAAACAATTTTTAATGTTGTGGACCCGCATCAAGTAGTGTTAATGCTGCAAATAAGGGCGGAAGACATTTCAAAAGTAATGCTAAACCAAAAAGTGAAATTTGTTTTGGATGGGAACCAAGAAGAAGAAATGATTGGAAAAATAAATTTTATTGAGCCATTTTTAAAGCCAGATTCAAAAACATTGATGGTGCGCGTAGATGTTAATAATGAAAAGCACAAATTAAAAGTTGGAGCATTGGTAAGCGCAACTATAGCTGTGGAGGCTGTTGAAGGACTGTGGGTTCCGTCAAAATCCGTAATAAATTTAGGAAAAGAAAAAATGGTTTGGCTTAAAAAAGATGACTATTTCGTGGCGCAGAGAATAGAAGTTGGAGCTGTTACAAAAGATTGGGTTGAAATCTATGATGGTATATCTAAAAGAGATGAAATAGCTGCGGAAGCTTATTATTTAGTTGACAGCGAAGGGTTCGTAAAAATTTATGAAAATGAAAACGAATAAAAATTTCAGACGAGAAACTTTTAAATTTTATCGTTCTTCTTTATTGAAGTTCGTGCCTTACATTTTTCTTTTTTCTTGCCTTTTTATTTTTGCTGCCTGCAATAGTAAAAAACAAGAGGTGATTGGAGAAAATGAGTTTTATGTCTGTTCGATGGATCCTCAGGTAGCGGAGAAACAAGCTGGGTTGTGTCCAATTTGCAAAATGCCATTAGCGAAAACAACTATTGATAAATCAGAAATGCAATTCATTAAATTAAATGATGAGCAGATGCTTTTAGGAAATATCAAAGTTGATTCTGCCCTTTATTCTTTTATTGGGAGAGAAAGCACATTGACCGGAATCTTTAGTATCGATCAAAATAAAACGGAACAAGTGAGCGCAAGAATTAATGGGAGAATAGAACAATTGCATTACAAAATTTTAGGCGAACAAGTAAATGTAGGTGATAAACTTTATGATTTGTATAGTAGAGATTTGCTTTTAGCTCAAGAGGAGTATTTATTACTGTTAGAGAAAAGTGAAGTATTAAGTGATAATGATCACACTGTTTTAGCTTCTTCTATTAATAAGCTTTTATTAGCAGGGTTGAATGAGTCGCAGATTAAGGAATTGGAAACTACAAAACAAGCCAAAATTACAAATACAATTTACAGCAAAGTAGAAGGAGTTATAACAGAAATCCCATTGAAGGAAGGGGATTATGTGAATGAAGGAACTGGCATTTATAAATTCGCAAATCTTTCTTCTTTATGGGTAGAAACTCAACTGTATTCAAATGAATTAAAATATTTAGAAGAAGGTTATCGAGTCGAAGTTGTTGCTGAAGCCTTTCCAAATGAACATATTTTTGGTACAGTCTTTTTTGCGAATCCCGAATTGCAGGAAAAAAGTAAAATAAACATCATTAGAATAGAAGTTAATAATGTAAATAAATTATTTAAACCCGGGATGCAAGCGTATGTAATTTTAAAATCGGAAGTAAAAAAATCAATCGTATTGCCGTTAGATGCCGTATTGCAAAATGCACATAAAAATATAGTTTGGATTGAAAAAGAGAAAGGTAAATTCGAAGCCCGCACGGTAACTATTGGAATCCAAAATAAAAATAAAGTAGAAATAACAAGTGGCTTAAAATTGGGAGAAAATGTAGTTGTTGCTGGTGCCTATTTATTGAATAGTGAATATGTCTTTAAGAGAGGAGTAACTCCTTTAGAAATGAAAACAGATAAAAATCACGTTATGAAAATGTAATCTATGAAAAAAGAAACCATTTACATTAAAAATATGTGCTGTCAGCGATGTGTAGAAGCGGTGCATCAGGAGCTTTCTTTACTAGGATTAAAAGTAGAAACAGTTAAGTTGGGCGAGGCTACTTTTGCAGAGTTTGTTTCTGTTAGTCGTGGTACAATTTCTGATTCATTAAAAAAAAGAGGATTTGAATTGATTGTTTCAGAAGACGATCGAATTGTTGAAGCTGTTAAAACGGCAATTATTGAATTAATTCACCAGCCTAAAAATAATATCGATTTTAAAATTCATCTTTCAGAATATTTAGAGGAAAAAATTAAAAAATCCTATAGATACATTCATAAATTATTTTTAGAACAGTCTCAGTTAACGATAGAAAAATATGCGATTCTTCAAAGGATAGAAAAAGTAAAAGAATTAATAGAAGAGAATAGGTTTAATTTTTCTGAAATTGCTCACATGGTGGGATATAAAACACAGCAGCATCTTTCAGCTCAATTCAAAAAAACAACGGGTATGAGTATGCTTAAGTATAAAAATAGCAAAGATGAAAATCGCAAAGGCTTAGATAAAATTTAATTTTTTAGCTGAACCAATAAAATACAAACATACCATGATAAGTAAAAAAATCAAATTATTAATTTTGCCAATAATCGTTGGGATTGTTCTAGTCATCTCTGTTTCGTTTATTCAAAGTGAAAAAAAGATTGCCTCTGCAAATGTAAAAAGTCTTGATGGTAAAATTTTTAATACGGGAACGATTTCAAATAAAAGAAAGCCAATCATTATTTGTGTTTGGGAAACAAATTGCAAACCATGTATTCACCAATTAGACAATATTTCCGAAGTTTATGAGCAATGGCAAAAAGAAACAGGTGTAAAGCTGATTGCAATTTCTATTGATGATTCAAGAACGATTGCTAATGTTAGCAAAACTGTAAAATCCAAGGGTTGGGAGTATGCCGTATATACCGATGTGAATCAGGATTTTAAAAGAGCAATGAGTATAGATTTTTGTCCATATACCTATTTAGTTGACGGAAACGGTAGTATTATATGGGAAAAAGGTTCGTACTCGGAAGGAGATGAAGATAAACTATATGAATTGTTAAAGAAAACGGCAAATTAGCAAAAAAGCGATTCTAGGTAATAAATTGGCGTTCAAAATCTAATAATTAGCATAGTTTATATCCAATAAGCATTAAAGTATAAGAAAAAAACAAAATTCGATAAAACAATGGACTGGAAATGCTTTATATTTGTTATTGTAAACATAAATCTATAATCACCTAAAATTCTGAAAAATGAAAAAAATAGTACTTTCATCTATTATGTTGTTTTCTTTTGGAACAATAACATTTGGACAAACTACTGCTACCGATTTTACAGCAAATGATTGTTCGGGAGCATCACATACCTTGTTTTCTGAATTAGATGCGGGGAAAGTTATTGTGATGGCTTTTGTTATGCCTTGCGGTTCGTGTGCGGGACCATCATTGTCAGCATACAATGAAGCACAATCTTATAATGCTTCTTATCCAGGTCGTGTTTTGTTTTATCTTTCTGATGACTTAGCCAATACATCTTGTTCAACATTAAATTCTTGGGCTACTACTAATGGTATGGGAGGAGTTACTTCCTTTTCAAGTACTCTTGTAAAGATGTCTGATTATGGAACTTCCGGAATGCCTAAGATTATTGTTTTAGGTGGTGGAACTACTCATGGTGTTTATTATAATGCGAATAATTCAATTAGCGTACCTGCCCTTGATGCAGCTATTGTAGCTGCTTTGTCCGGTGCTGGAGTTAATGATAATAACATAGGAAATTTTCAAATGAATTTATTTCCAAGCCCAGCAAAAGAAAAAGTATCTGTTGAGTATACTTTAGTAGAAGCCTCTAATGTTAGTTATGAAATTTATAATGTACTTGGGGAAAAAGTAAGAACCACAGAATTTGAAAAGCAAGCTGTCGGAAAACACGAAAAACAAATTGAATTAGAAACATTGTCAAACGGAGTTTATTTTTTAAAACTGATTGTTGGTGAAACAACAGAAACAAAAAAATTCAGCATTTCAAGATAATTGTTTAGTTAATTGTTTTATAATATTAGAGCCTGCATTGTTTGTTTAAATGATGCAGGTTTTTTTAATCAAAATAAAAAAATATGCGTCCACTTTTTGTTTCACTTTTTATAATTCTAAATTACAATAATATCTTTAGTCAGGGTTGCTGCTCTGGTGGTAGTGGTAGTCCAATTGCAGGAGGAACATCTCAGGGCGTTTTGCTCGATAGACAAATGGAACTAGCAGCAAATTATCAGTACTTCGGTACCAATAAGGCGTTTTCTAAAGATCACGATACGTTGTCTACAATTGACAAGTTGAGTAGCAACTATCTATATTTTCGCTTGGCTTATGGAATCACAAAAGATTTAACTATGTCGGTTGAAACGGGATATTATTTAAATAAAACCCAAATAGGATTAAATGCCCGTGATACAATTACCTCTTCCGGTATAGGAGACCTAATACTTTTTCCTCGTTATGATATCTATAATCATACAGAAGAAACAAAACGAACAGAAATAACTTTGGGATTAGGATATAAAATTCCATTGGGGAAACACGATGATTCTACAGTAATAGGAACTACCTACCAGGGAAAAAAAATATATACCACTTCTCCTCCTACTGTGCAGCCAACCAATGGCTCTCAAGATATTATTTTCTACGCCTTTTTATTTAGAGGTTATCCTTTAAAAAACTTTCGACTTTTTGCAAATGGATTGTATGTTAGAAAAGGATGGAACTCATTAGGTCAAAAATTTGGCGATTATGCAAGCGTAGGCTTGTTTGTTGGAAAAACATTTTTCAAAAAACTTGGAGTAACTGCGCAAGTCAAAGGAGAGTGGATAGGAATGATGAAGGCAGATAAAAATGTTGATATGGTTGCGTTGTATAATATTTATGTAGAATCAACCGGTGGAAAAAAAGTGTTTTTTGTTCCTCAAATTAGTTTTACTCAAAAAGCATTTACAATTTATGCATTAAGTGAAATTCCATTGTACCAGTATTTAAATGGCAATCAAATAGGATCTCAATACCAATTTACTGCTGGTTTATCTTATCGTTTTAATACTTATAAAGCAGGAAAGTAATCGATAACATTGAACAGATGCACAAAGCAATTAACACTTTCATTGCTTTTATTATTTTGAATTTAAACTGGAAGCGACAAATTATTGAATGTGTAAATCGTCAGCATAATGAAAAAAATATTTTTTATTCTGTCTGTTTTTTTTGTTTCAAATTTTTCCCAATCTCAAACCACCGGTGTGTATTGGGGAAGTCCAATAAAT
>JAHEYB010000041.1 GCA_023251805.1 Bacteroidota bacterium | reverse complement strand
AGGAGATTTTATCAAAAAGTTTGAAATGTTCATTTACGATCGTTGGGGCAATTTAATTTTCTTTGCTGATGATATCAATAAACATTGGGATGGTATTGCCAATCATGGAAAAGAAATGGCACAGCAGGATGTATATGTTTACACTGTAAAAATTACAGATGCAAATGATAAAAAACACAAATACATGGGTACTGTGACCATTGTGAAATAATAAAATAATAAAATTTGTTCGAAATGAAAAAGAATTTTATCACTGCAACATGCGTAACGTTGATGTTCACTTTTGCTCTATCACTAAAAAGTTTAGCTCAAGACAACGTTGGTATTGGAACAACAACTCCAGATGCAAGCGCCATACTAGAAGCCCTTTCTACTAATAAAGGAGTTTTAGTACCTAGAATGAATACAGCCGGAATGCTTGCAATTGCAACACCCGCTAATTCGTTGCTCATTTACAATACCGATTCAATGTGTTATTTCTTTTATAGAGTTCCGACAACATCATGGATTTCATTATGTACAGCTGCTGGCGGTGGTGGTGTAACAGGACCAACTGGTCCTGCAGGTGCAGCGGGAGCTGTAGGTGCTACTGGTCCTTCGGGAATAGATGGAGTAACCGGAGCAACGGGTGCTGCTGGAATAGCTGGCCCTACTGGTGCAACAGGTGATACTGGAGCTACTGGGGCAGTTGGTGCAACTGGAATAGCAGGACCTACTGGAACAGCTGGAGCTACGGGAGCTACTGGAGCTACGGGGGCAGTTGGCGCTACAGGAATAGCGGGACCTACTGGAGCTACCGGTGATACTGGAGCTACCGGGGCAGTTGGTGCAACTGGAGTAGCGGGCGCTACTGGAGCTACTGGTGCTGCTGGAATAGCAGGACCAACAGGGGCTGCTGGGGCAACGGGTGCTACTGGTGCGGCAGGTGCAGTAGGTGCTACTGGAGCTGTTGGAGCGACTGGGCCAACTGGGCCAGGAAATGTTTTTAAATATTTTGTTGTTGGAACAACAGATGCAACCAGACCAGCCAACGCTGCTGCTGGTCCATTTATTTTAATGCCTCAAATGACAAGAACTTTCACTCCAATAAGCTCTTCAGTACTAATGTTTTTTACAGCAGCTGGAACTTATACGACTACCGCATACGAACATCATACTATTTGGTTTGAAGTTAGAGTTAATGGTGTCTCTATCAGAGAATGGGACACAACCGGTGCAGAAGATTGGAACCTTTGGGATATTGGAGTATCAACCCCTTTAACTGTTAACCCTGGAGTACCGAATACTATTGAAATTTGGTGGACAGCACAAAGAGCCGGAGCAATAAGTACAACAATAAACAATTTAGTTACTTCAGGAACATATTTTAACAGAGAATTAATGATTTTAGACACTCCATAAAAAACAATATGAAAAATTATTTTTCCGTTTTTTTTATTTTTATTAATATTACTGTGGGATTCTCTCAAACTACTGAAAATAGTGAGGGAGTTACTGTATTAAAAAAAGCCAATCCACAAACAAATAAAGAAATAACTCAATCGCCAGATGCAATTATTACGACAGATAAAATGAAAAATCCAGCGAAAAAAGAGGAGAAAAACGAACAAGTGAATGATGCTGTTTACATAACAGATCAGAAGCAAAAAAATCCCAAAAACCCTAAATAATTTTATTAAGAACAAAATTAGTTTTTTTACCAAATAGTTCTAACTTTGTATTCGATAAAACCCAACGAAATATGAAAAATAAACTACTCAAATCTACCGTAGCATTAGTAATAACAGCAATGTTATTTTTATTATTTCCTAAAAATACCCTTGCGCAAGATAACGTGGGTATAGGAACAAATACTCCAGATGCAACCGCAATATTGGAAATGCTTTCCACAAACAAAGGTGTTCTTGTTCCAAGAATGAACACAGCAGGCATGTTAGCTATTGCAGCTCCTGCCAATTCCCTTTTAATTTACAACACAGATTCAATGTGTTATTTCTTTTATAGAGTTCCAACTACATCTTGGATTTCTTTATGTACAGCTACCGGTGGTGGCGGAGTAACGGGACCAACTGGCCCTGCTGGAGCAGCGGGTGCTGCAGGAGCAGCGGGAGCTACTGGACCCTCAGGTATTGATGGAGTAACAGGTGCAACAGGTGCCGCTGGAACAGCCGGAGCAACGGGTGCCGCTGGAACTGCTGGGGCAACGGGAGCAACTGGTACTGCTGGGGCTACAGGTACTGCTGGAGCAACTGGTACTGCTGGGGCTACAGGAGCAACGGGAGTTGGTGCAACAGGCGCAACAGGAACTGCGGGAGCAGTTGGTGCAACAGGAGCTACAGGAGCAACAGGTCCCGGTGGAGCTGGAAGTCTTGGACCAACTGGGCCTACAGGTCCAACGGGTGCTAATGGCGCGGCTGGTGTAGCAGGTGCTACAGGAGCAACAGGTGCTGCTGGAGCTGCGGGTGCAACAGGTGCCGCTGGAGCTGCGGGTGCAACAGGTGCTGCTGGAGCAGCAGGTGCTGCGGGTGCAACAGGAGCTACAGGTGCCGCTGGAGCAGCGGGTGCTGCGGGTGCTGCGGGTGCAACAGGAGCTACAGGTGCCGCGGGTGCTGCGGGTGCAACAGGAGCTACAGGTGCCGCTGGAGCAGCAGGTGCAGCAGGTGCTGCGGGTGCAACAGGAGCTACAGGTGCCGCTGGAGCAGCAGGTGCTGCGGGTGCAGCAGGTGCTACTGGAGCTACAGGTGCCGCTGGAGCAGCAGGTGCTGCGGGTGCAGCAGGTGCTACTGGAGCTACAGGTGCAACTGGACCAACTTGGACTATTGTTTCTGACAATTTTAATACTGATGGTACTTTGGCAGTAGTGACCACTATTCCTTCTACGATAACCTCTACAAATGCAGCATGGCTGTGTGCGACAACAACTGCTACAACTAATGCTACAGCTGGATTAAGATTTTTAGGTACATCTACAAATCAACATATGGATTTAGTCTCTAATAACCTTGTTAGAGGGCGTCTATCTAATCTTGGTGAGTTTTTTATTGGAACAACTGTGACTGCTCTTCCAGGAGATTTAATGAATGGTGTTGGTAATGCTGTTTTCCCCTGGGCTGTAAATGGCTATACAGCATTTAATGGAGGTGGAACATATGGTAGCGTAACCGCTGGAGCTACTACATTTGCTGGTGTTCAAGGTGAGTATCTTGGAGCAAGTGTTAATGGTGCAGGTGTAAGAGGTATTTCAAATTTAGGAAATGCTATTGGAGTTATGGGTGTTGAACCAACATTGGTTGGTTGGGCAGGATACTTTAATGGTGATGTAAATTGCGCACTTCCTGGAGCTTATTGGAATCTTTCTGATCAACGACTAAAAACAAATGCAAAAGTAATCAGTGGAGCAGTAGAGAAATTAAAATTAATTTCTGGGTATGAGTATGATATGAATATCGCTGAATATGGTAAATATATTTCTAAACAGGCTCACAGAATGGGTGTAATGGCTCAGGAAGTTGAAAAAGTATTTCCGGATCTGGTTGTTGAAAAAGCTATCCCTGCCAACGACAGAAAATTTTCCAGAACTGATGGTGACAATAAAGATGAGTCACAAAAATTTAAAGCTGTTAACTATGATGGATTAATTCCTGTATTAATTGAAGCAATTAAAGAGCAACAAAAAGAAATTGAAGATCTTCAATTAAAAATCAAAGCGCTAGAAAATAAATAAGAATTCTTTCTATAAAAAAAACACCATAATTGCTTATGGTGTTTTTTTTATTTTATAGCCGTTTGTTCTTAAAGTAAAATAGCTTAAATTTGTATTCTGTTAAATCCAAAAAAAATGAAAAACAAACTACTAAAATCGATTGCAACACTTGGTTTAATAACCATTTTTTCAATCCCAACTTCTGTTTTTGCCCAAGATAATGTGGGTATTGGAACAACAACTCCTGATGCGAGTGCTATCTTAGAAATGCTTTCAGCAAATAAAGGTGTGCTGGTGCCACGCATGAATACTGCTGGAATGCTTGCTATAGCAGCTCCTGCAAACTCATTATTAATTTACAACACCGATTCAATGTGTTATTTCTTTTATAGAGTTCCTACTACTTCTTGGATTTCTTTATGTACTGCTACCGGTGGTGGATCTGGAGCAACTGGTCCAACAGGGCCAACTGGAACCGGAGTGGCCGGACCGACAGGAGCAACAGGTGATACAGGTGCTACTGGAACAGCAGGAGTTGCTGGTGCTACTGGTGCTACTGGAGTTGGTGCTACAGGAGCAACGGGTGCTACAGGCGCAACAGGCCCTGGAGGAGCTGGAAGCTTAGGACCAACTGGCCCCACTGGACCAACAGGTGCGGCTGGAGCTACGGGAACTGCTGGAGCTACTGGTGCAACAGGCGCAACAGGCGCAACAGGCGCTGCTGGTGCAACCGGTGCTGCTGGCGCCACAGGTGCAGCTGGAGCTACGGGTGCTGCTGGTGCAACCGGTGCTGCTGGTGCAACCGGTGCTGCTGGCGCCACAGGTGCTGCTGGTGCAACGGGTGCGGCTGGTGCAACGGGTGTGGCTGGAGCTACTGGTGCAACAGGCGCTACAGGTCCAAACTGGACTATCACCTCAAATAACTTTAATGCTAACGGAACACAAAATATTGTTACAACAATTCCTTCAACCATCACTTCTACAAATGGAGCTTGGTTAACTACAGGAAATTCAACACTTGTAGCAGGAACAAATTATATAGGAACAAATGATGCAGTTGACTTTGTTGTTAAAACAGGAGGCGCTGCCGCTACTAACGAACACATGCGTGTAAAAGGAGCTGCTACAGGAAACGTAATCGTTAATGCAACCACTTCTGTTAGTCCCACTACCGATGTGTTTTCGGCATATGGATTTGGTGCAGCTGGTGCAATCAATACTACTGCTACTTTAACTTATCCAGTAAGTGGTTATAGCGCTGGAACTGCCGCAGGTGTCTATGGTGAAAACACTGGTACTGGTCAGGGTATTTTAGGTTTATCCACTTCAACAGGAATTGGAGTTTGGGGCGATAATGATGCTGCTGGAACAGGTGTTGTTGGAACAAACAATGCAACAGGTGTTGGTGTATTTGGATTTGTAACTGCTCCTGCAACTGCCGCTTCTGATGCGGTTGTTGGGCAAATGAACGCTTTAGGAAGTGCAGGAACTTTTCAAATTGTAAATGCAGCTAACGCTTCCAATGCGCACTGGGCTATTACAAATGGAACAGGTCGTGCTTCGGAAATTCAAATTAATAATGCTGCCTCAGTTGCAATTGCATCAGCTTCCTTCCACACTGGTTTAGGAAGAGCAGGAAATTTCCAAACTTCAAACGTAGCAAATACACAACCTACTTTGTTTGCATCAACTGCTGGTAATGCAAGAGCTGGTAACTTTCAAGGTTCTTTAACTACCTCTACAACACAAATAGTTTTTGCTGATCAATTAGCAAATACTGCTGCTGCTTTGAATTCTGCTGCTGTATGGGGACAAACAGCAGGTGTTACCGGTGCGGTATTTCTTGCCGGACTTAGTAATAATGCTACTATCGGTTTAAATGCTCAAACAACTTCTGCAACTGCTGTTAACTCGGTAGCGATTGTTGGTATTACTGCCGCTACAGGCGCTGGTACAATTGGGGTATTCGGACAAACACCTGTTGGTGCCGGAGATGCTATTTGGGCTAATGGAGATTTAACCGCTACTGGAGTAAAAGCATTTACAATTGACCATCCTTTAGATCCTCAAAATAAATTATTAAAACATTTCTCAATTGAATCAAATGAAGTGTTAAACGTTTATAGAGGCAATGTTATTTTGGATGGAAATGGTGAAGCAACTGTTGAATTGCCAAGCTATTTTGATGCAATTAATGTTAACTTTAGTTATAACTTAACTGCTATAGGTTCTAAGGCTGATTTGTATGTAAAGTCAGAAATATCAAATAGAAAATTTGAAGTTGCGGGTGGAAAACCCGGGCAAAAAATTTCTTGGGTTGTTTATGCTGATCGTAATGATCCTTATTTGCAACAATATCCTTCTGCAAAAGAAGTGGAAGTTCAGAAAACAGGTAATTCTGTTGGAAAATATATTCAACCAGCATTATATGGTGCCTCAGAAGAACAAGGAGCATTTTATTATATGAAGAAAGAAGCTCAGTCTGCTGAAACTCCTGCTGAACAAAATACAAAACAAGAACAACAAGCTCCAAAGTTCACAGGAAAAAAACCTAAATAAATACTTATTTGTTATCATAAAAAAGTCCGAAGTGTTTTACACTTCGGACTTTTTTATTTTTTTATTTTATCTGCTTATTCAATATTAAGCATCTATCTTCGCATACTTTGCATTCTTTTCAATAAATTCTCTGCGAGGTGGAACTTCATCTCCCATCAACATCGAAAAAATACGATCTGCTTCTGCTGCACTATCTATAGTAACTTGACGCAATGTCCTGAATTCAGGATTCATAGTTGTTTGCCATAATTGCTCAGCATTCATCTCTCCCAAACCTTTATAACGTTGTATCCCAACTGTGCTTTCTTTTCCTTCTCCACCAGCCAATTCTTTTACATGTGCAGTTCTTTCTTCTTCTGTCCAACAATATCTTTGCTCTTTACCTTTCTTCACTAAATATAAAGGAGGAGTTGCAATATAAATGTATCCATTTTCTACCAACTCTTTCATATGACGGAAAAAGAAAGTCAAAATTAAAGTAGTAATGTGACTTCCGTCCACATCGGCATCACACATGATGACTATTTTGTGATAGCGTAGTTTATCAATATTTAAAGCGCGCTCATCTTCTGATGTTCCTCTAAAAACTCCGAGTGCAGTAAAAATATTTTTAATCTCCTCGTTGTCATAAATTTTATATTCCATTGCCTTTTCCACATTCAAAATTTTACCTCTCAAAGGCAAAATAGCTTGAAATGCACGATTACGACCCTGTTTAGCAGTTCCACCTGCTGAATCTCCCTCAACTAAATACAATTCACACATACTTGGATCTGACTCTGAACAGTCTGATAATTTTCCTGGTAAACCAGTTCCTGTAAGCACACTTTTGCGTTGCACCATCTCTCGTGCTTTACGAGCAGCATGACGAGCAGTTGCAGCAAGTATAACTTTATCGACAATTGTTCTTGCTTGTTTTGGATGCTCTTCCAAATAATTTTGCAGCATTTCGCTTACCGCCTGATCTACCGCACCCATCACTTCATTATTTCCCAACTTGGTTTTTGTTTGGCCCTCAAACTGAGGCTCCTGAACCTTTACGGAGATGACAGCTGTTAGACCTTCACGAAAGTCATCACCATTAATTTCTATTTTTACCTTGCTCAACAATCCGGATTTTTCAGCATATGATTTTAAAGTACGAGTTAAGCCTCTTCTAAAACCTGCTAAATGTGTTCCTCCTTCATGCGTATTAATATTGTTTACATACGTATGAAGATTTTCAGAATAGGAAGTGTTATACATCATTGCTACTTCAACAGGAATTCCATTTTTTTCTCCTTCCATGTAAATCACATCTTCAATCAACTTTTCGCGAGTTGCGTCCAAATAACTTACAAATTCTCTTAATCCTCCTTCAGAATAATAATCTTCCGTTGGACTGTTTCCTTCAGCATCTTTTTCACGTAAATCGGTTAAAGTAATGTGAATGCTTTTGTTCAAATAAGCTAATTCACGTAAACGAGCAGAAATGATGTCAAAATGGTAAACAGTAGAAGTAAAGATGGTAGCATCCGGCTGAAAAGTAACAATTGTGCCTCTATAATCCGTTGCCCCAACCTCTTTTACGGGGTATAATGGTTTCCCAATATTGTATTCTTGGATAAATTCTTTCCCATTTCTATGAACATTTACCGTTAATAAAGTAGATAATGCATTCACACAGGAAACCCCTACTCCATGTAAACCACCCGAAACCTTATAAGAATCCTTATCAAATTTACCACCTGCATGAAGCACCGTCATTACCACCTCTAAGGCCGATTTTTTCTCTTTGGGATGCATATCGGTAGGAATTCCTCGCCCATCATCCTTCACCGTTATTGAGTTATTCTCGTTTATCGTAACAAAGATATTCTTACAATGCCCCGCCAAAGCTTCATCAATTGAGTTATCTACCACCTCATAAACTAAATGATGCAAACCTTTTAACCCAATATCACCAATATACATCGCTGGACGCTTACGCACCGCTTCTAAACCTTCTAAAACTTGAATACTGTCAGCCGAATATGCCGTTGATTGCAAGTTTTTTTCATTCACTGTTTCTTCCATAATTTTTGTCTGTTTTTTATGCTTTTTTATAGGCTAACAAATATAGCTTTTTACCGCGTAAATAGTGGCGTTTCGGGAGAATAAAATGACCTGATTTTATTAACATTTAGTTAACAAAAAATAGTCCTAAAATTTGGATAATTGATTATAGTTTTGCTGAAAAATATCGCTAAAATGAATAGGATAATCCACCCATAAATCCAAGTCGTTGTGTTGGATAATTATTGTAACGATAATACCTGAAATTTGTAATATTATTAAAATTTAAAAAGAACCCTAACTTCTTAGTGTAACGATATTCCAATCCAATATTGGCATCAAAAACCCCTTTTAATTCTTGTGCAACAACTTTATTTCCGGTTGATGACGTGGTATCCTTCTCAATTGCTTTTGCAAACTGATTATCGATATAATACAAATCCACTTTTGCTACAATCTTATCGCGCAAATTATAATTTCCCGATAATGTAAATTGCATTTGAGGTTTATACCAAGCCTTTTGCTCAATGGACATTTTATAGTTAAAATATTCTCCACGCAAATTCACTCTTAATTTTTCCCTTTGCTGATAAGTAACTTCACCCTTTATTGCCAACACTTCTGCATCATCGTAAATCACATCAAAACGATTGGCCAAAAACTCTTTTGTGTCATTTACATACAATGCCATATTATCTACACTTGAATAAGCGGCTCTTACATCATATGCAATGGTTGACGACAATGTTCCCCTTAAACCGCCAAACACTTCGTATTTATAATTTGAATTGTTCATTGTTAAATCCGACAACACAAATGGGTTTTCATCCGACAACGTTTTAAAACTATTTTTTTGCAGTTTCCCGGATGCTCCAGCATAAGGAATAATAATATTGTCGACAATATTATAACTCAAATCAATGTTCGGATAAAAATAAAATTTTGATTGCACAAAAACATCCATCACTCCTGTTACACCAATGCTTGCTCTGTATTTTTCACCTGTAGCAATAAAATTGGGATTGATAGTAACAATAGTATTATTTGTGGTATCAGTAATTGTTTTATAATTATAATAATCTACTGCTGCATTCACTTTTAAAACTTCTTTTAAAACAGCTGTTTGAACATAACCATTTACCTTAAAATTACTTTCTGAAGACTTATAAGTGTCTTGCAAATTGTAATAATTCAACTTCACATCGTGATTATAACGTTCGGCTTTTGTGTAATGACTTTTTAACTCCGCATTTGCTGCAAAACAATTGAAACGCTGAATGATTGCGATACCATTATCTGTCAAAGAGGCTTTTGAAACATCATAGCCATAGAAATGCACCACATTTCTTACATAATCAAAGTTTCCTGATAGTGTATGCTCTTTCAAAAATTTCTTACCATACAAACTAACTTCATTGTCGCTAAAGCCACCAAAACCATAATCTTCTAAGGTTGTTTGCGAAGACAAATGTTTTAAACGCAAACCACAAGCATATTCTTTCGAACGCAAATTATTATACCAAGCTTCTGCATAAGGTGTTTTATAATTCCCAAAACCAATTTTCACCAGGCCATTGTATAATTTTGTTAATGGTTCACCTACCATTTGTGCTGCATCTATAGGATCAACATCATAGCCTGTGCTCACTTTTCTGGAATTATTTATATTATATCCATTCACCTTTATTTTTTTCGTTGAATCTACTATAACAGGCTTGTCCATTATTTTATTTGCATCCACAATTGTTGGACGGTAAGAACCAACACTGATAATCAACATCGAATCCAATACCGTTTGAGAATACATCTTACAGATTGAACCCAAACAAATACAAATCAGCATTGTGTATTTTAACAATTTTTTATTCATGACTTCCTTCTCCTTCCTTAATCGGTGGTGTAACTATAGCAGGCTCCGTAAATAACTTATTTTGACTGGGACTGTTTCCTTCAAATTCTAATTTTACCGGAGCTTCCACTGTTTTCAATTGTTTCGCTGCTTCCTCATCTGCATTTATTTTATCCAACTTTTCCTGAGCGGCTTTAATTAATTCGGGAGTATCCGATTCATCTATTACAATTTTTAAATACCCTTTTGCCTGAAAATTATCTTTTAAACCAACATAATCATCTGCCAACAAAATCATTCCCTTTGTTACCCAATAAGGATAATCTCCATCTCCATTAATTAAATCAAACACTAATTTTTTCGATTGCTTGTAATCCTGCTTTTGATAAAAAATAGCAGCAACTTGGTATTGCGATTCCGTACCCATCTCAGCTTTTGAAGTATTTGCTACTGATTGGAATTCGGCTTGTGCCTCTTCTAGTTTTTGTACGCCCAGATACGAATGAGCAATATCATAATGCGCCTCACTACTCAGTTGTTCATTTACATTTTCTATTTTCAATACCTTGTTGGCATACAGAATAATGTCGTCTGACGATTTTGTATTAAAGTACGACCGCATCAAACCTATTATTGCGGCATTGTTGCTTTTCGCATTTTCTGCTTGTAACTCAAGCATTTTATACAACTCTATTGCTTTTATATAATCTTGTTTCTTAAAGGATATGTCCGATGCCTTGTAAAGCGACTGCTCAGTAAATTCCGACTTGGGTTTACTAACTACAAAAGAATAACCTTTGAAAGCTGCATCTGTATTCCCTAATTTGTAATCGCATTCTGCTTTATAAAAATTAGCTTGTGTAATAAATATTCCATCAGGAAACTTTTGAATGTATTTCTCAAAATCTGTCACTACACTTTTACAATCCTGCTCCATATAATGATTCTTGCCATTGTTATAAGTTAGTGAATCCAATTCTCCCTGAGGAATGCTTGCTCCAACAGAAGCTAAATACTTATCCAATCCATCCGGATCACCTTTTGAAGTATAAATTGCTTTAACAGTATTAATGGCTTCATTTGCTTCGGCAGATTTTCTATCTCGTTTAATTAATTTATCAAAATAATAAAGTGCTTTGTCGTCCTCCTTCCTGGCATAATGAATCAAACCCATTTTACTCAAACTCACATTTATATATGCGCTATTAGGATATTCTTCTACAAAGGATTTGAATTTACCCAATGCTAAATCAATTTGATTGTCGGTGTAATAGGTTTGAGCCAACTCAAATTTTGCTTTTTGGATATAAGGCGATTTCGGGTAGCTAGAAATAAACGTAGTCATATCCGTAATTTTTGCAGCATACTTTTTCTGCACACCATTTGCCAACGCTTTTTGAAATAAAGCATAATCAGCATCCATCGTTTTCATTTTGTAAGATTGGTCATAATAATCAACCGCATTTACAAAATCACGTAACATAAAATAGCCATCACCTATTCGATTATAAGCGTCATTAATTTTTTTAGCATTCGCCATTGGTTTGAATGTCACAAATTTTCTAAACCATAAATTACTATTAGTATAATCTTTTAATTTGTAATAGCAATAACCAACATTGTAGTTAGCATCACTTAACTGCGAATTGCCAATTGCACCCGGCTCCGATATATAATCAATGTAACTATCAGCCGCCTCCGGATAATTATTTAAACGATAATAAGATTCTCCTTTCCAATAAATAGCATTTGCACGAATATTTTTATCGAACAAATAGGTGTTGGATTTATCAAACGACTTTATCGCCTCGGCATATTCCATATTGTTAAATAAATCAACGCCTCTATAGTAGGCAACTTTCTGATGTGCTTGTTTCAATTCAGGCGTGAGCACTTTTATACTTTCAATTGCATCGAGTGCTTCTTTATAGCTTTTGGTTGTTATAAAAACATTCGCTAAATAGGTGTACGCTTCATCTATGTGATTCGCGTTTGGGAAATTTTTAATGTATTTTTGAAATGCCTTTATGGCTTCATTGTATGGATTAAAAGCCATTTCATATGATAACTTTGCATAGTTGTAAAGTGCATCTTCTTGCACACCTTTATCGAATTCCAATTTAGACGCTAAGCCAAAAGCGTTTAATGCATTTTGTTTACTATCTGTTTTAATATAACAATCTGCAATATGATAGTACGCACTTTGTTCAAGCGAATCATCAATGTTTCCAATCTTAATAAAGTAATTAATGGCATCTTCATATTCTTTCAGCTGATAATGCGCAAAACCTAATTGATAATTATCTTTTCTAGAGAGAGAGCCCTTTTCTTTCTCATATCTTTTCAAATACGGAACCGCTTGTTTGTACTTTGAAGTTCGATAGTAAGATTCTCCAAGTATTTTTGCAATTTCCGGAGCCCGCTTGGTAACAGCCGAATCCAATAATGCTGGTGCATAAGAAATTACTGTTTCGTATTTCGCTTGTAAGAAATAGATTTGCGCAATGTAGTAAGGCACAATAGGGCCAAAGGTTTCATTGGTTTGTAATTTTACAAAATCAATAAGTGCTGTCTCATAATTTTTTTCTCCGTACAAAATATGTGCGTAATAATATTTTGCAGCTGCCGCATATTTATTGTCGACATCTTTAATTTCATAAAAATCCTTTTTTGCTTCTCCCAGTTTATTCGATTCAAAAAAGCTGTATCCCCGCTTGAAATAAAACTCTGCAAGCTCTTCTGTTGTTAGGTCATAAATATCTACTTTCTCAAACCATTCTATTGCATCATGGTATTTCTTTTTGCGATAATTGTATTTTCCTAAATAAAAATAGGCCAACTTTACCTTCGGATTTTCAGGATGATCTACAATGAATTGTTTGAGATACAACTCTCCATCTTTATTGAATAATTCGATGGCACAGATGGCATTGTAATACTCAGCATCAATGCGAATAAGCGAATGGGAATCGGAATTGGCTTCAATTACTTTGGAAAAACTTTTTTGAGCAGCACCATACTTTTCTTTTTGAAAAAGCTCGATACCGGTCTTAAATTCCGAATCTTCATGAAGCACATGCACCGTTTTTTGTGCAACAGCAGAAATCGCAAAAAATAGTCCAACAGCTAATACAAACCCTTTTAAGTTCTTCATTGAATAGGTTAATAGATGATAATTGTAAAATTAGTAAGGATAGCTGCATGAAGTTTTATACTAGTTGGAAGTTATTAACGCACTAGTGTTGAAAGTATTGTGTTTCAATATCAATTGGCTAATAACGATTAACTAATTTTAGTGAGAAATTAGCATAGCTTATGGCGCTTGATACCATCATTAGTTTAAACAACGTTTCTATTTTCCAGAAATACAACCTGGTGCTTACCAATGTAAACATCAACATTGATAAGGGTGAATTTGTATACCTTATCGGAAAAACGGGAAGTGGAAAAAGCAGTTTATTAAAAACCTTATATGCCGATTTAGACCTAACCCAAGGCAGTGGAACTGTTGCAGGCTTTGATTTAGCCAGCATTAAGCTTAAAGAAATTCCTTTTTTGCGAAGAAAATTAGGGATTGTTTTTCAGGATTTTCAGCTTTTAACCGACCGAACAGTGAACGATAATTTAATGTTTGTATTAAAAGCAACCGGCTGGAAAGATAAGCAGGCGATGCAAAAGCGTATTCAGGAAGTTTTAGAAAAAGTGCACCTGAATACAAAAGGGTTCAAAATGCCACATGAGCTTTCGGGTGGAGAACAACAGCGCATTTCTATAGCCAGAGCTTTATTGAACGACCCTGAACTAATACTGGCAGACGAACCAACAGGAAATCTTGACCCAGAAACATCTGAAGGAATTATGAATTTATTGGTGGAAATCAGTAAAAATGGACGAGCCGTCCTTATTGCTACTCACGATATTATGATGTTTGATAAATTTCCTTCCCGAACTATCAAATGTGAAAATGGGAAAGTTGTTGATTCAAAAGTGAATTAAAATAGCCCCAATAACTTTTCTACATTCCTGCTATTAGAGAAGTTCTGAATTAAAATTCCCTCTCTCCTTTGCACCTCCTGCATATCAAAAGGTAATTCAAACAAACGCATAATTTCCTTAGTCATAGATTCAGCTGAATCATGAATAGAACATAAACTTTCCAAACCAGTATTGGCTACCATTGGAGAATTAACAACACAATGTCTACCTGTAAACAGTGCTACCAGCAATTTTAATTTTATCCCTGTAGCCTGAAAAGTGGGTAATACATTTATCTGAGCCGTTTTTATTAATTCATCAATGTCTTGTGTATTGATATTAGCCTTTATACTTATGTGCGAATGATTAGAAACTGCAGCAGTTAGTGCGGAAGAAGGTTTTTTTCCAGCAACAATCAAAGGAATTTTTATTTTTGAAAACACTTGATTCACCAAATACAAAGCCGCTTCATTGTTTTCACCCACCTCTAAATTTCCATGATATAAACAAAATTTTCCTTGGCCGTCTTTTATTTTTACTTCTTCGTTGGAATGAAAGGCTGATATATGGTGAACACTTTTATATCGTTCGGCAAGGTTCTTAGCATCTTCCTTAGAAATGGCAGCGATAGCATCTGCATTTTTTAATACTTTTTCGAAACGTTCCAACTTTTTACCTTCGGCTTTAAAATAAATTTTTTTAAACACCGACTTTTCTACCTTCTGAAGATTTTTATAATACTCGTGTTCGATATTATGAGTTCTCACAATTTTAACCCTGCCCTTCAGTCGCGCATCGTTTAAATGAAAACAGGAATGCAAACCCTCAAACAATATTGGATACGTATCACGTAGCAAGTTCTCCATCAACCTTTCGGAAGCGCGCGTAACAACCACAAAAGGCAATGTGTTTAATAGTAATGATTTACTCATGCTACGCTTGTAATAATACACCTTCTCGCAAATACTTTCTAAACTCAATGCCTCTGCTCTCCCATATTCGAAACAATGCAAATGAATCTTCACTCCTTTTTCATGCAATGCTTTTACTTTATAAAAAACATCAATCACCCCTCCGTAATTAGCCGGATAAGGAACATCAAACGAAACGATATGTAAATGTTTTTCCATTATTAAAAATCTTCTTCCAATTTCCTTCTCCATTTGGAGAAGGTGTCTCGCAAAGCGGGACGGATGAGATTATAAGAACTTAGAGTATACTTGTACTAATTGCTTTTCTTCTATTTCCCAGTTCAATTTTTCGGATGCAATTTTAGTGTTTTTTTTCCAGAGCTGGAGTTTATTTTCATCCTTTAAAATTTCATTTATCTTATTTGCAATATGTTTAGGATCATGCGAATCAATACACGTTCCAATCTCATATTCCTCTATTACATTTTTGATTTCTACAAGTGGAGACGCCAGTACAGGAACACCAGCATGAATATAATCAAACAACTTATTGGGCAAACTATACTTATAATTCACATTTGTATCTTTATCCAACGTTAAGCCTAAATCAGCCATTGCAGTATGACGAATCAACGCCTCAAAAGGCATTTTGCCTAATATTCTAACGGTGTTGGACATTTTCATCTGCTCAACCATCCCCTTCAACCTGTCAATCACATCTCCTCCACCGATAATCAAAAGCACAGCGTTATTTATATATTGCATTGCATCTATTACTTCTTCTGCTCCTCTGTCGACATTAATCCCTGCTCCTTGCAAAACAATAACTTTATAACCATCTAGAATACCGAGAAATTCTCTTTTTTGAGCTTCTATTCCATTGAACGATGATAACATTGGAACATTCCTAACCACCTTCACATCCACTTTGTATTCATCAGTGTAAATTTTTGCAATGGAGTTATTTACAGTAAAAACATATTTCAAATTCGGGAAAATTTTTCGCTCCAACTTTTTCCAAATGTTTTTCTTTTTGGGATTGTTTTGCAATTCTGGAACTTCGCAAAACAATTCATGACTATCGTATACCAACTCAGCCGATTTCAACTTTGATATTCTATAGTTTGGCCATAACGTATCTAAATCATTCGCAACAAGCACATCTGCTTTGTGGAACAACAAATAAAAAAATAAACGTAATTGATATTCAGCATAGAAAATGGGGCCTTTTTCAAACAATAGAAACATTCGTTTTGTTTTATAAGACCTTGCTGACAAAGGCAAGCTACTCCTTTGCTTTCTGCCAACGAGAGTAACACCAAAACCTAACTTTTCCAAAGTACTGCATACTTTATGAACACGCTGGTCGGTACTCAAATCGTTTATGACTGAAACAATGACTTTTTTCACTACACGAAGATAGATTTTTTACAACAGATTACACAGATTATCACAGAACAATATGATTAAATTTAAGAAGCTAAATATTACAATTCAAATAAAAATCGAACCAAATAATCTGTGTTTATCAGTGTAATCTGTGGTAAATATTTGCAAGTTCCCATTTAATTGCTGAATTTTGGGTATGCAAATTCTGGAATACCATTCTTTAAAAAAATTCAACACTTTTGGAATTGATATTTCAGCCAAATATTTTGCTGAGTTTTCGAGTATCGCTGATATTCAAGAAATTCTGTCCAACCCCAATCACCTAAAAAGTAAAAAACTAATTCTCGGAGGAGGCAGTAATCTTCTGTTTACCAAAAATTTTGATGGACTTGTTTTAAAAAACAATCTAAAAGGAATTGAATTGGTGAAGGAAGACACTGATTTTTATTATGTAAAATCTGCTGCAGGAGAAGTATGGCACGAGTTTGTTTTACATTGCATCAAAAAAAATTATGCGGGATTAGAAAATCTCTCTTTGATTCCGGGGAATGTGGGAGCGAGTCCAATGCAAAATATCGGAGCCTACGGTGTTGAAATCAAAGACCTTTTTTATGAATTGGAAGCATTTAGCATTGCGGATAAAACAATTCGAAAATTTAATAAATCTGAATGCAAATTTGGTTATCGAGAAAGCATATTCAAACATGAATTAAAAAATAAATTCATTATCACCTCTGTTACTTTTAAATTACTTAAAAAACCGCTATTTAACACCAGCTACGGAGCGATAGAAACGGAACTAGGTGCAATGGGAATAAAAGAAAAAACAATCAAAACAATCAGTCAGGCTGTATGCAATATCCGTAACAGCAAACTTCCAAATCCCGCTGAGATTGGCAATGCAGGAAGTTTTTTTAAGAACCCTGAAGTGGTAAAAGGGAAATATGAATTTCTTAAAATAAAATACCCCGAAATGGTGGGCTATAATTTAGAAAATGGGAACGTAAAGCTGGCTGCCGGTTGGCTGATTGAAAAAGCAGGATGGAAAGGAAAAAACTTCGGTGATGCCGGAGTGCATAAATTTCAAGCGTTGGTATTGGTCAATTATGGCAATGCAAAGGGAAATGAAATTTTTGATTTATCGCAAAAAATTCTTGATTCTGTAAAAGAAAAATTTGGTGTTGAACTGGAAAGAGAAGTAAATATTATCTAATTATTCTTTCAAATATTTTTCTTTTATTACATTCATATGATGAGTGGCATGCCCTGCAATCATAAATAAAAGAGCGCGAACAGAAACATCTAAATTATTTGCTACACCCATTTGGCTCAATGCTTCTTCATCCCAAACTTTAAACAAAGCTAAATTTGCTTCACGGACAATTGCAAACTCATGGCCTAAACCATACAATGTTTGTTTTTTGAAATTAGCATTCGCCACATAAAAATTTTCATCATATCCAGGCAAAGCTGTTTTGTCCTTTCTTGCAAAGCGCATAGCACGATAACCCAAAACCCTTTCAGTATCTATAATATGTCCAATAATTTCTTTGATAGTCCATTTACCAGGAGCATATGCAAAATCCTCTTTGTCTTCCGGTATTTCAGAAATGATTGCTTGAATATCAATCACCTGATCACGCAGTTCCTTAATAATATTATCTGTTACTACATTGTCTACATAATTCTTGTAGAATGATGGGTACTCATTTGGAAGAGGCCGTTTCATACTTTTACAGTTTATCTAGTTCAGTTTTTACAAAATCAGCCAATTCTTTTACATATGCTTGTGAAAAATCAAAATCTATTCCTGCTGTTTTATAGATTTCAGGAATCGACTTTGTGTATCCTAAACGCAAAGCAGCTTCATAAGCATTCAATGCCTTTTCAGGATTTTGTTTATAGTTTCTCCAAACAGCAATGGCCCCCAATTGTGCCATTCCATATTCGATATAATAAAACGGCACCTCATATATATGCAGTTGACTTTGCCAACCCCTTTCTCTCACCTCATCCAAACCGCTATAATCAATTTCTTTACTAGTAAACTGGCCAATTACAATTTTCCAATTGCGCATTCGTTCTTTCACAGTATGATTTGGATTTTCATAAATCCAATGTTGAAATTTATCAACCGCTGCAATCCAAAGCAATGTTTTTAGTGATTTATCCAGTTGCTCTTTTTTAGCCCGTTTTAAATCTTCTTCTTTTTTAAAAAACACATCCCAATGTTCCATTGAAATTAATTCCATGGCCATTGATGCAAGTTCTGCTACTTCGGATGGAGCGTTTTTAAAATCGGTGATAGGTAAATCTCTTGTTACAAAAGAATGAATAGCGTGTCCGCCTTCGTGAACCATTGTTACTAAATCGCGATGAGTCCCCACCGAATTCATAAAAATAAAAGGAACACCAATTTCATACAATGGATAGTTATAACCACCTGGCGCTTTTCCGATTCGTGAATCCAAATCCAGATAGCCCATCGTTTTCATAATTTCTAGATAATCGCCAAAATCGGAGCGGATAGTACTAAAACATTCTATTGATTTATTGGTTAGTTCTTCTGCACTCGAAAATGGTTTTAATGCCGGCTTACCTTCTTCATCCACATCCATATCCCAAGGTTTCAAAACATCCAAGTTCATTATTTTTTTTCTTTCTCTGTCAGATGCTTCTGCCAAGGGAAGAATTTCCTTTGCAATCGATTCATGAAAATTAAAGCAATCCTGAATAGTGTAATCAAATCGACCCAGTTCATCAAATTTATAATCACGGTAATTTTTAAATCCAGCGTTAATTGCTACTTGATGACGAAGTTGAATCAATTCTGTAAACAAATCATTCAATACATCAACATCAGTGGTTCTTCTTTTTTGAATTTTTTGATACACCTCTTCGCGAATTTTCCTGTTCACCTCTTTCATTAAACTGGAAGCCATTTGTAATGTAATTTCTTTGCCTTCCCATTCTATGGTCATAGCCGCTGTAATCGCTCCATACTTTTGTGATTCTATTCCAATTTTAGTTTGTAAAGGAATATTTGCTTCACGGTATAATTCCAATGCTTTTTTTATTCCTCGAATATAAATGTGATATTTTTCGATGTCCAGCTCTTTTAAAAAAGGCGACTCTACAAGTTTAATATTTAGCTCATTACTATATGGAGCAATATGTGGATCAATTTCAGAAACAAAAAAATTGTATCTATTGGTCAATTCTTCATTGGAGGTATCACAAGTCATTTTAATATAACGCCAAGCAAAGTCTTCACTCAACACCGCTTCCAGTTCACTTCTATCTACCATCCATTGTTCTAATTCGGATGCAGATGCAATTTTTCGCTCTTTTAGGTCAATAAAAAATGATTCGATTCTTTTCCAAGAATCAATTGTCAAATCCTGAGGCAAGAAGTTCCGAATAGGTTTTGTTGGAATAGCAACCTGTTTAGTCTTCATTCAAAAAAAATTGATTTTAACGCTTTACTTAAAATGAGGGGGAAAAGAAAGCAATTAAAAATTAGAAAAAAATTAAAAGAAAATCCGGTGCTTATGCAACTCCGGATTTTCTAACGCCTTGTACTTTTACTTTTGAGCTGGCTGTCTTAACCGTTTTAGGACCTGTATCCTTAACCGTTTTAACTGCACCTTTCGCATCAGCAAGTGTTGCTTTCACCTTTAACTTGTCTGCTTCCGATTCTTCCTTCTTTTCAAGCAAGCCATCTTTTTGAAGTGCATTGTACCAATTCAACACTTTTTTAATATCAGAAACGTAAACTCTTTCTTCATCATATTCAGCAAAAGCTGCTTTGAAATATTTTTTCAATTCTGCATCGGCAGATTTATGGTCAATACAAGCACCACCTTTTTCTTTGTCATGTATTTTTTGAAATACTTCTTTCAAAGGCACATCATCACCTGTTGAATAAATACTAACATCTTCCAATGCACTAATTTTGTGCGTAGAAAATGCCTGCACTCTTTTTTTGTCGATTAATGATTCTACAATTAATCCGTTTTTTGTTTGAGCAATCACTTTAAAAAGTCCGCTCATTCCTGCGATTGAAATAATTCCACTTAAATCCATAGTTCTTTTTTATTGAGCAACAAATGTAAAAAAATATTACTTGTGATTTACTTAGTCACCATCAATTTTTGTACATACTTTTTCTCACCAATAGTTAACTGATAGTAATACAATCCATTACTTAAAGCACCTGTTTCATATACAAAACGATGCTTCCCAACAGTCATTTCTTCAGAAGCTAGCACCGCTATTTCCTCTCCCAATACATTGAAAACTCGTAAATCAACCTTTGAGGTGGAAGCTAAGGTCAAATCTAGAAATGACTCTGCACTAGTTGGATTCGGGAAAATGCTAAGTACATTGTCGCCATCCAAGGCAACTGATGCCACATCAGTTGCTACACCTAATCCATCATACATTATTTGCGCATTTCCAGCGCCAACAATCAAATCAGCTAAATCATCCCCAGCAACCAAGGCAAAGGCTACTGTGATAGAATCACCCGAAGCAATGGAATAAGGACCGGTACTTACTACATCACAAACATCGGCACCGGCACCGGCAACGCCTGCATTCGCACGATTGGTTGTCAGCGTCAAATATTTTTCTCCACCACTATAACCATCTGTTAAATCGGCTCCACCTGCTCCACCGCCAACATTATCAACTGCATAATGCACAACGGGTGCAGTAGAAGTTAACAACTTAACTCCGGCATATTTTCCTGCTGCTCCACTATAAAAAGCATACCCCATTTTTGTTCCTGCATCAAATGCAGCTCTGTTTTCGGCATATGTGGAAGCATCAATGTCCCAATCTGCAAAAATTCCTGCATACATACTTGATAAACTAGAGGCGCCAGTGTTCTTAATCACATACTGTACAATTACATATTTTCTGTTTCCAGGTGTGCTCCAAGCGTAGGCTGTATGATGCACAGTAACTGGCAAAGGCAGCGTTGCTAAATTATCTCTGAACGTTCCATCTACATCAAACTCTGAATATACAGATGGAATGACAGGGTGTGCCGACACCAGCGAGCCAAAATCTGCTGAGGGTGTTGACCAAGAACGAACACAATCTGAAACATGACCTGTATCTTTTCCAATAAGCAAACCTGCTTCATACAACATTGCTGTTCCCATGTAATTAAATCCTAAGCCTCCTGTTTGCCCGTTTTGTGAATATCCTAAACGACCATTACTTCCTATTGAAGTCATTACATCATTGATTGTAATATTCACATAATCCACATTCACAGTGATATAAAAGAATTCTGCTGCTGTATAAGATGTAGAAGCATCGTTGTAAGTAATTTTAAATAAAATACTTGAGTTGAGAGGAGCTGTAGGCAAAACCTTTACAGTATAAGGATCCGCATTATTATTTGCCACTCCCAAGGTTCCAACTGCACCCAAAGTTGTTGTGCCATCTATTACTGTAACAAATGGTGAAGTGGAAGATAGTGTTGCCGTTAAATTTACTGTTGGTGCTAAATAATTTGTGTAGTTGCCACTGATGCGCAATGTGTCATTCCCAACAAACGTATTATCGTTATTATCTGTCACATTTCTAGTGGTCATCACTACCGATGGAGTATTTGCATTTGTTAATGCTTTAAACAAGTTGATGCGTCCATTTCCTAATTTATTCGCATAAATCGGACTGTGCAATGGATAAATATTGTCGCACGTTACTTTCAATCTTTCTCCTACTTGTAAAGCAGTGTAACTAGGAAAAAACGATTTAATAATAGCTGCTACACCAGATGTGAAAGGCGATGCCATTGATGTTCCTGTTAAAGATGCATAAGAATTTGTTGGATAGGTTGAATTAATTCCTGTTCCGGGAGCACAAACATCTGCTGTATAGTTGTAGCTCGAGCTTCCATTTCTTCTATCATCCGTTTTTGTATTTACTACACTTATTGCATAGGTATAACCTGCCGGATAAGAAATTTCATCTATTCCTCCATTACCAGCTGCTGCAATAACAAGAGCATCTTTATTAATAGTTGCATAGGTAACTGCATCCTGACCAAATGTTCCGCCACCTGCTCCACCCCAAGAACAATTGATAATATCACAACCATGATCGGCTGCATATACTATTCCTTGATAAGCCATTGTCAATGTTCCTGAAGTATTTGCAATTTTAACAGGCAAAAATTTGCATTTGAAACCCACACCTGCTACTCCGGTTGGAGTGGTATTGTCTGTTTTTGCACAAGCAATTCCTGAAACATGCACTCCATGTGAATCACCTGTCCAAGTAGGATCATTGTCATTGTCTCCCAAATCCCATCCACGATAATTATCTATATAACCATCGCCATCACCATCGCCACCACCGGGAAGATCTCCTTGATTAAATTTAACCTGCGTTTTTAAATCATCGTGAGTTAGTTCAGTACCGGTATCTGTAATTCCAACCACTACATTTGTATCTCCACGTGCCGTAGTTGTGTTTACTCCCCACCCCGCTTCTACTTGCACATTGGTCATTCCCCATTGTGTTGAAAATAATGGATCGTTTGGAGTATAACTAACTTTTGGAATGTAATAGGGTTCTACATATTCAAAAATACCCGCTATTGCAATTTTATTAATCGCTTTTTCCAAAGTCACAAAAGAGGTAAATGAAAACTGATATATCTGAGTTAAATCAGCATATTTTTGACCTTGTTGATTGTATTCTCTTTCCGGTGCTTTTACAAATGGAAAAACTTTTTTCAAACCCATTCCACCCAAATCGTTATACATTTTGGTAAAAGCAGGATTGTTAATTTTTGTATCAAAGCAAATAGAAGCAAACTCTTTTTTTACTTTAACAATGATTGTTTTTTCTAAATAATCACCAGGCTTAACATTATCAGCCATTCTGAATTGAGTATATGATGCAGGTGAAGCAATTTTTACCTGAGCATTAATGGTAGTTGTACAAATTAATGCTGAGAAAATTACCAAATAGATTTTTTTTAATTGTAGCATGGGGCTTAGTGTAAATTGTTAATATACTGCAATATAGGAAATTTTTCAAAAAAAAACAATTACCCTCAAAAATTAGGGATTTCTTCTAAAAATTGATAGGTATTATCTGAATAATTCATCTTACAACAAAAATGATCCATGCCATTGGTGACAACTAAATAAGCTACTTTAAAGCTCATATTGTACCTCGCAATTTGGTCAAATGCGTCTTGTGTGATTTTTACTTCAGGAGCTTTGCATTCTACCAGCAATAGTGGCACTCCGTTTTTATCATATACTAAAATATCTGCTCTTTTTTGTAATTGATTATACTTTAAACTTTTTTCTAAGACAATTAAAGCCGGTGAATATTTCTTTTCTGTAACCAAAAATTGTAAAAAATTCTGTCTTACCCATTCTTCAGGAGTCAACACAACATATTTCTTCCTAAAAGCATCAAAAATTTGAATCTTTTCTCCTGCTTCTTTAAATTTAAATTGGTATTTCGGTAAATTGAGTTCTTGCATCGCTTTCACGAAGTAAGAGAATTTTAGGCTTATTCTCTTTATTATATTTATTAAAATTTCTTAACAATAGTCTATTCTCAACCCTTAATTTGTATTTTCGCTCAGCATGAGTTTTATTGCGTTTCTTTGTTATACAGGTGCTTTATCAAGTAGCTTTTAACAAAAATTCGTAACGTGTCTGCCTACAGGCAGGTTAGAGAAAATTCGTAATTCGAAAAAATGAAAAATAAAGAAGAGATTGTACAAAACTGGTTGCCTCGTTACACAGGAACTCCTTTGAATGAATTCGGGAAATATATTCTCCTGACCAATTTCAACAAGTATGTGAAGAAATTTGCAGAGTGGAACAATGTGCCAGTAAAAGGGGAGGATATGCCCATGCCAAATGCTACGGCAAATGGAATTACCATTATTAATTTTGGAATGGGGAGCGCAAACGCAGCAACTATAATGGATTTGCTTAGCGCCATTGAACCGCAAGCGGTTTTGTTTTTAGGGAAATGTGGCGGACTAAAAAAGAAAAATGAATTAGGAGATTTAATTTTACCAATAGCGGCCATTCGTGGAGAAGGAACTTCTGATGATTATTTTCCACCTGAAGTTCCTGCTTTACCAGCATTTAATTTACAAAAAGCAATCTCAACAACCATCCGTAATCATGGAAAAGATTATTGGACAGGAACCGTTTACACAACCAACAGAAGAGTTTGGGAACACGATGAAAAATTTAAAGAATACCTGCGCTCCATTCGTGCTATGGGAATAGACATGGAAACTGCTACCATTTTTTCTATCGGATTTCACAACGAAATACCAACCGGAGCTTTGCTTTTAGTGAGCGACCAACCAATGATTTCAACCGGAGTAAAAACTGCTGAAAGTGATAAAGTAGTTACACAAAATTATGTGGATGAACATTTAAAAATCGGCATCGATTCCTTGAATGAGCTTATCAACAATGGTTTAACAGTAAAGCATTTAAGGTTTGAATAATTAGTAGACAAAATAAAAAGTAAACAGTAAACAAATCAAACTTCTTCGTCACCCTGAGCATTCTGCGTTTAAGCAGACATATCGAAGGGCGTAATTCGCAACATGGAGTACAACGAAATTATATCTGAACTAAAAAAGAAGACCTATCGTCCCATCTATTTCTTGATGGGCGAAGAGCCTTATTTTATTGATATGATTTCTGATTATATCGAAAACAATGTATTGGATGAATCCGAAAAAGAATTCAACCAAACAGTGCTTTATGGCCGCGATGTTTCTGCTTCCGAAATAATTGGCGCAGCAAAACGCTTCCCCATGATGAGCGAACATCAAGTTGTAATTATCAAAGAAGCGCAAGACATAAAAGACTTAGTTAAGAAAGACAAAGAAGATAAGAAAGACAAAGTAAAAACTCCTTTTGAAGCATACCTCGAAAATCCTCTTCCATCAACTATTTTGGTGTTTTGTTATAAATACAAAACCATTGATAAACGTACCGCGCTTGCAAAATTGATTCAAAAAAAAGCAGCTATGTTCGAATCAAAAAAGTTGTACGATAACCAAGTTGCCGACTGGATAAACAATTATTTAAAAACAAAAGATTATACCATCAATCAACGGGCGGCAGGATTGCTTAGTGAATACCTTGGAACAAGCTTGAGTAAAGTAACCAATGAGCTGGATAAATTAATTATCAATTTACCTGCAAAATCAGAAATCACAACGGAACACATTCAAACAAATATTGGTATCAGTAAAGATTACAATGTGTTTGAATTACAAACTGCTATCGGAAAAAAAGAAGTATTGAAAGCGAATCGCATCATTAACTATTTTAATGCCAATCCAAAAGAAAATCCAATGGTAATGACCGTTGCTTCACTCTACGGATATTTTTGTAAAATTTTAATCTATCATTTTTTATCAGATAAAAAAACAGCTGCTTCTGCAATGGGTGTAAATCCATTTTTTGTAAAAGATTATGAATTAGGAGCTAAAAATTATTCGGCTGGAAAACTAAAATCCATTTTCAGTTATTTACGTGAGTATGATATGAAATCGAAAGGCGTTGACAGAGGCTCCGCAACAGAAGGAGAGTTATTAAAAGAATTGGTTTTCAAAATCATGCACTAAACACTACGAATTACGAATTTTAACGAATTACGAATAGTAGATTAATGAAAATTATTGTGGTGAATGCATTCCCCCTCTAGAGAGGGGCTAGGGGTGTGTTTTTTTTACAGGAGTGTCATTTAATAATTCGTTATTCACACATGAAACATTGGCTCGTAAAATCAGAACCCTTCAAATACAGCTGGGAAAAATTCCAAAAAGATAAAAAAGCAGTTTGGGATGGTGTGCGCAATTATGCCGCTCGTAACAACATGCGCGCAATGAAAGCAGGCGATCTTGTTTTCTTCTATCATAGCAATGAAGGGCTCGATATTGTTGGAATTGCAAAAGTTGTAAAAGAAGCCTATCAAGATCCTACCACAGAAGATACTGCTTGGAGTGTTGTGGAAATTGCACCATATAAAACATTGAAACGCTCTGTTACACTAGCCGAAATTAAAGCCGATAAAAAACTTGAAGGCATTGAACTTGTTCGTCTCAGTCGCTTATCCGTAGCTGCTATCAAACCGCACGAATTTGATAGAATACTCGAATTGTCGGAAACAAAATAACCTATTTTTTCTTTTTAGAAATTTTGTAGCCAATTTTTCTGATGGGCTTTGCTGTTTGTTTTTTCTCAGAAGTCTCGTCAAAATATTGAAATAATAATTCAATATTTTTTGTATTGTTCTCTGTTTTTCTTTCAATTTTCTCAATTGCAAGTCTTACTTCGGTATTGTCAAGCAACATTTGACGAATTCTGGTAAAGATTCTAATAATTTGAATATTGACTGAAATGGCTCTTTTGCTATCTAAAACACTTGACAGCATTGCTATACCCTGTTCTGTGAAAACCATAGGCAGATAACGCGAACCTCCATGCTCCGATCTTGAGGTCGCAAATTGCGACCTCAAGTTTTGAAACTCAACTTGATTCATTTCAAACATAAAATCATCGGGAAATCTATCAATATTCCGTTTAACAGACTCTTTTAATCTTTTAGTTTCAACCCCATATAGCTCTGCAATATCTCTATCGATCATTACTTTCTGTCCCCTCATATAATAAATCTGATTCATTATTGTTTCATCTGAAACGGTTACCATTATCTTTTTTTTCATCATAAATTTTTCAAATTTTTCAAGATCGCATTTTGCGACCTTGAAATTTCATCTAATTGAAGGTGCCAAATTGGCTCCTCCAATTTTCATTTGACAAATCTAATCCATTCTTATATTCGCTAAATAAAAAGCTAAAAAACTTGGCACTCAAAGCAGTCGGGCTTTTCATACCACTTGGCCTCTAACACAAGATTTTTTCGTATCTTCGCTACTCTTTTTCAAACACATTCTTTCTAATGAGCGAATTAAATAAACTTACTGCTATATCTCCTGTAGATGGTCGCTACCGCAACACTACCGAACAACTTGCTGATTATTTTTCGGAAGCTGCACTTATTAAATACCGCGTACTGGTTGAAATCGAATATTTTATTGCTCTTTGTGAATTGCCACTGCCTCAATTAAAAAGTTTCGACAAATCATTATATCCTGCCCTCCGTAAAATTTATTCTGATTTAACCGAAGCAGATGCTCAAAAAATAAAAGACATTGAAAAAATTACCAACCACGATGTGAAGGCTGTTGAATATTTTATCAAAGAAAAATTTGATGCTTTAAAAATTAACGAACAAAAAGAATTCATCCATTTTGGATTAACATCTCAAGACATAAATAATACTGCCATTCCTTATTCCATTAAAGATGCAATGAATAATTGTTTGTTGCCCATATTGGAAGAAGTAATAAATAAACTTTCTGGGTATGCAGAAGAATGGAAAAATGTTTCCATGTTGGCACGCACACACGGACAACCAGCTTCTCCTACACGCTTAGGAAAAGAAGTGATGGTTTTTGTTGTTCGTTTACAAAACCAAATTGCAATGCTGAAGAATGTTCCTTACGGAGCGAAATTTGGTGGCGCTACTGGAAACTTAAATGCACATCATGTCGCCTATCCACAAATTGATTGGCTAACATTCGCCAACAATTTTGTAAATAAAAATTTAGGATTATCGCGCTCATTCCCAACAACACAAATTGAACACTACGATAATTTTGCTGCATACTGCGATGCATTAAAACGCATCAACAATATTTTGATTGATTTGGATAGAGACATCTGGACATACATTTCAATGGATTATTTCAAACAAAAAATAAAAAAAGGAGAAATTGGTTCATCTGCAATGCCTCACAAAGTAAATCCAATTGATTTCGAAAATTCAGAAGGAAATTTAGGAATTGCAAATGCTATTTTCGAACACCTTGCTGCAAAACTTCCGATCTCTCGTTTGCAACGCGACTTAACGGACTCAACCGTATTACGTAACGTTGGTGTTCCTTTAGCGCACAGTTTAATTGCCTACAAATCCTTAATAAAAGGATTGGATAAATTAATCTTGAACAAAGAGGCATTTGAAAAAGATTTAGAAAATAATTGGGCAGTGGTTGCAGAAGCAATTCAAACCATTCTTCGAAGAGAAGGCTATCCAAAACCATACGAAACATTAAAAGAATTAACACGAACAAATACTCACATTACAAAAGATAGCATTTCTGCTTTTATTGACACATTGAACATAAGTGATTCAATTAAGTCCGAGTTAAAAAAAATATCCCCAAGTAATTTTACAGGAATTTAATTCCCCCTTTGAAAAAGTTAAAATTTACAAAAGAATGGGAGAATCTAAAAACATAAGCACCTCACAAAGCCTTCCCTTTGGGGAGGTTGGAGGGGTCAAAATTAGCGGATTCACAATAGCACGCAATGTAATAAAATACGATTATCCTATCGTTGAAGCAATAGCGTCTATTCTTCCCATTTGTGATGAAGTGGTTGTAGCTGTTGGAAAATCAGAAGATGATACATTAGAACTCATTAAATCCATCAACTCACCAAAAATTAAAATTATTGAAACAGTTTGGGATGAATCCTTACGTAAAGGAGGGAAAGTGTTGGCCGATGAAACCGACAAAGCATTTGCTGCTGTTGCAAAAGACAGCGACTGGGCTTTTTATATTCAGGGCGATGAAGTAATTCACGAAAAATATTTGCCAATCATTAAGCAAGCTGCCAAAAAATTCAAAGACGATAAAAATGTAGAAGGTTTATTATTTAACTACACACACTTTTATGGTTCGTATGATTATATCGGAGATTCCAGAAGGTGGTATCGAAGAGAAATTCGTATTATCAAAAACAACAAAAGTATTTCCTCTTATAAAGATGCTCAGGGGTTTCGTAAAAACGATGAAAAATTAAATGTAAAACACATCGATGCTTTTATTTACCACTATGGTTGGGTAAAACCACCGGAAGCGCAACAAGCAAAGCAACAAACATTCAACAAGCTTTGGCACGATGATGAGTGGATGAAAAAAAATGTTCCAAATGTTGAAAAATTTGATTACTCACAAACCGATTCAGTCGCATTATTTAATGGAACTCATCCAAAAGTGATGCAAGAACGAATCAATAAAATGAATTGGAAATTTAGTTTCGACCCAACTCAAAAAAAATTATCCCTAAAAGTAAAACTCTTAATGTTCATCGAAAAAAAATTTGGATGGAAAATTGGTGAACATCGAAATTATAAAATTGTTTAAGATGCAAAAATATTTTTCTTTAGTACTCGTAACATTCTGCGTTTCAATATTCGCTTGCTCATCAGACCCTAAACAGAAAGAATCAGCCAAAGAAACAAAAGACTCAATTCCTGCAAAAGAAAATTTTGAAAAAGGGAAAATCATCGAAAATGTAAATACCTTAAATGATGCTTCGCAATCCTATGCAATGTATCTTCCTTCCACTTAC
>JAHEYB010000040.1:18994-30631 GCA_023251805.1 Bacteroidota bacterium | reverse complement strand
TTCTGGTTTTAATTTGTACGCATTGCGTATGGCTTTCCAAAACTCTTCATCACTAGTAATTTCTTCTGGCGACAAATGTGCCACCGAATCCAATATTTTGCTAAGAGCAGGAAAGCTAACTATGGTGGCTAGACTTGCTAATGATGCTTTTTTAAGGAAGGAGCGTTTGTTCATGGTTAGAAAATTAGGCAGCTTTTTTAGTCCATTGTTTGATGGCATTCAATTCTGTTTTCTTTTGGTTGCGTTCTTCTTCAATGTCAAAATCATCTTGAAGTCCTAACCAAAATTTGGCAGAATTTCCAAAATATTTTGAAAGTCTCAGAGCGGTATCAGCAGTAATACGTCTATTGCCTTTCACAATTTCAGAAACGCGTGTTTGCGGAATTCCAATGTCTTTAGAAAGCCTGTAAGCACTAATTTCTAGAGGAATAAGAAACTCTTCGAAAAGAATTTCTCCGGGGTGAATGTTTTTTAATTTTTTCATATGCTAGATTGTAAAACCATTTGGTCCCCGCCAATTTTTTAAATGTTCGGGTTCTGTCCAAGCACGGAAGACTTTTTTTATTGGCTCCGCAATTGTTCGAGTAGAAGTAATGGTGTAGGAAGTGGTTGGGATTGCATTCATGTTTAATTAAAGTAAATGTGATAGTCAAGCGTATCTCCTTTGTTTAGATAAACCTTATCATTATCATTCAGCCAAGATGCTGGGCTGCCGTATTTTTGTGACCAAGAAATATAAGCTGTGTCGTTACTGATCACGCGGTAAATTCCTGCAACCGAATCAAATGGGTAATTTGGTAAGGACAGGGTATAAGATGCGCTGTTGTCAATTGTTAAGTAGGCTGCATGGGTTATAATAGTGGAAGATTTATGCATGTTTACTTTCAAGTAAGCAATCGGGGGCAATTGAAAATTAGCAACAATATTTTTTTTGGGAATGTCTGCCCATTCTACTTTGCTATAAGTTTTTCCATTTGAATCTTCTAGCAATGTAGCATAGAGGTCATACAAATAGTTCGCCTTCATGTAAAAATCTAATTCATAATGTCCATTTGCATCTGTTACTGTGCTTGCAACAATGGTTCGGTCAAGGTTAGAGTTTAATCCAGACTTTGTTGTTCGTTCAACAAACACCTTAACTCCTGGAAAGGGTAAGCCTGTTCCTTTTTCAGTAACAGTTCCGCTAACATCTGAGTTCCCTGCTTTTTTACAAGTAGCGAATGTTAATGAAAACAAAAATAAAATTACTAGGCGATGTTTGTACATGTTTTATATTTTTAGATATCAACACTCAGTTTCAGATGCCCACCCAATCCTTCACTAATAATTCTCATAAGAGTTGAAAGTCTTATGTCGCTAGCGTTATTTTCAATTCTAGAAATATACGTTTTGGTTGTACCACATTTGTCAGCAAGTTGTTCTTGTGTCATGCCTTGTTCTTTGCGCATTTCCTGAAGCATTACTCCCAATTTAAAAGCTTCGAAGCCTTCTTCGTATTTCTCTCTAGATTTTGTGCCACGCTTGCCATATTGTTTGTCAAGGTGGTCGGAGAAGGATGTTAAATTTTTATTTATCTTTTTATTCATTTGTTCTGTTTTTATTTTTTTGAGTAACCAATTTCATTGAAATATTGTTTTTTTAATTTTTCTGCTAATTCAATTTCATTAGGAGGTGTTTTTTGTGTTTTCTTTTGAAAGCCATTCACTAATATTATTAATTGTCCTTTATCGAAAAAGCAAAATACGCGATATATATCTGATTCAACTTCAACTCGAACTTCGTACAAACCGCTTGTTCCTGTTAAATGTTTAAAATATTTTTCTGGAACTCTGTCGATTGTCGAAATGAGTTGTAATGTCCAGCTGAATTTTTTCTTGACTTCTGGTTTTAGTTTTCCAATGAAGTCGAGGTAATAGTTTTTATAATAAAATATCTCTCTCGTTGATTTTTTCTCCGCCATACAAAGTTAGCTAATTAGGTAACATTTTACAAATTTATTTTAATTTTTTGTAAATAAAAAACGCCCCTTAGAAAAAGGAGCGTTTTCATGATTTTTTTATTCTCTAAGTTCTAATAACGAGAGATTCAATCCCCCTTGCCCCCTTTTCAAAGGGGGAATTGCTTCGAGTTAAAATGTTATTTATCTAATATCTAACGTCTAATATCTCAAATCTAGCCTATGCTTTTAGATAACTCAAAAGTTTCTCCACACTGACTTTAGCATCACCGTACAACATTTCTGAATTTTGTTTGTAGAAAAGTGGATTGTCTTCACCTGAATATCCGGCCGACATTGAACGTTTCATAATAATTACTTTTTCTGCTTTCCATACTTCAATAACCGGCATTCCGTAAATTGAACTTGCAGGATCATCTTGTGCACTTGGATTTACAACATCGTTTGCTCCAATTACCATTACAACATCTGTACTTGGCATGTCTTCGTTAATCTCATCCATCTCCAATACAATGTCATAAGGAACATTTGCTTCTGCTAACAATACGTTCATGTGTCCTGGTAAACGACCAGCGACAGGGTGAATTGCGAAGCGTACTGTTTTTCCAGCTTTACGCAATACTTGAACCATTTCATAAATTGGATATTGTGCTTTCGCAACTGCCATTCCGTAACCCGGAACAATCACAACAGATTTTGCTTCTTTTAATAACATGGCAACTTCTTCGTGGTTCAATGCTGTTACTTCTCCTTCAATTGCTTTTTTCTCTCCACCTTGTGAAGAGGATGCAGTTGCGTTTGCAAAAATTACAGCAAAGAAAGAACGGTTCATGGCGTGACACATGTGCATCGAAAGAATTGCACCCGAACTTCCAACCAATGCTCCGGTTACAATTAATAAATCGTTACCCAACATAAATCCTGCTGCAGATGCAGCCCAACCTGAATAAGAGTTCAACATAGAAACAACTACAGGCATATCACCGCCACCAATTGCCATTACTAATACAACACCAATGTAAGATGCAATGCCTGTCATGATTAACAAGGGAAGCATTCCTTCTGTTGCATGTGCTGCACAAAAAAAGTATCCTAATACTGCACAGGCTCCAAGCAAAATCAAATTCATCATCTGCAATCCTTTAAATGCCCATGGTTTAGAAGGAATTTTTCCATCTAATTTTCCCCATGCAACAATGGAACCAGTAAAAGTTATAGCACCTATAAAAATTCCAATAAAAACTTCCACTAAATGAATCATGTGTGCTGCTCCAGTTAATGCTTGTGTTTCAGGATCTAAGTATGAACCGAAACCAACCAATACTGCTGCCATTCCCACAAAACTATGAAGGATGGCTACCAACTGAGGCATGGAAGTCATTTCCACTTTACGTGCGACCATGATACCAATTAAAGAAGCAACGGCAATTGCTCCGATGATATAAACATGTCCTTCAACTCCATGACCTAAAACGGTAGCGATGATTGCTATAATCATACCTACAATTCCATAGATAACTCCACGTTTTGCAGATTCTTGAGAGGCTAATCCGCCTAAACTTAAAATGAACAGGATACTTGCAAATAAATATGCTGCTGTTTGAATTTCTTTTGCTATTTCAATCATAATTTTTCTTTTTTATCCACCATAGCTTTAGCGAAGGTGGGCTTTTTTTTATCTTTTATCCATCATGCTTATACAACGGCAGACTCGTCCACCGAAGCTTCAGCGTAGGTGAACTATTTTTTAAACATTTTCAACATACGGTGTGTCACCATGAATCCTCCAACAATATTAATGCTGGCAATTAAAATAGCAACAACTGCTATTATTGTCACTGGATCTTTAATATCACCTGTAGTTTGTAATAAACCACCCACAACAATAATTCCGCTGATGGCATTTGTTACAGCCATTAATGGTGTATGCAAAGCATGTGCAACATTGGTGATCAATTGCCAACCAACAAAAATTGATAATACAAACACCGTGAAATGTTGAATAAAATCGCTTGGTGCATATTTACCAACAAGGAACAACATGCCCCCAACTAGCGCTAAGGTAATAACCATAGAGTTGGTTGCTTTTTTTGCTGCTGCTTCATTTGACGCTTTTGTTTCTGCTTCTGTTGGTGGAACTACTTTTGCTTTTCCACCTGCTGTAGGACTTACTGGAAGCGGAGCAGGAGGCCAGTTGATTTTTCCGTTGTACGTTACCATTGCTCTTGATACAACAGCATCTTCCATATCAATTTTCCACTTTTCGTTTTTACCCATATCATCTAATAAGTGACATAAGTTATTTCCGTAAAGTTGTGAAGCTTGAGATGGCAATTGATTTAATTTACCAACCATGGTTACTCCATTGTCGGTTGTATATACTTCTCCGTTTTTTGTAAGCGCGCAGTTACCACCAGTTGAAGCAGCTAAATCCACAATTACAGAGCCTGGTTTCATAGCGGCAACGTGATAATCCATCCACAATTTAGGAGCTGGTCGTCCCGGAATTTGTGCAGTCGTAATTACGATATCACATTCTTTTGCTTGCTCCGTGAACAATTTCATTTCTGCTTCAATAAATTCTTTACTCATTTCTTTTGAGTAACCCGATGATGTAGCACCATCTTCTTCTATTTCAACAGTCAAGAAAGTAGCGCCCATCGATTCGATTTGTTCAGCTACCTCTTTACGAGTATCAAATGCTCTAACAATTGCACCCAATGAATTGGCCGCTCCAATTGCAGCTAATCCGGCTACTCCGGCACCAATCACCAATATTTTTGCTGGCTCTACTTTTCCTGCAGCAGTAATTTGTCCGTTAAGGAATCTTCCGAAATGGTAAGAACCTTCAATCACAGCTCTATATCCTGCGATGTTTGCCATAGATGACAATACATCCATTTTTTGTGCTCTGGAAATGCGAGGAATCGCATCCATTGCAATGGCATTTACTTTTTTATCTGCGATTACTTTTAGTAAGTCTTGATTTTGTGCCGGCCATAAATAACTCAACATTACCAATCCTTCGCGCATCATTGCTACTTCTTCAACAGAAGGCTCTTTCACTTTTAGAACGATATCCGAACTGCCATAAATATCAGCAGCGGTCGCTACAATTTTTGCACCTGCTTCTTCAAATTCTTTATCCGAGAAATTGGCTTTGGTTCCTGCGCCTTTTTGAATGTAAACTTCAAATCCTTGCTTTTGCAATCGTTTGACAGTTTTTGGAGTTGCCGCGACTCTCAACTCATTTGGAAAAATTTCCGATGGAATTCCTACCTTCATAAATGTCAATGTTTTTAGTAGTAAAAATATTTAGAGGTTGCAAAGTAGGAAAATTTTGCTGATTCGCCAAAAAATTGGCAATTGCTTGATATTCAGCGTTAATTGGTTGTTCGGGGCGTCATTGCGAGCGCTAGCGAAGCAATCTAATGGATGAGATTGCCGCGGTCATTCTTCCCTCGCAATGACGCTTCGTAATAGAATTCATCTATGTTTTACACCTACATTCGGAAAGTCAGTAATGATCCCATCCACACCTTTTTGTTTCAGCTCTATGATTTTGCTTTCGGAGTTTACGGTCCATACTACTACTTTACAACCTTTTTTATGTGCTTGTTTGATGGTTTTTGTTTTGCAGATTTTAGAAGCGGGATTATAATAGTTAGGAGTAAATCCCAATTTCTGAATATTTAGTTTTACCGATGTAAAATTCGCTACCAACAACCCAATTTTTAATTGAGCATTTATTTTATGCATTTCACGTAAACATCTGCTATCAAAACTTTGAATTAAAATGCGCTCATCAATTCCGTATTTTTTAATCACATCATAAACTAAAGTAACAGTGGTTTTTACATCAAAATGATACTTTCCATCTCCAAATACATTATTTTTTATTTCGATATTGTATTTTATCGGAGGTAAATTATTTTCTTTTGTGAATTGTTCCATCGTTTCAATTACTTCCCTCAACAAAGGTTTATACTCCGCCATTTTTGCTTGTTGCGGAAACTTTGGATTACCTCGTTTTCCGCAATCGTATTTTTTAATTTCGGAATACCTGAGATGATGTAAATTGTTTTTCGTCTTTTTGGTAATTATTTCACCTTCCGGAGATGTGCAGGTAGTTGGATTAAACCAAGGTTCGTGCGTCACCACAACTTGTGAATCTTTTGTAATGATGACATCCAATTCAATATAATCTACTCCAACTTTGGCTGCTTCTTTAAAAGCGGTAATTGTATTTTCAGGAAATTGTCCGCGAAAACCTCTGTGTCCGTGTACTTCCAGTTTTTTCTCTTGTGCACCGTTCTGCGCTGAAGCTTCGGAGGATAATAAAAAAATAAATAAAATGCAGAGTAGTTTGTTCATCTTTGTGCTACGAAAGTACTAAATCCAATGATATTGTTTTGTCGTATATTGAGTATGAAAAAAATACTTCTTGCAACACTCATTTTCCTAAACTTTTCGATGATGGCTCAAATCCGTTATGTAGCGCTTGGCGATTCGTATACAATTGGCACCGGTGCAACCGAAGCACAATCCTGGCCAGTGCTTTTATCTAAACATTTGAAAGAGGATAAAATTAATATTGAACTCATTGCCAATCCTTCTCAAAACGGATGGACGAGTCAGAATTTAATTGACAGAGAACTTCCTGTATTTGATAAATCGAAAGCTACGTTTGTTACGATATTAATCGGAGTAAATGATTGGGTGCAGGGTGTGGATGCAAAAACATTTCAAAAAAATCTTGTAAAAATAATTGATCACGTTCAAGCTGGTTTGCCCGATAAAAGTAAAATCATTTTAATTACTATTCCTGATTTTGGAGTGACCTCAACGGGTTCGCGTTATGGTGGTGGAAGAGATATTTCAAAAGGGATTTCAGAATTTAATTCCATCATTTTAGAAGAAGCAAAAAAACGAAATTTAAAAACAGTTGATCTGTTCACGACTTCAAAATCAATGGGGAAAGATGGTTCGCTGGTTGCACCGGATGGTTTGCATCCTTCAGCAAAGGAATATGCTATTTGGGAGACTTTGATTTATCCAGTTGCTTATGGGATGCTGAAATAGTAGGATGAAAATGATTCTAGCCAACTCTGCCGTCACCCTGAGCGTAGTCGAATGGGTAGTTAATTGGGATGAAAGATGAAATTGGGACGAAGATCATCTGTTTTTTATTAAAGATACCTTGAGGACTGTTTCATGTCCAATTCGACTGCGCTCAGTGTGACGTCCTTTTTTACATCCGACTTAAATAATTCCTTAATTTCGCCAAATGGACTTATCAAAACTCCCTAATCAAGCACGACTAGCTGAAACAAATACTAAAAAATTGTTTGAGGTTTTAAAAAGAAAAAAACCAAACAACTTAGATGACGTTGTGCATCAATTACACTATGAAGCTTTTGAACGAATCGATTGCTTGAAATGCGCTAATTGCTGCAAAACAACTAGTCCCATTTTTCACGACCGAGATATTGATAGAATATCCAAACGTTTCCGTATTCGTCCTTCCGATTTTATTCAGCAATATTTGCACAAAGATGAGGAGGGAGATTATGTTTTAAACTCCGCTCCCTGCACATTTTTAGATGCCGATAATTATTGTACTATTTATGAAGACCGTCCCACTGCTTGTCGCGAATACCCCCATACAGACCGAAAACGATTTTATCAATTGCTGGATTTAACGTTGAAAAACACATTTGTTTGTCCAGCTGCATTTGAAATTGTGGAAGAGATGAAAAAGAAGTTTAAATAGTGTTATATTTGAATACAAATAATAATTCCCAAATGAATAAAAAAACTACTATTCTATTGTCAATTGCAATTGTAGGTGCAGGACTTTCTTACTTTGCCTCATCAGTAATTAAAAAAAATAAATCTCAAGAAATTACCGTTTCCCGTGAAGGAATGGAAGATGATGCGCAAGAACGCATGCGTTGGGAAATTTCTCGATTGGCAGATCCTGCAACAGGTAAAATCCCTGAAAATATTCGTCAGCTTGAGTTAGCATTTGCTGCCACATTACCCAACGATTTACAAGTGGATAATAGAATGGCGAGTTTAACAATGACCAATCGTGGTCCATGGAATTTGGGTGGAAGAACGCGTGCTTTTGGTATAGATGTGAGTAATGAAAATAGATTGTTGGCAGGTTCTTGTTCAGGTGGAATGTGGATTTCAACAAATGGCGGAACTTCCTGGTCTCAAACAAATACCTTATCACAATTGAAAAATGCAACGTGCTTAACTCAAGATAAACGCTCAACACATACAAATACTTGGTATTATGGCAGTGGTGAAGCGTATGGTGCATCAGCAAGCAGTGGAAGTAATGGATATTATTTGGGAGATGGATTATTTAAATCAACGGATGCGGGTGTAACTTGGTCGTCAATCGCTGCAACAGCAGGCGGTAATCCGAGTGGATTTTCAACAGGATGGCAATTGGTTTGGAATGTTGCGAATGATAATTCAGCAAATGATACCTTGGAAGAAGTATACGCTGCAATTTATGGAGGAATTGTGCGAAGTGTAAATGGTGGAACAAGTTGGACAACCTTTTTAGGAGGTTCACCTTCTTCTTACTTTACGGATGTTGCTATAGCATCAACAGGAATCACATTTGCTACATTAAGTGACGATGGAATTAAAAAAGGAATTTGGCGTTCGGAGGATGATAGTGCTTTTGTAAATATTACTCCTGCAGGATTTCCAACGGCTTACAATCGTATTGTCATTGGAATAAATCCGAATAACGAAAATGAAGTTTATTATTTAGCAAACACTCCGGGCTTCGGAAAAGTAACGTATAATTATTTAGGTACTGCTGAGTGGAATAGTCTTTGGAAATATACTTACGTCTCCGGAGACGGAACAGGAGCTGGTGGTGTGTGGCAAGATTTATCAATCAACTTACCAGCAACAGGCGGACAGTTTGATAAATGGAATGTGCAAGGCTCTTACGACATGGTGGTAAAAGTAAAACCAGGAAGTTCTAATATTGTTTACATTGGTGGAACAAATTTATATCGCTCTACCACTGGATTTCAGGATTCAACAAACACCACTTTTATTGGTGGTTATTTGCAATTTTCTGCGTTGCCTGTAATTAATTCGTATGCAAACCATCACCCCGATCAGCATGGCTTGGAATTTTCTCCTTCCAACCCTGATGTGATGTTTAGTTATAATGACGGAGGAGTTTTTAAAACGTTGAATGATACTGCAGCAACAGTTGTTTGGCAACCCTTGAACAATGGTTATTTAACAGGTATGTTTTATACTGTTGCAATTGACCACGCAACTTCCGGTAACGATGTAGTTATTGCCGGAGCTCAGGACAATGGAAGTTGGTTCACCAATAATGCTGTTCCAACAAATCCTTGGGTGCAACCTCGCGGAGGTGATGGTTCATATTGCGCTATTGCAGATGGAAGAACAAATTATTATTTCTCCATTCAAAATGCGAAGATGATGAAAGCAACATTAGATGCTTCAGGAAACGTAACATCTTTTGCTCGTATTGATCCAATCGGATTAAAAAATCCTGAATTTATAAATCCATATACATTAGATCCAAACAATAATAATTATATGTATGTGGCCGGAGGAAAATATTTGTGGCGAAATGATGATTTATCTGGCATTCCAATGATTGGAAACTGGGATTCTATTTCTACCAACTGGACTCAATTTGTAGATTCTGTACCAACCGTAAATTCAATCATTACTGCTGTTACTGCATGTAAAACACCTGCAAACAGAGTATATTATGGAACAGATAAACAAAAAGTATATCGTGTAGACAATGCAAACATTGGAACACCAACACCACTGAACATTACTTCTACAACAACCGGAATTTTATTTCCATCATCAGGATATGTTAGTTGTATTGCAGCAGATCCTTTGGATGGTAATAAGCTGATAGTTACATTCTCGAATTATGGAGTATATAGTATTTATTATAGTGAAGATGGAGGAACCACCTGGGCAAAAGCGGGAGGTAATTTGGAAGCTTCTGCTACTTCCAGCCCTTCTGTGCGTTGGGCAAGTATTTTGCATGTTGCTGATGGAACCGTTTATTTGTTGGCAACCAGCATCGGGTTGTATGCAACCGATACATTGATGGGAACATCAACCGTTTGGGTGCAGCAAGGAACAAGTACTATTGGTAATTCGGTTTGTGATATGATTGATACTCGTGCTTCGGATGGATTGGTGGTAGTGGCAACTCATGCAAGTGGAATTTATTCGACATATATCAATAGCGTAAACGATATTGTTACAATACATGAAATTGAAGCGTCCAAAACGGATATGCAATTAACGAATTATCCAAATCCCGTTTCGGACAATACAACCATTGAATTTATGCTGAGTAGTAAAGCAAAAGTGAATTTACAAATTTGGGATGCTTATGGCAGATTGATGGAAACCTTGATTGCTTCCGAGCTACAGGAAGGCAAACATTCAATAGTGTTTAATAAGAAAAATTTAAAATCCGGTGTTTACTATTATAGTTTAACAGCAGATAGAAGAAGAAAAACAAACAAAATGATAATTGTTAAATAAATACCATTCAGTTTTGACTGAAAAAATAATTTGTTTGGTATAAACATTTGATTGTTAGTTAAAAAATCCTTCACATAAGTGGGGGATTTTTTTTGACCTTACTTTTGCACTATGTTATTGTTTACCGAAATGTTTCGCGATGCTGCAGGTAATTTTGATTACCACAGTTGGGTAGTACTTCCTTTGATTATTTTCTTTTCCCGTATTTGTGATGTGAGTTTGGGAACCATTCGTCATGTATTTATTTCAAAAGGGTTTCGAAAAATTGTTCCATTGCTTGGATTTTTTGAAGTATTGATTTGGATTATTGTGGTGGCGCAAGTAATGAAAAATTTAAACAATGTGGCGTGTTACTTAGCTTGGGCAGGGGGATTTGCCACAGGAACGTATGTTGGATTGTGGATTGAAGAGCGGTTGGCTTTAGGTTTACAAGTAATCCGAATTATCACCAATCAGGATTGCAGCGATTTGCTCCAAGCATTAAAAAAACAAAATCATGGAATTACAGTTGTGGATGCACAAGGCGCAGTTGGCCCAGTAAAGATGATTTTTACAATTATTCAACGAAAAAATGTAAAAGAAGTAGCCTTGTTGATTCGCAAATACAATCCTACGGCATTTTATTCCATCGAAGAAATTAAAGATACAAGTCAGGGTGTTTTTACCGAAAATTCGAGAACAGGTTTTGCAAGTATCCGCCAAATGTTTCCTGCGCGAAAGGGCAAATGATGTTTTCCTCAGATACATACATAAGCACAGATAAGATTTAATATGAACTATAGCGACTGGATTGGGTTTATAGGTGTGAGCATTTTACTCGTTGCATTCTTTTTGAATTTATCCAACAAGATTCATAAAGATTCAATGGCTTATATTATAATGAATATTGTCGGAGCGGGCGTGGCTTGTTTTGCTTCCTGCCTTATTAATTATCTTCCTTTTGTCATATTGGAAGGCTGCTGGACATTAGTGTCAATATATGCTTTGCTAGGCATTTTGAGAAAATAGATCTGTAGTTTATTTGTGTAATCTGTGGTGGATATTCTAAAAATAAAATCCCTGTCCGTTTTACAACAGAACAGGGATTT